>CANRWO010000006.1 GCA_947643615.1 uncultured Lachnospiraceae bacterium
ACGGTACGCACGGTGGTGTGAGAGGACGGCGGTTAATCACCGCCTCCTACTCGATACAGGGATATGGATTTGCTGCAGAATATAACAGGATATAAAAACAAACACTGCTTGACATAGTTTTAAAAACCGTGTAATGTATTTTAATAACTATAAAATATAGTCCGCCATCAGGACGGTTGAATGCATTTTCAACGCCATTTCTTAAAAACAGAGATTGATATCATGGAAACAGCTGTGGTTGTTTTACAGGAGGATAAAGATGGGTGAAAAAATATACAGACTTCATTACCGTGGGCAGCTGAAGGAGGATATACCTTCCGGCAGCCTGTCTGCGGAGATAGAAAAATGTATCCGGAATATCCGGCAGGCACAGGCGGAGGGAAAAGTTTTGACTGCGGCTCTGTATCGGAGTGACAGAATGCTGTTCCTTTATTACGAGGCGGTGGGAGAGCCGCTGGTGGTGGCAGAGCCTGCTGCCATAGGCGCTCCGAAATCCGCGGGCAGGCCATGTACGGCAGGCCCCGGCGGCGCTGCAGGTATTCCGGCGCCGGAGGATGCCGCCGTGACGCCGAAGGCTGCTTCGGAGTCCGGAAGCGTGCCCGTATTGCCGGAATCCGGCGAGGATGTGCAGGCTACCTGCCTGCGGCCGGAGGAACTGCTGATGCCCCTGACCCCTTTTTTGCAGCTGTGGCCGGGACAGAAGGGGGACAGACTGTGGGTGCATATGTACCATATTTATTATCACAGTGTGCCGGAGAATGCCGAACAATGGCGCAGGCCCGCCGTCCCCGAAAAACGCAGGGGCAGAATTGCCTTTTTGAGGGATGATAAGCTGTTCAGCTACACATACTTTCATAAAGCAATTGTGGATGAGGGACTTTTGGCGGGGGACAGATACCAGTCCATAGCACTTCATGAGAATATCCTGTTTTCCTATTTTGAGGAACCGAAGAGATTTGTGAATGTGCAGGGGGATGATTCCAGGGAGTCTGAGGTGATCAGGGATTGGATGGCAGCGGATCCGGAATCCCATTTTATCCATATGCCCCAGGGAGGGGGAGAGAACTTTATGTTTCTTCCGGCGCTTTTTGCCCTGGGGGTAGAAGGGTAAAAAGAGATTGGAGAAATTCCGGGAGGAATGTCTGCATAAAATATAAGTATATGGTACAGAAGGGAAAATGTGAAAATGAATCGTTTTGAATATATTGTGGAAAGTATAGACGGAGATTATGCAAACCTCCGGCGCACGGATGCGGAGACGGAGGAGCTGAAGCTGGTGGCGAGAGCCCTGCTTCCGCCGGACATTGCGGAAGGGACGAAGCTTCTGTACGAGTGGATGCAGTATTCTGTCATGGAATAGGAGAACGCGTGTTATGATAAACCTGCTGCTGTGTGGCAACAAAAGAGTCTTTGACGGGGCGCTTACCCAGCTGATCTCCATGACAAACAGGACAGAAGAGATCATACATGTTTATATTATGACCATGGACCTCCGGCGCCTTGCCCCCCAATATACTTGTATTACGGAGGAACAGGCCGCTTTTCTGGAGAAAGTGATACAGGAGAAACATCCCCAAAATAAGGTCACCAGGCTGGATGTGACGGAGTTGTACGAAAGGGAATTCCGGGAGTGCGCCAACGAGGGGGCCTACTGTACGCCTTACACGCTGCTGCGGCTTCTGGCGGATATCACGCCGGGAATCCCAGACAAGATTTTATATCTGGATATAGATATAATGATCGCAGGGGATATCAGAGAACTTTATGATATCGACGTATCCGGCGTGGAATATGCGGCGGTGAAGGAAAAGTACGGATGCTGGCTGATACGGCCGGATTATTTCAATGCGGGAATGCTTTTGTTTAACATGGCGGAAGTGCGCCGGACCGGACTGCTTTGCAAGGCCAGGCAGAGGATCCGCACAAAGAAGATGCTCTTTGCCGACCAGACCGCTATCTTTAAGTCTACCAAAAAGAAAAAGCTTCTTCCCAGGAGGTTTAACGAACAGTCAAAGTTTGACAGAAAGGACACTATAGTGTGCCACTTCTGTAAAAGGCTGATGTTCCAGCCCTATCCCCACACGGAGAATTATAAGCAGTGGCAGGTGGAAGAGATTCATAAATATCTGAACTGCCATACTTTTGACAGGGACCTGGAGGAGTATCTGCGCAGAAAGCGGCAATTTGAGGCTGACACGTCCTGCCACAGAACCGGGGCCGGAATAGAATTACTCTTGCGGGATCAATATATTGGATAAAATACATGCGCTATTAAAAACGGGCATTACGGCAGGGCACGTTGCCTGCAGTGGTAAAATGAAGAAGCAATAGCAATCAGGGCAGAAAACACGGCTGAAGCAGGATGTGGTTCCGGGTTCGCAGCCGGATAGGAAATCTCAGGACAGAGCAGAAAAGAGGATTGGAATGGCAAATATTATCAGTAGGGAAATCCCGGTTTTTTTCGCGGTAGACGATGGTTACTGCCCGTTTCTGGCGGTAGCGCTGCAGTCTTTGATCGATAATTCTTCCCCCGGGAACAGGTATCTCATCAAGGTGCTGAACACGGATATCAGTGCGGAGAATAAGAAAAAGATATCCCGATATGAGAGAGACAATGTTGATATTGAATTTGTGGATCTGAACTACTATATCCAGAAAGTGAAGGATAAGCTCTATACCAGGGATTACTATTCCAAGACCACTTATTTCAGGCTCTTTCTACCCAATCTGTACCCCCAGTATGACAAAGTGCTGTACCTGGACAGCGACATCGTGATCCTGGATGATGTTGCAGATCTGTTTAATATTGACATGGGGGATAACCTGGTGGCAGCGGCTCCGGATGACATCATCCAGTTCAATGAGGTATTCCAGACATATGCGGAAAAGGTGGTGGGCGTGGCGGACTACCGGAGGTATTTTAATGCGGGGGTGCTGCTCATGAATCTGGACCAGCTGCGGAAGTTCAAGTTTCAGGAGAAATTCGTCTATCTGCTGGACAGGATACGCTTTTCCGTAGCCCAGGACCAGGATTACCTGAACAGGCTGTGCAAGGGGAGGGTAAAGCTCTTTGACAGGGTGTGGAACAGGATGCCCATACCGGACCCTAAAATAAAGACCGAAAATGTGAAGCTGATCCACTATAACCTGGCATTCAAACCCTGGCATTTTGAGGATATCTTATATAAGGAATTTTTCTGGATGTATGCCCAGGAGACGGAATATTTTGACGTGATTCAGGAAATCAGGGAAAACTATACGGAAGAGGAGCGATTCAAGGACAACCAGCAGCATGGGAAACTGATCAGGCTTGCCAGGAAAGAATCGGACTGTGTGGGAGATGACCGAAAATACCGGAAATAGTATTGGCGGGCAGGATCCCACAGCGTGTTGAACCCAATAGCGCAGACAGCGGAAAGGCATGGTAATCAATATGAAAGGCAGAAACAGGAAAAGGAAGCAGATTCCCCCAAAGGCGCCGGACAGACTGGCGGTTCTGGAGATGATTAAAGAGCTGGAACGTGAGGGAAGGTTTGACGTGGATGCGGAGGACGATCCGCCCACGATCCCTTTGCTGCCCGATATGGTGGATTACCTGAAGGTGCGGCCGGACAGCATTATAAAAAGAAAAACGGCTTATATGATTGCTAACAGGTTTGTAGACAGGCTGATCAGGGAAAAGAAGCTGGTCATTAAAAAGGTGTGCGGCATGGAATATCTGAATAACCTGGAATCAGGCGCTGTCATAACCTGTAACCATTTTAACCCCTTTGACTGCTTTACTGTGGAGCGGATATTCCAGCGCTCAGAACAATACCACAGGAAGCGGCTGTTCAAGGTGATCCGCGAGGGGAACTATACGAACTTCCCGGGTCTCTACGGCTACCTGTTCCGAAATTGCGATACGCTGCCATTAAGCGGCAATAAGAAGACCATGTATAATTTTCTGATGGCGGTGGATGCCATCCTGCAGAGGGGGGATTTTATACTGATCTATCCGGAGCAGAGCCTGTGGTGGAATTACAGGAAGCCTAAGCCGCTGAAAAACGGCGCGTTCAAATTTGCGGGGAAAAACCATGTGCCGGTGCTTCCGGTATTTATCTGCATGGAGGACAGCAACCGTATCGGCCCCGACGGATTCCCGATCCAGGAATATACCGTTTTTATCAACGAGCCGATTTACCCCAAGGCGGGCCTGCCTGAGAGGGAGCAGGCGGCGGATATGCGTGACCGCAATTATGACCTCTGGAAAAATATATATGAAGGATTTTACGGCATTCCACTGGAATACACTACAAAAGGCACCGGGGAATGTGGCAGCGATGCGTCCTGAGAACGGGAGGCGAAGGAGAACCAAGGGGACGGAGGGATATGGGAAGACAGGGACCGGATAAAAGAAAGGTGATTTATTACAGCGACGAGCTGAATGAGGAGTTTTCCACGGCACAGATCACCCCCAGGGTGGTAGACCGTAATTTTAAATATTTTCACGGCTGCCTGTGGGAACTCTGTTCCCTGGCAGTGCAGAACGTATTCAGCATGCCGGTGAAGTATCTGTATGCCAGGCTGAAATTCCGTATACGATTCACAGGCAGGGAAAAGCTGAAACAATATAAAAACACGGGATATTTTATATACGGGAACCATACCCAGGCCTTTGCGGATACCTTTATCCCCAGCCTGGGGAATTACCCTAAGAGGAACTTTTTCATAGTGAATCCCGAAAATATTTCCATGCCGGGACTGGGGACACTGGTAGAGATGCTGGGGGCGATCCCGATACCCTGCGACCTGGGCGGCATGAAGCATTTTATGCAGGCAGTGGAGGATAAGGTGAAGCGGAATTACTCCGTGACCATCTATCCGGAGGCCCATATCTGGCCCTATTACACCGGAATACGCCCTTTTAAAGCCGTTTCCTTTCAGTATCCGGTAAAGCTGAAATGCCCGGTTTTTGCCCTGACAAACACATATCGCAGAAGAGGGAGGAAGGGCCGGAAGGTGAGGATCGTCACCTACATTGACGGCCCCTTTTACGCTGATGAGACGCTGGACCCCAGAGAGGCGAGACAGAAGCTGCGGGATCAGGTATACCATTGCATGGCGGAACGCAGCAGGTCCAGCGACTATGAATATATCGAATACCGCAGGAGAGAAGGAGAGTAGGCCCCTTCTCTTTTTTCTCACTTACCTTACCCTTTACCTTTGCGTTCAATCCCTTCACAGTAACTGCTTACCCTCTATTTTTTACCTGTTGCGCCAAACCTGTTTACTAGACCGGTGATTTGCGTGTATACTGATCACAGAATAAAGGAACTGTTAGGCAGTTCCTGAGGAGAGCACATATGAGGGTAAAGATTGAGATGGTAAGCGGCCTGCCTGAGGCAGAGGTACTGATCCGCTGCGGACAGTTGGACGAGAGCATTGTCCTGCTGCAGAAATACATTACAGAACAGGGAAACAGTAAGCGGTGCCTGCCCCTCAGCCGGGGGGATACGGAATATTATGTCCCCATAGAGAAGCTCTATTTCTTTGAGACGGAGGGGAAAGAGATTTTTGCCCATACGGCGGATCAGCTCTTTGCCTGCCCCTATAAGCTGTACGAACTGGAAGAGCTTCTTCCCGGCTGCTTTATGAGGATATCAAAGTCCACCATAGCAAATCTGGATTACATTTATTCGATTACCAGGAACCTGACAGCATCCAGCGAAGCGGAGTTCCGTGGAAGCAAAAAGAGCGTTATGGTGTCCAGGAGCTATTACAAATCAGTGATAGAGCGGCTTCGGGAAAGACGGTTAAAATGATAAGACGGTTAAAAGGATAAAAAAGTGAAAGGGACAAAAAGGTTAAAGGGATAAAACGGAGTAGAAAGGAGAACTATTATGAAAAAAACAAGAAAGATTTTATGGGGGGTGGGATTCCTGCTTGCGGCAGTGCTGCTCATTGTGGGGAGTCTCTATTATATCCAGGTGTTGGATATTATCCTTATGCTGGCGGCGCTGGTCCTTTTGATCGCAGGGATCAGCCACAGGAATTTTGTGTTGATACTGCCCTCGGCCGCGGCATTGCTGATCATAAACGGCGAACGCCTGGGATTGCCAGAGATCAACCCATGGACAGTCCTTGTGGCGGCGCTTTTGGGCGGAATTGGCTTGAATGTGCTCTTTCCCTCCCGAAAACGGCATTGGAACAGCCATAAGGAATACTCAGGTAATTGCTTTGGCTCCAGTCATGGGCAAAACGCCAGGGAACCAAAGCATGGGGAAAGCGTGAAGGAATTTGTGCAGACCAACCCGGAAGAAGAAATTCATCTGGAAAATACCTTTGGGGAGACGGCAAAGTATCTGACCGGAGAAATGCCCGGGAAGGTGCATCTGAAAAACACATTTGGAAGCATGTCCGTCTATTTTGACAATGCGGTGGTGAACAACGGCAATGTCTGTGTGTACGCGGAGTCATCCTTCGGCAATATTGTGCTCTATATCCCTGCGGCGTGGCATGTAGTCGTAAAAGGGGAGGCAGTCTTCGGCGATATCAGCGAAAAGGGCCACTGCAGCACTGGCGGCGGGAACACCCTGGAGATCAGGGGAGAGGTATCTTTTGGGAACATTGAGGTACGGTATATCTAGTACAGCACTATCAACAGCACAAATCCGGCGCAGAAAACGCTTTGGCGGCGTTTTCCTGAATCAGTATTTGGGGAGCCATATTCATATTACGGAAAGCGGCCTGCAGAAATGCGGGCCGTTATTAATGTAAACGCTTACATAATCGGAAATAGATAAAAATTTAACTTATGCAAAAACTATTGATACATTTTGGTAAATAATGTAGAATGCATAATATAGATTTGTACGAAAAGCACAACAAAATGTAAGAGCTTACAAGAATTTTACATAATATCAGGCGCTTATGAGGGCATTGCATTGTGAATGGAGAGTATCCCGGGCCTTTCGGCAGGCTCTGTGGGCCTTTTCGGAAATCTATAGTCATTAATAAGGAAGCGCCCCAAGGGCGCTATGGTATCCGGCCCCGCAGCATCCGCCAAGCCTTGTTATATGGTTTAATATTCCGACAAAGTTGATTTGGCTATTTGCAGGGGAATGAAATCATGGGGAATAAAATAAGGAAAAGAAAGAGGAGAGAAGAATGAGCCGACTGAAAATCGCAACACCCAACACGGCGCAGCTGACGGTAGAGCGGCTGTACAAGGATCTGGAACGCCGTATCATTGCCAGTCCTCCCGGACTCTGTCCCGTGGACCTGCAGCTGTCCTTCCTGAAGCTGTGCCATGCCCAGACCTGCGGTAAGTGCACGCCCTGCCGTGTGGGGTTGGGCCAGCTCCAGAATTTGCTGGAGGATGTGCTGGAGGGCAGGGCCAGCTTAAAGACGCTGGACCTGATCCGTGAAACAGCAGGGAACATTATGGATTCCGCCGACTGTGCCATCGGCTATGAGGCGGCGCACATGGTGCTGGCAGGGATGGACGGTTTTATGGAGGATTATAAGCATCACATTGAGCATGGTAAGTGCTCCTGTCATATTACCCAGCCTGTGCCCTGTGTGGCATTGTGTCCTGCGGGTGTGGATATTCCCGGCTACATAGCCTTGGTGAGGGAGAAGAGGTACGGGGACGCGGTGAAGCTGATCCGCAAGGATAATCCTTTCCCTACGGCCTGCGCCCTGATCTGCGAACACCCCTGTGAGGCCAGGTGCCGCCGGAATATGATCGACAGCTCCATCAATATCAGGGGGTTGAAACGAATGGCAGTGGACAATGCCAGGGCGAATACCGTGCCTGTGCCCCAGAAGGCGGCCGATACCGGAAAGCGGGTTGCCATTGTGGGCGGCGGCCCCGGAGGCCTTTCGGCCGCTTACTACCTGGAGCTGATGGGGCACCATGCGGTGGTATTTGAGGAGAAGAGCAAGCTGGGCGGCATGCTCCGCTACGGAATCCCCAGTTACCGTTTCCCCAGGGAACGCCTGCAGGAGGATATCGACGTTATCCTGTCCACCGGCGTGGAGGTCAGGCTGAATACCAGGATCGGCAACGGAGAAGGGGAAATCCCGTTTGAGCAGCTGAGGAAGGAATTTGACGCCGTACATGTGGCCATCGGTGCACATACGGATAAAAAGATAGGCATTGAGGGGGAAGATTCCAAGGGCGTTATGTCCGCGGTGGAAATGCTCCGCAGCATCGGCGATGAGAATATGCCGGACTTTAAGGACAAGACGGTAGTGGTCGTAGGCGGCGGCAACGTGGCCATGGACTGCACCCGTTCCGCCATCCGGCTGGGGGCGAAGAAGGTGGGCATTGCCTACCGGAGGCGCCAGGATGACATGACGGCGCTCCCCGAAGAGGTGGAGGGGGCGATTGCGGAGGGCGCGGAACTCTATGCCCTGAAAGCGCCCCAGAGGATAGAGGCGGACGACAACGGCAATGTAACGGCGCTCTGGGTGGAACCCCAGATTATCGGTCCCATAGACGCCTGGGGCAGGGCCCGCCCCATCCAGGCGGATGTGCCGCTGATGAGGATACCCTGTGATATCGTTGTGGTTGCCATCGGCCAGGGGATTGAGACACGCCATTTCCAGGAGGCTGGCCTTTCCGTGAAAAGAGGGACTATCTCCGCCATGAGCGACAGCGAGGTAAAGGATGTGCCCGGCGTATTTGCGGGGGGCGACTGTGTGACCGGGCCGGCCACAGTGATCCGTGCCATTGCCTCCGGAAAAGTAGCGGCGGCCAATATTGACGAGTATCTGGGATACCATCATGTAATCCCCTGCGACGTGGAGATCCCCCCTGTCAGGTATGAGGACAAGGAACCCTGCGGAAGGATCCAGCTCTCCGAGGAGGAAGCAGGGGCCAGGAAGAGAAATTTTGACGCCTTTGAGTGTGGCATGACGGAGCAGGAGGCCTGCCAGGAGGCAGGGCGCTGCCTGCGTTGCGACAGATATGGCTATGGAAGCCTGAAAGGAGGACGTGCGGCGATATGGTAAATCTTACAATAGACGGCCTTGAAGTTTGCGTTCCCGAGGGGACGACTGTTATGAAAGCGGCGCTGGAGCTGGGGATCGAGATCCCACATCTCTGTTTTCTGGAGGGGATCAATGAGATCAGCGCCTGTAAGGTCTGTGTGGTGGAAATGCAGGGGAAGGATAAGCTGATCACTGCCTGCAACAGTCCTGTGGAAGAGGGGATGGTGATCTATACCAATTCTCCCAAGGTGCGCCGGGTGCGCCGCACCAATGTGGAGCTGGTGCTGTCACAGCATGACTGCCATTGCGCTACCTGTGTCAGAAGCGGCAACTGTAATTTACAGAAAATATCCAATGACCTGGGAATTCTGGAAATCCCCTTTAAAGAAGAGGTCCCCGAGGCTCCCTGGGACGCTTCCTTCCCGCTGATCCGTGATTCCAGGAAGTGCATCAAATGTATGCGCTGCGTGCAGATCTGCGATAAGGTACAGGATATGCATGTGTGGGACGTCCAGAACACAGGCTCCCGCACAACGGTGGACGTAGCCTGCAATAAAACCATTGACGCTTCCGACTGTACGCTCTGCGGGCAATGTATCACCCACTGCCCTACCGGCGCGCTTCGGGAGAGGAATGATATCCCTAAGGTATTTGACATGCTTGCCGACCCGGAGAAGATCACGGTGGTCCAGGTGGCGCCCGCTGTCCGCACCGCATGGGGTGAGGAGCTTGGCCTGCCCCCCGGGGAGTGCAGTGAGGGCCGGATGGTTGCGGCTCTGAAGCGCATTGGCTTTGACTATGTGTTTGACACCAACTTTGCCGCAGACCTTACCATAATGGAGGAGGGAAGCGAGCTGCTGGAGCGCCTGGGCAATCCCGGAAAGTACGCGTGGCCTATGTTCACCTCCTGCTGTCCCGGATGGGTCAATTTTGTCTCCAAGAGATACCCCACTTACCTGAGGAACCTCTCCACGGCAAAATCCCCCCAGCAGATGTTCGGCGCTATGGCGAAGACCTATTTTGCACAGAAGAAGGGAATCGATCCCCACAATATCTGCTGCATTTCCATTATGCCCTGTGTGTCCAAAAAGCGGGAAGCGTCCCTCTCCTATATGAGGAGTGCGGGGGCGGGCCAGGATGTGGACGTGGTGCTGACCACAAGGGAACTGGTGCGTATGATCCGTGCGGAACATATTAACCCCCAATTCTTAAAAGAGCAGCAGTTTGACTCCCCTCTGGGGGAAAGCACCGGCGCAGGCGTGATCTTCGGCGTTACCGGCGGCGTTATGGAGGCGGCCCTGAGGACTGCTTACGCCGTGGTGGAGGGACATAACCCTGATGCGGATGCATTTCAGGCCGTGCGCGGGGAGGACGGGAGAAGAGAAGCTGATTTCGTCCTGGGAGGCAGGACATTACATACCTGTACCGTGAGCGGACTGGGCAATGCGGAGAAACTCATGCAGGACATAATCAAAGGAAAGGTAAGCTATGACTTTGTGGAGGTCATGGCCTGCCCCGGCGGCTGCGTGGGCGGCGGCGGCCAGCCCATCCATGACGGCTGCGAACTGGCAGGGAGCCGCGGCGGACAGCTGTACCGGCTTGACAGCGAGAGGCCGCTCCGTTTCTCCCATGAGAACCCGGAGGTACAGAAGGCATACGAAGAGTTCCTTGGAAAACCTCTCAGCCATAAGGCCCATGAATTGCTTCATTCCGGCCATGTGAACGAACTGTATTATGCCACACACAATTATCTTTAAAAGGGAGCGCCTGCTTTGGGGCGTTCCGGCGGATGGGGCAAGGCGCCTGGGACGCTGCCCCTGTATACAGAGAAGGGACTGCCGTACAGTGGCAGTCCCTTTTGCAAATGTCCCGGAAAAGTCCCGGATAACTGCATGGATACGCGAATCTGGTATTGTGGGAAGATATGCCCGGGCAGCGTTACTGTTCACTCGCTGTCACCGCGAGGTGTTTTCACGCTGTTTCTGCGTGATAAACCCGAGATAGACATGCGCGAAATCGCTGTTCTGCGATTTCTGTGCATAGGTTGCTGTGAACGGAGTGAACAGTAACCGGGCAGCTGCCGGAAACCAGTCCGGGGACAGAATTTACTGTAAAAGTTCCTATGCCATTCCGCTACCGCGAAGTCAAAACCATGTTGCTTTATGGTTTTGCGAGACAGCTGTGCGCCAATCTGCATATTCTATGCAGGTTGTGTGCATCAGCTAAACTCCCGACTTTTATTGATGGTGGTGCATTGGAATGCATGGGAGTTTAGATTGAATTTGTAGGGATAATAGTGTAAAATAATAAGAAAAAGTAACAGGAGGTATTGGGGTGAAAAAGAGGCCAAAGAGTTTGATTTTCGCGATTATGCGCATATGTGTGGGTGTAGCCGTTTTGACGGCAGTGGTTATCGGCGGGAACGCGGTCCTGTCTATCCGTGCCCTTTCCCAGTCGGCCTACTTTGCTTACGAGACAACTGTGGATGAGGGGTACCAGACGGAGATCAAGTCCCAGGTGCAGAGTACCATGGCCATACTTCAAAGCGAGTATGACCTGTTCCAGGCAGGGGAGAAGACGGAGGAGGAAGCTAAGTACGATGCAAAGGAAATGATCCGCGTCATGCGTTACCGGGAGGACCAAAGCGGTTACTTTTGGATCGATGACACGGAATATACGCTGGTAATGCACCCCATACTTGTGGAAAACGAAGGGACAAACCGTTATACGCTGGAAGACCAGAACGGGGTCATGATCGTCCAGGAGATCATGAAGGTATGCCAGAGCGCGGAAAAAGGCGGGTTTAACCAATTCTATTTCACCAAGTCGGACGGTGTCACGGTGGCCCCCAAGCTTGCTTATTCCCAGATATTCGAACCCTGGGGATGGGTGGTTTCCACCGGAAATTACATAGATGAGATGAATACGGAAAAGACTGAGATGAGGGCGTATCTTGACAGGCAATACCAAAATATGCTTACAAGGATCGACCTTGTTTTCATAGGCGCCATCATTATCTCGCTTATCACGGCGTTTCTGAGCGGCAGGGCAATGGTTGCCCCCCTGAAGAAAATACAGGCGTTTGCGTCCCGGATCTCGGAGGGTGACCTTACCACAGACGTGAATGTAAAAAGCAGGAGCGAGATCGGGCAGACCGCCGATGCGCTCCGGGTGGCCCAGGCCAACATGCGGCAGCTGCTGGCGGATATCACCGATGTATCCCAGGGGGTCAACAATGTGTTGGAAAAATTTGACGCCGCATTCGGCAACATGAAGGAATCCATTTCCCAGGTATCCCTTGCCGCGGAATCCATTGCGGAAAATGTGACCACACAGGCGGCATCCACTGACGACGCTTCCGGCGACGTAAATGTCATGGCGGAAAGGATCAGCCAAACCGGCGCGGAGGTGGAGAACCTGGACCGGAATGCAAAAGAGATGAGCCAGATGAGCGAGCGTTCCATGAACACGCTGAAACAGCTTATCGAGGTCAACAACAAGACCAGGGAAAGTATTTCCGGTATGGCGGAGCAGACGGAATATACCCACAAGTCCGCCCAGCAGATTCATGTAGCGGCAAACCTGATCAATGAGATTTCGGACCAGACTGCGCTGCTGGCATTGAATGCCAGCATTGAAGCGGCAAGGGCAGGGGAAGCGGGAAAAGGCTTTGCGGTGGTTGCGGATGAGATCGGAAGGCTGGCAAACCAGTCCGCAGGGTCTGTGGTGGAGATTAACCGGATCGTAGAGGAGCTGCAGGAGAACGCTTCGAAATCCGTGGAAGCAATGCAGGAGATCAATTCTGCCGTGGACCTGCAGGTGGAGTCCCTGACGGAGACCCAGGACGTATTTTCCAGGCTGCACAGAGAACTGGGCAACTGCCTGGATTCCGTGAAGCTGATCGACGGTATCACCGTGGAGCTGGAAAGCCAGAGAACCAACGTGACACAGTCCCTGGAAGTACTGAGCCGGCTGGCGCAGGATAACGCAGCGGTTGCGGAGGAGACTTCCGCAATGTCCACGGAGCTGACGAAAGTAGCTGACGATTCTTCCCGGATCGTGTCGGAGATGGAGGAAAAGGTCAGCATACTGGTTGAAAATGTAAATAAGTTCACACTGTAAGAAGTATATAAAAACATGACAATAGAATTGGGTATTATGCAACAAAAATATCCATACTGCACAAAATATATTGCTTTCAAAAAGATAAAATGCTAATATATAGATACATTTTATTGTAAGTGCTTACATTTTGTGGGCCAATATGCTGAAAGAGGTTTATGGAGGAAAAAGTTATGCGAGAGAGAGCAAGGAACAAGCTCAGGAAGCTGTTGGGGGGGGTGCTTACCCTTTCCATGCTGCTTTCGGGTCTGTATCTGTCGCCTGTCCAGGCGGCGGAAGCAGAAGGGTTGCCGCTGCCGATGGAACAGAGCGTGTCGGACGGTGATCCAGGTGGAAATCAAGTTTCGGATACCACTCCGGCAGTGACGCCGGGAGAGGCGGCTGCGCCGAAGGAGGGTGGGGGGACATATACCTTTCTGCCGGGAGATTTGACGGCTGCGGTGGACAAAGAAGAAATAGCGGCAGGGACAACGATAAGCGACTATTTTAAGACCCTGGGAACGGTAACAAAGCGGGTCGGCTCATCCGGGGCAGTTACTTCTATTGAGGTTGGAAGCAAGGGTTCCAGCGCATTGCAGTTTACCGTCACCGGCACGGCGGATGTAGTGATCGGCATGTCCAGTACGGGCGGCAGCAATACCTCAGCGGTGGGGTTGGTGGATGAATCGGGCAGCCTTGTGGCAAACAACGAAGGTTTGACTACTGTTACAGGAACAAAAGCGGTAATGATGACATATACGAGCCTGGAAGCAGGCACATATAAGATTCTTTCACCGGAAGACCCTGCATATAACAGGGGCGCTCGTATTTTGTCCGTCACCGTTGAGGAGGTGGCCGTCAGTGCGACAACACAGGAATATACCTTTCTGCCGGGAGATTTGACGGCTGCGGTGGACAAAGAAGAAATAGCGGCAGGGACAACGATAAGCGACTATTTTAAGACCCTGGGAACGGTAACAAAGCGGGTCGGCTCATCCGGGGCAGTTACTTCTATTGAGGTTGGAAGCAAGGGTTCCAGCGCATTGCAGTTTACCGTCACCGGCACGGCGGATGTAGTGATCGGCATGTCCAGTACGGGCGGCAGCAATACCTCAGCGGTGGGGTTGGTGGATGAATCGGGCAGCCTTGTGGCAAACAACGAAGGTTTGACTACTGTTACAGGAACAAAAGCGGTAATGATGACATATACGAGCCTGGAAGCAGGCACATATAAGATTCTTTCACCGGAAGACCCTGCATATAACAGGGGCGCTCGTATTTTGTCTGTCACGGTCACAGAGACCACTGGCGGCACACGGCCTCCACGTGCGGATTGGAGTACGGTAGCAGCACCGGAAATAACAGCGATTGCATTGGATGCTGCAAATAGCGGGAAGATCAATGTTTCGGTAGATGCAGTTGTGGGATATGACGGAGCGGACAATGTTAAGGTTGTAATGCTGGATGCCGCCGGAAATGAAGTGAAAAGCGAATCTTCCGGGGAAAACGGTTCATCTTGTATTTTGACCTTCGCCCCCACCGCTACAGGAACGTATACTTTTAAGGCGGTTATCAGCCGTAAGGATGAGACGGATAAAGAGAGTGCCACAAAGACTTTCAGCTTTACCCTTCCTCTGGCGACGCCGGTAATGAAGAGCGTTACCAGCAGCGGAAACGGCACGGCTACGGTAAAATGGAACGCAGTGCCCGAGGCGGACAGTTACATTGTGTCTGCTACGCTGGCGGGGGACGCCACAGTGGCGGCCACCGTTACCACTTCCGAGCTCCAGACAGTGCTTACGGGGCTTACCGTGGGACAGAAATATACTGTTTCCGTGGTAGCCGTGAGGGGCACCGAGAAATCCAAGGCTTCCTCCATGGAGGTGGAAATCACTCAGGAGGCTTTGAGGGAATGGACCTTTGCGGCCTATGGCACAGGAACCGATACTAAAAATAACGGCCATACAGGCAATATCAATGAGGGAAGCGTCACTGTATTCGGTGAAGGCGGCAAAGGTAAGATCCAGCCGGCATCCCATGACGGACTTGCCTTCTACTATACGGAGATAGATCCGGATACGGAGAACTTTACGCTGACAGCGGATATTACAGTGGACAGATGGAAGTTCAGTAACGGGCAGGAAGGCTTTGGTATGATGGTTGCGGACTCTGTGGGGACACACGGCAGCAACGCAAACTTTTTTACCAATTCTTTGCAGGTTCTTGCCTCTAAGATAGAGTATACCTATGAAGACGGATCCAAGATTTCCATGAAGCTGGGACTTGGCTACAATGCAAGGCAGGGCGCTACCGCACAGGATATCGAGGACCTGAAGGCTGGAACCATTGCTATTCCCGTTAATTTTGAGGCGGAATCGGGAACTTTGGAAACCAGCGCAGGGCCTCTGGGATCGGGAACTTATAATCTGGTAGGAAACTATACCGATACCGAGCCTGTGGGCTGCCTGGATAATCTGCTTACAACCTTCCGGCTGCAGATCCAGAGAAATAACACTGGTTATATTCTGCGTTACCTGAATGCGGACGGCAGTGTGATCGGCGAAAAACTGTTCTACGACCTTGACAGGAACGCCCTGACCCGGATCGACGGGGATCACATTTACGTGGGATTCTTTGCCGCCCGTAACGCAAGGATCACTGTGTCCAACGTGACCATGACTACCATTGCCCCGGAGGATGACGCCCCGGCGGAGGATCGGGAGATAGAATATGTAGAACCGAATTACACGATAGAGTCTGCCTCTATCGCCAACGATCCCAACCATAAGTTAGTTTATTTCGGCAATGCGGACGGTACGCTGACGATCCAGGACGCTGCCGGCAATACGGTGGTAAATGGCCAGCATGTCCTGGCCAACACCAAGACCCCTTTCCCGGTAACGCTGTCGGAGGGAAGCAATGACTTTACCGTAACCTTTACTCCCGATGCGGATTACAAACCGGGGGAGTATAAGCTGCTCAGCAGTTATGAAACGGTTACTTTCACGCATTCCGTAGAGTTCAAGGGATTCAATGCGGAGCAGAAGCTCTATGTTTCTCCTGAGGGAACTCCTGAAGGGGACGGAAGCAAGGGCAGTCCTCTGGACATTTATACGGCGGTGCAGTTTGTTAAACCCGGGCAGTATATTATGCTTGCAGGGGGAACCTATAACCTGACCCGGACGGTGAAGGTAGAGAGAGGCATCAACGGCACGGCGGACAATATGATCTATATGATTGCCGACCCGGAGACAGAGGGAAGGCCGGTGTTTGATTTCGGCGGGAATTGCGCCGGCATGGTTCTGGCAGGCGACTACTGGTATTTCCAGGGATTTGACGTGACCCGCTCGGCGGATGCCCAGAAGGGAATCCAGGTTTCCGGGAGCCATAATGTCCTGGAGCTGGTAAATACATATAAAAACGGCAACACCGGTTTGCAGATCAGCCGTTATAAGGGGACTGACGAGTTTGAGGACTGGCCTTCCTATAACCTGATCCTGAACTGTACCTCCTACCTGAATGCAGACAGGGGATACGAAGATGCGGACGGTTTTGCTGCCAAACTGACGGTTGGCGAGGGCAATGTGTTTGACGGCTGTATTTCCGCCTACAATGCGGACGACGGCTGGGATCTGTTTGCCAAGGTACAGACCGGGAGCATCGGTTCCGTGACGATCCAGAACTGTGTGGCGTTTAAGAACGGCTATGTGCTGAGGGCGGACGGCGGAGCAGGTGACCTGGACCTGAACGGCGTGGAAGTGAACGCCGGAAACGGAAACGGCTTTAAGATGGGCGGCGACAGCATGAGCGGCTACCATGTGCTGATCAACAGCGTTGCCTTTGACAATAAGGCCAAGGGAATCGACTCCAACAGCTGTCCTGATATTCAGGTATACCGTTCTACGTCCTTTGACAATGAAAGTTATAATGTGGCATTCTATACTAATGCAGCAGTAAATACTGACTTCCTGGGCGAGGGCATCCTTTCTTACAAGGTATCCAACAGTATTCCCTTTAACTATAAGCCTAAGGGGAGCCAGGACAGCAGCAAGGTCTTAAATGACACCAACTATTTCTTTAACGGGACAAAATCGCAGAACGCCAGCGGCGCAGAGGCAAGCCTTGACTGGTTTGTGAGGACCGATATAGAAAACGCAATGTTCCTGTTAGGGGAGGGCGGCAGAAACGCTGACGGAAGCATCAACATGCAGGGCCTGCTGGCGCTGACGGATGCTGCGCCCGAAGGCGTGGGCGCAAGGCTGAACGGAAATTCCGTTTCCGGCCCCGTGAAGAAGCCGGACCAGTACAAATCTACCCCTGTTGCCGGAATTCCCGAGGGCAGTGTGCCGGCGGAAATATTGGCTAAGGTAGGCTGCAGTGATGCCAAGGGACTTCAGGAATTTTTGGGAAAAGATATTGTGGCATCTGCGGATGCAAAACAGATCCTGGGGACTGATGTTACCAACGCGGCGGTTTACGAGGTGGAGGTACAGATCAGCCTGGATGGCGGCAAGACCTGGGTAGCTGCTACGGCGGAGAATTTCCCGGCAGGCGGTGTGGATGTCCTGCTCCCTTACCCGCAGAACACCAATGCCAAGGACTATGATTTTGTGGTAAGCCATCTGGTTGTTATGGGTTGTAACGGGAAAGAACCCGGCAGCCTGGAATATCTGAAACCCAGAAAAACGAACAGCGGCCTGTTGGTGCATGTGATGAGTGCCAGTCCTTTCACAGTGGGATGGTCGGAGATGCAGCAGCCGGAAACGCCTGATAACAACAATGAAAACAATGACAACAATGTAAATGATGATGATGACGTGGTGGAAACCGGGGATGATAAGTCAGGCCCTTCGGACAAGACCAAGAGTCCCAAGACCGGAGATGCGGGAAGCGGCTTTTACGATGCTACAACACTGGACAAAGTTGTGGTGAAGGTGAATGATGTGGAGCTGACGCCTGCAGAGGCACCCCGCAATGCCAATGAGAAGGAAGAACCTTCCGGGGCGGATGTACTTGCGGCGGTGGCTGCATTGTCTCCTGTAGCCGGCCTGGTGCAGCCCGGCGGAGATAACCGGATCGCAGGTTGGCTGCTGGCAGCCATGACATTACTGCTGACGGCAGCGGCGGCAGGCGTTGTGGTTTGGGAACGCAGAAAATCCGAACAGGATAATTAGAGCAATAAAGAACGGGAGAGAGCTCTCACTGCGGTGAGAGCTCTTTTGTGGCGTAGGAAGAGATGGGAAAGAAAAGTTTATTTTGCAGGATCATACAGATAACAGCCTTGCTGGCGCTGACGGCGTTTTTATGTGCCGTTTCCTTTTTGCAGCCACCGGCATTGGAAAAAGGACAGGATACCGCCGGAGGGACGGCAGTGTGCCGGGCCGGGGGAAAGAACCCGGG
The DNA here is from genome assembly GCA_947643615.1 of uncultured Lachnospiraceae bacterium. Classification (GTDB taxonomy): domain Bacteria; phylum Bacillota; class Clostridia; order Lachnospirales; family Lachnospiraceae; genus Acetatifactor. The sequence goes on from CANRWO010000006.1 coordinate 18,481, forward strand.
CCGGTGGCTTCGGGATAAGAGAGTGAGGCCCCGCGTGAAGGCTATCCGTTCTTTTGCTGCCCTATACGGGTTGGAGGAGTATGACGTTCCCGAAAAGAAACTGGATTTTGACGCACTCAGGAGGGATTATAATCCCCACATTTACGCCTGGATCACGGTTCCCGGTACGGCAATCGATTATCCTGTGCTGCAGCATCCTGACCGGCCGGATTATTACCTGACCCACAATCTGGACGGAAGCCAGGGATATCCCGGCTGCATTTACACGCAGCCGGCCAACAGCAAAGACTGGTCCGACAACCAGACGGTAATCTACGGGCACAATATGCGCAACGGCTCCATGTTTGCCGGACTTCACGATTATGAGGAGGACGGCTTCTTGGAAGAGTACCCTTACGTCTATATTTATACGGAGGATTCCGTGAGGGTATACCGGATCTATGCCGCCTACCCGTTTACGGACGAGCATTTGCTGACGGGTTATGACACGGTGACGCAGCAGGGGTTTGAAGAGTACCTGCGGCTGACGGAGAAGACTGCCCGGGAGAAAGGGTATTATGACGAGGATGCGGCCCCGGGGACGGGAAATCCGGTCATCACACTCTCCACCTGTATTGCAGACCAACCTTCCCGGCGCTACCTGGTCCAGGCAGTCCTGGAGGCAGAGGGTAAGAAAATAAAATAAAATGATCAGCCGGGCATTGCGCAGTCAGGAACCTGTATCTGCCGGATACATTTTCCGGATTTGCCAATGCCCGGTTAACCGTTCTCAGACAGCTTCCGGCAATCGCCTTTCTGCTGTTCTTCGCTATCGACATGTCATCCGTTATGCGTGATATTTACCCCAAATTCAGTTTACATAATCCGCTATGTGCCCTTGATTCGGCACAAATCTTCCGCAAATTATGCCTCACATCTGACAGACGGTATACTCTATTTCCCATTCCTGTCGTTCCCTCCTTGCTTCAGTTTATTGTATTTTGTGATGAATTTCCCCAGTTTCATTTTGTTGTTGACAGATCAGTGATTATGGTGTATATATAACATATAAACAGTATGGCGGCATGAGTTTGATTTGGACGAAGGCTGTCAATATAAACAGGAAGGCAGGTGATCAGATGAGAATCATGCAGAATTCGGGGGAACCGATTTACCAGCAGATTGCGGATCAGTTCAAGACAGACATTCTGGCAGGCAAATATAAGCAGGGAGAGTATCTCCCCAGCATCAGGGGATTGGCAAAGGAGCTGAAAATCAGTGTCATTACTACCATGAAAGCTTATGAGCAGCTTGAAGCGGAAGGGTTGGTAACAGCGGCCCAGGGAAAGGGTTTCTACGTGAACGCCCAGGACAGTGAGATGCTGCGGGAACAGCACCTGAGGAAGGTGGAGGATTCCCTGACGGAGGCCATGGCGGCCGCGGAAATCGCGGGGATGGGCGACAGGGAGCTGATGGAAATGCTGGAGACTTTGCTGTCGATCAGAAAGAACGAGTGACAGGAAAGAGGATGTGTCGCCTGGGTAGCGGGAGTATTTTATGTAAATTTAGATGCGGGTACGCAGGGAGGTATGGATATGGAAAACAATTATGTGATCGAGGCTCATGGTATCTGGAAAAAGTATAAGGGATTTCAGTTGGACATTCCCGAATTGAAGATCCCCAAAGGGTTTGCCACGGCGCTGATCGGGGAAAACGGTGCGGGTAAGACTACCCTGCTCAGCATTATAGCCGGGATATTGCTGCAGTACCGGGGAGAGATCAGGTATTTTGACAAGTATACGGACAAGGACAGGGAGAATATCCCTGATGTGAAGGAACTGATGGGTTATACGGCATCCGGCAGCTATTATGTGGCGCACTGGAAGCTGAAAGAGGTGGAGAAGATCAGTTCGGTCCTGTTTAAGGGATTCCACAGGGAACGCTTCCGGCAGTGGTGCAGGGAGATGGAAGTAGGGGCGGCAGGCTGGGACCCGAAGCAGAAAGTGAGCTCTCTGTCCGACGGTAACAGGATGAAACTGATGATCGCTGGAGTATTGGCAAGAGACACGAAGCTTCTGGTGATGGACGAACCGGCTTCCCCCCTGGATCCGGTGATGCGAGACAGGCTCTGTGGGATTATCCGGGAATATCTGGCGGAGGATGAGGGGCAGAGGAGCATCTTCTTTTCCACACATAATATAGCGGACATGGAAAATGTCACCGACTATGCCATCATTATGGAGCGTGGCAAGATTGTGGAGCAGGGATTTGTGGAGGACTTAAAGGAAAAGTACCTGTTGGTCAAGGGGGATGCGGCGGACGCGGAAAAGGTCCGGGACGGACTCTTTACCTGCGACTGTGGCCAGTATGGCTTTGAAGGGATCTGCCTGTCGGAGAATCTTGACAAGCTGGCAGGCTTTCAGGTGAGCACGGAGAGGCCCAGCCTGACGCAGATCAGCGTGGCGGTCATGAAACATTTCTCGAAAGTGGCAAAGGGGTGAGCATGAGAGCATGAAGAGGAAATTAAAATGTTATTTTTCTTATACTACATTCCTGTACCGGGCCTTGGGGATGATATTGATCCCCTGTGTGTTCTGGGTGGCCTGTGTGGCCATGCTGGAGCATAAATACGGAGGGATCATGGTCTGGGAGGAACCGCCGGGCATGGGGATGTACATCTTCTATTTTGCATTAAGCGTGTATGTGGTGCTCTATGAGATCCTGACGGATCACTGGGTATTGGGCGGCTGCCTTTCGGATGCCGGAAGGGGGTTGAGATACTTCAGGACTTCCCACAGCGGTGCGGAGGTGATGAGGAATATCGTTATGGTGGATTTGGCCAGGCGCTTTCTTTACTGTATGGTTTTCGCGGCAATCTGCTTCCTGTTCACAGGATGGGAAACTGCTTTTGTCATGGGGTTGGCAATGTATTGTGTGATTGTGGGAGTGCTAAACGGGAGCAGGCATGTAGACAGCTTTCAAATGAATACGTGGATTGCGCTCCTGGCCCAGGTAGGGATGGCGTTTGTCAATGTCCTGAATGTTTCACTGATCAAAATTGTGGGAAGGATGACGGAAAGCGGGGAAACAGTGGTAATAGCCTGTCTGGCAGTGCTGTACTGCGGGGTGGCGCTGGGAGTCAGTAAAGTCACGGTCAGGAGGATCACGGGACGGATACAATCCACAGGTGAAATGGTTTTCACGGAATGACGGTAAAACCAAAGGCGGATTTGATATTTGAGTCGCCCCGTCGCGTAAACGCTCCGGAATGGAGATTAACATAGGGAAAGAATTGGAGGCAGGCATGAAAGAAAACAAATGGAAAGACTTGATATCGTGTATCGGGTTAGTAAAATATGGCATGAGCGTGAAGCAGTGCTTTTGTACGATGACCTTATTCATGGTTATAGGGATCGCTTTCGAGATGATGACCCTATTGTGGACAAATGGAAAATTAATGAACAGAGTGCTGGATTTCGGGGCGCTGTTCATGTTCAGTGCGGTAGTATATCCCGTCCAGATGCTGATAACTCTGGATATCACCGGAATGGTCCAGGCATCGCCCTATAAAAAAAGGATCCAGACCAGCGCTATGTCATTGATATCCCTGTGGGGTAATCTGGTGGTGTTGGTGATCCTGTTGCTGATCCGGGGACTGGGCGCATGGCTGGTCCCGGAGAGGGCGGCCGTCATATGGAATACGCTTCCCACAGTAGGGATCCTGGGATTAGGATTATCTGTTATGATCGCCCTGGCGTATAAATTTTATATAGTGAGTGTTATAGTGATGATACTGGTATTTGGGGCGTCCGGAGGTTTTAACGGCATCTATAGGATTGGGGAGATGGAGACGCCTGGAATGACAGACGGCTTGTCCCCGGCTGCGGCAATCGGGTTCTGTGTCATCATGATATTCCTGGGGAATGCCCTTCAATACGTGATAAACAGGGTGATTTACAAACGTCCTTTTTCCAAATGGGCATTCGGCAGCGCCTTAGGGAAGAAATTCGTCTAGGAAATCTGCCTTGCAGGCTGAAAATTTATCCTGCGCCAAACATACGGGCAATTAGGGTGGATTATACTAGAATCCCTGTGCCTTCAGGTCGGCCACAAGCTGCACATAGAACTCCCGGACGTCAAACTCCGGGAGATTTTCTCTGTTCAGGTCAATCATATCCCCATGGGAGATTCCCCGGGTCCCGTTTACGGTCAGCAGGCGGTAGCCGGAACCCCACGGAAAGGATTTATAACCTACCAGTCCGTCGTTGGCCCCGTCGAAATGTTTTGCCAGCACATAGGTAAAATTTAAGGGAAAACGCCCGCCTACGGCATGGCTTAGGCTGGACCCAACGCTCTGATAGTAAACGCCGGGTATATCAGGTGTTTTTTTATTAAACTCAAGGCAGGCCGATGCGGTGAGGCTCTTTACGGCCCCAAGGAAATCAGGTTGGTGGTCTCCCAGCTTTTTCAGGGCGGCATTGTAGGTCCTGGCTACAACTGCCTGCTGCTTTGGGGATATCCTGGTGAGCAGGTAATCGGCAAATTCGCAACCCCTGTGGGGGGTGCTGACAGTGGTCAGGGAAGCCACATGTTCCGCAATGCCGGGAAGCTGCAAAGCCGACCTTACATCCAACCCGCCTTTGGAATGGGCGATGATATTAAGTTTCCCACAGCCTGTCTCCTTTACGATCTGCAGGATGCGGTCCGCAAGCTCCCGGCCGCTGTCGGAAACGGTGGCTGCGGACTGGTGATTGCCGTAAAATACACGGGCGCCGTTTGCTTCCAATTCTTCGGGGATGCGTCCCCAATAATTAAAATAGCGGAAATCCCTGAAGAAAACCCCGTGGACCAACAGGAGGGGATACCTGGTGGCGCAGATGGTTTCTTTGCTGCGGCCCTCATTTAACAGGAGCTTCCGGTTTTCAAATGCGACTTCACCGGCCACCGTATGTATGATAATTCCCAGGACAATCAAGTGCACTACGGGGATCATGCCGCAGACAATGCCGACGACGCGGATTCGGATCCCCAGCTGTATGGAGGAGCTGTAGACCCGGATGATGCCGTTCCAGAAGACCAGCGCTTCCAAAAGGATGGCAGCCAGGGAATTCAGGATCCATAAACCCGGTTCCGCTACAGGGGTACCCAGGGGCAGCGCACCCAGGCAGCCTGAGAGAAAGAAGGAAACGGACAGCGTGGAGGAGCTCAGGAACAGGATCAGCAGGCCGTTTCCGTCGGCGCAGACCTTTAGCTGGCCTGACTTTGGCCTCAGCGGGAAAAATATCGGGAAAACATGGATCCAGATGTACAAAAGCAGCAGGGGCAGCAGCAAGGCTGACAGAACTGCCGGAGACAAGGATTCTTTGCCGAAACCGGAGACAAGGCCGGGCCCGACGATTTTCGTTACGGCGTAAAAATTACATGCCAAAAACAGGATCAATGTGTAGGCCAGAAAATTAAGCAGCTTTAGAGTCGTTTTCTTCATTGGGATAGATACCTTTCCAAAGCGCGTCCGCGCTATTTGAATGCATTAGCCGGAAACCAGGGGAGTGAAAAGAGCGTTTGGTTTCACAGGGCATATTATACCATATCATAAAATCTGCAACAAGAAATATCCAATCAACGGTACTAACGGATTTTTATCCGGCAATGCAAATTTAGTATTGACATTCCTAAACTACTGTGGTAGTGTGGAGATACAAACTACTGCAGTAGTGAGAGCCGCGTCTCTGTGATCCACATGCGGCAAAGGAGGATTATGGATATCAAACTTTTTGATTCGGAACTGAAGGTTATGGGAGTACTGTGGAAGAGGGGGGATACCACCGCGAAGCAGATATCCGACATATTGAAGGAAGAGGTAGGATGGAACATGAATACCACCTACACGCTGATCAAGCGGTGTGTGAATAAGGGCGCCATTGAACGGCGCGAACCTAATTTCATGTGCCATGCCCTGACTTCCCAGGAGGAGGTCCAGGCGGCAGAGACGGATGAGCTGATTGACAAGATTTATGACGGCTCGGTGGATAAGCTCTTTGCATCGCTGATCGGCAGGAAGAAACTTTCCGGGGAACAGATTCGGAAACTGAAGCAGTTTGTGGAGGAATCGGAATGAGCTTGGTGAGAGTAGATTTGCTTTATATGAGTGTCAGCGGCGGGATGCTGATCCTGGTGGTGCTTCTTCTCAGGAAGTTGTTCCGGGGAAGGGTTTCCGGAAGGGTATTTCCCATCCTCTGGTGCATTGTGCTGCTCAGGCTGTTTTTACCTTTTTCGGTTTCCTCGCCGGTAAGCGTCTATCCGCTGCCGGGCGGGATGACCTTGGCTGCTGCCGGAAAAGCCGGCGGGTACTATGGGAACGGGGGATATTTGGGCAGCGCAGGTAGTTCCGGAGCAGCCGGGAGCCTTGGCGGTTCGGAAAATCTTGGGGCGGCCGGCTATCCTGATTCGGATAATGTGGGAGCGGCCGGGTCCCCTGACGCTACGGGAAATTCAGTCCAAGGGGGATATTCTGGGGGGGCAGCCGACCCGGGGACTGGCACAGACAGTATGGCATTGCTTGGGAGTTACCTGAAAACTGTGGGCAAGATAGCAGAAACCCTGCGCCCTGTGGGCATGGGAGGCACTTTGGTGTGTGCGGCTGTCTTTCTGGCCATGTATCTGAGCTGCCTTAGGCTGTTCAGCACGTCTATCCCTGTGGAGAACCCATATGTAAAACGTTGGGTTCGGGAAAACCGACTGAGGAGGCAGATATCGGTACGCCAGTCCGACAGGGTCGCTTCGCCCCTGACATATGGAATATTCAGGCCGGTGATCCTGTTGCCTAAGAGTCTGGAGTGGGAGGACGAGAGAAAGCTTGCCTATATCCTTGAGCATGAGATGGTACACATTCGACGCCTGGACGGCGGATTAAAGCTTGCGATGGCGGCGGCATTGTGTCTCCATTGGCTGAATCCCCTGGTGTGGGTGATGTACATACTTTTAAACCGCGATGTGGAGCTGGCCTGTGATGAGAAAGTGCTCAGGATTTACGGCGCAGGGGCGCGGAAGGGGTATGCGTTGACATTGATCGGCATGGAGGAGAGGAAATTTCCTTCTGTGCTATTGTTAAACGGCTTCGGAAAGAATGCCGTGGAAGAGAGGGTGGGAGCGATTATGAGATATAAGAGGAAAAAAGGAATATTGGCAGTATCAGCGGCATTGCTGATGTTTACGGTGGCTTTTCTGTTTGCCACATCGGTCAGGGCAGGTGAAAGAAACGTGAATACGGAGGTACCCGCGGAAGAACCGGAGACGGACTCTACGGTCATGGATCCGCCATATCCTGCGGACGGGAGCCTGTCCCAGGGCAACGCAGGCCAGGATACGGAAGGACTGCCGTCGGGGCAAAGGAATTCGGGAGTTTCACAGGCGCCTGTAGGAACGGATGCCGCGGGTGTGCAGCCGGAGCGCGGAAGCGTGACGGGCAGCGGGGAAGGGCCGGAGCTCTTTTCCGGAATGAGCTATGCGGCAGAGGAGTATGATCTGAACTATATGCTGGAAGGGATGGAGGAAAAGGTACCGGCGTGGCTTGTGTACGGCCAGGGTTACTGTTTACTGGTCCCCAAGGAGGATTGGGTCATGTCCGCCCCTGAAGAGTGGGTAAACGAAATCAATGACAGCGTAGTGTTCCGGGTAGTGCATTTCAGCGGGGAAGATTCGGAATTTGCCGGACTGGACCGGGACCGGATCGCGCAGGATTATATGGCTCGGGGATACCAGTCCCAATATAAGGAGTATCAGCTGTACCAGGAAAAGGATGGCATTATTGATGTAGTGGAACTCCGCTCCAACGTGGATGATGTCTGGGGTCTTTGTTACACTTACCCCAGCGAGGCGGAAGAGGGATTTGGCAGCCGCCTGCGGGCCATGGCACAGTACTTTGGGATCGTACCCGCAGGCGGGGATGAGAACCCGGTGGACCCGATGTGGCAGGTTGAGCAGAATGTTGTGAGGGAAGTGACGCTGCAGATATTGGAGCTGTGCCTGGAGAACCCCCAAGCGCTTTCTCCCTATCTGTCGGTTTCCTTTGACGAGGAGGACCTGGATGTCCTTGGACTGTTAACGGAGTGTTCCTCTGAGGAGCTGAGCCTCAGGCAGAACATTTCCTCCAACACTGTAATAGCCAGCGTACCGGTGAGAACCACGGAAAGCGAGGATTCCATAGACTACCTGACGATAGGGTTGATAAAAGAACAGGGTGGGTGGAAAATTGCTTTCATGGGATTGGAAAAATAGGGATTAATCATATTTTTGAGAAACCCTTTTTATGAAACCAGTAAGAAACCAGGAAGAAATCGGAAAATGTATTGACTTTATGCCGTATAAGGTCTATACTCGCTATTAGGTAAATGATGATTTAGAGTAAGAGTGGCTTGCAAGCCACTCTTACTTGCTTGTAGGCCAATAATAAGGCGTACCATAAATTTTGAAGGAGGCATAAATGTCCCGAAGAGAAGATTATGAATTGAGGACTGAAGAACTGCTTACCCCTATTGCGGCGGCCAATCAGGTGTCCATCTATGATGTGGAGTATGTGAAGGAAGGCAGTGACTACTATCTGAGAGCTTACATAGATAAGCCGGAGGGAGTCAATATCCAGGATTGTGAAAATGTGAGCCGCGCCCTGTCGGATGCACTGGACCGGGAGGATTTTATCCCCGATGCCTATATCCTTGAGGTGAGCAGTCCCGGATTGGGCCGTGCCCTGAAAAAAGATAAGCACCTGCAGGCCAGTATCGGCCAGGAAGTGGAGATCAAGCTGTTTAAACCCATCGATAAATGCAGGGAGTTTTCCGGCATCCTGGAGAGCTTTGACGGGGATGCTATTGTCATACGGGATGGGGATAATACTATGGCCTTTGAGCGGCGCGACGTGGCATTGGTCAGGCTTGCATTTGACTTTTGACAGGAAATAAAACATGAAATAACGGGTTGAATACACGATAACATAAAGTTTGGCACATGCCGGAATGGAGGAAATGATGAATAAGGAATTAATGGAAGCACTTGATATTTTGGAAAAAGAGAAGGAGATCAGCAAGGAAACTTTATTTGAAGCTATTGAAAATTCATTGCTTACAGCCTGCAAGAACCACTTTGGAAAGGCTGATAACGTGAAAGTGGAAATTGACCGTGAGACCTGCGACTTCCTGGTATATGCAGAGAAGGAAGTGGTGGAGACCGCCGAGGAAGTGGAGGATAAATGCCTGCAGATCTCTCTGGAGGATGCCAGGGAGTTATCCAGGAAAGCCAGTGTGGGCGATGTCCTGAATGTGGAGATCAAATCCAAGGAATTCGGGCGGATTGCCACACAGAATGCAAAGAACGTTATTCTACAGAAGATCCGGGAGGAAGAGAGAAGTGTGATCTACAACCAATATTATGAGAAGGAAAAGGATGTGGTCACCGGCGTGGTGCAGCGCTATATCGGCAAAAATATAAGCATTAACCTGGGCAAGGCGGATGCCGTGCTGAATGAGAGCGAGATGGTAAAAGGAGAAGTGTTCCGGCCTACCGAGAGGATCAAGGTATATATTTTAGAGGTCAAGAGCACTCCGAAAGGCCCCCGCATCAATGTCAGCCGCACCCATCCCGAATTGGTCAAGAGGTTGTTTGAATCCGAAGTAACGGAGATCAAGGACGGTACGGTGGAGATCAGGAGCATTGCCCGGGAAGCGGGAAGCCGTACGAAGATTGCGGTGTGGAGCAATAACCCCAATGTGGACGCGGTGGGCGCCTGCGTGGGAATGAACGGAGCCAGGGTCAATGCCATTGTGGAAGAGCTGAGAGGGGAGAAGATCGATATAGTAAACTGGGATGAAAACCCCGGCCAGCTGATCCAGAACGCTTTATCCCCTGCAAAGATCGTCGCCGTATTTGCGGACCCTGACGAAAAGACGGCCAAGGTAGTCGTACCGGATTACCAACTGTCCTTGGCCATTGGTAAGGAAGGCCAGAATGCCAGGTTAGCGGCGAGGCTGACCGGATATAAGATTGACATCAAGTCCGAGACCCAGGCCAAGGATGCTCCCGGTTTCCGCTATGAAGATTATCTGGATTATGAAGAGGAAGAGTATGACGAGAGCGGCCAGGAAAGCTATGAGCCGGAGGAATACGGATCCGAGGGGTATGAGGCGGACGGATATGAATCCGGGGAGTATGAGCCGGAGCAGTACGAACCCGGGGAAACCGAGCCGGAAGAAAATGAGTATGCAGGTGAGGAGTAAAAGGATTTATGGCTAAGAAAGTTCCTTTAAGGCAGTGTGTAGGCTGCGGTGAAATGAAGGGGAAAAGGGACATGCTCAGAATCCTTAAGACAGCCGAGAATGAAATTTGCCTGGATGTTACAGGCAAGAAGAACGGGAGAGGCGCATATATTTGCAGGAGCAGGGATTGTCTGGTCCAGGCACGTAAAAATAAAGGGTTAGAGCGTTCTTTTAAGATGAGTATACCAAGTGAAGTATATGATACTCTGGAAAGGGAGTTTGATAATATTGGCACAGAATAAAGTTTTTTCCCTTTTGGGGATCGCCATGAGAGGACGGAACCTGGTCAGTGGCGAGCACCAGACTCTGGAGGCGGTGAAAAAGGGTACCGCCATGTTGGTGGTCATAGCGGAGGACGCATCCGATAACACCAAAAAGCTGTTTTCCGATAAATGTTCTTTTTATAAAGTCCCGGTATTCAGGTACGGAACAAAAGAAAATCTGGGGCGGGCAATCGGAAAAGATTTTCGGTCGTCGGTATGTGTATGTGATGCGGGACTGGCGGATGCGGTCAGGAAGCAGCTTGAGATCGAGCAAAATGAGAATTGAGCAGTCCCGTTACAGGAGCGGAATTCACTCCGAAAGAGCGCGGGAACGGAATAAAAATTAGGAGGAGAAAGAATGGCGAAAATAAAAGTACATGAACTCGCTAAGGAATTAGATAAGCAAAGTAAAGATATTTTAAGTTTCTTACAAAAGAAGGGCATTGAGGCAAAGGTTGCCCAAAGCTCTATAGAGGAGGCGGCGGCAGAGATGGTGCGCAAGGCGTTTGGCGGCAATGGGGCCAAGGAACAACCTGCCAAAGAGGCCGGAACAGAGAAGTCCGGTCCCGTGGCAACAGGAAATGCGGAGGCTAAGGCAGAGAAAGCGGAAGCCAAGGCAGGAAATGCGGAGGCTAAGGCAGAGAAAGCGGAAGCCAAGGCGGGAAATGCGGAGGCTAAGACGGAGAAAGCGGAAGCCAAGGCGGGAAATGCGGAGGCTAAGGCAGAGAAAGCGGAAGCCAAGGCGGGAAATGCGGAGGCTAAGACGGAGAAAGCGGAAGCCAGGGCAAGGAACGTGGAAGCAAGGACGGAGAAGCAGGATCCTGCAAAGAGGAATAAACCGGGAAACGCATCAAATGAGGATGCCCATAAGAAGAAAAAATCAAAAATTATCTTCGTCAGCAACCCACAGAACTCCAAGATGTCCGGCCAGGGGAAACCTCAGGGGGGACAAAACCAGAACAGGCAGAATAACAGTTATAGTGACCGCGTCAGGGCACAGGCTCCTGTGCGGCCTATAAAGCCGTTGACACCGCCTTCCCCTACGCCCAGCGTGCAGATGGTATCTTCCAAGCCTGTGCAGCAGAACAGGCAGCGCCCGGCGGCAGCCCATGAGGCGGATAAATTACAAAACAGGCAGGACAGACCGGAAAGGCAGTCTGAGAGACAACCGGAAAGACAGGATAGGCCTGAAAGGCAGGATAGGCCGGAACGGCAGGATAGGCCTGAAAGGCAGGACAGACCGGAAAGGCAGGATAGGCCTGAAAGGCAGGACAGACCGGAAAGGCAGGATAGGCCCGACAGGCAGGACAGACCCGCAAGAGATAACCGGGATAACCGCGGGCAGGAAGGCCGCCGTGACGGCAGGCCCCAGGGCGGGAACAGCCAGGGTGGCAGGCCCGACCGCGGACAGTATCAGGGAAGAGGAGGTGCAGGTCCAAATGGCAGGCCTCAGGGAGACAGGCAAAACGGATTTCAGAGAGGCGGCAGGCCGGGTGCTGAAGGCGGCCAGGGTGATCGCCGTGGTCCAGGCGCTGGTCCAGGCGGCAATCGTAATTTTAACGGCGGCCCGAGAGATAACAGAGGAAATGTCGGACAGGGAGCCGGTTCCCGAGATACAAGAGGCGGCAAAGGCTTTGCAGGGGAAGCTCCGGCAAAAGATATGGAAAAGAGGCGTGATGACGACAAACGCCGCTCAAACAACCAGGAGAGGGATAAGCGCTCCCGGAAAGACCACATTTATGAGGAAGACGAGGCGCTGAAGAACAAACCCGGAAGGTTTATCAAGCCTGAGAAAAAGAAGGAAGAGGCGGTGGAAGAGGTAATTAAAGTCATCACCCTTCCGGAGATGATCACCATTAAGGATCTGGCAGATAAGATGAAGCTGCAGCCTTCCGTTATTGTGAAAAAGCTTTTCCTCCAGGGGAAGATCGTGACGGTGAACCAGGAGGTTTCCTACGAGGATGCGGAAAACATTGCAATGGAGTATGATATACTCTGTGAGAAGGAAGTCAAGGTAGATATCATTGAAGAACTGCTGAAGGAGGATGAGGAAGCAGAGGAGTCCATGGTAGAAAGGCCTCCCGTGATCTGTGTCATGGGCCATGTAGACCACGGTAAGACTTCCCTGCTGGATTCCATCCGGAAGACCAATGTCATCGATAAAGAGGCAGGCGGCATCACACAGCATATCGGCGCCTATACCGTCAATGTGAAAGAGAGGAAGATTACTTTCCTGGATACGCCCGGGCACGAGGCGTTTACCGCAATGCGTATGCGTGGGGCAAATTCCACGGATATCGCAATCCTTGTGGTGGCTGCGGACGACGGCGTTATGCCCCAGACCATTGAGGCGATCAACCATGCCAAGGCGGCAGGCATCGAAATCATTGTCGCCGTGAATAAGATTGATAAGCCTTCTGCCAATATAGACCGTGTCAAGCAGGAGCTGACGGAATATGAGCTGATCCCTGCAGACTGGGGCGGAACCACGGAATTTGTCCCCGTGTCAGCAAAATCAGGCGAGGGTATTGAAAATCTGTTGGAGACAATCTTGCTGACGGCAGATATCCTGGAGCTGAAAGCGAACCCTGACAGGCGGGCAAGGGGCCTGGTGATTGAGGCCGAACTGGATAAAGGACGCGGCCCTGTGGCTACCGTCCTGGTACAGAAGGGTACGCTCCATGTGGGTGACTTTATCTCCGCAGGGTCATGCCACGGTAAGGTCCGCGCCATGATCGACGACAAGGGCAGAAGAGTGAAGGAGGCGACCCCTTCCACGCCCGTGGAGATCCTTGGGCTTTCCGATGTGCCCAGCGCCGGCGAGGTATTCCTTGCACATGACAATGATAAAACAGCGAAAAATTATGCCGAGACTTACCTGGCCCAGAATAAAGAGAAGATGCTTGAAGATACTAAGACTAAGATGTCCCTGGATGATTTGTTCTCCCAGATCCAGGAAGGCAGCTTAAAGGAGCTGTGCCTGATCGTCAAAGCGGACGTACAGGGCAGCGTGGAGGCCGTAAAGCAGTCCCTGATGAAGCTGACCAACGAGGAAGTTGTGGTAAAATGCATTCACGGAGGTGTGGGCGCTATCAACGAGTCCGACGTGGTGCTTGCAAGTGCTTCCAACGCCATTATCATCGGCTTTAACGTTCGGCTTGACGTTACCGCAAAGGCCACTGCAGAGCGGGAGGGCGTAGATATCAGGATGTATAAGGTTATTTACCAGGCTATCGAGGACATTGAAGCTGCCATGAAGGGAATGCTTGACCCTGTCTTTGAGGAAAAGGTCATCGGCCATGCCGAAGTGCGCCAGATATTTAAGGCATCCGCTATCGGTAATATCGCCGGATCCTATGTACTGGACGGTGTGTTCCAGAGAGGCTGCAAGATCCGCATTTCCCGGGAGGGCGAGCAGATTTATGAAGGTGAGCTTGCTTCCCTGAAGCGTTTCAAGGATGATGTGAAGGAAGTGAAGACAGGCTTTGAGTGCGGCCTTGTATTTGAAGGGTTTGACCAGATGCAGGAGCTGGATATTGTAGAGGCGTATATTATGGTGGAAGTACCGCGCTAGTACAGCATTGCGTTAATCTTGAAGTAAATCAGTGCTTGATGTTTGCGTCAGCGTAAGGCGGAGGAAGGAGGCGATGCGGTGGCATCGTTGACTGACGACAACGCGGCGATGGCGTGAACAGCGAGTGCTGATTACTCAAGAATTAATGCAACGATGTACTAGGACGTTGGCATTGCCCGCTGAAGCGGGCAAGCTCGCCCCAGGGGCGGCTCCGTGAGGAGGCTTACACCGGGAAATGCCGGATGCATGGCATTTCTCATTGCGCATAGAGCAGCGGGATAGCTTATTTCGCACACAAATTTGTGCCGGAGCCACAAATTTGAATGGCAGGGCCGAATCTGACATCCGGCTCCCGTGCCTACGCAAAATGCTCCGGCGTGGAGAATTTATATGAGGAAAAACAGTGTAAAAAATACCCGTATCAACGGGGAAGTGCAGCGTGTCCTGGCGGAGATCATACGGGGCGAGATCAAGGATCCCCGGATCAGCCAATGGACAAGCGTTGTAGCAGTGGAGGTGGCCCCCGACTTGAAGAGCTGCAAGGCATGGATCAGCGTGCTGGGCGGGGAGGAAGCAAGGGAAGCCACGTTGAAGGGTTTAAAGAGTGCGGAAGGATTCATAAAGCGGCAGCTGGCTAAGAAGGTTAATCTTCGCAACACTCCTGAAATAACATTTGTTATGAATCAGTCTATTGAATATGGAGTCAATATGTCCCATAAAATTGACGAAGTGATTGCCAGAGACAGTGAGGGCGCCAGCGAGAACCAAAGCGCTGCGGAAGCCGAGGAAGGCGGCGGGAGAGAAGACGCTGCGGAAGCCGAGGAAGGCGGCGGAAAAGAAAGCGCTGAGCCTGTTGAGGAAGGCGCTGCGGATCAATAGACGCCTGGGGTTATAGAAATGAGGAGTTATTAGTTAATGGAATGGAACTTATTAGACGAATGTAAGGATGCAAAAAGGATCGGCATCAGCGGTCATATCCGGCCTGACGGCGACTGTGTATGCGCGTGTCTCTCTATGTGCATGTACCTGCGGAAATGCCTGCCAAAGGCGCAGGTAAAGGTATTCCTGGAGAAACCCGCCGACATATTCCGGGAGCTGAAAGGATTTGACGAAATCGACAGTGAGTTTGGGGATGAGGAACCCTTTGACGTTTTCTTTGTAATGGACTGCGGGGCCGATCGGATCGGCGATGCGGAAAAGTACTTCCGGGATGCAAAGAAAAAAATCAATATCGACCACCATGTGACCAATAAAGGCTGTGAAGGGTTAAATCACATTGTGCCGGATGTGGGCGCTACCTGCGAACTAATTTATGACATGATCGACCCTGGAATGCTGGACAGAGACCTGGCCATGGCATTGTATGTGGGAATCATCCATGATACGGGGATTTTCCAGTATTCCAATACCACTCCCGCTACCATGGAGAGAGGGGCGAAGCTGATCAGTTATGGCTTTGACTTTCCCAGGCTGATCCAGGAGACTTTCTACCAGAAGTCGTATATCCAGTCAAATATTATGGGCAGGGCCCTGCTGGAGAGTATCCGGTTTATGGATGGCAGGTGTGTTGTCAGCTGTGTAGACCGTAAAACCATGCAGTTCTATGACGCAGAGCCGGATGATCTGGACGGGATCGTGAACCAGCTGCGCAACATACGCGGTGTTGACTGCGCCATATTTATGTATCAGACGGGTGTTCTGGAATATAAGGTGAGCCTGCGTACCAGCGAATCGGTTGATGCGGCGGAGGTGGCTTCTTTCTTCGGCGGAGGCGGCCACGCCCGTGCAGCAGGCTGTACTATGAGGGGAACCTTCCATGACTGTGTAAATAATCTTTCCTTACATATAGAAAAGCAATTAAGGAATAGTTAAGAAATGGCTTAGATTATACACGGAATGAGTCCTCACAGGCAGAATGGAGGAAGAACCTGGCCTTTCCGGGGATAACAGGAGGAAATTTTGAACGGAATCATGATTATAGACAAAGAGCCGGATTTTACCTCCGCCGATGTGGTGGCTAAAATGCGGGGAATCTGCGGCCAGAGGAAGATCGGGCATACGGGGACCCTGGATCCTGCCGCTACGGGGGTCCTTCCGGTCTGTCTGGGCAGCGCTACAAAGCTTTGCGACCTGCTGACGGACAAGGATAAGGAGTATGTGGCGGAATTGACCCTGGGCGTGGAGACGGATACCCAGGATGCAACAGGCTGTGTGCTGGCACAGCGCCCTGTAAATATTTCGGGGGAAGAGGCCAGGGCGGCCTGCATGTCCTTTGTAGGCGGGTATCTTCAGACTCCGCCCATGTACTCCGCCCTGAAGGTAAACGGCAGGCGGCTGTATGAGCTG
Organism: uncultured Lachnospiraceae bacterium; assembly: GCA_947643615.1. GTDB lineage: Bacteria > Bacillota > Clostridia > Lachnospirales > Lachnospiraceae > Acetatifactor. The sequence goes on from CANRWO010000006.1 coordinate 34,950, forward strand.
GCACGGGAGGGTAAGGTGGTGGAGCGCAAGGCCCGCCCTGTGGTGATCCATGAATTGGAAGTGCTGGAGCTGAACATGCCTGTAGTCAAAATGAGGGTAGTATGTTCCAAGGGAACCTATATCCGTACCCTCTGTGCGGATATCGGGGAAAAGTTAGGCTGCGGGGGAACCATGCAGAGCCTGCGGCGGACCAGGGTGGGAATGTTCGGCCTGGAACAGGCGGTCACATTGGGGCAGCTTCAGGAATACAAGGATACGGGCAGGCTTACAGAAGCTTTATACCCTGTGGAAAGCTGTTTTCCGGACTGTCCTGTCCTGCACGTAAGCCATGAGGCGGCCAGGCTTTTGGAGAATGGGAATGCCATTTACCCCGGCCAGACTTGTGAAACGAGGGTCCATAGACCCGGGCAGTGGGTGCGGTTCCATCGCCCCGACGGAAGCTTTGCCGGAATATATGCTTTGGATGGAGCGGAAGAGCGGTACAGGCCGGTGAAAATGTTTTTAGAGAAAGAGTGACCAAAGCTTGGAGATTATAGCAAATACGACGGATTTTTATTTGGACAGGGAAACCGCTGTGGCCATCGGGAAATTTGACGGGATACATATCGGCCACAGAAGACTGCTGGAGGAGATCCGGGAGAAAAAGAAAGACGGGTTATGTACCTGTGTCTTTACTTTTGACCCGGCGCCGGCAGTCCTTTTTGGGTGGTCAGATGGGAAGGAACTTTCCACAAAGGAAGAGAAACACGTGTTGTTTGAACGTGCGGGGGTGGACATATTGATCGAATTCCCCATGAATCGGGAAACGGCGGCTACGGTGCCGGAGGTATTTGCCGCGGAGATTTTGGCGGAGAGGATGCAGACAAGGTTCCTGGCTGCGGGCAGCGACCTGTCCTTTGGGGCGGGAGGCGCCGGGAATACGGAATTTCTGCGGAAACTGGGGCCTGAACTGGGGTTTCAGGTGAAGACCATCCCCAAAGTCTGCGTGGACGGAAGGGAGGTCAGCTCCACCCATGTCCGCAGCTGCGTGGATAGGGGGGATATGGGGTTGGCTGAACAGTTGCTGGGAATGCCCTACCCGGTGTTCGGCACCGTGGTGAAAGGCAATCAGTTGGGCAGGACCCTGGGATTCCCTACGGTCAATCTGCTTCCGGATGAGAGCAAGCTGCTCCCTCCGAACGGAGTCTACTTTTCCCAAGTACGGCACAGGGGGCGGCTTTACAGGGCCATCAGCAATATAGGCTATAAACCTACCGTCACTGACAGGCATGTGATGGGTATAGAGTCTTATTTGTATGACTTCCGGGAAGACATTTACGGGGAACCGGTGGAAGTATATCTGCTGGAGTTCAGCAGGCCGGAGCAGCAGTTTGGGAGTGTGGAGGCCCTGCGTGGGCAGCTTCAAAAAGACATCATGGCAGGTGAGGCTTATAAAAAGTAAAAATTTGTCTTGTAACTTTTTGTCTTTTCCCGTAGAATTATAGTATCTGCTCTCAAATTTGCGTTTTACCATACAAAGTATGCATTGCATATATAGTAGGCATTGTACACATGGTGTTTGTAGCAGTAAGCAACTCAGATTCAGCAGCAGTATCATTGAGTCAAGTAGAGCCAAATGAAGGGATATTAAAATGAGTGCAAGTATTCTATTGTCAATGGCAGGGGGCCTGGGACTTTTTCTGTTTGGGATGCGTGTGATGAGTGACTCCATAGAAAAGGTTGCGGGCGCAAAGCTTCGCCGTATTTTAGAGATCTTTACCACCAACCGATTTACCGGGATGCTGGTGGGAATCGTGTTTACCGGGATCATACAGTCCTCTTCGGCATGTACGGCCATGGTGGTCAGCTTTGTGAATGCCGGCCTGATGAACCTGTACCAGGCGGCGGGGGTGATCTTTGGAGCCAATATTGGTACCACCATCACTTCGCAGCTGGTATCTTTTAATTTGTCCGCATATGCCCCGGTGATCCTTCTGGTAGGAGTGCTTGTGGTCATGTTCTGCTCAAAGGAAAAGGTGAAGAAGTTTGCGGAGATCATTATCGGCTTCGGCGTGCTGTTCCTGGGACTGAGTACCATGTCCAGCTCCATGGCCAGTATGCGGGATGTGCCCGAGGTGGTAAATCTGCTGAGTTCCCTTAAAAATCCGTTTATGGCCACCATTGTGGGACTGGTACTGACCTCTGTGATCCAGAGTTCTTCCGTGACGGTCAGCATAGTGCTGCTTTTGGCCAGCCAGGATCTGCTTTCTTTACATATTACCCTGTACATTATTTTGGGTTGTAATATCGGCGCATGCACCACGGCTCTTCTGGCCTCCCTTGCCGGTAAGAAGGATGCCAAGAGGGCGGCCCTGATCCATTTCTGGTTTAATGTGATCGGTACGGTGGTGCTTTATGCAGTCCTGTTTGTGGCGGAGGAACCCGTGACAAAGATCATTTGGGCCATCTCTTCGGATAACGGGCGTTTTGTGGCAAATGCCCATACTTTGATCAAGATTTTCCAGGTGATCGTGTTGTTCCCTTTCTCAAAGTGGATCGTAAAGCTTTCCATTATATGTGTGCCTGGTGAGGACAAGAAGGTGGGGTACCGTGAGTGTTATCAGCTGAAATACATTGGCGACAAGGTGGTGTTCAATCCGGCCACGGCAGTGATCGAGGTAATGAAAGAACTGGACCGTATGGCATCCCTTGCAAGCGAGAACCTGAACCGGGCAATGAATGCCCTGATCACGCTGGATGAGGAAGATATCGAAGAAGTGTACGAGGTGGAGAAAAATATTGATTTCCTGAATCATGCCATCACCGATTACCTGGTGAAGATTAACCAGACCACCCTGCCCATCGAGGACTTGAAGAGCCTGGGCGCTCTGTTCCATGTGGTAAACGATATCGAGCGGATCGGTGACCACGCGGAGAATGTGGCGGATGCCGCAAGGCAGAGGAGAGACCAGGGGGTGGCCTTCAGCAAGGATGCGCAGCGGGAATTGGGTGAGATGCTGGATATGGTAAATAAGCTGATCCAGTATTCTATCGATATGTTCGTCAGAAGCGACGGCAGCCATATGCAGGAGATCATCCAATTGGAGAACCGGGTGGATGAGAAGGAAAGGGAACTCCAGAAACTGCATGTACATCGTCTTACTAAGGGAGAGTGTACCCCTGAGGCAGGTATGGTCTTCTCGGATGTGGTATCCGGTTTGGAGAGGGTGGCGGATCATGCCACCAATATCGCTTTTGCCATCACTGCCGCGGACCGGGAAGATGAGGTAGAGGCGGTTTCCTAGTACATCGCCGGGTATTTAACATATTTCTTAAGATTTTTTGTAGAGTCTTTTATTTTTTTTAAAGAATCTGTTGACATATGATGGGGACAAATGTATAATCTGACTTAGATGTAACAAATTTGTAACAATATTGTAAATCAGATTTCATTTTTGTAAAGGATTACATACATGAGATACTTAAGGAATATGAAAAAAATAGCAATGGTTTCCGCAGGTTTGATTTGCTGTCTGACAATGGAAGCGCCTCTTACCGTTATGGCATCGGAGGGGACAAGCGTCCTGCAGACGGCTGGGGTGGCTTCGTTTCTGGAGGTAACCCACACTGCGGAGGAATACAAGGAAATGGCCCAGCAGGCGCAGGGCGCTTCCTGGGGGTACACGAATATCGGCATCGCCAATGTGGAGAGCGGAAACCTGAATGTCCGCGAGGCCCCTTCCACCGACAGCAAAATGGTGGGGAAAATGCCTAAGAATTCGGCATGCGAAGTACTGGAGATGTTTGACGGCTGGGCACATATTATTTCCGGTGAGGTAGAAGGTTATGTGAGCACGGAATTCCTGTTCACCGGCCCGGATGCAAAGCTGGCAGCCAACGATTTGGTGCGCACGGTTGTGCTTGTGAATACGGACGGCTTAAATGTCAGGGACGAGGCCAATACCGAGAGCGCTGTCTTGACCCAGGTGCCCAAAGGCGAGGAGTTGGAATATGTGGAGACGCTGGAGGGATGGATCAAGGTATCTATCGACGGTGAGGAAGCTTATGTGTCCTCGGAATTTGTTACCGTGGAACAGAGGCTGGATACGGCCATCACCATGACGGAGCTTTTGTATGGACAGGGTGTGTCCGATGTACGTGTGGAGCTTGTGGAGTATGCGAAGCAGTTCCTGGGCAATCCCTATGTATGGGGCGGCACCAGCTTGACAAAGGGAGCCGATTGTTCCGGTTTTGTATTGAGCGTATTTAAGAAATTCGGTGTGAGCTTAAGCCACCATTCCGGTTCCCAGGCAAAGGAAGGCACTAAGATCAGCGCTTCCGAGCTGAAACCCGGCGACCTGGTATTTTATGCCAACAGTTCAGGGACGATCAATCATGTAGCGATCTATATCGGCGGAGGCAAGGTAATCCATGCCAGCAGTCCTACTACCGGTATTAAAATCAGCAATTACAATTACCGTACTCCGGTGAGATGTGTGAGAGTTTTGCAGGATTAAACTCAGAGGACAGAAATTAGCCTGTTGTAGAAGAGTCAGCAAGGATTCCTGACAAATGTATTCAAAGGGTTGCCGCACTGTGGTTGATGCATAGAGTAGCGGCAATCCTTTTTTGGAGCACATTTATCCCAGCAGCGCTTTCACTGTGTTTACCGGGAAAAATACCGGGGAATAACAGGAGAAACCGGTGTTATTCCTTAAATTATGTGTTTACATTTACAGGCGGATATGATAAAATGTTCAAGTGTGATTTAGCCGATGCTCGGTTCTCGGAGACTCCAACCGTAGCTTAGTGTCAGGTGATTTGCACAGGATGCGATAACACATGAGATTTATATGGAGGAAAGAAACATGATTTCTAAGGAAAAGAAAACAACAATTATGAACGAGTATGCAAGGACTCCTGGCGATACCGGCTCACCGGAAGTACAGGTAGCTGTTTTGACCGCAAGGATCCAGGAGCTGACTGATCATTTGAAAGCAAACCCCAAGGATCACCATTCCCGCCGCGGTATGCTGAAACTGGTAGGCCAGAGACGTGGCCTTTTGGAGTATTTGAAAAAGAAGGATATCGAGAGATATCGTTCCCTGATTGAGAGACTTGGCTTAAGAAAATAAGCGTTAGGATGGCATAAGGCGGGAGGCACCATAAAATAGGCGCTTTCCGCTTGTTTGCGCGAATGAGCAGAGTCTTAAGTTCCTCCGCGTTGCAGTCCATGCATGCATGAGATGCAACGCGGAGGGACTTAAGACGAGCAACGCGAGCGAGGAAAGCATGGCTTTCCGAGCCTGCGCATTCGTAAGCAGAGTCCAGAAGTCCCTCATCGTAGCACCCATACATGGGTTGCAACGCGGAGGGACTTATGACGAGCAACGCATGGCTTTCCGAGCCTGCACCCCCCAAGGTAACTATGGGACAGGAGTAAGCCCCGAGACCGCTGAAAAGTGTATAATCAGATAAACTCCATGCATTTTTCAGTAGTTTCGGTGTCTTCTGTTCCTGAAGATAGACAAGCCGTATTAACGGCAGAATGGAGGACTTATGTATAAGACTTATGAACTGGAACTTGCCGGACGTACCCTAAAGGTCGATATCGGCCGTGTCGGTAAACAGGCAAACGGATGTGCATTTATGCACTATGGTGATACTGTGGTGCTTTCCACTGCAACCGCATCCGAGAAACCCAGGGAAGGGATCGACTTCTTCCCTTTAAGCGTGGAATTTGAGGAAAAGATGTACGCGGTGGGCAAGATTCCCGGCGGTTTTAATAAGAGGGAAGGAAAGGCCAGCGAGAACGCGGTCCTGACCAGCCGTGTCATTGACAGGCCCATGCGTCCCCTGTTCCCCAAGGATTACAGGAATGATGTTACCCTGAACAATATGGTAATGAGCGTGGATCCTGCATGCCGCCCCGAGCTGGTAGCCATGCTGGGAGCTGCCATCGCTACCTGCATTTCTGATATCCCTTTTGACGGCCCCTGTGCCATGACGCAGATGGGCATGATTGACGGTGAGCTGGTAGTGAACCCTTCCCAGGAGCAGTGGAAGGTAGGCGACCTGAACCTGACGGTGGCTTCCACCAGGGAGAAGGTCATAATGATTGAGGCGGGCGCCAATGAGGTTCCCGAGGACAAAATGATCGAAGCAATCTACAAGGCTCATGAGGTCAATCAGACTATTATTGCCTTTATTGACCGGATTGTTGCCGAGGTGGGCAAGAAGAAGCATGAATATACCAGCTGTGCAATCCCTCAGGAAATGTTCGACGAGATGATGAAACTAGTCACTCCCGCTGAGATGGAAGAGGCAGTGTTTACCGACGAAAAGCAGGTTCGGGAAGAGAATATCCGTGTCATTACCGAGAAGCTGGAGGAGGCATTTGCGGAAAAGGAAGAGTGGCTTGCCATTCTGGGAGAAGCGGTGTACCAGTATCAGAAGAAGACCGTCCGCAAGATGATCCTGAAGGACCATAAGCGGCCTGACGGACGTGAGATCACACAGATCCGGCCGCTGGCTGCGGAAGTGGATATCATCCCCCGTGTGCATGGTTCCGCTATGTTTACCAGAGGACAGACCCAGATTTGTAACGTATGTACACTGGCTCCTCTGTCTGAGCAGCAGAGAATTGACGGACTGGACGAGAACGAGGTCAGCAAGAGATATATGCACCATTACAACTTCCCTTCCTACTCTGTGGGTGAGACAAAACCCTCCAGAGGCCCCGGAAGGCGTGAGATCGGCCATGGTGCGCTGGCAGAGAGGGCTTTGATCCCTGTGCTTCCCAGCGAGGAGGATTTCCCCTATGCGATCCGTACCGTATCCGAAACTTTTGAGTCCAACGGCTCCACTTCCATGGCATCTACCTGTGCGTCCTGTATGTCCCTGATGGCGGCAGGCGTGCCCATTAAGAAGATGGTTGCGGGCATTTCCTGCGGACTGGTGACCGGTGAGACGGACGACGATTTTGTACTGCTTACCGATATTCAGGGTCTTGAGGACTTTTTCGGGGATATGGACTTTAAGGTGACCGGTACTACGGAAGGAATTACCGCTATCCAGATGGATATTAAGATACATGGCCTTACCAGGTCTATCGTAGAGGGCGCCATCGCCCGCTGCCGTGAGGCAAGGCTTTTCATTATGGACACCTGTATGAAGCCTGCCATTGCCGTACCCAGGCCTGAGGTAGGACCTTATGCGCCTAAGATCATTTCCATCCAGATCGACCCTGAGAAGATTGGAGATGTGGTAGGGCAGAGAGGTAAGACTATCAATGAGATCATTGCCCGTACCGGTGTTAAGATTGACATTACCGATGACGGCAATGTATCCGTTTGCGGAACCGACAAGGAAATGATGGATAAGGCCGTGGAGATGGTGAAGATTATCGTCACCGATTTCGAGGAAGGCCAGATCTTCAAGGGTAAGGTAGTAAGCATTAAAGAGTTTGGCGCATTTATTGAGTTTGCCCCCGGCAAGGAAGGGATGGTACACATCTCCAAGATTGCCAAGGAGAGGATCAACCGTGTGGAGGATGTGCTCACATTGGGCGACATTGTCACGGTGGTGTGCCTCGGTAAGGATAAAATGGGCAGGATCAGCTTCTCCATGAAGGATGTAGCGCAGAAATAGAAAAGGGTATGTGTGGTCATAAGCATTCCCTTATGGAAACAGTTTTTGAAAAGCTGTCTCGGGTTTTCCGAGGCAGCTTTTTGGCCGTGGTATGGCAGATATGCATTTATTATATGGGGATCTGAATATCTGGTGCAAACGGCTTCATTTATGCTATAATAGTAAAAGCAAAAGAAAAGTGATTTCTGAATGAACAGTGTACCGAAACAGGAGGAACGGGCCAATGGAAAATTTAATGGAGTTATTAGAGACCAGGCGTACATACCGCCGCTTTGGGCAGAAAGAAGTTTCGCAGGATATCATAGATGAGATCCTTATGGCAGCAAGGCTTTCTTCCAGCGCGGCAAACAGGCAGCCACTGAGCTATATTGTAGTGAAAGAGGCGGACAGGGTGGCGGAAGTCTTTTCCCACACAAAATGGGCGGGGGCGCTGCCGCCGGAGCAGGGCCAGCCGAAGGAGGGCGAAAGGCCCGTACTGTTTATCGCGGTGGTGGAGAATTTGGACATTAACCCTAACTGTGATACGGACGCAGGCCTTGCCATCGGCAATATGACTTTGGCAGCGTGGAACAGAGGTGTGGGAAGCTGTATCATCGGCGCCTGCAATAAGCCTGTGCTGGCAGAAATGTTTGGGTTGGCCCAGAAGCAGGCGCTCCATTCGGTAGTGGCCTTCGGCTATCCCTCCCATGCCAGCCATATTGCCGACATGGAAGACCCGGCTCAGTTTAAGTATTATCTGGACGGCAACAGGGATTATTGCGTACCGAAGAGACGTTTGGCAGATGTGGTGAAGTATCTGTGAAAGGTGAAACAAGGTATTATAGAGCATTAACGGGGCATTCGGGCCAAAGAAAAGGGAAGGAAGTGTGAAGGGAGGTTACGGTTTCATGCAATTAAATTATGGGGAAATCAACGATACGGAAATTCAACTGGTATGGCAGGATGGGGACAATGAGGGATGTACATACCGCCTGTATTGGTCAGACCGTTACAGTGACACGATGGAGTATAAATGTATTTATGAGGGGACGGACACTTCCTTTACGCTGAAGAAAGTGCCGCACATCCCCCACTATCTGAAAGTGGAGGCCTGGAGTGGCGGGGTGAAGCTGAGGGAGAGCGGCCTGCTGAAAACTCCTGTGAAAAAGGCCTTCCATGAGCAGATTGAGAAGCTGAGCAGAGGCCTGGTTGCTTTTTCCGCCAAAGAGGGCGTTTTCCTGGGATGGAGAATGTTTTTGCCAGAGGTTACCGGTTACACTGAAACCGGCATGAGCGGAACCGATTATGTGGTATACAGGAACGGCAAACCTATTAAATTGGTTACAGACAGTACCAACTACCTGGACAGGGAAGGAACGCCCCAGGACGTCTATTCCGTGGCTGCTGCACATATCTGTGAGGAGGGCGGGGCAGAAAAGGACTGCATTGTCCTGGACGGAAAAACGGTGCATGAGACAGAGCCGCCCTGTAAGGAAGTACGTGTCAATCCGAAGGAGTATTTGGAGATCCCCATGCAGATTCCGGAGGGAGGTGTCACTCCGGCGGGGGAGGCATATACTTACAGTGCCAATGATATGAGCGTAGGAGATGTGGACGGGGACGGAGAGTATGAGTTCTTTGTGAAATGGGATCCTTCCAACGCCCATGATGTGTCCCACAGGGGATACACGGGAAAATGCTTTATCGACTGCTATAAGATTACCGGGAGGCTCTTGTGGAGGCTTGACATGGGGGTAAATATCCGGGCAGGCGCCCATTACACCCAGTTTATGGTCTATGACTTTGACGGGGACGGGAAAGCGGAAATGTCCGTGAAGACGGCCCCCGGTACCTGTATGACTGTCTATAATGAGGATGGGACTGTCCGGAGCCGGAACTATATCACCCTGCCGGAAGAGGATAGGGCCAGAGGCGTTACCCATGAAGACAATTATGTGTGCAGCGCGGAGGACTACTACCGGCATATTGTCACTTTGTTTCAGGGATGGCAGGACATTCCCGAAGTAAAGAGGGGACAGTGGCCCGGGACACTGGAGGAATGCTTTTCTATGGAGAAAAAATATTCCTATCCACTGTCACGGCAGGATGCGGAAAGCCTGGCAGACTTTTTCATCGATGAGTACGCCCCGGCAAGAAGTGGGAAAAATGAGTTACGGAAATTTGAAGGATTTGTTTATGAGGGGCCGGAATACCTGACTATGTTTGGAGGAGACGGCGGGGAGTTGGAAACAATCTGCTTCCCTCATCCCCGGGAGGACGACGGCCTGCGCTGGGGCGATTATGCGCTGCGGCGAATTGAACCCTGTAACAGGGTAGACCGTTTCCTGTCAGGGGTGGCGTATCTGGACGGTGAGCGGCCATACCTTATAATATGCCGCGGCTATTACACCAGGACTACCATAGTGGCATATGACTTTTTTGAGGGCAGGCATCGTGTCCGCTTTGATATTGACAGCGGTTATGTCCCTATGGATAATCCTTTCTGTTCCGGCCCCCATGGAGAGCTGGGGACGGATCCTGTCTACGGCTGCCTGGCCGGCCAGGGCAATCACAACCTTTCCACCGCGGATGTGGACGGTGACGGCTGCCAGGAAATCATTTACGGTGCGGCAGTGATCGACCATGACGGGAGTGTGCTGTACTCTTCATGGGGCAAGCTCCCCGACGGGCAGGATGCGAAATTCGGGCACGGGGATGCCATGCATGTGGCTGTCATCGATCCCGACAGGCCGGGATATCAGATATTCAATGTGTTCGAGGGGGCGAAGGCGGCTCCCTATGGATGGGCGCTGCGGGATGCGGAGACAGGGATCCCCTTCTTTGGGGAGTATGCGGAAAAGGACCTTGGCCGCTGCATGATAGGGGATGTCAATCCCAATGTGCGGGGACTGTGCGTTTGGGTAAAAGAAATGTATGACTGTAAAGGGAACAGGCTGCCCGACAAGATATTAGGGACCAACCAGAGTATCCGTTTTGCGGCAGACCTGAGTACGCAAATCCTTGACGGTGTGGACTATATCCATGAAAAGCATTCCGGTATTGTCAATGACAATACCCACGGCATTATGTTAAAGCCGGAGGGTACGTTGACCAACAACGGTACCAAGGGAAATCCCTGCCTTGTGGCGGATATTTTCGGGGATTTCAGGGAGGAACTCCTGCTGCGGACGGAGGACAGCAGCGCGATCCGCATATACACCGGCCTTGAGGTCACCTGCCATAAGCTGTTTACCTTAATGCACGATACCATGTACCGTACCGGGATAGCATGGCAGAATAACTGCTATAACCAGCCGTGTTATACGAAATTTTACTATGCCGGTGATATGGATTTCTCTCAGGTGCTGCCTTATCTGAACGCAGGGGAATAAGCCTTGTTGAGGCAGGAAGAAAAGGATATTTCCAGACAGTACACTAATTGCCTTTAAGCCGTTCATTTTCGGACATGAGCGCGGCTATGAGAGCATCCTTTTCTTCCACCTGAGTTGCCAACTCGCTGATCCGGTTTTTCTGTTCCGTGATCCGGTTTTCCTGTTCCGTGATCCGGTTTTCCTGTTCCGTTATCTTGGTTTCCTGATTCGCAATATAATGCTGTGTCGTGCGCTGCCTGCGGTAATAATCTTCCCGGGCTTCGCATTGCAGGCGTATTTTCTCATCCTGGGTCAATTGGTAAATGGTGTTGGAGGCATCTTCAATACAATTATCTTTCTGCGCAATCATTTTAATCTCCTCCCATGTGGTGGCTTTGAAGAGGGAAGCCCAATAGTCCATATGATAGGACTTATCTTCCTTGGTTGCCAAGTCTATACGAGTTAAGTTTAACACAGAAAGGCACAGTTTGTCACTATATAGCATATGGTTTTTTACGTTTAGCAATTGATAGGTGGCATAAAATTCAGGATATTCAGGGAACAGGGTAAAATTCAGCAGGCCAATCTGTATACTCGGCTTTACGCTGAGGTAATCCTCCCCATGAATCAGAGTATCAAAAGAGCGGCAGAGATAGCTCAGTGAGCGCTCTACCCAGTTTAGCTCGTTGATGACCTGCATTTCAAGGTTAATCCTTGCATGGTCATTTAAAATAACCCTGACATCAAGAAAGAAGGTCTTGGTGTCGATGGTTTCACCCAGCTCAATGGGATTCGCGATAACTACGGACAGGACCTGTTCCGAATCCAGATGGAGCAGGGAGCAGATCAGACCTTTCAAAACCCTGTTGTTCCGCTGGAGCAGCGCCCGAAACAGATAATCGTTGTGCATGGGGATGCTTACAGGGCCGGTGGCAGAGGCAAAGCCAGTGTGTTTTTCATGCATATCATTTCTCCTTTGTGAAAGTGGGTGGCGTAGTTTTCCGACATTTATCCAAGGCGCACGGTGAATACTTCAATTTTGTGAAAAATGCCAAAACGACATGTTTTGTTTACAAAAAACGCGCAATAGTGATTCCATCCGGAAAATGCGGCACAGTATATGGTTTATAAGTACTTGGTATGTATGGCGAACTGCCAGACAGAGATTAAGCCATCAAGAACGAAAAGACAGTGAAAATGACTTAACTTATTCAAAGATTATCAGTTTTCTGTCATGATGTCAACAACAAAAAGAAACAAAATGAATCGCTGTAAAAATCTATTGCACATTCAGTCATTTCCTACTATAATACAGATACAAGATATAGATGCAGAAGTTGTATTTTGACACAAAATATAGTTAAGCCATATCCGCGGAAGCTAGTACATCGTTGCATTAATTCTTGAGTAATCAGCACTCGCTGTTCACGCCATCGCCGCGTTGTCGTCAGTCAACGATGCCACCGCATCGCCTCCTTCCTCCGCCTTACGCTGACGCAAACATCAAGCACTGATTTACTTCAAAATTAACGCAATGCTGTACTAGCAGTGCGGCATTCGCTAACGTGGGGCCCAAAGGCATGCCTTGCGCCCAGGCAGGCAACGGCATGAAGCAGGATGCGCCGGTTTGCTCATTGCCAGCGGAATAAAACAGATGGGAGTAAATGTATTGATGAGGATTCAGAAGAGAGACGGAAGGATAGTACCTTACGGGGAAGACAAAATTATCCAGGCGATCCGTAAGGCCAACCATGAGGTGGAGGAGAGTGACCGGGCAGAAGACGGATTGGTGGAGGAGATCCTGGAGGCTGTCCAGGCGGAAGGCCGGGAGCTTCAGACGGTGGAACACGTCCAGGACATCATAGAACAGCATCTGGTGGAGCATAATAAGTATGCCCTGGCTAAAAAATACATTGTCTACCGCTATCAGAGGAGCCTGCTGCGCAAATCCAATACTACCGACGAGTCCATCCTGAAACTCATCCGCAACGAGAATAAGGAGCTTGCGGAAGAAAACTCCAATAAAAATACAAGGCTGGCTTCTACCCAGCGTGATTATATTGCCGGAGAGGTATCCCGGGATGTGACCAGGCGTATGCTTTTGCCGGAACATATTGCCCTTGCCCATGACAATGGCGCGATCCATTTTCATGACGCGGATTATTTTATCCAGCCGATCTTCAACTGCTGTCTCATCAATATTCAGGATATGCTGGACAATGGGACATCCATTAACGGAAAGATGATTGAGTCGCCTAAGAGCTTCCAGGTGGCGTGCACTGTGACTACCCAGATCATCGCGGCCGTGGCAAGCAACCAGTATGGCGGGCAGTCGGTGAATATACGCCATTTGGGCAAATATCTGCGCAAAAGCAGGGAAAAATTCGAAAGCCAGCTGCAGAAAGAGTTTGGAGATGCCATAGAGGATACTATGAGGCGCAGGATCGTAGATATCCGCTTGCAGGATGAGCTGAGGTCAGGCGTCCAGACAATCCAGTACCAGATCAACACCCTGATGACTACCAACGGCCAGTCGCCTTTTGTGACACTGTTCCTGCACATTGACGAGGAAGACGAATATGTGGAAGAAACGGTGATGATCATAAAAGAGATCCTGCGCCAGAGGCTCCAGGGAACCAAAAACGAGCAGGGCGTCTATGTGACGCCTGCATTCCCCAAGCTGATCTATGTGCTGGATGAAAACAATTGCTTAAAGGGCGGGAAATATGACGATGTTACCAGGCTGGCGGCAAGGTGCTCCGCCAAGAGGATGTATCCCGATTATATTTCCGCCAAAAAGATGAGAGAAAATTACGAAGGCAATGTTTTTTCCTGCATGGGTTGCCGGTCTTTTCTGGCGCCGTGGAAGGATGAGAAGGGAAAATATAAATTCGAAGGCCGCTTTAACCAGGGGGTAGTGAGCTTAAATCTGCCTCAGATCGGCATCCTTGCAAAAGGAGATGAGGAAGTCTTCTGGAAGCTTATGGACGAGCGCCTGGAATTGTGTTATGAGGCGTTGATGTGCCGCCATAAGGCGCTCCAGGGGGTGCTGTCGGATGTCAGTCCGATTCATTGGCAGTATGGGGCCATCGCCAGGCTGAACAAGGGTGAGGCCATCGACCCGCTTTTGTACGGGGGATATTCCAGCATCTCATTGGGTTATATCGGCTTGTATGAGACGACTTATCTGATGAAAGGCTGCAGCCATACGGAAGAGGCAGGCAGGGAGTTTGCCATGGGCGTTATGGAACGCATGAATGAGGCGGTGCGGAAGTGGAAGGAAGAGACCAATATCGGTTTCGCATTGTACGGTACGCCGGCGGAGACCCTGTGTTACCGTTTTGCAAGGATAGACAGGGAAAAATTCGGTGATATTCCCAATGTGACGGACAAAGGGTATTATACCAATTCTTACCATGTGGACGTGAGGGAACCCATCGATGCCTTTTCCAAGTTTACCTTTGAGAGCCGGTTCCAAAATAAATCCCTGGGCGGCGCAATTTCCTATGTGGAGATCCCAAACCTCAGAAATAACCCGGAGGCTTTGGAGGAGCTGATCCGCTTTATATATGACAATATCCAGTACGGTGAGTTTAATACGAAGTCGGATTACTGCCATGAGTGCGGTTATGACGGTGAGATGGAAATCAATGAAGATTTGGAGTGGGAGTGCCCACAATGTCATAATAAGGACCATGCGAAGATGAATGTGACCAGGCGGACCTGCGGTTACCTGGGGGAAAATTTCTGGAATACCGGCAAGACCAAAGAGATCAAGGCAAGGGTCCTGCATTTATAAAGGATTCCGGGATACTGCTAAGAAGAGGGGGCAGGAATTGCAATGAATTATGCGGCCATTAAGAAGACGGACGTGGCCAACGGGCCCGGTATCAGGGTTTCCCTGTTTGTCAGCGGCTGCACCCATGCCTGCAAAGGCTGTTTTAACAGTGAGGCGTGGGATTTCACTTATGGGCAGCCGTTTACCCGGGAAACGGAGAAAGAAATACTAAAGGCGCTGGACAATGAGTATATCACAGGTTTCAGCGTGCTGGGCGGGGAACCCATGGAACCTCAAAACCGCGGGACGGTGTTGGGATTGCTGCGCCAGGTCAGGGAAGCCTATCCGGGGAAAAGCATTTGGTGTTATACCGGTTACGAATATGAGAAAGACCTGCTCCGGTGGTCAGCGGACGGGGACGGAATTGTGACGGAGCTTCTGGATCTCATCGACGTATTGGTAGACGGCGCGTTTGTGGAGGAGAAGAAAGATTTGCGCCTTGCCTTCCGGGGTTCTGCAAACCAAAGGCTGATAGACGTGAAAGCATCAAAAAAAGCGGGGTATGCGGTGTGCTGCCCTATTTGATCAGATCCCGGATGGCATCGAAGCTTTCTTTACTGATCACGTGCTCGATTTTGCAGGCATCCTCCAAGGCGATTTCCCTGGGCACGCCCAGACGCATCAACCATGAAGAGATCATTTCATGGCGTTCATAGATCATCTCCGCTATTTCACGCCCTGGCTGGGTGAGGGTGATAAAACCGGAATGATCCATCCGTATATGCTTCTTTTCCCGAAGATGCTTCATGGCCACGCTGACGCTGGATTTCTTAAATCCCAGTTCATTGGCGATATCCACGGAGCGTACTACGGGTAGCCGTTTGCTCAAAACCAATATGGTTTCCAGATAATTTTCTGCGGATTCATTTACAGTCATGTCTGACTCCCTTTATCTCTATCTCTTTCAAATATTCCTTATATATTCCGGCTCGGGGAATGAAAAATTGTGTTTGAAAAATCATCCCTGCCGTCTGTGCGCCCTGCTTTGCATGATATTTCAAATTACATAACCTGTTGTGGGTTCTCCATTTGGCACAAATCTCCCCCAAATCATGCCGCACATCCGGCAGAAACCATTTTTCAAACGTACCCCGGATACTAGTACTCCGTACTGAAAACCCTTGTGCAAATATTTCGGTCTATTTTCCCGATTGCACAAGCCCAGAATACTCAACGTAGCCCGCTACGCCTCCGTTTCTGAACTTGTACACTCGAAAAAATATCCTCGAAAATTTGCACAGGAACTTCAAGTACGGAGTACTAGTACATCGTTGCATTAATTCTTGAGTACTCAGCACTCGCTGTTCACGCCATCGCCGCGTTGTCGTCAGTCAACGATGCCACCGCATCGCCTCCTTCCTCCGCCTTACGCTGACGCAAACATCAAGCACTGATTTACTTCAAGATTAACGCAATGATGTACTAGACTGCAATCCGGTTAAATATCTTGTATTTTACCACGAGGGGGGAAATATGAAAATAGCAATCATCGAAAATCTGCATGTTATTTTTTGTAAAAAGTTATTGACAACAAACAGTTGTTAGCATATACTAACCATATAGAAATGATAATCATTCTCAAATAAATGGAAAGGAGATGTTTTTATGCCCTTGACAATGGCCAGAAATGGGGAAAGCAATATTATTAAAAAGGTAGGGGGAAAGGATGAGACCAGGAAATTCCTGGAGAAGCTGGGATTTGTTGTGGGAGGGGCGGTCACAGTGATTTCCGAGACAGGGGGCAACGTGATCGTGAACATCAGGGATTCCCGGATTGCCATAGGCAGGGATATGGCGAACAAGATTATGATATGACCCGGAGGTCCATTCGGCGCAAAGCAGCCTCGGTTTTTGGCAAAGAAGCACAAAGCACTTGGCGGCGCCATAATGGCCATCATTTTTTGCAAATGTATACAGGGAGACATGGAAAGGAGTAGTGTTATGAAGACATTGAAGGAAGCCACCATAGGACAGACGGTGACAGTCAAAAGGCTTTACGGTGAAGGGCCTGTCAAAAGGCGTATTATGGATATGGGCATCACCAAAGGCGTGGATGTCTATGTGCGTAAGGTGGCGCCTTTGGGAGACCCGGTGGAAGTCACGGTGAGGGGGTATGAGCTGTCCCTGCGTAAGGCGGATGCGGCGATGATCGAGGTAGGGTAAATTTTTTGCCCTGCGGTTAGTTAAGGCTAATTATCAGTAGCAGGAGCGAACTCAGAAGCGGCGTATGCCTGCGTAAAAAGTCATCGCGGTAAACTGCTCTGACATGTGGAGTTAGATTGAAAAATAAGTCTGATGACTTTATTTTTCAATCGGCAATTTGAGTCAGAGCCTCAAATATGCCCTGATCGCAGATGAGAAATCGCCTGCGCGAATTTCTCATCGCGTGTCATCGCAGTAAACTGCTCTGACATGGAGGATTAGTGTGAGGAGAGAGGAGAATGGAAATGTCTGTTAGGATTGCATTGGCAGGAAACCCGAACTGCGGTAAGACGACATTATTTAACGCCCTGACGGGTTCCAACCAGTTTGTAGGCAATTGGCCCGGTGTAACGGTGGAGAAAAAGGAGGGAAAGCTAAAATACGATAAAGAGGTCACCATCATGGATCTGCCCGGGATTTATTCTTTATCCCCCTATACCCTGGAAGAGGTTGTGGCCAGGAATTACCTGATCCGCCACAGGCCTGACGCCATCATCAATATTGTGGACGGCACCAACATTGAGAGAAACCTGTATCTGTCAACACAGATCATGGAACTGGGGATTCCCGTAGTCATTGCGGTGAATATGATGGACTTGGTGCAAAAAAGCGGCGATGCGATCCATACTGCCAAGCTGGCGCAGAAGCTGGGGTGCTGTGTGGTGGAGATTTCCGCGTTAAAGGGAACGGGTATCCGGGAAGCCGCTGACAAGGCGGTCCAATTGGCGAAGCAAAAGCAGGTACCGGCGCCGGTGCACCGGTTTTCGGAAAAGGTGGAGGCCGCCATAGCCGCCGTGGAGGAAAAGCTGGGCGAAAACGTGGAGGAGGGACAGAAGAGGTTTTTGGCTGTAAAGCTGCTGGAGAGGGACGATAAGATCGCAGATCTGGTGAGCGCAGCAGCGGACACGGAAAAACCCGGGAAGACTCCTTCTGCTGCTACGGAGACGGGAGAACCTGCAAGTGTCCCCGATGTGTCTGCGGAGATCGGGAGGCTGGAGGACGATTTTGATGACGACACGGAAAGTATCATTACCAATGAGAGGTATACATATATTACCTCCGTTATGGGCGAATGTGTGACGAAGAATGAGAAGAAAGCAATATCCGTCTCGGACAGGATAGACAGGGTGGTCACAAACCGTTTTGCTGCGCTTCCCCTTTTTGCAGCAGTGATGTTCGTCATATACTACATTTCCGTTTCTACCGTGGGGACGGCTTTTACAGATTGGGCGAACGACGGTGTGTTCGGCCGCGGCTGGCATCTATTTGGGATCGGCGGTTCTGCCTATGAGGAGGCTGTGAATGCATATGCGGAACGAACCTTCGACGCCCTGTCCCCAACTGCCATTGCTGCGGCGGATGCGGAAGTGGCCGGTGCAGAGGATATCCTGGCCGCTGTGGGGGAATATGACTTGGGCGGCTTTGAGGAAGCATACGGTATCTATGGGGATTCCCTGGCGGAGGCGGGGTTCCATCTGTCCGAGGTGGCAGACCCCATTCTGGAAGGGGTTCCAGAACCTGGGGAGTACGGGATTTGGGTGCCGGGAATTCCGGTGCTGGCGGAAAGAGGGTTGGATGCCATTGGCTGTTCGGAATGGCTTAAGAGCCTGATCCTGGACGGCATAATCGGCGGCGTGGGGGCGGTACTGGGATTTGTACCCCAGATGCTGGTACTGTTTCTCTTCCTGGCATTTTTGGAGGCATGCGGATATATGGCCAGGGTGGCATTCATCATGGACCGCATTTTCCGCAAGTTCGGCCTGTCAGGGAAATCCTTTATCCCCATGCTGATCGGTTCCGGGTGCGGTGTGCCGGGCATTATGGCTTCCCGCACCATTGAGAACGACAGGGACCGCAAGATGACCATTATGACCACCACCTTTATTCCCTGCGGCGCCAAGCTGCCTATTATCGCCCTGATCTCAACGGCACTGTTCGGCGGTTCCGGCCTGGTGGCAGTGAGCGCTTACTTCCTGGGCGTGGGGGCCATTGTAATCTCCGGCATTATCCTGAAAAAAACCCGGATGTTCGCAGGGGAACCGGCCCCCTTTGTGATGGAATTACCCTCATATCATATGCCTTCCGTGGGTGCGGTACTGCGGGGCATGTGGGAACGGGGTTCTTCTTTTATCAAAAAGGCCGGAACCATTATCCTCCTTGCCTCTATTTTCATCTGGGCAGGCTCCTGCTTCGGCAGAGTGGAGGGAGGCTTCGGGTTCCGTACCGACATGGAGCTGGCGGACAGCGTGCTGGGTATGCTCGGCAACGGGATCAAATGGATCTTCGTCCCCCTGGGATTTGGGGATGCGACAGCAGCGGTGGCCACTGTTATGGGCTTGGTGGCCAAGGAGGAGGTAGTGGGGGTATTTGGGGTGTTGGACTTTGTGGCCATGACCAAAGCGTCGGCGTATTCCTTCCTGGCCTTTAACCTGTTGTGTGCCCCTTGTTTTGCGGCCATCGGGGCCATAAAGAGGGAAATGAACAGCGCCAAGTGGACCTGGTTTGCCATCGGTTACCAGTGCGGATTTGCCTATGTGGTGTCCCTGGTGGTTTACCAGTTCGGCAGTCTCCTTGCCGGGAACGGTAATGTGCCGGGGATCGTTGTGGCAGCGCTCTTCCTTGCGGGGATATGTTATCTGCTGTTTCGGCCCAATAAGAAAAAAGCGGCCTGGGAGATAAAACCTAAGAAACTGAGAGGCCTGAGGGCCTGAATGAAAGCGTCACCCAACCCAGGTGACGCTTTTTACGGATTTCATATCTTGCGAGATTCTTTATTGGAGGTGGTCTGTGTTCGTTTTAAAATCTCCAAGAGTATTTTACGCTTATGAAATCTTTCGGATACTTCATATTGTGAAGATATGTGTTATTGTATAAATATGCTTACCAAACAGCTAAAGCAGTTGGAAGAACGCAAGAGCAGCGTTCTTTCGGCTTTGCACCAAATGATGGAGGAATCTTATAGTAAGTCAAATATTCAGGCGGCATCATATCACAACATGAGTTGCCGCCTGTTTATAATTCCATATATAAGGTGCTGGGGTATGCGTCACTAAACCTGTAGTTGTGCGCAGAGCAGGACATATAGTTGGTTGTCTTTCCGCTTTTATTGATATAATATTTTATTGTAAAGATAAAAGTTTACGCATTGGAGCATGCTTCCGTGTGGGGAGGCCGGTGCGGGAAGGACAAGGGTATAAAATATGGCATTGGAAGGGTTTGGCAGCCGGTTAAAAGCAGTGCGCCAGGACAGGGGGTACACCCAGAAGCGGCTGGCAGCTGCACTGGGGGTAACGGAGCAGGCAGTATCCAAGTGGGAGAGGGGGAGCAGTTATCCGGATATTCCCATAGTGGACGGATTGTCCAAGGTATTGGAATGTTCTTTGGATTTCCTTTTTCAGGTTGAGGCAGGCAGGAAAAATTTGCTGAATCAAAACAGTATTGAGCGCAGGGAAGAGATCAAAGGGGCATTGTTGCCGGATATTATTTCGCTGGAATTTGGATGTGACCTGGTTCCCATGTTTGCCGAGGAAATGGAAAAAGGTTTTCCGCACATAATTGAGATGCGTAGGAAGATGGCATTCCGGTGGGGACTTGTGATCCCGCCTGTACGGATGATGGATAAGGTTTCTATGCCCGCCGGGGAGTATCGGTTCCGGTTAAATGGGATCGTAGTGTACACCGATACACAAAATCCATCGGGGGAAGAAGGCCTGGTGCAGATTCTTGAAAACCTTGAGGAGCATATTTTCCGGAATATAGAACTGGTTTTGAATAACCAGGCGGTCTACTCTATGGTAAAGAATTTGCGGGAACAGTATCCCTATGTAGCGGAGGGTGTTGTCCCTGAAAAGATTCCTTACTCGCTGCTCCGCCAGGTCATTGTCCACATGGTAAAAGAATGTGGGTATACGGCAAGTCCCCTTATACTGATTATCCAGTACTTGGAACAATATCAGGATAAAGGCTGTACGGAACCGGCGAAAATGGCAGAAGCGATTTGTGCAAAGATACCGGAGGGATATGCTTTTTCCCGGTGGAGACAGTGACCCTGCCGGTACGCTCTATTGGCCTGTCTGATTTTTCATCTGCTTCGTTGTCGTTGGATAGAAACGGATATGCTTGCGGCAGGATGGGAGAGCACGGGTGTCGGCATTTCGGAAATCAGTGTTTCCGGGGCATTGCAGGGTGTATGGGCAAAATGAAGAAGCGCATTGATCTCAAATTATCAACACGCTTCTTCACATCTGTTCGTCGTCCAACGGACTATACCTCCTTATGAAGTTTTCAGGTCCGCATTTTCTTCCACTTCTACCCTTGTGCACGTCCACCTATTCTCTCTCCACTGTTTTTTCTGCAACGATCTGATATCCAGATATATGTTACTTTAATGTACGCGGCACTTTTTTTCTTTGCAACTTAGTATGTAAAGCTGCTTTTAATGGAAGTAATGTTTTCCTCTCTTTATTGTAAGTTCATTATAAACCGCAAGGTGCATATTGTCAATATGTTTTTGTAAAAAAACTATAATTTTTTAAAAATAGTATGCCATACATATATTGTCTGAATTTTCAAACGTTTTCCAGTGTGCTGTGCTGGCCAGATTACTTTCAGCCAAATGACGCAGAATGAATTTCGGCCTGCAAGGCAGATTTCCGACGGCGTAGCGGTGGCATCGTTGACCGATAACAACGCAGCAGATGGACAATCAGACAAGTGAATGTACCGGGAAAGCATTTTTTCAAAAAGATTAGCCAAAGGGCATGAAAAATCCCGAAAAGTATGGTATACTTTTACTTATTTGTGCGATGGCCGTGAGGGGGGAAAGAATAATGGCATATCTATACAAATTGAAACTGCAGGTACAAGTCTATCTGACCTATAGATTTGAAGTGTTTGCAAATATTGCGACACATTTTATCTTAATATTGGCAAATGTTTTTTTGTGGAATTGCGTATATTCGGACCAGAAGGATATTTTGGGGGTGGGCAGGGGACAGATGATCACTTATTCCGTCCTGTCATCCTGCCTTGCCGTTATGTATCACTGCGGTATACAGAGTTCTCTTAATAAGGATGTGCGGGAGGGCAACATTGCCCTTTTGCTGATGAAACCCATTCATTTGCTGGGAGCGTATTTTGCCGAAGATGTGGGGGCTGTTGCAGTGCGGGCCGTCAGCGTATCTGTGCCCATATTTCTCCTTGGGCTGCTTTTTTTGCCCCTGCAGCCGCCTGTTTTGTTTCGGGTCCTTCCCCTGGTAATGATAAGCTATGTTTTCGGATTTATGATCCTGTGGCTTCTCAGTGCGCTGGTGTCAATGTTCACCTTTGTGACGATGGAGCTGGGCAATATGGGAGTGGTAAAAGATATGATCGTAGCAATCTTATCAGGGAGCATGATCCCTCTGTGGTTCTTTCCGGATAGGGTCGAGAAGATGCTGATGATGACACCGTTTCCGTATACTTATCAGCTTCCTCTGGGATTGTACATCGGTAAGATAGACATTGGGGAGGGTTTAAGGCAGATCGGCATCCAGGCGTTCTGGATGCTCCTGCTTGGCGTCTGTGTGGCTTTGGCATGGAAAAAGGCAAAGAATAAAGTTTTGATTCAGGGGGGCTGAATATGTTAAAGGCGGTAAAGCACTACCTGGAGGTGCTGAGATATAGCGCGGTCATTGGGTTGAAATGTGAAATGGAGTACCTTTCCTATACCCTTTGCTGGCTGCTGATGATCCCCATCCAGATTTTTTCAGGGGTTTATGTGTTGAAAGTCATTATGGACCGTATCGGGACACTGAACGGATGGTCTTTCGGGCAGGTAGCGTTTCTCTACGGCCTGGGAGTATTCAGCCATGGCCTGCAGGATTTGTTTTTTATACAGACGCGGCATATTGAGTACAGCGTGATCCGTGGTGAGTTTGACCGTTTTCTGGTGCGCCCTTTAGGGGTGTTTTTCCAGTTTTGTATCGGGACCGTGAATCTGGTGGGGATTTATGATCTGATCCCCGGGGCCATTATATTTGCCTACGGCTGTGTTCAGGTTAACTTTCAGTGGAGCATCCCCAATATACTGATGCTTATCATGGTAGTCATAGGTGGGACACTCATACAGGCGGCCATTTATACGCTGACGGGTTCCGTTGCCTTCTGGACGAAGAAAAGCTCTGTGTTTGTGGGCGTTAATTTACAGCTCTTTGATAAGACGACGCAATGGCCCATGTCCATATACCCCAATTGGTTTATCCGCATCTTCTCTTTCCTGATACCAATGGGTTTTGTCAGTTTTTACCCCGCCTGCGGCCTGTTAGGGATATCCAGCGGCGTATCCTTCCCCTTGCCTTTGGAAATTCCTTTGTGGACGCCACTGGTGGGACTGGCCTGGTTCCTTCTGGCCAGGAGATTTTTCTATTTGGGACTTGAGAAAAAGTATGAGAGTGCAGGCTCCTGATTCCTTCACATGGAAGAACGCAAATGTGGCGTTGTTCCTGACAGGGAATTTACGCGGCCGGAGGTATGGGAGGCAGAAATGGAACAGATTGTATTGGACAACGTGGTAAAAGAATATATCGTGGCAAAGAAGAAAAAGGGAATGCTGGGGGCCCTGGCCAATCTCTTTCACAGTGAAAAGATCAGGGTGGAGGCGGTAAAAGGCATCAGCTGTAGGATAGAGAAGGGTGAGATTGTCGGCTACATCGGCCCAAACGGTGCGGGAAAGAGCACAACGATCAAAATGATGTCGGGGATCATGCACCCTACGTCGGGGAATATTTTGATCAATGGCATGTCGCCCCAGAAAAGGCGCAAGGAGGTAGTGAAACATTTAGGCGTGGTATTCGGGCAGAGGACACAGTTATACTGGGATCTGCGCCTGGGGGAAACGTTTGAACTGCTGAAAAGAATTTACCGGCTGCCGGATGGGCAGTATAACGGAACCTTGGAAGAACTCAGGGCGGTGCTGGGGTTAGATGAATTTATGGATATCCCCGTGCGTCAGCTCTCCCTGGGACAGCGTATGCGCGGTGAACTTGCCGCGGCAATGCTGCATGAACCGGAGATCCTCTTTTTAGACGAACCCACGATCGGGTTGGATATCGATGCGAAGCAGGCCATCCGGGATTTTATCCTGGAGATGAACCGGAGGAAGAAAACCACAGTGATCCTGACCAGCCATGACCTGGAAGATGTAATGAAACTGTGTACAAGGCTGATTGTCATCAACAAGGGCATCATCGTGGAGGACGGGCCTATAAGCGAAATTGTCAGCCGTATGGCGACGTACCGTATGCTGGTGCTGGAAGTGGCGGAGCCGGTACAGAGCATAGCCTGCGATAAAGTCGAGATCATGAAGATAGAGGGAAGGAAGGTCTGGTGCAAATTCGACCACCATGCCTATACGGCGGCTGAGATTATCCATGCGCTGGGACAGGAACTGAAGATAGTGGATCTGAGTGTGCGCGAGCCGGATGTGGAGGATGCAATCACCAATATCTATCACAGCGCATGACACATTGAAATGCAGGATGCCCTTTTAACCTGCAGGCCTGCCTGTCGATGAAAAATCTTATTGATGAAAAATACTATTGATTAAAAATGAAGAAGCGCATTGACCTTTTTCCAATCAACACGCTTCTTCATGTCTGCTCCTCGTCCAACGGACTGTACCTCCTTATGAAGTTTTCAGGTTTGCATTTCCTTCCATTTCTACCCTTGTGCGTTTCCACTTTTTTCTGTCCTCTGTGTACTGTAACGTCCTAAATTTCAGGGATTCGTTACTTATTCAGTGTACTCTGCCCGTTTTGCTTTACATTCTTATATGTCAAGCTGTCTTAATGGAAGTGATGTTTTCCTCTTTTTTATTGTAAGTTCATTATAAGACATGCATTGAGAGTTGTCAATATATTTTATAAACAAAATTGAATATTTTTTTCAAAAGATATGTAATAGAAATATTGATTGAATTTTCTGTCAATTAGGTATTTAAATGACATCCGTGCCTGGGGGATAGGAGGGCTTAAGGAAAGCATGGTATCGAAAGACAGCACGGAACCAAAAGGAGGGCATGCAATCAAAAGGAATTCGTGAAATGAAAAGCAGAGTGTGGATGGGGAGGGCCGTGAATGGTATGGCAAATGCAGCGGGCAGGACTTTTTAAGGTTAGATTTTAACCTCTTGTTTTCTCTGCCGTACCTCTTACGTCAACGCCGTTTCGGAGAAGCGGGATATATGTTATATTCTTGCCAAACCCGAGGGGTGAATATGCTGGCGTGGAGGATGATGCTACATGAAAAAGAGTACAAAGAACAAATATGGATGTAAATGGCTTTATGCCCGGACCAGGGGGAACAGGCGCTATCTGGTCTTACTGGCCCTGGCGGGAATCGGGATGGCGGCTGCAAACATTGCCATGGCAAATGTCCTGAAAGGATTTGTGGATATTGCCGTGGGAGATTCCCGGACAACACTGTCCGCCAACATTGCGGCAGCCTGCCTGATGCTGCTGCTGGAGGGAGCTGCCAGCCTGGTGACGTCATTTTCGTACCAGGTGGCCTGCAACAGGGCGGGAAAGAAGCTCCGGCTGGAGCTGACAGGGCGGCTGTACCGCAGCAATCTGCTGGAAATGCAAAAGCATCATGTAGGGGAATATATGACGAACCTGACGGCGGATGTGGAGAAAGTATGCGGCTGCGTACCCATGCTGGTAAAAAATACGGCAGGCAACGGCCTGACGGCAGTTTTGGCCGTCTTGTACCTCTTTTATCTCAATTGGAAGCTGGCCCTGCTTTTGATGGTTTGTATCCCATTGCTGATTTTTTGTATTGCTGTCTTTGCTCCCCTTGTGCAGAAGGCAAGCCGCAGGGATAAGAAAAATGAGGAGGACATCAGGGTCTATTTCCAGGATGTGCTGGAGAAGGTCGCCCTGTTTAAAATATGCTTTATGGGGAGGAAGATTGAGGAAAAGGCAGGCAGGCTCCTGGATGCGAAAGTGCAGAGCGCCCGGATGCTCGGTGCGGCGGAAAGCGGTTCCGCATTTCTAAACAATGTCATGGCAACGTCAATGTTCCTGATTGCCATGGGCGGCGGAGCATATTTTGTAAGGCGCGGCGAGATGGTGGCGGGAGCCATGATAGCTATGGTACAGTTGACAAATTATATCATATGGCCTTTTACGGCGATCGGGGAAATTATCTCCAACGTAAGCCAGTCCGTAGTGGCGGCAGAGAGGCTTGACCGTGTATATTCCCTGCCGGAGGAACCGGAGCAGGCGCCCGCGTCCCACAGGGAGGTGTCCGGCCTGCAGCTTGAGGACGTGTCTTTCAGCTATGGGGATGCCCGGATATTGTCAGGGGTAAATGGGGAGTTTCACAAAAGTAACGGTATCATAGGGATCGTGGGTGAAAGCGGAGGAGGGAAGAGCACTTTCCTGAAGGTTCTCGCCGGATTGTATCTGCCGGAGGGAGGGAAGGTTTCCGCAGTCTTTTCCGACGGTTCCCACGGGGACAATGTGCGCCCTTATGTGGGATTGGTGCCGTCGTCAGACCTGGTATTCCGGGATACCATTGAGGCTAATATCTGCATGGCAATGGAGCCGGACAGGGAACGTTTGGGGAGATGCGCAGCCATGGCAAATATAGACCGCTTTGTCAACGCACGGGAGAATGGGTATGGCACAGTGGTGGGAGACGGGAGCCAGGCTCTCTCCAGCGGCCAGGAGCAGAGGATAGGCATTGCCAGAGCCTTGTACCAGGAGGCGGAGATCCTGTTGTTCGACGAACCCACTGCGAATCTGGACACGGAATCCATTGATATCTTCCTGGATACGCTGGACGGGATTTCTGCGGACAGGATTTGCATTGTAGTGACCCATGATCCCAGAGTGGTGGAGCGCTGCAGCCGGATTGTTGAAGTGAGGGAGGGGAAGGTGTTACCGGTTGCCTCTTATCACGCGTAAAGTGCAGTTTTTTGCCGGATTGCATTGTCAGGAAAGAACTCAATTAGCAGTTGATTGACTGGGGCACGGATACTGCTTTATCCTGGGGATATGCCGACAAAAAATAGGTTTTCGGGAGGTTGGCTGTATAATGTAAGGAAATTACCGAAAACCCGGATGAGGGAGGGATTATATGTTTGTATTAAAAAAACGGAAATACAACTGGTTTGACATGTGGCGCATACCTTTTTGCTGCTCGCCCTTGAGTACTGTGGCAGTCACTGCCCAGAAGCTCATAACTGCTCTGGCCAACGTATTTCAGGTCGTGGTAGTGGCGGAATTCCTGGACGCTGCCATTGAGGCAGTGGTCAACAAAAGCTTTGACGGGAAGATAGTGGCATGGTTTCTGTTGCTGCTGCTGATTGTCAGTTGGAAGAGGATATCTTTCCATATCGGCAGCCTATTCACGGCTCATGTGACCATACACGGGAACGAGCAGATTTCCGCGGAGGTGACAAGGAAGAGGGACAGGATGGAGTATTATCTTTTGGAGGATCCGAAAACAGAGGAACTGGCCAACCGCCTCACGGGGAACCTGGAGAATAATCTGCAGTGGAATCTACAGTGGTTCCTGAACCTTTTTGCCATCAATATTCCCCGGGTCGCAGGCGTTCTGCTGATCATGTCGGGATATGTGTGGTGGCTTTCGCTGGTGTTCCTGGCACTGACGGTCCCTCTGCTTATTTTTTCTACAAAGGCCGGGAAAAAAGTGTACCGTGCCTATGAGGAGGCGGCACTGTATGAGCGGCGGCATAAATATCTCTTCAGCGTGCTGACCGGAAGGGAGACTACGGAAGAGAGAAGCCTGTTCGGCTACACCGGGCAGTTAAACGAAGAGTGGCATGGCCAGTACGAGAAGGCCGCAAAGCAGGATTTGAAGTCGGAGATGCTGTTTATGGGCAATACCCTTCGGGGAACGGTGATGAACGGACTGCTGTCCGCCATTGTGGTGCTGGTTATGATTCCCTTGACTGCCTCCGGTGTACTGACGGCAGGTATCTTTATCTCCCTTGCGACTTCCATGTACGACCTTATAGAAATTATGGGGTACAATACCGCCAGGGCTATCAACCGGATAGCGATGGCACAGGAATTTATGAAGGACTTTACCGCCTTTGCGGCGCTGCCGGAACGCAGTGACCAGACAGAGGAAGGCAGGGCGCCCGGGCAGGTCAGCTTTGCGGAAGGAAGCGCTGTGCACCGCCAGGGAGGGACTGCGGAAGGAAACGATACGCCCGGCCCGGACGATTTTGCGGTGGGAAGCGTTTTACAGGAGGGGAAAGGCCCTGCCGGGGGCGGAAAACTGCCGGAGCTGAAGGAGCTGGAATTCCGCCATGTCACTTTCCGGTATCCCGGCGCGGATGTGTATATTTTAAAGGATTTATCCCTGAAGCTGGAAAACGGAAAGCATTATGCCGTGGTGGGTGAGAACGGGGCGGGCAAGACTACCCTGATCAAGCTTCTCACGGGACTTTACAGGGAATACGAGGGCGAGATTTTGTACAACGGCGTGGAAATGCGCACCTTTCCCAGAAAAGAATGGTTCAGGATCTTCTCCTGTGTTTTCCAGGACTTTGCCAGGTATTACCTGTCTGTGGAGGAAAACATTTGCCTGGGCATGGGGGAAATGGATTTTTGGGAAAAAGAGGACCCGGCGGGAAAAGCGGAGCGGATATCGCGTATGGAGGCCGCGGCGGATCAGCTGGATATCCATGAGGCCCTGTCCGGCCTGAAGTATGGCTATGAGACGCGCCTGGGCAAGCTGGATGAGGAAAGCGTGGATTTATCCGGCGGACAGTGGCAGAGGGTGGCCATGGCCAGGGCGCTGATGAACGACGCGCCGCTTCTTCTGCTGGACGAGCCTACGGCAGCCCTGGATCCCATCAGCGAGAGCAGGCTGTATGAAGAATTCGGGCAGATCAGCCGAAACCGCACCACAATTTTTATCAGCCACAGGCTTGGCTCCATCAAGCTTTCGGACCATATTTTCCTGTTAAAGGAGGGATGCGTCAGGGAACAGGGCAGCCATGAGGAACTGATGGCGCTGCATGGCATTTATGCCGACATGTATGAGACCCAACAGAGCTGGTATCAGGAAGAAGGCCTGGCGCCCGGAAGGATGCCCGGATGTGGGGGCGATCCAGGGCCGTCCCGGGATGCCGCCGGGAAAGCGCCTGGGAAGCCGGGCCAGGACGGAGGAAAAGGACAGGGGCCGGCCGGCCGGGATAGCGTCAAAAAGGATGGGAAGGGGGTTGGAAAGTGATGGCAGGAAACGAAAGAAAGAATTCCGTGCAGCCGAAAGGCAGGGGGCTGTTTGCCATGGTCTGCCATATGGTTGGGCAGGGAGCCGGGAGGAAGCCGCTGCATCTCTTTATTTTTCCTCTTTTGTCCGTGTGTATCGGACTTTCCTATACAGTATACACGTTTATCAAGCAGGCTTTCTTTGATTCTGTGGAAGGGTTGGTGGTAGGCAGGGGAGAAATCGGCTTAGTGCTGGTCCTTGGGGGTATCACTTCCCTGTTTCCCGTTTTCAGCCTGATGCTGGGACAGCTGTCCTCTATCGTGCTGCAGATTTTCTTCAAGGCTGCGGAAGGGCAGATGGGAAAGAAGCTGAATGAAAAAGCGGCAAGGATCGACCCTCTGGTATATGAGGACAATCGCTTCCTGGACCATATCAATAAGGCGTATGTGGGACTGCGGTCAGTCGGGGAGGTGGTGGTCAGCACGCTTATGATCTTCCTGAACCAGAGCGTGTATTTCGTATCCATGGGGATATATCTGTTTACGGTGAAACCGGCGCTGCTTATCATGTTTGTCGTCTCTTTCATACCCAATATCATAGGGACGGTAGTCCGTAAAAGATTGTATGCTAATTTGGAGCATAAGGCTGCGCCCTACCGCAGGAGGTACGAGTATTTTGAAAAGTGTATCTGCAGCAGGGAATACGTCAAGGAGACAAGGCTCTGGAGATCCGAGGGATTCTTTAAAAAGATGTATGGCAAAAACCTGAGAAAATATGCGGAGCTGGACTGGCAGACTTCGAAAAAGGTACGCCTGGTAGAATTGGGATTGCGCAGCCTGGTGCTGACAGGCTATGTGGGAACAATTATCATGCTGTTTTATTACCTGTCCAGAGGCCAGGTGGGCGTAGGCGCCTTTGCAGCTATTTTTACCTCGCTGGATACAATGTTCTCCCGGATGAACGAGCTGTTTGACATCCAGATCGGCACGGTCAGCAGGAACTATGGCAAGGCCCAGAATTTCTTCGGTTTCCTGGATCTGCCGGAACGCCGGGGGCAGTATGAAGGGCCTGTAAAGAGGGAGACTATTGAGATGAAGGGTGTTTCGTTCACCTATCCCGGCAGTCCCAACCCCGCCTTGGAGAATATTGATTTGAGTGTGCGGAAGGGAGAGACCATAGCTATCGTGGGGGTGAACGGATCGGGTAAATCCACTTTGACCAGGCTGCTGACCGGACTGTATCTGCCAACTTCGGGAAAACTGCTGATTGATGGCAGGAGTGTGGAAGAAATATCCCCGAAAGCGTTGTACCGGGACGCTTCCGCGGTATTCCAGCGGTATCAGTCCTACAAGATGACGGTGGAGGAGAACGTCAGGATATCGGATATGGGGAAAGGGGCGGAGGATGCCCTGCCCGTCAAGGTGGAGCCTGCCGTCAGGGACGCACTGGAAAAGGCGGACTTCCCGGCGGACAGCGAGAAGCTGACGGAGGGCCTCAATACCATGCTGGGCAAGGACTTCGGCGGCATCGATTTATCCGGCGGGCAGTGGCAGAGGCTTGCCATCGCCAGAGGGTTGTACCGCAGCCATGACATGATCGTCCTGGACGAACCTACGGCGGCCATCGACCCTCTTGAGGAGGCGGCTATTTACCGGAAGTTTGCGGAAATATCACGGGATAAGACTGCATTTATCGTGACCCACAGGCTGGGTTCCGCCCAGATTGCCGACAGGATCATCGTCATGGACGGGGGACGCATTGTGGATACGGGAACCCATGAGGAGCTGATGCAGCGGGAAGGAAAATATCGTGAGATGTACCATGCCCAGGCGAAATGGTATGTATAAGGCGGGCATACGGTTTTGGCCAAGGCCCTGTTTTTATTCCCGCGAGCAACGGGCCAAGTGGTTGCTTTCAGACATTTGGCCACTGCCGCGAGGGTCAAATACCATAGCGTCCTGCGGACGCATTGCGCTCTGCAGCGCTGCAAGTTTGATACCCCGTTGCTTGCAGCGAGGTTTTTGATTGACAAATTTAATCGGGGGGGGGGTAAAATTTCATATTGTAACAGTTATATGACAGATGCAAATATAAAGCAGAGGGGGAGAGGAAGAGATGTTTGTCTTAAAAAAGAGAAAGTACACATGGCTGGATATGTACCGGATCCCATTTAGCTGTGCGCCGGTAAGTACGGTTTTAGTCACTATTCAGAAGGCAATCACCGCGTTGGTGAATATATTTCAGGTGATTGTGGTGGCGGAATTTCTGGATGGTACCATCGACGCGGTGGCACATAAGAGCTATGACAGTAAGCTCATTTTATGGTTTGTGCTGATGTTGCTTACGGTGAGTTGGAAGAGGGTCTCCTATAACATAGGGAGGCTTTTTACCAGCCATTATGTGACCATGGGAAACCGCCAGGTACTCCAGGAATTCACGAAGAAACGAACCAGGCTGGAATACTACCTGCTGGAGGATCCCGAGACGGAGGAGCTTACCAACCGTGTGGTAAATAAGCTGGAAAGAAATCTGGAGGAGCTTCTGCAGCGTTTTGTAAACTTCTTTGTGGTCTATATTCCCAGGATCGTTGGGGTGCTCCTGATCATTGCCTCCCATGTATGGTGGCTTGCCATTGTGGTAGTGGTGATGGCCGTGCCCTTGATTCTCATTTCCCTGCGGGGAGGACAGAAGATATATCGTGCAAACGAGGAGGCGGCAGTGTATGAGAGGCGCCATAAATATTTCTTTGATGTGCTGACAGGGCGGGAGACTACGGAGGAGAGAAGCCTTTTCGGCTACAGCGGGCCGGTGAACGCACAGTGGTATCATCAGTATGATACCGCAAGGAAGATCAATATGAAAGCCGAAACGGTCTTTACGGTTAATATGCAGGGAAGCAGTATAGTCACCAGTGTCCTGGCGTCGGCCGTCTCCCTGATCATGGTGCCGTTGACGGCATCCGGCGCATTGAGCGTGGGTTTGTTTATCTCGCTTTCCACGGCGATTTATGACCTGGTGAAGCTGATGGGGTGGGAGATGACCAGGGCAGTGGCACAGATTGCAAGATACCGGGAATATATGAAGGATCTCACCGCCTTTGCGGCGCTGCCGGAGCGGCAGCAGGATTCCGCGGAATCCATTTCCGGCCGGGGGGAATCCGGCGGTGGGCAGGGGCAGGAGATTCCCATGCTGCAGACTTTGGAGTTCCGCCATGTGACGTTCCGTTATCCCGGCACGGAAGTCAATATATTAAAGGACTTTTCCATGCTGTTAAAAGAGGGCGTACATTATGCCGTGGTAGGGGAAAACGGAGCGGGGAAGTCTACATTGATCAAGCTCCTGACAGGGTTATACCGGGAATATGACGGAGAGATCCTATATAACGGCAGGGAGATGAGAACCTTTCCGCAGGAGGAATGGTTCCGGCTGTTTTCCTGTGTCTTCCAGGATTTTGCCAGGTATTACCTGTCTGTGGAAGAGAATATTTGCCTGGGAGGGGGCGACATGGAACCGGATGCGGTGGATGCCGGGGAGAGTACGGCAACAGGGCAGAGGCCGGCGGAGGGCGCCGGAATGGTGAAGGATTCGTCAGCAGAGGCAAAGGAAGCTGGAGCCATGGGGAACCCGCCGGCAGAGACGAAAGGGATCGGAGTCCCAGGGAACAGAGCGGAGGGCGGCCTGAGGGCCCGTATGCAGGAGGTAACGGGGAAGATTGGCCTGGAACCTGCCATTTCCGCGATGAAATTTGGATATGGCACCCGCCTGGGCAAGCTGGATGAGGACAGCGTGGATCTGTCAGGGGGACAGTGGCAGAGGCTGGCTATGGCCAGGGCATTGATGAATGATGCGCCGGTGCTTTTGCTGGATGAACCCACCGCAGCCCTTGACCCTATCAGCGAGAGTGCGCTGTACGAAAAGTTCGGTGAGATCAGCAAAGACCGGACCACCATATTTATCAGCCACAGGTTGGGTTCCACCAAGCTGTCGGACCATATTTTTGTGCTGAAGGATGGCTGTGTCAGGGAGCAGGGATGCCATCAGGAGCTGATGGCGGAAGGGGGGATCTACGCCGCCATGTACGAGACGCAGCAGAGCTGGTATTCCAAAGAGGAAGGGGTGGAAGCATAATGGGTAAGTCTATGAAACAGAAGGAAATCAGGCAAAAGAGCCTGTTCGGAATGATCCGGCATGTGCTGGCATTAGAGTGGAAAAGAAATCCTGCATTGATCATCCTCTGCCTTCTGGCGGCATCTGGGATTGGAGTGGTGGGAGCTGCCAACGTGTTTTTCAAGCAGGCGTTCTTTGATTCCGTGGGCGGCTTGGCGGATGGCAGCTCTACGGTTTCCCGTGCCCTGGCATGGGGTGTGGGTATGGCGGTTTTCATGGTATTTACACTGGCGCTCAATGCGGCGGCCAATTTGATCTTTAATAATGTCAATATGGTCATTATCGGGCATATGGGTAATCTCCTGAACAACAAGGCTTCACGGGTGGATCCCATTGTCTATGAGGATAACCGTTACCTGGATCATATCAATAAGGCCTATGTGGGAATGGAGGCGGTGGCGACGGTCGTATTTACCTCCCTGTCCATCGGTTTGAATGACGTGGCATATTTTGTGTTTATGGGGTGCTACCTTTTTTCCATCAAACCCATGCTGCTGTTGGTATTCGTCCTTTCCTTCCTGCCAACCATCATAGGATCCTTTATCCGCAGGAACATGTTTGCCAAGATGGAGCACCTGGCGGCTCCCCACCGCAGGAAGTATGAATATTTTGAAAAATGCCTTTGCAGCAGAGAGTATGCCAAAGAGACACGTCTATGGCGTGGGGAGAGGTATTTCAAAAGGCTTTTTGGGAGAAGCCTTGACAAATATACGGATTTACAATGGAAGACCACTAAGCGTTCGGAGCTGGTCATGATCGCGCTGCGGTTCCTGCTGCTGTCAGGATATGTGGGAACCATCATAATGCTGTTCTACTATTTGTTCCAGGGAGAGATCAGCGTGGGTGCTTTTGCGGCAATTTTCTCTTCTCTGGATCAGATGTTTGACAATATGGACGGGGTATTCAATTATGAGATCGGAGCCATCACCAGGAATTTCGGAGCGGCGCAGAATTACTATGCGTTCCTGAACCTGAAGGAGAGGGAGGGCACGGACCCCGGGGATATAGAGCGTGGGAACATGGAGCTGAAAGGGGTATCCTTTACTTATCCGAACAGCGGGAAACCGGCTCTGGAGGACATCAATCTGACGGTCCGAAAGGGGGAGACCATCGCCATCGTAGGCGTAAACGGATCGGGAAAATCCACTCTTACCAGGCTGCTTTCAGGACTGTATCTGCCTGACAAGGGCCGGATGCTGGTGGACGGTAAGGACGCGTGCGACATAGCGCCGGGAATATTGTACCGGAGGGTTTCCGCTGTTTTCCAGCGGTATCAGTCCTACAAAATGTCGGTGGATGAAAATGTCAGGATATCGGATATGGACAGGATACCGGCCAGGGCAGCGACGGGGCCGGCGGACATGAAAAAGGCCGGAGACGTCAAAAGCTTTCCAGGGAATAATGTGCCGGGGGCAGCAGATGGGGAGGCATTAGTCAGGGATGTGTTGGAAAAAGCCGATTTCCCTTTGGACAGCGAGAAGCTGACGGACGGGATTAACACCATGCTGGGCAAGGACTTTGGCGGCATCGACTTATCCGGCGGCCAGTGGCAGAGGCTTGCTATAGCCAGAGGGTTGTACCGGGACCATGACATGATTATCCTGGATGAGCCTACGGCGGCCATCGACCCGTTGGAGGAAGCGGACATTTACCGCAAGTTCGCGGAGATATCCAGGGATAAGACGGCATTTATCGTAACCCACAGG
The DNA here is from genome assembly GCA_947643615.1 of uncultured Lachnospiraceae bacterium. Classification (GTDB taxonomy): domain Bacteria; phylum Bacillota; class Clostridia; order Lachnospirales; family Lachnospiraceae; genus Acetatifactor. The sequence continues at coordinate 70,069 of CANRWO010000006.1, forward strand.
CTGGGTTCCGCACAGATTGCCGACCGGATCATTGTAATGGACGCGGGCCATATCGTGGACATGGGAACCCATGAAGAACTGATGCAGCGGGAGGGCAAGTACCGGGAGATGTACCATGCCCAGGCCAAGTGGTATGCGTAGCCGCTGATGCCGCATCGCACCTTCTTCCGCCTTGCCTTACAGGCCCATCCTAATCTGAAATTCTGAAATACAAAGGAATAACGCGACAGTTCCAACAATAGAATCCACGCTTCGCGAGTCTTCTATTGTCATGAATAAAAGGCAGGAGAGCCGGCTTTTGAAAGCTGGCTCTCCTGTTTTCCGGTAACCTATATGCTCTATTTGTTGCCATAAAAGAGAGAACATGAACGACAACATTCAGGCCAATACCACAGGGTGATTATCCCCTCTTCATTCCGCGTAATTTAGATGAAAGTAATACGGTCAGTATGCCCGCACATTGCATTCAAGGGAGTTTTAACGGACTTGTAATCATATATAATGCCTGTATCAAAAGACATTGATCGGAGGTAGGTACAATGGAGAGAAGAGCAGGCGATACCGGATTTTGGGTTGTAACGGCCATTTTGATACTTGTTACAGCCTGTTGCTGTGGGGGGACTGTGATGGGCAGGAGCGGTTTCAGCACAGGGGAGCCGGAAAGCTATTACCTGGAATGTGAGCGGCAGCTGGTGGAAGAAGCCAGGGAATATCTTGGGCGGCAGGGATACGAAAACAGCGGCGTAATGCTGACGCGGGTGGTTGATGTGGACGGGGGAAGGGAATATACATTAAATATCCACCATAACAGGATCGGCAGGCTGGATGATGAGGAGAAGCAGTGGCTGGCGGAGGGGTTATGGGAAATTGTTTTTACAGACCCGGACTGTACATTTTCCATTCATTTATAGGGGTGGTAATAAAACAAATAATTATGAGCGAATAATTGGAATTACATGACATTTTATGAAAATAGGGGTATACTTCTTTTAGGAAAATTTTACTTATGCTTTCCCGCAGGAAAGAGTTTTAGTTTTGAAAGGAGACCTCTAAATGTCATTCATTCCCAAACCACATGAAATCTATAAACATTTTAAAGGGAATTTATATCAGATTACAGCAATTGCGGAGCATACAGAAACAGGGGAGACATTGGTGGTCTATCAGGCGATGTACGGTGACTTTAAGACATATGCTCGTCCTCTATCCATGTTCATTAGTCCTGTAGACAGGGAGAAGTATCCCGATTCCGCACAGGAGTTCCGGTTTGAATTGCAGGGGCCGGAAGCGGCACGGCAGAAGGCTGAAGCGGGTGTGCATGACAGGGCAGCCAGCAGGGAGTCCCAATATGAGGCCCAGGCACGGGTAACTGTTGCGGCAGAGACATCCCTGCAGGGGAACCCAAAAGCGGCAGAGACATCCTCACAGGAAAGCCGGGAATCGGCAGGGGTGTCCCTGCAGGGGAACCCAAAAGCGGCAGAGACATCCTCACAGGAAAGCCGGGAATCGGCAGGGGTGTCCCTGCAGGGGAGCCAAAAAGTGGCCGATACATCCGTACAGGATGACCGGGAATTGGCAGCGTCCCCACAGGGAGAGGGGAAGGCTTCAGGAGGGGCGGGGCAGAATCCGGCGGATGCCGGGGGAGGTTCCGCACAGGAGCTCTCGGGGCCGGAATCGGCAGAGACGGAAGAAGATTCCGGGGAATTCCATATTGATCCCCTGGTGCTGGAGTTTCTGGACGCGGACAGCTATGAGCAGCGCCTGAATATCCTTGCGGGACTGCATCACCGTATTACGGATGAAATGATTACCACTATGGCCATTGCCTGTGACCTGGAAGTGGGAAGCGGTGATATCGAGGAGCGGTATGAGTCGCTGAAGACCTGCCTGGTGACGATGGAGCGGTATGAATGCAACCGTTTGCGGTAAAATTGTGGAAGGAACTGTGCGGTATGACGCGAAGCGTGAGACGGCTGTGCCGGTTTTCTGATAAGGTTTTCCGGAAGGGAGTTTTATGGCATATGGCCCGGATAAGAAAATGGTGGTAGGAGTTTCTTCCAGGACTCTTTTTGACCTGACGATAGAAAATGAAATATTTGAGACACAGGGATTGGATGCCTACTGTAAATACCAGACGGAGCATGAGAAGGATATCTTGAAGCCGGGGCCGGGTTTCCAGCTGGTCAAGGGCCTTTTGCAGCTTAATGAACGGAGGGAAGGGCCTGAACTGGTGGAGGTTATCATTATGTCCCACAACAGTCCCAACACGGCTCTCAGGATTTTTAACTCGGTGGCCCACTATAACCTGGCCATCAGCCGGTTTGTGCTGGTCAGCGGGGCATCCCTGGCGCCTTATCTGGCGGCGTTCCATACTGACCTGTTCCTGTCGGCATGCGAGGAGGATGTACAGTGTGCCATAGACAGCGGCATTGCGGCGGGAATCATCTGCACGGAATATAGTATGCCGTATGAGGCTATGCAGGTGCGGCGAATCCCTACTGCCACGGCGCAGATCCGCATCGCTTTTGATGGGGATGCGGTATTGTTTGCGGAGGAGTCGGAGCGCATATACCGGGAGAAGGGCCTGAGCGCTTTTGAGGAAAACGAGCGGGTGCGCGCTATGGAGCCTTTGGCGGAAGGCCCTTTTGCAAAGTTTTTGAGAAAGCTTTCCGACCTGCAGAAAGAATTTGCCTATGAGGACTGCCCTGTCAGGACCGCCCTTGTGACCGCCCGCAGCGCTCCGGCCCACGAGAGGGTCCTGCGGACGATCCGGGCATGGGACGTACGTGTGGACGAAGTGTTTTTCCTGGGTGGGTTGGAGAAAAAGGAGATTCTGAAGGCCTTTGGCGCCCAGATCTTTTTTGACGACCAACCTTATCACACAGCCGGCGCAGCGGAATTTGTGCCTGCCGCCAGAGTGCCGTACCGCAGGGGAATGCTGGAAGAACCCCGGAGGGAATGTGAAATGCCCGCAATATCCCAATAAAAGATGACAGGATGCAGGTGCAATCAGAAGCACTGCAAACGGAGTGGCAATATGAAATACAACCATATAATACAGGGACGTTTTCTGGAGCGTCCCAACCGCTTTATTGCAAAAGTGGAGACGGGCGGCAGTGTGGAGACGGTGCATGTCAAAAACACGGGGCGCTGCAAGGAGCTTTTGGCAAAAGGCGCCCGGGTCTACCTGGAAAAGAGCGATAACCCGGGGAGGACTACCGCTTACGACCTGGTAGCGGTGGAAAAAGGAAAACGGATGGTCAATATGGATTCCCAGGCGCCCAACAAGGCTGTAGGAGAGTGGCTTCTCGAGAGAGAACTCTTCCCCGGCCTTGTTTCGGTGCATCCGGAGACTTCTTACGGCAATTCCCGGTTTGATTTTTATGTAGAAACTTCATCGGAAAAGATATTTATAGAAGTAAAAGGAGTGACGTTGGAGGAGGACGGCGTGGTACGTTTCCCCGACGCGCCCTCGGACAGGGCGGTAAAACATGTGGAAGAGCTGATTCGGGCGAAAAAGGACGGATACCGGGTGTTTGTGCTTTTTGTGGTCCAGATGGAGGGCGTACGCTATTTTTCACCCAATTACGGCACCCACAGGGAGTTTGCGGAAACGCTGTGCAGGGCGAAAGAAGCGGGGGTGGAAATCCTGGCTTACGACTGCATGGTAACGGCGGATTCCATGCGGATCAACCGGCCTGTCCCTGTGAAGTTTACGGAAGACTACGAATTATTGAGCCGTATTCCCATTCCGCTGCTTCAGTGGTATGATAAGAACAGGCGCATTCTCCCCTGGAGGGAGGATGCATCCCCCTACAGGGTATGGGTGTCGGAAATTATGCTGCAGCAGACCCGGGTGGAAGCGGTAAAGCCATATTTTGAGAAATTCATGAAGGCATTTCCCGACATAGGGTCCCTTGCCGGGGCGGAAGAGGAAACTTTGTTAAAGCTCTGGGAGGGATTGGGTTACTATAACAGGGTGCGCAACCTGCAGAAGGCTGCTATCCAAATACAGGAAGAGTACGGAGGGAAGATGCCCTCAGAGTATGAGGAGCTGTTAAAGCTGAAGGGGATCGGCAGCTATACGGCCGGGGCGGTGGCTTCCATTGCCTGTGGGAGAGCAGTCCCTGCGGTGGACGGCAATGTGCTCCGGGTGCTTTCCAGGGTCAGGGGGGATCCGCGGCAGATCAGTGACCCAAAAGTAAAAGCAGCGGTGGAGAGGGAGTTGGGGGAGGTCATACCCATAGGCCGCCCCGGTGATTTTAACCAGGCAATGATGGAAATAGGAGCCTGCGTCTGCATTCCCAATGGAGCGCCTCAGTGCGCCGGCTGTCCCCTGCAGGAGATATGCAGGGCACACAGGGCCGGGGAGGAGCAGTCGTATCCCCAAAAGGCTGCAAAGAGAAAACGCATTGTGGAAGAAAAGACGGTTCTGGTGGTCCGGGATGAAAACCGCACGGCAATCCGCAAACGGGCAGAAAAGGGTCTGCTGGCGGGGATGTACGAGCTGCCTTCCATGGAAGGTTTTTGCACGGCGGAGGAGGTGGCTGCTTACCTTGCCGGAAACGGGTTAAAACCGCTGCGTATCCAACCCCTCCAGGAGGCAAAGCATATATTTACACACAGGGAATGGCACATGAAAGGGTATCTGGTCCGTGTGGATGAACTGGAACCCAGGAAGGCGGAGGGCCAATCGGCGGATTGGATTTATGTAGAACCCCGGGATACAGAGGGGAAGTATCCGATACCGTCGGCTTTCAGCGCATATAGGAAATATGTTTCGTCCAGGCCGGTGTAATTTCCAATCGCGAGTTTGTGTCTATGCGCTGTTCGGCACAAACCCGTAAGCCATGTTATGGCTTAGATTGAAAAATAAGTCTGATGACTTTATTTTTCAATCGGCAATTTGAGTCAGAGCCTCAAATATGCCCTGATCGCAGTAAACTGCTTTGACATGGAGGCTTAGTGCAACAAAGCAGCGCGGAAATGAGGATAATTCTCACAAATTGTTTGTGTCGCTGTAAGCGGCATGACGGGAAGTTTGAAAGTAAACTTTCAAATTTTGATTGGTATATGCGCTGAAGCGCATACGGAGGTGTAAAAATGAAATTACTGTCAATAGCGGTTCCGTGTTACAATTCGGAGGGTTATATGCGAAAGTGCGTGGAATCCCTGCTGGCAGGCGGGGAGGATGTGGAGATCATCATAGTGGACGATGGCTCCACAAAGGACAACACTGGGAAAATTGCAGACGAATATGCAGAGAATTACCCGTCCATTGTCAAGGCGGTGCATCAGGAGAACGGAGGCCATGGCGCTGCAGTAAATGCAGGACTTGACAATGCCACAGGGCTCTATTTCAAGGTGGTGGACAGCGATGACTGGCTGAAAAAGGAGGCATACCTGCAGGCCCTTGATATTTTGAGGGATTTCGTGGGAGGCAGAGAGACGCTGGACATGCTGGTGTGCAATTTTGTCTACGAGAAGGAAGGGGAGAAACGCAAAAAAGTCATGCATTACCGCCATATTCTCCCGGTGGACAGGATCTTCACCTGGGAGGACTGCCGTCATTTTGCAAAAGGGCATTATATTTTGATGCACTCGGTGATTTTCCGTACCAGGCTGTTGCGTGAATGCGGGCTCAGGCTGCCGGAGCATACTTTTTATGTGGACAATCTTTATGTCTTTGAGCCGCTGCCCTATGTCCGCAGCATTTATTATCTTGACGTTAATCTTTACCGTTATTATATAGGGAGGGCGGACCAGTCGGTAAACGAGGAGGTCATGATATCCCGCATTGACCAGCAGATCAAAGTGAACAAGATCATGATGGATTATCTGGTGGAGAGAAAGCTGGAACTGATCAAGAATAAAAGGCTGTATCAATATATGCGAAATTACCTGGAGATCATTACTACGGTATCGTCCGTGCTTTTAATACGGGCAGGCACGGAGGAAGATCTGGAAAAGAAAAAAGAGCTGTGGAATTATTTGAAAGAAAAGGACAGAAGCCTGTACTACTGGCTCAGGGGGGGTATTATGGGCAGTACCATGAACCTGCCCGGCCGGGGCGGAAGGCGGTTTTCCGTGGATGCATACAAGATATGCCAGAAGATATTTAAGTTTAACTGACCGTGAAACACCTCAGGTTAATCTACCTGAGGTGTCTTTTTGTTGTTATGCTGTGTGCCTGTCGCCGTGATCCAGTCGCGTTTGTACACCAACACGTACATGAACGCCCCCAGGAAAACTCCCGTGATTACATCAAATAAGGAATGCTGCTTGATGAATACGGTGGACAGAATAATGGAAAACGCCAAGATGCCGGAGCCTATGGAGATCAGTTTCCTGCTTCGGAGCGTCTTGTTGTGCATTACGGCAAGGTGGGCCCCGATGGAATTATATACATGGATACTGGGCCAAAGGTTCGTGGGAGTATCGGTTTTCCAGAGGGCAGAGACCAGGGAAGTGAAAATATTGTCCCTGGGCATTTGGGTAAGCCGCAGGTCATGGCCGTTGGGAAAAAGGGTGGATATGATCAGGAAGACGGTCATACCCGTAAACAGGAAAGCGCATGCTTTATAGTAGTCTGTTTTATTCTTGAAAAAGAGAAAGACAACTACGGCTGACACATAGGCAAACCATAAAAGATACGGGACAATGAAAACCTCGCAAAAGGGGATGTGGTCGTCCACCGACATGTGTATGATATGGTAATCTTTGGTAACGGTACGTTCCAGCCATGTAAACCAGCTCAGGTAAATGGCGCCGTAGATGAACAGGGGGATTGCGTGTCCATATTTATGACAAAAAATCTTAAGGTTTTTCATTTCCGGTTTTGATCCTTTCAGGTGCGAACCATCCATTTTTCAGCAAGCAGCGCATAAGCCGATGACATATCAGCAAGCAGCGAATGGGCCAATGACATATCAGCAAGCAACCCATGGACTGGCGACGTATCGGTTGGCCGTGAGCGCTCCTGCGGAGGGTTCTGATTTTACATAAATGACAATTTGCTTTATTTAGTAGTATAGCCGGAAAAAATGAAATTGCAATACTTTTTTTCTTAAGATTTGGTTGCCTCATGGAGAAAATGTGCTAATAAATCATATTTATGGCCCCATGGCTGCAGGTCACGGTGATCCGGCTGCTCTTCCTTGTGACCTCCCCGTCTGTGTGCACCCACAGCGGCGCGGAGGTCTCGATGGTAACGGTTTTTGCCCGATAGGGGGTGATCCCTTTAAAACGGTAGTGCTTTCCCTTGAAGGCGGTGGGCAGCGCAAAAAGGATCAGGAGCTTCGGCAGGTCGCCCACGGCACACAGATCCAGGATCCCGTCAGAGGCGTCGGCATCGGGGCAGAACATGAAACCGCCCCCTTCGAACCGGTGGAGCATACATGCCACGAAGAGCAGGGTGCCCATATTTACCGGGGGCTTCCCGTCCAGGATGAGCCTGCCGGAGATTGCTTTTGCGCCAAACAGCTGTTTCAGGGCAATGCCCAGATAAGTGAGCTTGCCCAATCCCAGCCGGTTGAAAAGATTTTTCAGCTTGGAGTGGAGAGCTTCCTCGCATACCGCCGCGTCAAAGCCTATGCCGCAGCTGACGGCAAACGGCCTTGTCTCGCCGTCGGAGTAAGTGACGGCGCCCAGGTCCATGGAATGGGTGCTGCCCTTATGTAAGACAAGTTCCAGCGCCTCCAGGGGATCTTTGGGGATATCCAGGTCCCTTGCCAGGTCGTTGCTGGAGCCGGTAGGGATGTAACCCAGCGTCACACGGGAGATATCCCTGATGCCTGACAGCGCTTCGTTTACCGTGCCGTCACCGCCCAGGATAACCAGGGTGACAGGGCCTTCCACGGCAGAAGTGATCTCCGCTGCAAGCCTGGCGACATCACCGGGTCTTTCGGAAAAATAATTGCGGTAGGCAATATGGTCTGCATGGAGCTTTGGCTCCACGGCCTCTTTCCATATTTTGAGTCCCCTGCCGGAGCGGGACCGTGGATTGATTATGATATGATACATAAGCGGCCTCATCTTTCGTTGCCCTCCCTCCGCTGACGCGGACATCAGCGCAGGCCGTTTCAAGGCTTGGGCTGTGTTAATCCGGCGGGTTACGGACAGTTGTCATTGTGCCACTATTGTATCAGTATATGCGGCGTTCGTAAACAAAATCCTTTGCAATTCTCGGAAACTGTGCTATCATTCAAGGGAAAACACAGAAACTACAGGAGGATTTGGGAATGTATTCTTTAGATGATGTAAGAAATGTGGATCCCGAGATCGCACAGGCCATCGTTGACGAACAGGCGCGCCAGAACAGCCATATTGAGCTGATCGCTTCAGAAAACTGGGTGAGCAAGGCTGTCATGGCGGCAATGGGAAGCCCTTTGACCAACAAATATGCGGAAGGCTATCCCGGAAAGAGATACTACGGCGGCTGCGGCTGCGTGGATGTGGTGGAGGATCTGGCCAGGGACAGGGCGAAGGAACTGTTTGGATGTGAGTATGCCAATGTACAGCCCCATTCCGGCGCCCAGGCCAACATGGCGGTACAGTTTGCCGTCTGCAAGCCGGGAGATACCATTATGGGCATGAACCTGGACCATGGCGGGCATCTGACCCACGGAAGCCCGGTCAATATGTCCGGCAAATATTTTCATATCGTTCCCTACGGCGTAAATGACGACGGCTTTATCGATTATGACAGGCTGCGCGAGATCGCATTGGAGGCAAAGCCTAAAATGATCATAGCGGGTGCATCCGCTTATGCGCGCACCATAGATTTCAAGAAATTCCGTGAAGTAGCCGACGAAGTGGGCGCCGTGCTTATGGTAGATATGGCCCATATTGCCGGCCTGGTGGCTGCAGGCCTCCATCCCAGCCCTATCCCTTACGCGGATGTTACCACTACCACTACCCATAAGACCCTGCGCGGCCCCCGTGGAGGCCTGATCCTTTCCAGCAATGCGGTGAATGAGAAGTACAACTTTAATAAAGCCATATTCCCCGGTATCCAGGGAGGCCCCCTGATGCATGTGATCGCCGCTAAGGCAGTGTGCTTCAAAGAGGCATTGAGCGATGACTTCAAGGTATATCAGCAGCATATTATTGACAATGCCCAGGCATTGTGCAAGGGCCTGATGGGCAGGGATATCAAGATCGTTTCCGGAGGAACCGACAACCACTTGATGCTTGTGGATCTGACCAATTACGGCCTTACCGGTAAGGCGGTGGAGAAGCTGCTGGATGCGGCCCATATTACCTGTAATAAGAATACCATCCCCAACGACCCTCAGTCTCCCTTCGTGACCAGCGGCATCCGCCTGGGTACGCCGGCAGTTACCTCCAGGGGCATGAACACCGAGGATATGGACAGGATCGCGGAGGCGATCGCCATGGTGATCAAAGGTGGCGAGGACAAGATTTCCGATGCCCGGACTATCGTCCAGTCCCTGACCGACAAATATCCTTTGGATTAAAGCGCTGCAGGTCTCAGGAACAGAGTAAAGTTTTTTATTGCATCATATATATGGCATTATGTAGGAAAGCTTTCCGGCCGGATGTACGGCCGGGAAGCTTTTCCCGTGAGGGATTGGGTGGAAGAGGGGCGGCTGCGCAGCTGTTTTTGCCCATAAAATGGCGCTCCTTTCGTCCGTTGGTACCCAGATAACTTCTTATGCAAGCATAAATTTATCTGGGTACGACTGACGTGTGAACTGTAACCAGAAAGTAATGCAGTCGTTGTACTGGTATAAAAAAACTTGTGCTTTATGAAAATCTGTGCTAGAATATCTTTCGGTGGCAAACAAGTGTCTGTGTGACAAGAACATTGACGGAATTGTTTGTACGTTTGATACAATTGTGTTGCCAAATCTAGAGGCAGAATAAGAGGAGATATGGGAGAGACAGCGAAATACTTTGTGGTAAGGCAGAAAGCGGTGCCGGAAGTATTGTTGAAGGTTGTGGAAGCGAAGAGGCTCCTGGAGTCGCAAAAGGTTCTGACGATCCAGGAAGCGGTTGATGCCGTGGGCATAAGCCGCAGCTCCTTCTATAAATATAAGGACGATATCTTCCAGTTTCAGGATAACTCCCAGGGGACGACCATCACGCTGACCTTTCAGATGGATGATGAACCTGGCCTGCTGTCCGACGTGCTGAAGATCATTGCGGAGTACCGTGCCAACATATTGACGATCCATCAGAGCATTCCTATAAACGGGATCGCATCCCTGAGCCTGAGCATCCAGATCCTGCCTACAACCGGCGATATTTCCAGGATGGTGATGCAGTTGGAGGATCAAAAGGGCGTACACCATGTGAAAATACTGGCAAAAGAATAACGTGGGAAGCTTAAAGTAAATGCCGGCGGAGACGGCAGATTGAGAGGGACAGGTTTATGGTTAAAGTTGCAGTTTTGGGTTATGGCACTGTGGGAAGCGGTGTTGTGGAGGTGATTGAGAGCAATAACGCCCAGGTGAGCAGGAGCGCGGGAGAGGAAATGCATGTAAAATACATCCTCGACCTGAGGGATTTCCCGGAAGATCCATACGGAGACAGGGTAGTGCACGATATCAACCTGATCCTGGAGGATCCTGAGATCAGCATTGTCTGTGAGGTGATGGGAGGCACCGGGGCGGCGTACCAGTTTTCAAAGCAGGCGCTGGAAGCGGGAAAGAGTGTTTGTACATCCAATAAAGAGCTGGTGGCCAAGCATGGCCCGGAGCTTCTGGCACTTGCCAGGGAGCATAACTGCAACTATCTGTTTGAGGCCAGTGTGGGCGGCGGCATTCCTGTGATCCGTCCCATCAACAGTTCCCTGACGGCGGAGAAAATATTGTCCATCCAGGGTATTGTGAACGGCACAACCAATTATATCCTGACAAAGATGGGCAGCCAGGGGGCAGATTTTGAGGATGTGCTGAAGCAGGCCCAGGAGCTGGGGTATGCGGAGCGCAACCCGGAGGCGGACGTGGAAGGCCATGACGCCTGCCGGAAGCTGGCTATCCTGTCTTCCCTGATGACGGGAAAGAATGTGGATTCCGATCAGATTTATACCGAGGGGATTACCAGGATCACCACGGCTGACTTTGATTATGCGAAGGCTGCGGGGATGACGATCAAGCTCCTTGCCATCGGCAGGCTGACGGAGGAGGGCAGGGTGCTGGCCATGGTAGCGCCGTTTTTGGTGGGCAATACACATCCCCTGGCCATGGTGAATGATGTGTTCAACGCGATTTTTATCACCGGCAATATGCTGGGGGATTCCATGTACTACGGCAGAGGAGCCGGAAAGCTTCCTACCGCCAGCGCGGTGGTGTCGGATGTCATCGACTGTGCCAGGAACCAGGGAAGGACGATTCCCTGCTTCTGGGATTCGGAAAGCGCAGAGGTGGCAGACGTGTCCGAGACGGAGCAGCGTTATTTCTTACGTGTGAAGGCTTCGGCGAAAGCGGAGGCAGAGGCGGCATTTCCCGGCAGGATACTGGAGCTGCCGGGGCGTCAGGAGGACTTTGGCCTTTTCACCGGCGCCATGAAGGAAAAGGATTTCAACGAGAAATACAGTTCCCTGGGCGACAGGGCGCTGGGAAGGATCCGGTTGGCGTAACGGGGACGGCCGCGGAGGAACTGCCCTGCCTTGTGGAGGATGTGAACCTCCTGCCGGGCCGTTGTGCCGGGAAGCCGGTTTGTGCCTGAAGGGTTAAAAGGCGGCGTAGTATAGAAAATCGAGGAGAAGAGGAAAAATGTCTAAGGTAGTAAAGTTTGGAGGAAGCTCCCTGGCAAGTGCGGAGCAGTTTAAAAAAGTAGGAGATATCATACGTGGGGATAAGAGCAGGAGGTTCGTAGTGCCTTCCGCCCCCGGCAAGCGTTTTAAGGACGATACCAAAGTGACGGACATGTTGTACGAATGCTATGACCTGGCAGGGAGCGGCAAGGATTTTAAGAAGTCCATGGCAGCCATTGCAGACAGGTATCAGGAGATCATTGACGGCCTGAAGCTGAAGCTGAGCCTGGACGATGAGTTCAAGGTTATGGAAAAGAACTTCAAAGACAAGGCGGGGAAAGAGTACGCCGCGTCCAGAGGGGAATATCTCAACGGCATCATAATGGCCGCCTATCTGGGTTATGAGTTTATTGATGCCGCTTCCGTGATTTTTTTTGACGAGAACGGCAGTTTTGATGCGGACCGGACAGACCGGGCGCTCTCCGAAAGACTTTCCCATTGCGATAAAGCTGTAATTCCCGGGTTTTACGGTTCCATGCCGGACGGGGCCGTGAAGACTTTTTCCAGAGGCGGTTCGGATATCACCGGGTCTATCGTGGCAAAGGCGGCCCAGGCGGACGTGTATGAGAACTGGACGGACGTGTCCGGTATCCTGGTGGCGGATCCCGGGATCATCGATCATCCCAAGGGTATTGAGATCATTACTTACAGAGAGTTGCGGGAGCTTGCTTACATGGGGTTCAATGTATTGCATGAGGATGCCATTTTCCCCGTGCGCCAGAAAGGGATCCCAATCAATATCCGAAATACAAATGCCCCTGGCGACAATGGCACATGGATCGTGGGAAGCACCTGCCAGAAGTCCAAATACGTTATTACCGGCATAGCAGGCAAGAGAGGGTTCTGTTCCATTAACATCGAGAAGGATATGATGAATGCGGAGATCGGTTTCGGCAGGAAGGTCCTTCAGGCCTTCGAGGAGAACAGTATCTCTTTCGAGCATGTTCCCTCCGGTATCGACACTATGACGGTGTACGTGCATCAGGATGAGTTTATGCACAAGGAGCAGAGCGTGGTGGCGGGGCTTCACAGGCTGGCACAGCCGGACTCTATCGAGATCGAGTCCGACCTGGCCCTGATCGCTGTGGTGGGCCGTGGAATGAAGTCTACGCGGGGCACGGCAGGCAGGATTTTCTCGGCGCTGGCACATGCCAATGTGAATGTCAAGATGATTGACCAGGGTTCTTCCGAGCTGAATATTATCATCGGCGTGGCGGACGGAGACTTTGAGACCGCTATCAAAGCGATTTATGATATTTTTGTGATAACAAGGCTGTAAATACCCTGTATGCCCATGGGAGCGCCATTTTATGAGCAAAAACAGCTGCGCAGCAGCAGCGAGCACTGAAAGTGCGGTTTTGCGAATGGCCTGTGTGAACGGTAACATGGTTTGCTATGGAAAAATGTGTATTTTGTCGAAAAGTGTTGACGCAGGCGGTTAATGACGTTATACTATAGCTGTACATAAGAGAAATGATCAACTACAAATGATGTTTGATATACAAAAGATAAGAATAGGGAAATGGATTGAGGTCCATTTCCCTACTTTTTGAAAATCTACTTTTTGACATTCTACTATTTGAAAAGCGGGACAAAGGCAGGCTATGGAAGAGTATAATCAGGCAAAAGAGGACAGAAGGGAAGCGAGGAGGAGGCGCCGCCTCCGAAATCAGATAGCAGCATATATTACGGTCATTATTTTGATCCTGGGGGCGGGGGCAGGAATTGTGTGGGAAGTGAAGAATCTCACAGAAGGACGTGAGGAGGCCGAGCAGGAGGCGCAGGCAAGCCAGGACGCCCTGAACCAGATTCTGTCCACCGAGGAGGTTATCCAGACGCCGGAGCCTACTCCTGAGATCGTGGAGCTTACACCCGAGCAGAAACTGGACGAGATCGTGAATGCAGGCATAGAGGTGATGCCCCTGGAGGCTAAGGTTGCGGGCCTGTTTATTGTCACTCCGGAAGCCATCACAGGAGTGTCCACCGCGATCCAGGCAGGGGACGGTACAAGGGATGCCCTTTCCCAGTATCCGGTAGGCGGCCTGATCTATTCCAAGAAGAACATACAGTCCGAAGAACAGATTGTCACAATGCTGGACAACACGGAATTATATACCCGATACCCCCTTTTTATCGGATTGATCGAGGAGGGCGGCAGCGTGGCCCCTCTGGCGGAAGCGGGGATAGGGACGAAGGTGGACGGGGCGAAAGCCATCGGGGAGAGCGGGGATACCAACAACGCTTACCTGGCAGGCCAGACAATCGGCGGGGATTTGGCAAGGATAGGGTTTAACCTGGATTTTGCCCCGGTAGCCGGGCTGGCGAATGTGGACGGCAGCGCCGTCGGCGACCGGTCCTACGGGGCGGATCCCCAGGCTGTGGCAGGCTATGTGGCGGCAGCGGTACAGGGACTTTCCGACCAGGGGATCACTGCCTGCCTGAAGCATTTCCCGGGGATCGGGAGCTCTGCCCAGGATACCCATACCGTACTGGCGTCAACCTCCCGGACTGCGGAACAGTTCCGGGCGGAAGAATTTACCGTATTCCGGGCGGGGATCGATGCCGGGGCGGACATGGTCATGATCGGCCATATTTCTGCGCCGGAGCTGACAGGGGACAATGTGCCCTGTACTTTTTCCGAGGCGGTAGTGACGGACATCCTCAGGAACGAGCTGGGTTTCCAGGGGGTGATCATTACGGATGCCATGAACATGAAGGCCGTGGCGGACTATTATGACTCTGCCGATGCCGCTATCCAGGCTTTGCGGGCAGGCTGCGATATGATCCTGACGCCGGAGGATTTTGAGATGGCCTACAACGGAGTGCTTCAGGCAGTGCGGGACGGGATCATTTCCGAGGAGCGCATTGACGATTCCCTCAGAAGGATTTACCGGATCAAATATGCGGATAAAGTGATGGAATAAGCCAGGGTATTTTTCAAAGAAACAGGAATGCAACAGAATGCGCAACAGACAAAAAGGTTTGTTGCGCATTTTTAGCGTCTATTTGTTTAATTTGTACTTTGGGGTATGAGATAATTTGGAAATACAGTGCATTGACGACAAAATACACATGGAATATAATCATAATATAGACAAAAAGCACAAAACAAATGCCGGAGGCGCAGATGGTTGGCGCAACAAAGCGCAACAGAAACAAAATGCAATTATGGAGGGGCAGGGATGGCAGTGAAAGAGAAACGTGGAGTGAAAGGATTCTTCAAGAAGGTATATAAATACCGGGCATTTCTTCTTATGTTGTTGCCGGGGGTGATATATACCCTGATTTTTGCTTACTACCCGATGACGGGAATTGTGCTGGCTTTTAAGAAGTATACATATGCCGGAGGAATCTGGGGCAGTGCCTGGAACGGGTTTGAAAACTTCAAATTTTTCTTCCAGTCAGGGCAGGCGGGCCTGGTGACCAGGAATACGGTGCTCTATAATATTGCGTTTATTGTGATCAACACAGTGACGCAGATTGCGGTGGCAATTCTGCTGACGGAGATACATAACAAGCATTATCGAAAGATGTCGCAGTCCATCATGTTCCTTCCCTATTTTATTTCGTGGGTTATCGTAGGCGTTATGGCATTCAACATATTCAGCTCGGATTACGGGTTTATGAACCGGATGATCACAGCCTTTGGCGGGAAGCCCGTGGCGTTCTACACCACGCCCAAGGCATGGCCCTTTATCCTGATGTTCTTTAACCTGTGGAAGGGTGTGGGATATGGCTCCGTCATGTACCTGGCGGCGATCATGGGTATTGACACTTCGATTTACGAAGCGGCCCAGATTGACGGGGCAAATGTGTTCCAGAGGATTTTCAAGGTCACGATCCCCATGATCATGCCCACCACCATAACGCTGTTCCTGCTTTCCATAGGAGGCATTTTCAAGGGCAACTTTGATATGTTCTATAACCTGGTGGGAAGCAACGGACTCCTTTACAATTATACGGATGTGATCGATACGCTGGCTTTCCGGGCGTTGGTGACAAACCAGAACTTCGGCATGTCGGCGGCCATTGGCCTGTTCCAGTCGGTGCTGTGCTTTATCACGGTATTGGTTGCCAATAAGCTTGTAGGCCTCTACGACAAAGACTATACATTGTTTTAAGGAAGGAGAAAGAAGAAATGGCAGCACAAACAAGCCACTTGGGAAAAGTGAAAAACGGAAAAGATGTGGTTGCGTTAAATATAATTGCTTATACCTTCTGCGGGTTCATAGCGCTGATCTGCCTGGTTCCTTTCCTGATGATCCTGGCAGGGTCGCTCTCTTCGGAAGAGGCTATTATCCAGAACGGCTTCAGCCTGCTTCCCCAGGATTTCAGTGTGGAGGCGTATAAGACGGTGTTTGAGGAGCCAATGGTTGTGGTGAGGGCATATGGCACCACCATCGGACTTACCATAGTCGGTACGCTCCTGGGATTGGCGTTGCAGACCATGACGGCGTATGTGCTGGTGCGGCAGGAGTTTGAATGGAGGAATGTGTTTTCTTTCTTCTTCTACTTTACTACCTTGTTCAGCGGTGGACTGGTTCCTTATTATCTGTTGATCAGGCAGACTTTGAAGCTTGCGGATTCCTACCTTGCATTGCTCCTCCCGCTGCTGTTTTCCGTGTATAACCTGCTGATCATGAAAAGTTACATCAGGAGCATCCCCGATTCCCTGATCGATGCGGCGAAGATCGACGGCTGCGGAGAGTTTCGGACGCTGGTCCAGGTGGTGGTCCCTCTGATTAAGCCGGCCCTTGCCACAGTGGGGTTGTTCATTGCACTGGCATACTGGAATGACTGGTATAATGCAATGCTTTACATCAGTGAGAGCGCATCAACGAAATATCCTCTGCAGTATTTCCTGTACAGGCAGATCAATAATATCGAAGGTTACAAGAAACTGATTGCCAACGGTGCGGTCAGCGGTTCGGTGGTCAGCTCCGTGTCACTGCCCACACAGACATTGAAGATGGCGCTTACCATTGTGGTGACCGGCCCTATCGTGCTGGCATATCCTTTCGTGCAGAAGTATTTCGTGCAGGGCATCACCATCGGGGCGGTAAAAGGCTGATTGTTTCAGATTTTCCAAGTCCGCAAAGCGGGCGGGTTTCTCCCGGTTTTGCAGAGTTTGTTTACCTATATGGGTTGTTAGTTAATTTCACAATATATGAAGGAGGATACTATGAAAAAGAACATGAAAAGAGCGGCGGCGCTTACCTTAAGCGCGGTGATGGCAACCGGCCTGCTGGCAGGCTGCGGCGGCGATGACGGCGCTGCAGGAAGCACGGCTGCCGGAAACGACAGTGCAGGGGGGGTAGTTGACACCTCAGAACATGTGGATCTGAAGATGTATCTGCTGGGTGACAGGACTCCCGATTTCGATGAGGTTTACGGTGAGATCAACAAAATCCTGGAGGAGAAGCTGAACTGCTCCGTTAGCGTAGAGTTCCTGGGATGGGGTGAACATGACACCAAATATTCCATGCTGTTCTCCGGCGGTGAGGAGTTCGACCTGATCTTCACGGCTTCCAGCTGGGGGCACTATGAGCCTACCGTGGCCATGGGCGGTTTCTATCCCATGACAGAAGAGTTTATCCAGACTTACGCGCCCGATATCTGGGATGTGGTTCCCGAGATTGCGTGGAGCCAGGCAAAGATTGACGGAACCGCGTATATGGTTCCCAACTATCAGAACGAGTTCGGCCAGGATGTGCTGGCTGTACGCGGGGACTTGATGGAGAAGTATGGCGTTTCCCAGATCACCAGCTGGGATGAGCTGATTGATTTCTATAAGAAATGTGCGGCGGACGGACAGTATGCCAGCCAGGGAGGCCCCTGGTACCAGTATTTCCAGGCACAGGGCCTGACCGTTACCGGCGGCGCACCCAAGGGAGGCGAGTTGATCCTGTACAATACCCAGGATCCCTCCGATCTCAACTTTACTTATATCCTTGACTGGGAAGGTTTTGCGGACTATTGCCATCAGATGAAAGAGCTGGCAGATTTAGGCTGTTGGTCCCAGGATGTGTTAAGCTCCGGGGATGAGAGACAGACAGGATTGCTTACCGGAAGGACCGCCGGAATGATCTGGAACCTGGGAAGCTGTAGGAACTATGCGGAGCAGGCAAACAAAGAGCATCCGGAATGGAATGTTACCCTGGCAGACCCTGTGGCTGCACAGCCCAAAAAAGTAAATTCCTATATTAACAACGGTATGGCTATCAACGTGAACAGCCAGAATCCCGAGAGGGCGATGATGGTGCTGAATGAGTTCTATACCAATCCTGTCATCAACGATATGACCAGGTTCGGTATTGAGGGCAAGCACTGGGAGCCTGTGGGAGACGACCAGTTTAAAGTGATCACTCTGGACGGGTACGGCGTTGACTCCAACTGTAACTGGGGTTGGATGAATGCAGAGATCAAGAGGACTGAGTATAAAGAGGACAGGACCGTGCTGGATGACACCTATGACGCAATGCTGTCCAGCTGGGAGAGCAATATCAAGGGCGACCATGTTTATGACGGATTCAACTTTGATTCCACCAATGTGACCACTCAGATGGCCGCTGTGGACGCGGTACTCCCCACTTACTGCGATCCTTTGATCAACGGCCTGGTGCCTGACGTGGATAAGGCGTTGGAGGATTTCAGATTGGCTATGGAGGCGGCAGGTATCCGTGATATCATTGCCGAACTGGAGAAACAGGCAGCAGAATACGCTGCGTCCAAACAGTAATCAGTGGGAAATCTGATGCCTTTATTTTTAACCTGGTTGTGAGAAGAAATTTAGGAATGTACAGGGCTGCCGGTAATGCGGCGGCCCTTTTTATAAAAAAAGGCGGGGAGCGCGCTTGGAAAATGCTTCCCCGGTGTGCGTCACTTTAGGGATACAAGCCTCAAAGTGCGGGACGCATGGAGGTTGGCATGACACTAGAGGAAATGGCAAGAGAGCTGGGTGTTTCCAAAAGCACCGTATCCAGGGCGCTGTCAGGTAAGGGCCGGATAGGGGAGGAGACACGCAGGAGAATTATAGATTTTGCGAATCGGCAGGAGCTTCGGAAGGAATGCGGGAGAGGGACGGCGACGCCTACTAAAAACCTGGGAGTCATACTGCCTGCGGATGTTTACCTGAACGGTGGACCTTATTTTCAGCAATGTATTCTGGGAATCTGTGAGACATCTACACGGATGGACTATAATGTGCTGATCACCAGCGCCACCGTCAATGACGTATCCGGCATACGCTCCCTGGTGGATAAAGGCAAGGTGGACGGGATTATCCTGACCAGGAGCCTGCAGGATGACAAGGCGGTGCAATATCTGATGTCTGTGGGATTTCCCGTGGGGTTGACAGGGATCTGCGACGAGGATATCATACAGGTTGATACGGATAATGAGGGGGCGGCGGAGAGCCTGACTTCCCTTCTGATCGGCAAGGGGTACAGGAAGTTTGCCCTGGTCATTGACAACATGGATTATATGGTGAACAGAAGCAGGTACAGCGGTTTCAGCCGTGCCCTGCTGAAAAACGGATTATCGCCGGGGACGCAGCTTATCCATGCAAGTCCGCTGAACCCGGAGATGATGGACTCCCTGTTGGGTGAAATGATCGGCGGTAAAGTAGAGTGCATTATCTGCGGGGATGACATTATCTGTACCAGGGTCATGTCTAACCTGCAGGCCCAGGGATACAGGATCCCTAAGGACATCGCCGTGGCCTCCCTGTATAACAGTCCCAGCCTGGACTGCTTTACCCCTGCGGTGACTGCGGTTAACGTGTCCGCCAAACAGGTGGGAAACATGATTGCCAGGCAGGTCATAAATTCCCTGACAGGGAAGGATTACCAGAAAAAGACGATCGTGGATTATGAAATTCTGCTGCGGAAGTCCACCAATGGAATATTATGAAACTTATATGTATCAGGGGGGATTAGACTGGAAAGGGAGGATGCCTGATGTTGGATTTTTATAAGGGAATGGATATTTCTTCCCTGCCCCAGAGCCTGGCAGAGGGGATGCGGGTAAAGGACAGGGACGGGTCGGAGACGGAAGTCTTTGGATTATTAAAGGAATATGGTGTCAATGCCGTCAGGCTGCGGATCTGGAATGACCCGGAATGTGTGCCGGAGGCAAAGGGTTACTGCAGCCTGCAGCATACTTTGGAAATGGCCAGGAAAGTCAGGGAGAACCATATGAGCTTCCTGCTGGATTTCCACTATTCCGACTTTTGGGCGGACCCGGCAAACCAGAGGAAGCCGAAGGCATGGGAAGCTTTCAGCTTTTCGGAATTGGAGGAAGCGGTTTATGCCTTTACCAGGGATACATTGCTGCGTCTGAAGGAAGAGGGCGCTCTTCCCGACATGGTACAGATCGGGAATGAGATTCGGAGCGGCCTGTTATTCCCCGAGGGGGAACTGCCAGATTATGAGGGAATGGTAAGGCTGGTCAACGCAGGCATCAGAGGCGCAAGGGAAGTGGCTGGCCCGGAACAGATGCAGGTCATGATCCATCTGGACCAGGGCGGCAGATATGACTGGCTCCATGAGTGGTTCGAGAAAGCTTTCCTGGCGGGACTCCGTGATTTCGACCTCATTGGCCTCTCCTATTATCCTTTCTGGCATGGCACTTATCTGGATCTGCGGGATTCCATGAACAGGCTGCTGCGTGATTACGGGAAACCGATTCTCATTGTGGAGACGGCTTATGCCTGGCGAAAGAGTGAGAGGGGTTTCATCGACGAGGACCAGATACGGATCGGCTGCATGGAGGCTACACCCCGGGGGCAGAGGAGGGTGCTTGAGTATGTGATGCACCTTGTGGCAGAACTCCCCGGCAGGATGGGGAAGGGCGTGTATTATTGGGAACCCATCTGCGTGCCCGGGAGCGGAGGCGGCTGGAATGAGAATATGGGACTGCTGGACGAGGACGGGCGGGCCATGGAGGGACTGGAAGCTTTCAGGCAGGACAGGGAAGAGATGGAACATGAGCCGGAAGGCTGGAAAGAATTGGAGGGACGGCTTCAATCAACGGGCGGAGAGGGTTCGGAGCCTGGCATGGGGGGAGATAACCTGCTGAGGAACGGTGATTTCACGGAAGGCGCCGACGGAATGGCATATTGGGATATTGAAGAAAAAGAGGAAAATACGGTCCTCTCGATCCTGCCTGAGAGAAAATGCCTGAAGGTCCAGGCGGCAAAGAATTTCCGCTTCTGCATCAGCAATACCATAATCCTCAGGCAGGAGGGGGACTATGGCGTGTCCGTAGAGATTATGGGTGTGGATACTACCGGCGTGGATGTCAGGCTCTTTGCCGAGAACTGCGGTAATGTGAGGGAGACGGTAATCCATCCCACGGAACATTCCAGGGCGGTTTATGAAATACGCAATATGCCCTGTGAAGCCGGCCTGCTAAAGGTAGGGATCAGGATATCTTCACCGGCAATCTATGTTACAATGGGGGATTTCAGGGTGATCCGGGAAAAACTATGAGTAAGATTCCCATGGGCGTGCCAGAATGCGCAAGGGGTGTAAAAAGAGAAGGAGTTAGGAGAATGACAGAGTATACATACAACAGTGATTATCTGATGAGGGACGGAAAGCCTTGGTTCCCTGTTATGGGAGAGATGCATTTTACCAGGTACAACGAAGCTCTGTGGGAGGAATCCCTGCGGAAAATGAAAGCAGGGGGCGTGACCATAGTGTCCACCTATATGATTTGGATACACCATGAGGAGGAGGAGGGCGTTTTTGACTTCTCCGGGTGCCGTAACGTGAGAAAATTTGTGGAATTATGTGAAAAGGTGGGATTGCAGGTATGCCTCCGGCTGGGCCCCTGGGTACATGGGGAGGTGAGAAACGGAGGCTTCCCTGACTGGGTGGTGAAAAAGGGGGAGGAAGGCATTGAGCTGCGCAGCAATGACGAAGCGTATATGGCGTTAGTAAGGCGCTATTGGAGCCGAATCTATGAGCAGGTGGAGGGCCTCATGCTGAAGGACGGCGGCCCGGTGATCGCCATGCAGCTGGAAAATGAATATGGCCATGTGGGAGGCTTCCGGGGGGAAAAAGGTGAGGCTCATATGCGTGGGTTGATGGCCCTGGCAAAGGAGCTTGGGTTGGAGGTTCCCATCTATACGGCCACCGGCTGGGGCGGAGCCGTGATCGGTGACTGTATCCCTGTGATGGGCGGCTATTGCGAAGCGCCCTGGGAGCAGAGCTTTGAAGAGATTTCCGCGAATACCAACTACGTTATCAGCCATGTAAGGAATGACGCCTTGATCGCCTGTGACCATCATGTGGAAGGGGCAGTCACCTTTGACGAGTCTGCGTTCCCCTATTTGACGGCGGAACTGGGAGGGGGCATGCAAGTCACATCCCACAGGCGCCCTGTGGCTACGGGCCCTGACATCGGGGCAATGTCCACCACAAAGCTGGCCAGCGGGGTGGCCCTGCTGGGGTACTATATGTACCATGGCGGCAGCAATCCCAAAGGGAAGTTGTCCACCATGCAGGAGAGCAGGGGGACAGGCTACCTGAACGATCTGCCGGAAATCAATTATGACTTCAACGCGCCCGTACGCCAGTATGGGACAATTTCGGATAATTACAAGGAGATTAAGCTGCTTGCAGCCTTCCTGAAAGACTTCGGTGAGGACATGGCTCCCATGAAGTCCGAGATTTTCCCGGAGGATGTAAAACCGGAGGATACGCATACACTGCGGACCTCCTGCAGGCATGACGATACCCATGGTTACGTGTTCTTCAACAATTACCAGAGGCGGAGGACCATGGATGATCATCAGGGAGTAGTCTTTAAGGGACTGACGGCAGCAGGGGAAGTAGTGTTCCCTGCGGTGGATATCGTTGGAGGGACTTACGGCTTTTTCCCCTATCATATGCGTATGGGGAGCGCCGTACTTGTATCCGCGCTGGCAACTCCGTTCTGCAGGCTCAACGGCGAAGAGGGGACTTATGTGTTTTATGGCGATTACGCTCCCCGCTACCTCTGGCAGGACGGCAAGGAGGCGGATGTGCTGCACCTCACCAGGGAGCAGGCGCTGAATGCATGGAAGGTGGCTTTGGATCAGGACTATCTGGTGATCAGCGACAATTATGTGTGGGAGGAGAACGGTGGGTTGGCAGTCACCGGAAATGCCCACACCAGGATCCTCATGTACCCGGAACCTGTGAAAGCTCCGGCTGGGTTTGGGAAGGCCGGAACGGAAGGGCGTTTTGTGGTATATGAGAGAGAGATAATCGGCAAGGGGACAGAGGCCGAATACAGGGAGCTTTCAGGAAGCGCTGCGGAAGCCAGGCGCAGGGAGCTTTTCGGCAGGGCGGCGGAAGATGGGTTCCAGAGGATTTTCGGGGACGCGGATACTTCTGTCTATGAGATCACCTTATCCTATTCAGGCAAAGAAGAGCGCTCTTCCGGAAGGGATACGCTGCTTTGGCTGGATTATGCGGGAATCGGCATGGAAGTCTTTCTGGACGGGCAAAAGATAAACGATCATTTTTATACGGGGCAGAAAGTCCCTGTGAGCCTTGGGTATTTCGGGTTCCCGGAGAAATTGGAGGTAGTGGTCAGCGGACTGAAGGAGGATGATAAAGTATTTATCGAAAGCTGGCCCGAGATGAAGGGCGGAAAAGCCTGCAGCCTGGACCGGGTGGAGGTTACGGAAGAGTATAGGTAGGAGGAAGTTTTTCAGCAGCCATATGGCAATGCAGTATTCTTTTCTGGTTGTTCCGGCAAATGGGAACTGTAGGGGAATCCGGAAGTACGGTTTTGTTTTCCGGGGGAAGGAAGTACTGATTGGGTGTGAGTAGAGGCCTCGGATGACAGAAGGAGATCCGCTAAATAGAGCAGGCTGAATTTTCAGCCTGCAATGTTATATTTCCCATGGTATATGGACAAGGAATATATTGCTGAGGGAAATGCAGGTATCTGGACAACAGACAGCCTACGAACTAACTTCCTTCTTCATTTCTCTGATTTCCCTGTCTGGGCAGGCGGTTTTGCAGGAGCTCGAGCTGTGCCTTGGAGCATCCTCTGGAAGAAAAAGCATATTCCAAATCCTGGCAGTAGATAAGAAACAAATGCCTGGGGCGTTTGAAAAGTCCAATAAGCCTGTACAGGCTGGCCAGGGCAGCAATGGCGCACAGCAGGGCAGCACCCCCGAAGGACAGCAGGCGGTAAATGAGTTCTTGTGTATGCTGCTCTATGTCGGACAGAAGAAGAGAATAGTTATTTCTGTAGACGTCCTCATTTGCAAGGAGTTGTGCCAACTCTTTTTCCTGGTTTTGCAAGTCCCGAAGTTCGCTGTCCAATTCCGCAAACCTGGCCTCTGCATCAGTGATATCCTTATCCACGGAGGTGGATAAGGTTTTGCCGTAACCCTTGTCCTGCAGAAGTTCGTCTATAAATTCAGGATGGTTTTCGGCATAGGAAGCAATCATGTCGCTGAAGGATGCTTCCGTTCCCTTTAAGCTGCATCCCATACCGCCGTACGCCGTATCATCTGCGGTGTAGACAGCTATATCATAGCAGGGCAGATTAGGGTCTATTTTGTCTATGAAATTCCGGTAGGCCGTATAGTAGGCCGTTTCGTCCAGCAGCATGTTCCAGTCAAGTCCGAAATCTTCTGCCTGGAGGCCGTAATCCAGCCACATGGGCGTATCCACATTATAATAATCAAGGCCGTACAGCCAGAATTCTTCATAATGGCTTCTGCTCCAGCCGGGCACGGACATTTCCGACGGATCAGGCGCCCCGCCATAGGCTTTGGCGAATATGGCACCGTCCACGGTGTACCTGGGGAGTGAGAGTATCTTTTGCATGAAGTCGGCGCCGGTGATATAGATGCGTCCCGTATACTGAATGTGTTCATATAAATCCAGGTCATAATGCTCGTTCGCCAGGTTGGCGGCGGAATCCAGCCCAGAGGAAAATTTGTTTTCCGCGTCGCCGCTGTAAATCCACATATCAGTATCCAGGAAGTAATTCCCGCCGTATTCCTCAGTCGCCTCATAGTAGCTGTAGAGCCAGCTATTCAATAATTCGTCTTCCTTGAAAGCAGTCACAAGATCCTGCAGGTATTCCTGATAGGCGCGGGAAAACGGTTCCCTGTTGAAGAAGGCATCCAGGTCAAACCTGCCGCTGGTGTAAACAGCATCCAGTATTTCCTGTGTTTGAAGAGTCTTTAAATAGGCCAGCTCGGCCGACAGGTCATCTGCTTCGGCGCGGTTATCCTTTTGGCTGTCCTGATATTGGAGAAGGCATTCCGCGCCGTCATTATCCAGGATTGCAATGGTGGCTTCCAGCGCTTCCAGCTCCTTGTCCCGATAGGGAGCGCTCCGTTCACGGCAGGTATCGTAACCCCATCTGGCCAGGGTAAAAGCGCATACCGAAAAGGCTGCAAGCAACAGCAATGACAGGAAAATACGCCCGCTGTATTTATAGTGCTCCAAGGAAGTCCCTATAATCGAGCCAAGGGGAACCAGGGAGTCTTTTTTTGTCTTTCTGAATTTCTTTTTGCCGGATTTTCTGAAATAGTGTTTTTTGTGCAGGCGTAATTCCCCGCCGGTAACGACTACTTTTCCTTTTTTCAGGGTAAGGTCTGCAATTGCTTCGGCGGCCGGCGCTGCAGGGGGCATAACCGATTCCGGTGTATCGGCGTCATGCTGTTCTTGTCCGTCAAGCTGTCTTCCGGTTTGTTCCTGGCTATCAACGTCATGCCGGTCTTGGGATTCCCCCTGGGAATCATATTCCTTTTGGGAGGCAAAGGTGTCCTCGGTATGTGGCTTGGAATCCGCTGTGTCTGTCCCCTTTGCATTTGCGGTGGCGTTTTCTGATTGGGTGGAGACGGAACCAGGCGATTCGGGTTCTTCCCTCACAGACACACCGCAATAAGAACAGAAGTGTGCATTTTCTCGCAATTTTTTTCCACATTGATGACAAAACATATGGCATATCCTCTCTGAAAAGTAACCCTCTCTCCGGAAATGTGATGGAAAAGTGATGGAAAAGCACATTCCGCCGTCAGTCCATGCAAGCATGGCCTGCCGGGTAAAGTGTGCCTGGAATTGTTGTCGCATGAGCAGGTTCGGAAGGCAAAGCCTTCCTCCCTCGCGTTGCTCGTCATAAGCACATTCCGCCGTCAGTCCATGCAAGCATGGCCTGCCGGGTAAAGTGTGCCTGGAATTGTTGTCGCATGAGCAGGTTCGGAAGGCAAAGCCTTCCTCCCTCGCGTTGCTCGTCATAAGCACATTCCGCCGTCAGTCCATGCAAGCATGGCCTGCCAGCGGAATGTGTTTCTGACTCTGCTCATGCGCGCAAAAAAAGGAAGCCGCAAATATCGGCTTCCGCTGTAAAATAAAAGCGCGAGACGGGGATCGAACCCGCGACCCCCTCCTTGGCAAGGAGGTGCTCCACCGCTGAGCCACTCGCGCATATGTCCGATTGCTGCGGACACATAGTATATTACTACATAGAAAGTATGTTGTCAATGATTTTTTGGATAATAATTGCAGAGTTATTTTGGGCGAGTTATTTGGGGTGATTTTGGACGGAGTTGTTTTGGAGCCGTTTTGGATCATAAAATCAGAGCTGCCGCAGCAGGTGCGCCGCAATGTCAAAATAAGCAGTGACGTATCAATCCACACATGCTATAATACATTCAGGAATCTAAATAAATGTTATGTGAAAACGGCATGACAGTATGGGGAAACGGGTTACTATGGATAAGCTACGGGAAGTACTATCGGGGAGTACTCTTACGGATAAAACGGGGGCAGGCGGGCAGCCTTCTGGCGCTGCACAATTAACCGTCCAAAACGGCTTTGCGCTCCTGAACCGCTACAGGGGCGCAATAATGGGGTTTGCGGCACTCTGGATTTTCTTTTTTCACGAATGGCAGCCTATATTTGAGGGCCATGTAAAAATCTTTTGGGTGGAGAGCTTTATCAAGAAAATCGGCTTCGGCGGGGTGGATATTTTTCTGTTCCTTTCCGGTATGGGACTTACCTATTCTGTCAAAAAGTCAAACAATATACTTGTGTTTTATTACAAGAGGATAAAACGTATCCTATTGCCATTTGTATTTGTTGCGCTGCTGCATTACCGTTTTAACGGGTGGTCTGCCGGGCAGCTTTTGCAGAATGTATTGTGCATCGGTTTTTATAGGACGAGCATTTATGTGTTTTTATGGTTTGTGCCTGCCATATTGACGTTTTATCTCTTTTTCCCGTTCTATTACCGCCTGTTTATAGGTTCGTCCGGCAAAGTCCGGTTTACCTTGTGTGCGCTCGTTGTATGGCTGTTATGCACGTTGTTTGCGAGTGATTCCATGCGATATGATTTGTTTGGGTTTACCAACCGTATCCCTATCTTTCTCATAGGGATACTTGCAGGGTGGATTGCACAGAACGGCGGCTATATATTTGACAGGCTGACCTGGAGCCTCTTAATATTGGTGCTTTTTCTCGGGTTATATTTAGCCTACCTGAGCGGATATCGGGATATGTACATTCTTGTGCCCATATCAAACTGCTGCATTCCGAATATCCTTATTTCGGTTTCGCTTCCGTTCTTATTGGCAAGGTTCTTGTTTACCCTGGAAGAGAACCGTTATTTGGGGATATTGGGAAAAGGCTTGACAAAAATGCTTTCCTTTTTCGGGATATTCACCTTTGAATTTTATTGTATTCAGGAATGGCTGGGCGAAAAGGTGTTAGCCAGAATCTTAGTGCACTACAGCAATCTGTTTGTCAATGTTTATTTGTTTTCCGTTACTACGGTGACGGCGCTGATTATGTATTACCTGTCCAGTTATTTCTGGGTACTGGCGGAAAAAGCTGTGAAAAAAGCAGTCATCCCTTCCGGGGAAAATGGGGATGGCAGATAGGGCAGCGCTTTTGGGTTTGTTATGGGAATGTTTCAGCATAGAATGCAAAATAATGTAAATATAAATAGGAGATAGAAATGGAACCAAAGCAATACAATACAAAAGAACTGTTAAAACGATTTGTGCCTTACTTTGGAAAATATAAGGGAATACTGGTGACGGATCTGCTCTGTGCTGCGCTGACTACGGTCTGTGAACTGGTGCTTCCCATGATTATGCGGTATATCACAAACGAGGGGATCCGGGACCTGGCATCCCTCTCCATAAGGACCATAGGCAGCCTGGGACTGCTTTATTTCGGATTGCGTATCATTGATTGCTTTGCCAGTTATTATATGGCCGATATGGGGCATGTCATGGGCGCAAGGATCGAGACGGATATGAGGAGGGACGCCTACAGCCATCTTCAGAAGCTGTCTGATACCTATTATAACAATACCAAGGTGGGGCAGATCATGGGACGTATCACCAACGATTTGTTCGACGTGACGGAATTTGCCCATCATTGCCCGGAGGAGTTCTTTATTGCAGGTATCAAGACTGTGATCGCTTTCATTATTTTGGCCAATATCAATCTGCTCCTCACTGTGATCATCTTTTTGTGCGTGCCTCTGATGCTGGTTGTCTGTATGCTGCTGAATTTCAGGCAGCGTGCCGCTTTCCGGAAACAGAGGAACCAGATCGGGGAACTGAACGCCAGGATTGAGGACAGCCTGCTGGGGCATAAGGTGGTAAAGGCGTTTACCAACGAGGCGGTGGAGGAATCCAAGTTCGAGAAGGATAACAGTGTGTTTTTAGACATCAAGAAACTGACCTACCGTTACATGGCGGCGTTCCAGACGGCGGTAAAGATGTTCGACGGGTTGATGTACCTGCTGGTGCTGGTGGCGGGCGGTGTGTTCATGACAAAGGGTTTGATCGAACCCGGCGACCTGGTGGCTTATATGCTTTATGTTTCTACGCTGATCGCAACCATCCGCCGTATCATTGAGTTTGCCGAGCAGTTCCAGAGAGGGGTCACGGGCATCGAGCGTTTTCTGCAGATATTGGACGCTGACATTGAGATCTTTGATGAGCCGGGGGCAGTAGAGTTAAAAAATCCCAGGGGGAATATTGTGTTTGAGGATGTGAGCTTTGAATATCCGGACGACCATAACCAGGTATTCAGCAACCTCAACCTGGAGATCCGCTCAGGTGAGAAGGTCGCCATCGTGGGCCCGTCGGGAGGGGGCAAGACCACTCTCTGCAACCTGATCCCCAGATTTTATGATGTGTCAAAGGGAAGGATCACCTTAGACGGCCAGGATGTAAAGCAATTTACGTTGAAGAGCCTCAGGGGCAGTATCGGCATGGTGCAGCAGGATGTGTATCTCTTTTCGGGAACTATTTACGAGAACATCCTGTATGGAAGGCCGGGAGCTTCCCGGGAGGAGGTCGCGGAGGCGGCGAAGAGGGCAGGGGCACATGATTTTATCATGGGCCTGAAGGACGGCTATGAGACTTATGTGGGGGAGCGCGGGGTGAAGCTCTCCGGCGGGCAGAAGCAGAGGATCAGCATCGCCAGGGTGTTCTTAAAGAATCCGCCCGTCATCATCCTGGACGAAGCCACCTCGGCTTTGGACAATGAGAGTGAATTTGCCGTGGCGAAGTCCCTGGCAAAGCTGTCGGAGGGAAGGACTACGCTGACCATCGCCCACAGGCTTTCCAGTATCAGGAATTCGGACCGGATACTGGTGCTGACGGAAGAAGGGATCGTGGAGGAGGGGAACCATGACCAGCTGATCGCAAAGAAAGGCATGTATTATCATTTCTATGAAACGGCTAACGCGTTGAAGTAAGGTTGCTGGAACGTGACCAAAAGCAATTTGGTAAATAGTCAAGAGTTATTTTAAAAAGATTTTCAGGGAAAAG
>CANRWO010000007.1 GCA_947643615.1 uncultured Lachnospiraceae bacterium
CGTTGGAAAGACGTACTCTGGCGATCTTTCTAAGAGCTGAGTTAGGCTTTTTAGGAGTGTCAGTCTTTACAGCGGTACATACACCACGCTTCTGGGGAGCAGATACATTGGTTGCCTTCTTGTGAAGGGAGTTGTATCCTTTCTGCAGAGCAGGTGCTGTAGACTTCTTCGCAGATGTCTGACGTCCCTTTCTTACTAACTGGTTAAATGTTGGCATTCTGTTTCACCTCTTTCTGAATATGATACAATTGTTTCCATGCATGGGGCCTGGTCTGTTGCGCCTGCAGCCGAACCGGAAATCTCCCTTTCTGCCGTTTTGCTCACAAAAAAAGCATCCGCACGCATGCCTTATTAGTATAGCCGCTTGCAGATGCAATGTCAATTACTTTTTCGAAAAAACTTTTGCAGCAAAATATATTTTGCTTTACCCCTTTTGCAACTCCCAGAGATAACGCTTCAGCGCGTCCTCCCAGGGCGGCAGCCTGTGAAAGCCGTTCTCCGTCAGTTTATCCTTGCTCAGACGGCTGTTCATGGGACGGTTGGCCTTCGCACCGTACTCCGCCGAAGTAACGGGAACCACGTCCACCTTGGCCCCTGCTTCCTTAAAAATGGCACAGGCAAAATCATACCATGAGCAAAACCCTTCATTTGTGGCATGATATACGCCGTATTTTTCCGTTTGGACCATATCGGCCAACAGCACCGCCAGGTCATAGGTATATGTGGGGGAACCGAACTGGTCGTCTACCACCGTGATTCTGTCATGGGTCTCGGACAGCTTTAACATGGTCTTTACGAAATTCTTCCCGTTTAAGCCAAACACCCACGCAATGCGCACGATAAAGTACTTGTCCAAAAGCTCCTTCACCGCCAGTTCTCCCTCATACTTGGTCTGTCCGTAGACACTCCTGGGGGCGCACTCATCTTCCGTTTCCCAGATGTTTTCTCCCTGCCCGTTAAACACGTAATCCGTACTGATATAGATCATCTTGATATCCAGTTCCCTGCAGGCTTTCGCAATATTCCGGGGACCGTCGGCATTCACCTTCCGGCATGCCTCCACGTTCTCCTCGGCAGCATCCACCGCAGTGTACGCCGCACAGTGGATTACCGCATCAGGCGCCGCCGATTTGATCACTCCGTCCACACTGGCTGCATCTGTAATGTCCATCTCCTGAATGTCCACGCCAACGGCATCTATTCCCCGCTTTTCCAGTTCATTGACAACATCATGCCCCAGTTGGCCCTTTACGCCTGTAACTAAAACCTTCATACGCTGTCTCCATTCCTTTCACATTCCCGGCCGTTTCCCGCTCTTACAGCAGGGGGCAATGCCGCATGGCATCGCCCCTGGATTCTATTTGTTCTGCTATTTCTATTCGTTGTCTTCGGCTACAGCCACCATTTCTCCTGCTGCTTCTTCCGCATCCTCGTTTTCGTCAAACTCTTCCATTCCGTCCGCCCCATCCGGTTCGTCCATTTCTTCCTCACCTTCAAGGAAAACCTCTTTCTCGTCATCCAGCTCGTCAAAATCAAGTTCATCGAAAGAGTTAGCGTCTTTTTCATCTGTGCTCAGCCTGGTATTACGGTACCGCTTCATACCCGTACCTACAGGGATCAGCTTTCCGATAATAACATTCTCTTTCAGTCCGATCAGGTTATCCACTTTTCCCTTGATAGCAGCTTCCGTCAGCACCTTTGTGGTTTCCTGGAAAGATGCTGCCGACAGGAAGGAGTTGGTTGCCAGGGCCGCCTTGGTGATGCCCAGCAGTACCTGTTTTCCCTCTGCAGCCTCTTTTCCCTCTGCGGCAAGTTTCTCATTCATATCCTCATACTCAAGGACATCCACCAGGGTGCCGGGAAGGAATTCCGTATCTCCGTTGCTTTCGATGCGTATCTTCTTCAGCATCTGACGTACAATTACTTCAATATGCTTATCGGCAATATCAACACCCTGCAGGCGGTAAACGCGCTGTACTTCCCGGAGCATATAGTCCTGGACCGCACGGATACCCTTGATCTTCAGCAGATCGTGGGGATTAACGCTTCCTTCTGTAAGCTCGTCGCCGGCTTCCAGGATCTGTTCGTCCATGATCTTAATACGTGAGCCGTAAGGGATCAGGTAAGTCTTGCTCTCACCGGTCTCGTCATTTGTGATGACCACCTCACGCTTCTTCTTGGTGTCCTTGATCTCCGCCCTGCCGCCGAACTCGGCAATGATTGCAAGTCCCTTAGGCTTTCTGGCCTCAAAAAGCTCCTCTACACGGGGAAGACCCTGTGTGATATCATCACCTGCCACGCCGCCGGTGTGGAAAGTTCTCATGGTCAGCTGGGTACCGGGTTCTCCGATGGACTGCGCGGCAATAATACCAACAGCCTCACCCACCTGTACCGCCTCGCCGGTTGCCATGTTGGCGCCGTAGCACTTTGCGCAGATACCCACATGGGAACGGCAGGTCAGGATAGTACGGATCTTCACCGCCTCCACAGGCTCGCCCTTCTCGTTCACGCCGACGCTTAAAATTCTGGATGCACGGCTGGGTGTGATCATGTGGTTACGCTTCACAATCATGTTGCCGTCCCCATCCATAATATCTTCGCAGGAATATCTTCCTGTGATTCTGTCTTTCAGGCTTTCAATGGTCTCTTTCCCGTCCATAAACGCCTTGACCACCATTCCGGGGATCTCTGCCTTGCCTTCGCAGCAGTCAACCTCCCTGATGGAAAGCTCCTGGGATACATCCACCATACGTCTGGTGAGGTAACCGGAGTCAGCCGTTCGCAGCGCCGTATCGGACAGACCTTTACGGGCGCCGTGGGCGGACATAAAGTACTCCAATACGTCCAGGCCCTCACGGAAATTAGACTTAATTGGCAGCTCAATGGTCCTTCCGGTGGTATCCGCCATCAGTCCACGCATACCGGCCAGCTGCTTGATCTGCTGGTTGGAACCACGGGCGCCGGAGTCAGCCATCATAAAGATGTTATTGTATTTATCCAGTCCGGCCAGAAGCACATCCGTCAGTTCCTTATCCGTCTCGTTCCAGGTCTCTACCACCGCACGGTATCTCTCTTCCTCCGTGATCAAGCCGCGGCGGAAATTGGTGGAAATCTTATCTACGGTAGCCTGGGCATCGGCCAGCATCTGAGGCTTCTTCTCCGGCACGGTCATGTCGGAAATGGATACCGTCATAGCCGCTCTGGTAGAGTACTTGTAACCAATTACCTTTACGTCATCCAGAACCTCCGCAGTCTTGGAAGCGCCATGAATGTTGATGACTTTTTCCAGGATCTGCTTTAACCCCTTCTTGCCTACATGGAAATCCACCTCCAGCTTCAGCAGGTTCTCCGGCTTACTCCTATCCACAAATTCCAAATCCTGAGGCAGGATCTCGTTAAAGATAAAGCGTCCCAGGGTAGACTCCACATTCCCGTATACAGTCTCTCCCGCCTCATTCACCTTGCTCATGCGCACCGTAATCCTGGAGTGCAAAGTACATGCGCCGTTCTCATAGGCAAGGATCGCCTCGTTGACATTCTTATAAAACTTGCCTTCCCCAATAGCTCCGGGCCTCTCCTGGGTCAGATAATAGATTCCCAGGACCATATCCTGTGAAGGAACTACTACCGGCCCGCCGTCCGACGGTTTCAGCAGATTGTTGGGAGACAGCAGCAGGAACCGGCATTCGGCCTGTGCTTCCACCGACAGAGGCAGATGCACTGCCATCTGGTCCCCGTCAAAGTCCGCATTGAAGGCTACACATACCAGAGGATGCAGCTTAATAGCTTTACCCTCTACAAGAATCGGCTCAAAGGCCTGGATACCAAGCCTGTGCAGAGTAGGGGCACGGTTCAGCATAACAGGATGCTCCTTGATTACCTCTTCCAGCACATCCCACACCTGGTTATCCATCTTATCCACTAACTTTTTCGCATTTTTAATATTCTGGCTGATCTGCTTTGCCACCAGCTCTTTCATAACGAAAGGCTTGAACAGCTCGATAGCCATTTCCTTGGGCAGGCCGCACTGGTAAATCTTCAGTTCCGGGCCCACTACGATAACGGAACGACCGGAATAGTCCACACGCTTACCCAGCAGGTTCTGACGGAAGCGCCCGGATTTACCTTTCAGCATATCGGACAGGGATTTCAGCGCCCTGTTCCCGGGGCCGGTTACGGGACGTCCCCTCCTGCCGTTGTCAATCAGGGCATCCACCGCTTCCTGGAGCATCCTCTTCTCATTGCGCACAATGATATCCGGTGCACCCAGTTCCAGCAGCCTCTTCAAACGGTTGTTTCTGTTAATGATCCTTCTGTACAGGTCATTCAGGTCGGATGTGGCAAAACGTCCGCCGTCCAACTGCACCATGGGACGGAGATCCGGGGGAATCACAGGGACCACATCCATAATCATCCACTCCGGCATATTGCCGGACTCACGGAAAGCTTCCACAACCTCCAGCCTCTTGATGATACGGGCACGCTTTTGCCCGGAGGATTCCCTAAGGCCGGTCTTTAATTCCTCCGCCTCTGTCTCCAGGTTGATTGCCTGCAGCAGCTCCTTGATGGCTTCCGCACCCATCCCTACACGGAACTTATTCCCGTAAGTTTCCCTGGCATCCTGATACTCCTTCTCGGACAGGATCTGCTTATACTCCAGGCCGGTCTCCCCCGCATCTAACACAATATAAGAAGCAAAATACAACACCTTCTCCAGCACTCTGGGGGACAGGTCCAGAATCAGGCCCATACGGCTGGGTATCCCTTTAAAATACCAGATGTGGGACACAGGGGCAGCCAGCTCGATATGCCCCATACGTTCCCTTCGCACGCTTGCCTTGGTAACCTCTACACCGCAGCGGTCACAGACAACGCCCTTATATCTGATCTTCTTGTACTTACCACAATGGCACTCCCAGTCCTTGCTGGGGCCGAATATTTTCTCACAGAACAGGCCGTCCCTCTCAGGTTTCAGCGTTCTGTAATTGATCGTCTCAGGCTTTAAAACCTCGCCGTGGGACCATTCACGGATCTTATCGGGCGAAGCCAATCCAATCTTGATGGCATCAAATGTCATAGGCTGATAGGTTGCTTCATTCTTTGTTTCTGGCATTAATGGCACTCCCTTCTATTTTTCAGCATTCCACCCGGTTCTGTCATTCGTTCAGAAGCCTTTCCGAAAAGCCTTTGGGTCTATCCAAATGACTTGCTTCAATAATCTGCTTCTGAATGCAGGCATTTAATGCTGACTGCTTTTCGGATTCGTCCGGCTTCGAACTTACTCAAAATCGTCCTCGCCGTCGTCGAATTCATCTGCATCCATATCAAATGCGTCGTCCTCATAGACTTCATCATCAGAGCTTACCAGCTCTCCGCTCTCCTCGTCGAACTCCTGTGCCTGATAACCCATCTCGCCCAGGGAACCGTTGTCATAATCGTCATACTTGCGGTCGTCGCCCATCTCATAACGGTAATCCGTATCACCGTAGTCAATGCTCTCCATAATCTCCACTTCGGTCTGGTCATCACGGAGGACTCTTACATCCAGGCCAAGCGCCTGCAGCTCCTTCAGCAATACCTTAAAGGATTCCGGGATTCCGGGTTCGGGGATATTATCTCCCTTTATGATCGCTTCGTAAGTCTTCACACGCCCCACTACGTCATCCGACTTCACTGTCAGGATCTCCTGCAGTGTGTAAGATGCGCCATATGCCTCCAAGGCCCATACCTCCATCTCGCCGAATCGCTGGCCGCCAAACTGCGCTTTGCCGCCCAAGGGCTGCTGTGTCACCAGAGAGTACGGCCCGGTAGAACGGGCATGGATCTTGTCATCTACCAGATGGTGAAGCTTCAGGTAATGCATGTGGCCTATGGTTACGGGACTGTCAAAATATTCTCCGGTACGGCCGTCACGGAGACGGACTTTCCCGTCACGGGAGATGGGGACTCCTGCCCATACTTCCCTGTGGTCCCTGCTCTTTGACAAGTAATCTACCACTTCAGGAAGCAGCTCCTCACTGTGCTTGCTCTCAAAAGTCTCACCGTCCCATTTCCTGCCGTCTACAGTGCTCTCTCTTCCCTCCGACTTCCACCGTGCCGCTTCAGCGGCATCAAAAGGAAGGTTTACATAGTCGTTTGCCAGATCCAGCGTATCCATGATGTCATTTTCATTGGCGCCGTCAAACACAGGGGTAGCCACGTTAAACCCTAACGCCTTTGCCGCCAGGGAAAGATGAATCTCCAATACCTGTCCAATGTTCATACGGGAAGGCACACCCAGAGGGTTCAGCACAATATCCAACGGGCGCCCGTTAGGCAGATAAGGCATATCTTCCACCGGAAGCACCCGGGAGACAACACCCTTGTTGCCGTGCCGGCCTGCCATCTTGTCTCCTACGGAAATCTTTCTCTTCTGCGCAATATAGATACGGACTGCCTGGTTTACCCCGGGAGAAAGCTCGTCGCTGTTCTCTCTGGTAAATACCTTGGCATCCACTACAATACCGTATTCGCCGTGAGGCACTTTCAGCGAAGTGTCACGGACTTCCCTTGCCTTCTCGCCGAAAATCGCACGGAGCAGCCTCTCCTCCGCAGTAAGCTCCGTCTCTCCCTTGGGAGTTACCTTACCTACAAGGATATCACCGGCACGGACCTCCGCACCGATACGGATGATACCTCTGTCATCCAGATCCTTCAACGCATCATCACCGACGCCGGGAACGTCACGGGTAATTTCCTCGGGCCCCAGCTTTGTATCCCTGGCCTCTGCCTCATATTCCTCAATGTGCACGGAGGTGTAGACATCCTCCTGCACCAGTCTTTCACTTAAAAGTACCGCATCCTCGTAATTGTAGCCTTCCCATGTCATGAAACCGATCAGCGGGTTCTTACCCAGCGCCAGTTCACCCATGGAAGTGGAAGGGCCGTCAGCAATCACCTGTCCCTCCGCCACATGGTCTCCCTTAAATACAATAGGCTTCTGGTTGTAGCAGTTGGACTGGTTGCTCCTGGAGAATTTGGTCAGATGGTACTCTGCCCTTTCTCCGTCATCGCAAGTCATGCGAATGAGCCTGGACGACACATAATCGATAGTACCCGATTTCCTGGCCAGGACACAGACACCGGAGTCCACTGCCGTCTTCGTCTCCATGCCGGTACCCACTGCAGGGGCATCCGTCAGCAAAAGAGGCACAGCCTGACGCTGCATGTTGGATCCCATCAGCGCACGGTTGGCGTCATCGTTCTGCAGAAAAGGAATCAATGCGGTGGCCACGGAGAATACCATACGGGGAGACACGTCCATGTAGTCAAACATGGAACGGGGATACTCCTGGGTCTCCTCGCGGTAACGGCCGGATACGGTATTACGGACAAAATGCCCGTTCCCGTCCAACGCCTCGTTGGCCTGCGCCACATGATAATTATCCTCTTCGTCAGCGGTCATGTATACCACCTCATCCGTAACCCTGGGATTTGAAGGGTCGGACTTATCCACCTTTCGGTAAGGCGCCTCCACAAAACCGTATTCATTAATCCTTGCATAGCTTGCAAGGGAGTTTATCAAACCGATATTAGGGCCTTCAGGGGTCTCAATAGGGCACATCCTCCCATAGTGGGAATAATGCACGTCACGGACCTCAAATCCGGCACGGTCCCTGGACAAACCACCGGGGCCAAGTGCGGACAAACGCCTCTTATGGGTCAGTTCCCCGAGCGGGTTATTCTGATCCATGAACTGGGACAGCTGGGAAGAACCGAAGAACTCCTTGACCGCAGCCGTAACGGGTTTAATATTGATCAGCGACTGGGGGGAAATCTCCTCCGCGTCATGTGTAGTCATACGCTCACGGACAACTCTCTCCATTCTGGAAAGGCCGATACGGTACTGGTTCTGGAGCAATTCTCCCACTGCACGGATACGCCTGTTGCCCAGATGGTCGATATCGTCATCATTGCCCAGGCCGTACTCGAGATGCATGTTATAATTAATGGAAGCAATAATGTCTTCCTTTGTGATATGCTTGGGCACAAGCTCATGGACATTTTTCTTAATGGCCTCCGCAAGCTTTTCGGGATCCTCACTGAACTCTTCAAGGATCTGGGCCAGCACAGGGTAGTATACTTTCTCATGGATGCCAAAGTCTCTGGGATTGCAATCCACAAAGCTGGTCAGATCCACCATCATATTGGACAGGACTTTAACATTCTTCTCTTCTGTCTGCACATATACGAAAGGAACGGCAGCATTCTGGATCGTATCGGCCAGCTCTGCAGTCACCTTGTCACCCGCGGATGCAAGCACTTCGCCGGTGGACGGCTCCACCACGTCGGCTGCCAGGATCTGATGCCTGATCCTGTTCCTGAATGCCAGTTTCTTATTGAATTTATATCTACCAACCTTGGCCAAATCATATCTTCTGGGGTCGAAGAACATAGCGTTGATCAGGCTTTCTGCACTCTCAACACTCAAAGGTTCACCGGGGCGGATTTTTTTGTATAACTCTAACAGACCCTCCTGATAATTTTCAGCAGTGTCCTTGCCAAAGCATGCTTCAATCTTGGGTTCGTCGCCGAATAATTCCCGGATCTCGTCATTGGAGCCGACGCCCAGCGCACGGATCAGCACCGTAACCGGTACCTTTCGGGTCCTGTCCACGCGGACATAGAAGACATCATTGGAATCTGTCTCATATTCCAGCCATGCACCGCGATTAGGGATCACGGTACAGGAGAACAGGCGCTTACCGATCTTATCGTGCCCTATGCCGTAATAAATGCCGGGGGAACGAACCAACTGGCTAACGATAACACGTTCCGCGCCATTGATAACAAAAGTGCCTGTCTCAGTCATCAGCGGGAGGTCACCCATAAAAATCTTGTGTTCGCTTATCTCTTCCTTCTCCTTATTGTACAGACGAACTTTAACAGTCAGAGGCGCCGCGTAAGTAGCGTCCCTCTCCTTGCATTCCTCAATAGAATATTTGACATCGTCTCTGCACAGTTCGAAGTCCACAAATTCCAGACTCAAAGAACCGCTGTAATCAGCAATAGGAGAGATATCATCGAAGACTTCCTTCAAACCTTCGTCCAAAAACCACTGATAAGAATCCTTTTGGACTTCGATCAGATTGGGCATCTCCAGAACCTCTTTCTGCCGTGCATAACTCATACGCATAACCTTATTGCCGGCCATGGGACGTATTCTGTTCTTTTCCATTGACATTTCACCCCGTTCTTTCTGATTTATGCCATGTTGCAATATACGCAGACATAGTACCGCACAATAGTGCACTATCCATATTATCACAAATAGGGGAGGGGGTCAAGCAGATTTTTACATTATTGGATATTATTGTTTGGTTTTATGCTTGCATTTCGAGAATATAACGGCCCATATGAATATCCGCCGGGAACTTTCAGGGCGGGCGGCGTGGCTTCGCACCAGGTTTCCGGCATGGCTGCGCGCCTATGTGATATAATAAAGGGACGGCCCTCCGTGCATGCACGGAACCATCCCTTTATCATATCACGCAGTCACTTGGATATCACGACTACTTTAATGTAACCTTTGCGCCAACTTCCTCAAGCTTCTTCTTGATCTCCTCGGCTTCTGCCTTAGATGCAGCTTCCTTAACAACCTTAGGAGCGCCGTCAACTACGTCCTTTGCTTCCTTCAGGCCCAGGCCGGTCACTTCACGGACAACCTTGATAACCTTAACCTTCTCTGCGCCAACCTCGGTCAGCTCTACATCGAACTCGTCCTTCTCTTCTTCAGCAGCTGCTGCACCGGCACCTGCTGCCGCAACTACAACGCCTGCTGCTGCGGATACGCCGAACTCCTCCTCGCAAGCCTTTACAAGATCATTTAACTCTAATACGGTCATCTCTTTGATCGCATCAATCAATTCCTGAGCTGTCAACTTAGCCATTTTCTTTTCCTCCATTTTTAAATTATTGTGTAAATCTTTTCTTTCCGCTTTATTCAGCAGCTTCTGC
The DNA here is from genome assembly GCA_947643615.1 of uncultured Lachnospiraceae bacterium. Lineage (GTDB taxonomy): Bacteria > Bacillota > Clostridia > Lachnospirales > Lachnospiraceae > Acetatifactor. Next base: position 9,997 of record CANRWO010000007.1, read on the forward strand.
GGAAGCAGCTGAAGCTCCGCCTTTTTCTGCCAGCTGGTTCATGACACGAGCAAAGTTGGTGATAGGACTCTGCAGGCTGCCAAGCAATCTGGAAATGAGCACTTCCCTGGCAGGAATGCTGGCGATGGAAGCAATGCCCTTTGCATCATATACGGTACCTTCAACGATACCGGCCCTGATCTCAAGCTTATCGGCTGTCTTCGCAAACTCTGCAAGGACTCTCGCCGGGGCAGTTGCATCCTCATTGGAAATCGCAATTGCATTGGGGCCTTCCAGATACTGGATCAGTCCTTCGCAATCGGTATCCTTGAACGCACGGGTCATGAATGTGTTTTTGTACACCTTATAGGTAATGCCTGCCTCACGCAGATTCTTACGAAGCTTTGTGTCCTGCTCAACGGTAAGTCCGCGGTAATCTACCAGGACTACGGACTGGGCATCTTTGATGCTGGCGGCAATCTCTTCTACAATAGGCGCTTTTAATTCAACCTTTGCCATTTTTTTCCTCCTTATAGAATGTATTGGGTTTCCCCTGCCGAAAGGAGTTATGTTTATAAGAAAAGCCTTCCTGAAGACAGGAAGGCCAAAAGTCTTACATGAAAACTCTTTCCTCGGTAGGCGCTGTGCTTATCCCCTCTCTGAGAGACCATGGGGACCTACTGTCTTCGGCATAGTCATATGACTTTATACAGGATACTATGGATCACCGTATTTGTCAACAATTTTATAGCGGTTCGGAGCCGGCAAAGTTAAGCCTTAGAATTTCGCAACGCTTACCTTGACGCCGGGGCCCATGGTGCTGGTCAACGTGATGCTCCTCAAATACTGGCCTTTCAGCGCACTGGGTTTCGCTTTGACAATGGCATCCATCAGCGCAGTGAAGTTCTCCTTGAGAGCCTCCTCAGTAAAGGAAACCTTACCGATGGGAACATGCACGATATTGGTCTTATCCAGCCTGTACTCAATCTTACCGGCTTTGATATCATTAACAGCCTTGGTAACATCCATGGTAACCGTGCCGGCCTTAGGGTTAGGCATCAGGCCTTTGGGGCCCAGGATCTTACCGAGACGGCCTACAATACCCATCATATCGGGTGTTGCAACCACCACGTCAAAATCAAGCCATCCGTCATTCTGGATTCTGGGGATCAGCTCCTCGCCGCCCACATGGTCAGCGCCTGCCGCCTCAGCCTCAGCGATCTTGTCACCCTTTGCAATTACAAGAACCCGAACCTTCTTACCGGTTCCGTTGGGCAGCACTACCGCACCACGGATCTGCTGCTCTGCGTGACGTCCGTCACAACCGGTCCTGATATGCGCTTCAATTGTCTCGTCAAACTTTGCTGTTGCAGTTTTCTTCACCAAAGCAATTGCCTCGTCAGGCTCATAGAGCGCCATACGGTCTACGAGCTTCGCTGCTTCGGTATATTTCTTACCATGTTTCATTATCTTACCTCCTAGGTTCCAGCGACAACTTCCATTGTCTCCCAATTATAATAGTTAAGAACGGTAACGGTTAATCCTCTACTACAATACCCATGCTGCGTGCAGTACCCGCGATCATGCTCATGGCAGCCTCAACGCTTGCCGCATTCAGATCCGGCATTTTCATCTCTGCGATCTCCTGGACCTTGGCCTTGGAAATAGTTGCCACCTTAGTCTTGTTAGGAACCGCAGAAGCAGTCTTAATATTGCATGCTTTCTTTAACAGTACTGCTGCAGGGGGAGTCTTCGTAACGAAACTGAAAGATCTGTCTGCATACACAGTAATGACTACGGGGATAATCACATCACCCTTGTCCGCTGTCCTTGCGTTGAACTGTTTTGTAAATTCAACGATGTTCACGCCATGCTGACCCAATGCGGGGCCAACAGGGGGAGCCGGTGTAGCTTTGCCGGCAGGAATCTGTAATTTAATGTATCCTTCTACTTTCTTTGCCATTTTGGCACCTCCTATAATGTGGTAAACCGCTGCCGCCTGCCGGAGCAAGCATTCTCGCAACGGTAATCCGGCGCAGGGAACATACCGTCCTCCTGCTCCCACTTTTTTGCCCGGGCCTTATGCCCGATGTATATCACGCCCTCGACTGCTCTCGGGCGGGAATACCCTGATTAAGCTAACTTGCTGCGCCATTGCATGAATCCTGGCAATGGGCGCGGCGGCATCAAAGCTTCCTGACCTCTGCAAAACTGATCTCCACAGGGGTCTCCCTGCCAAACAGCTCCACGTTGATGGTGGCTGTCTGTTTACCGTAATCCAGCTTCTGTACGACACCAACGGTATCCTTCCATACACCTGCCACTACGGCGATACTGTCTCCTTCCACGAAATCAATGGAGACATTCTCCGTCTTAATGCCCAGAGGCTTCATCTCCGCCTCTGTCAGGGGAACGGGTTTGCTTCCCGGCCCGACAAATCCGGTCACTCCACGGGTATTGCGGACCACATACCATGTATCATCATTCATCTCCATATTGAGAAGGACATACCCCGGGAACATTTTCTTCTGGACTGTCCTCCTGGCGCCGTTCTTCAATTCCACAACATCCTGCAAGGGAACCCTCACCTCAAGGATCTGCTCCGCAAGATGCTTGTTGTTTTCAATGGTCTTCTCAATATTGGCTTTGACTTTGTTCTCATATCCTGAATAAGTATGAACCACATACCATTTTGCCTCTGCCATCCAATCACCCTCGCTCTAAATTGATGTTAAGAAGTTCACGCCATATTTGGCAATATAATCAATAATGGCAATGATCACTCCCACAACTACTGAGATTGCAACAACAGCCACAGACTGCTTCAATGTGGATTTTCTATCCGGCCATACAATTTTCTTAAATTCTGCTTTTACACCCTGGAAAAATTTGGGGCGTGCCTGCTTTTCTGCGGAATCTCCCATTTTGATAACCATACCTTTCTGTAACCTGCAAATGCCCGACAACTAAAGCATAAGCTTTTCACGAATGATTACTTGGTTTCCTTGTGCAATGTATGTGTCTTACAGAATCTACAATATTTCTTGGTTTCCATTCTGTCAGGATGAGTCTTCTTATCCTTGGTAGTATTGTAGTTACGCTGCTTGCATTCTGTACAAGCCAAAGTGATTTTTGTACGCATTTCGCTACCTCCATATGTTTTGTAAAAAGAGCATAAAAAAAAGACCTAAATCTTATCTCGCTTGAATACTATAACACAACCTTGCCCCTCCCGTCAACAGCTTTTTCCGGTTTTCCTGTTCGTTTTTCCTGCGTTTTCTGTTTTCCTGTTTCCCATGCCGCCTCCCCGGGTTTCTGTTTCCCTGTTGCATTTTCCCGTCTTCTGTCCACTCGCTGCGGCGAGGTGTTTTCCCGCAGTTTTTTAGTAACAGTTCAGCCAGTCCATGTAAAGTGCGGAAAATCGTGCTTGCACGAGTTTCACGTACTTTATATGGACTGAGGGAGCGCCATTTCATGAGTAAAGTAAGCTGCGAAGCAGCAGAAAGCGCCACAGGCGCGGCTTTACGAATGGCGCGGGCTGAACTGTTACGTTTTTTACTTCTTTTTCCATCCGCAGTCTTGTTTCTACATATTTAAAATGTTATAATACAGCTATAATGTAACGGCTCAAAACTGCCGATATAAATGTATGGGCAAAGGATTTCCCTATTCGGACAGGAAGGAGGCAATGAGCATGGCGCTGAATACAGTATACAACAACTATCTTTCAACGTATACTCCCAAAGCATTGACAAAATATGACACCCATAAGAAGAGCGAGCTTCGCAGCGTATACAATTCTATCGTAAAAATGAACAAGGATGCTCCCTGGTATCTTCCTACCACCAGCAGGCAGACCCAGCAGTACGCCGTAGATTTGAAAGAAAATGCCCGTGGCCTGCACAATACCATCGCACAGTTGGGCGGTTTGGAAGAAGACAACAGCCTGCTGAACAAGAAGAGCGCTTATTCCTCCGATGAAAATATAGTCAAGGCCGCCTACATCGGCCCCCAGAAATCCAAGGAAGAAATTCCCGACCTGCAGCTGGAAGTCAAATCTTTGGCATCCTCTCAGGAGAACCTGGGACTTTTCCTTCCTGACGGAAAAGTCGCATTGACGCCCGACACTTATTCCTTTGACGTAGGCGTCAATGATATGAATTACGAGTTCCAGTTTACAATTGGCGAATCCGAGACTAACCGCGACGTCCAGGAACGCCTGGTTCGCCTGATCAACAACTCCGATATCGGCCTGAAAGCATCATTGGCGGAATCCGAGGGGCGTACCTCTATCCGGCTGGCATCCGAGTCCACCGGTTTAGGGCCCGGGCGGTCAGAGATTTTTACCATCAGTGATGACCATACCAGCAAAGCCTCCGGCACCGTTGAATATTTCGGGTTGGATTATGTCAGCCGGGAAGCTTCCAACGCACAGTTCTTACTGAACGGCGAGGAGCGGACTTCCTCTTCCAACCATTTTACCATCGGCAAATTATTTGATGTGCAGTTGACAGGCATCAGTCCCGAGGACAAAGCTGTACAGATCGGTTTGAAGACAGATGTGGAGTCACTGGCCGATAATGTGTCCCACCTGGTCAGCGGCTACAACGAATTTATTAAAGCTGCTTCCAATTATCTGGATTCCCAGTCCCAAAGCCGGAAGCTTATCCAGGAATTCAAAGGGATTGCATCCGTGTACCGCCCTTCCATGGAAGCTATGGGTATGAACATTGCCGAGGACGGCACCCTGAATGTAAACAGGGATCAGCTGCGGCAATCCGCGCTGCAGTCCGATAATATTAACGAAACTTTTGCTTACCTGAAAAGTTTTTCCTCAACGCTGCTGCGCAAGAGCGATCAGGTGTCCTTGAACCCCATGGACTATGTGGATAAGAAAATGGTGGCTTATAAGAATCCTGTTGCAAGCCGCAATTATGTCAGTCCTTATTCTACCAGCGCGTATACAGGCATGATGTTTAACAGTTACTGCTGACTTTGCAAAAAAGCTTCTTCCAAACTCTTCGGAAGAAGCTTTTCTATTTCTGGATTTCCGTTCCCTGAACTCTGTTTCCGGATTCCTGTTTTCAGCTGCTCTCGCAGCGCCTATTTGTAACCCAATTCTTTTCCCACTGTCTGCAGCGCCCATTAATAACCCAGCTCTTTTCCAACTGTCTGCAGCGCCTCGGCGATTACCTTGTCCATATCATAATACCGGTATTGCCCCAGCCTGCCGCCAAAAATGACATCCTCGCGGGAAGCCGCTAACCCGCAATATTTTTCATAAAGTTCGGTATTCTTTGCGTCATTGACGGGATAGTAGGGTTCCTGCCCTTTTTGCCACCCGGAGGGATATTCCCTGGTGATTACGGTTCCCTTGCCGGTGCCGAACTCAAAGTGCTTATGTTCAATAATACGGGTGTAGGGGATCTCCCTGTGGGTATAATTGACCACTGCATTTCCCTGATAATTGTCGCATCCTTCCAGGAACTCTTCCTCAAAGCGAAGCGAGCGGTACTGTAATTCTCCCAGGCAATATCCGAAATATTCGTCAATCATTCCAGTGTAGACGGTCTTGCCAAAAGTGTCCGGATCCGTTTTTTCTGCATTTTGCTCCCGGAACACATTGTAAGAAACGCCCAGCCTCACCGGCACATTTTCAAGGAGCTTCCCGATAATCTGCGTGTACCCGCCTACAGGTATCCCCTGATATCTGTCCGTAAAATAATTGTTGTCATAGGTAAACCGGACCGGCAGACGTTTGATAATGAATGCCGGCAGTTCCCTGCAGCTCCTGCCCCACTGTTTCTCCGTGTAACCTTTTACCAGCTTTTCATAGACATCCCTGCCCACCAGGGAAAGCGCCTGCTCCTCCAGGTTGGAGGGTTCCCCGCCCTGCGCCGTGATGCCCGCACAGGCCTGCCGTTTCTGCTCCTCTATGATGGCCTTTGCCTCATCCGGCGTCCGGATCCCCCACATCTTACTGAAAGTATTCATGTTAAAGGGCAGGTTGTAAAGCTCTTCCCCATAGACTGCCACCGGGGAATTGATATAATGGTTAAAATCCGCAAATTGGTTTACATAATCCCAAACCGCCTTGTCCGAGGTATGGAAAATGTGTGCCCCATATTTATGCACCTGAATGCCGCTGCGCTCTTCCGTATAAATATTACCGCCTATATGGGGCCGTTTATCAATGCACAGACAGCTCTTGCCTGCCTTTTCCATCTCATGGGCAAATACCGCCCCGAAAAGGCCGGCTCCCACGATCAGGTAATCGTATCTCATTTGCTCTTCTTGCCCTTCGCCTTATACTTATCGATCTGGACAAAATCATCCATCAACTCCAGGATCTTGTCCCTGCCGTTCTGGTTCAGCTTTATATAATACTGCATTACCCTGTTTTCTAACAGCTGTGCCCCAAGGGAAGCGTCCCTCTCCAGGGAAGAAAAGTCTACGGGGTTCAGGCTTAATTTGTCACACATCTTGATCACAGTGCCATAAGCCATGCCTTCGATCCCACGCTCCAACGCCGTCACCAAGGTGCTGTACGGGATGCTCATCTCCATTGCAAACTGGCGCACGCTGCGATACTGTCTTAAAATCTCTTTCTTTAAAATTTCTGCTTTTGTCATTTTCCTTCCTCCAAACCCGAATTAATAAGTATATAGGAATAATATACGATATTCCGTGTTTGTTTTCAAGTGGCAACCTGAAATTTTAAGATTTTCCTTATAATTTTTTTTAGGAACCGTTAAGAATTGACTTTGCATATGGCACAGGATAAATCTTTCCATGCAAAGCGTGGGATGAGGCTTATCGCGTAGCTGATCGGCAACATAAAAGCAGGGATATTATGCCAAGCCAAATGTAATGGCCTCTTCCCGTTGACTAACCTCTTATCACACGATATACTGGACTATATTAGCGTAATGGCAGTGGATTTTACAGGAATCTACTGGTACCTATTTGAAAGGGATAATCGCAAACCAGATTGAATGCGCTGAAGCAGGGAGGGACACATGAATATATTAGTATATCGTTACGGCAGTATATGTGAGCCTGATGTGATTCAGGCTTTCCAGTCATTGGGTCTGACTGTGCTGGAAGAAACCACGGAGATCACCACAAAAAAATTGTCCTCGGCTGACCGTCTGAAGCTGGTGGAAGCCGTTTTGGAGAAAGAACAGCTCCTCTTTGTATTCAGCATTAATTTCTACCCCGTCCTTGCGGAAATATGCCATATATACAAAACCAGATATTTATGCTGGACAGTGGATTCCCCGGTTCCGGAGCTGTTCTCAAAGTCCGTCTGCCGCGATACGAACCATTTGTTCTTGTTTGACCGGGCGCAATACCAATTTTTTGCACCATATAATCCAGGGCATATCCACTATCTGCCCCTGGCTTCCTGTACCAGACGTTTTGACAGGGCCACCGCTTCCATCAGCGCTGCCCAACGGAAATCCTATTCCACAGATATTTCCTTCGTAGGCTCCTTATACAGTGAAAAGAATCCCCTACATCAGATAAAAGGCCTCCCTGACAGTGCAAAGGGATACATAGACGCCCTGACGGAAGCCGCCCTCAAGGTGTACGGCTATAACCCTATCGAAAGTGCAGTCACCGACGAACTGGCAGCCGCCGTAAAAGCCTGCGACCCAGATTTCTATCATCTAGAGGACCCAGTGGTGAACCCTGACCGGTACATAACCGCACACAGCTATATCGGCATGCAGGCTGCGGAAACCGAACGGATACATACCCTGAATACTTTGGCCCGGCATTTCCCTGTTGACCTGTTCACCAGAAGCGATACCCGAAGCCTCAAGAACGTACATGTGCACGGCAGTGTGGAGAGCCTGACAGAAATGCCCAGGATTTTCCACTTGAGCAAGATTAACCTGAATATGACCATAAAGCCTATCCAGACAGGATTACCTCTACGGGTTTTCGACATATTGGGATGCGGCGGTTTCCTGATGACCAACTATCAGGCAGAACTACAAGAATACTTTGAGATTGGCGTAGACTTGGAGGCATATTCCAGTTTGGACGAGTTAGCAGACAAATGCGCCTATTACCTGTCCCATGAAGAAGAACGGAAACAGATTGCCCTAAACGGCTACCGCAAAGTATGCGAACACCATACTTATCCCCACAGAATAAAAGCAATGCTGGAAGCTCTCCTGTCATAGGAGAGCTTCTATTTTAATGTATTCCCGGGACTTATCCCGCATTATATGTAACCCTTCCTCCAATTGCCCAAAGGGGAGTTTCTGGGTGATGAACTGCCCGGGGTCGATCCTTTTCCCGGCCAGGCGCTGCAATACATAATGCCAGTCATCCGAGTCCTCATGGGTAAAGGAAGAATTCCAGCTACCTTTCACGGTCAGCTGGTTCCTCAGAATTTTCCAATAGTCATTCCGTTCCAGCAGAATGTCCGACGCCGGGTTTCCTACCAGCTGTACTCTGCCGCCGGGCATCACATTTCGTACCGCCTGGGCAACCGTCTCCTGTTTTCCGACACATTCAAAAACGGCATCTATCCCCCGCTCACCCGATTCCTCCTGCAGCCATTCATCCACCCTGCCCTGCCTGCTGTCACAGTAATCTTCCGCCGGTATTCCCAGTTTTATCACGGTTTCCCTCTGAAACTCTTTGTTCCCCACAGCCAGGATTCGTTGGATGCCCATTTCACGCAGAAACATGGCCAGAAGGATCCCGATGGTGCCAAGGCCGATGACCGCCACTGTTTCCTGCCCTTCCAGGCCCAATTGCCGAATCGCATGTACCGCCACCGCCATTGGCTCCAGCATGGCAGCTTCCTCAAAGGCCGTCCCCTCCGGCAATTGGATCAGGTTCCACACCGGCACCGCCGCATACTCCGCAAATCCCCCGTGACACCGGGAACCCAGGTAATTGTAATGTCGGCACATTTCGAACTGCTTTTTCCTGCAAGGGGCACACTCCCTACAAGGAATCAACGGGTAAATGCCTACTCTCCTGCCCAGCCATTCCTGTCCGCCCTCCCCGCCGGCAGCCTCCACGACACCGGAGAACTCGTGTCCGGGAATCAGGGGGTAAGAATAAGTTCCGGTGGTATAAATCCGAGGAATATCCGAACCGCAGACCCCTGCCGCCTTTACTTTGACCAGTACTTCATCCTCCCCTATCTGGGGTTTTGCCACCTCTTCTAATCGGATATCATTGATTCCGTGCAATACATAAGCCTTCATATTTATACCCATATCTTTCCTGCATGAGCCTTTCCCCTGCGTGAACAGGCCCAATTAAATATCCTATACGCCTGCCAGGCTGCGAAATTTATCCAAATCCGCCTGGGTAGTGATCTTAAAATTGATCTCCTCCCCCTCTATCATCACAATATCAAGTCCTGCCATCACTGCAGGTTCCGTGGAACCGTTAACAGACTTAATCTTCTCGGGAAACAGCGCACGGTTCGCCTCATAATATTTTCCGTACAAAAACGCTTCCGGCGCCTGCCCGGCGTAGATGTTGCTGCGCTCCAGCAGCCTGGATATCCCCTTGCCGTCCTCGCTGTAATAAACCGTATCCTTCATAGGCAGTACGGGCAGTACACCGTCATGCCCCTTTATGCTCTGTAAGCACCTGTGCAGAAGGCCTGCAGACAACAGCGGCCTGGCTGCGTCATGGATAAACACCACATCTTCCTGGCGGGCATATCCGGCAAGGTCAGAAAGGGCGTTCCAGACGGACAGCTGCCTGGTCCCGCCCGGCTCGGAAAAACCCTGCCATTTCTGTATGTTTTCCATGGGCAGGCTGGCTTCTATAAAATCCCTCCAACGCCCTTCCGCCACAATGTGCACCCGGTCAATCTCCTCACTGCCAAAGCAGGTTTCCAGGCAATACCGGATAACAGGTTTCCCGCCAGCCTCAAGGTACTGCTTGGGAATCTCCCCGCCAATGCGGGCGCCGGTCCCACCGGCCAGAATGATCGCAATATTCATTAGAATCTCATCTCCCTGATATTACGTATGGTATCTGCATAAGAACTCTCTTTCCCGAAAAGCATGGTAGTCCCTAGCACAAATCCTTTTACCCCCTTGGGGGCATAGGTCTGTATTTTGTCCGCACTGCAGGCGCCATCCCAGTAGATACTGAAGTCCATGTCCTCCTGCATTGCCAGAAGTTTGTTAATCTTCTTCCCCACATAAGGCAAGTACATCTGACCTGCATTCCCGGGATTGACCGACATGACCAGCACCTTTTTTACAATCACAAGCATCTCCATCACCGTCTCTATGCTGGTGCCCGGATTGATCGCGATCCCCGGTATTATGCCTGCGTTTATGATCTTCTGCAAGGTAGTGGACGGATGGTATTCTGCCTCCGGATGGATATAAACCGTATCCCCTTCCTTCAGATGGTTTAGGAACATGTGGATATTATTGTTGGGATGCTCAATCATCAAATGCACGTCCAACGGCAGCTTCGTAGCCGAACGGATATAAGCCATATCATTCAATGACATGGCAAAATTAGGCACGTACCGCCCGTCCATAATGTCGATATGGAAGGAATCGATGCCTGCCTTCTCCAAATCACTTACTTCCTTCTCCAAATTACCGTAATTAGCACACATCATAGATGCCGTCAATTCAAAATCCATCTGCGTCTTCCTTCCCTGAATCTTTCGTACTGCTTCACTGCAGCTGCTTTGTGCAAATTATAGCAGAGATAGTACCCTTTGACAAGCGTTCTCTGCCAATCCTCCCTGCCAATACCAGGAATGCGGCGCTGCCCCGCTCCGCAGCCTGGCAGCATTCTGCAAAAAAATACCATAATCGTGTTTTTCTTACAATATTCCAAAACGGGTATCCCGCATGTTCAAATTATATCCTAAAATAAGCAATAGAAGTATTCGCATGGGAGGGTTATCAATGGATAAGGGTTATTCATCTGCACTGCAAAGGCTGAAAGAGGAACGGGAAAAGTGGAACCTGACACAGCGGATGCTGTGTTATCATATGAAAATACAACAGAGCCGCCTCAGTAAAGCAGAGACCGGGAACAGGTATTTTTCCTACCACGAACTGGAAGGATTGTGCACTTCCGATGTGGATGTCTTCTATGTTTTCACCGGCAAAAGGCCTAAGAACCCCTTGAAATTTCTGGATCCTTTAAAAGTGGCCCCTGAAGAGCTTATGTGCTATCTGAACGTGGTGTACCTCCTGGCCAGCGCTGCAAAAGGCACAAACCGGGATAACGCTGCCTTCAGCCAAATACGGCAACAGCTGGAATATATCCAATACTGCTTCGGAAACATCGAACCCACCAATAACATCTTTTACCGCTTACGCAACCGTTATGACTATACCCAGCAAAAGATGGCCAATGTGATGGGCATGGACATCAAAAAGCTACAGCGGCTGGAAAAAGGAGTGCGGCTGCCGGACAGCGAGGTTATCTGGAAGATGTATGACCTGTTTCATGTCTCCCCCGCCTTCGTCCTCAGGGATGCCAAAGGCCTGTGGAACGAGCTGAATTATGAGCTGGAGCTGTTGGATGACAATGACCGGGAAGTCATGGCACAGATTTTGGAAAACGCGTTTTCTTTCATGCGGCCGCGCTGACCCCGCGCCCTCAATTAAATGCGCATAAATGCACCGGCTTCCTAATTGTATGTGTGGATAAACTGTGCTTTGCATAGCCAAAAGATTTTGTATGCCATTATGAGACCGCCGCTTTTACTTTTGGATCTGGAACCCACTCTTCTAGATACTTATGGGCACCCGGAATGTGAAGGTTTTAACTTCCATTATTAGAATCATGAGTATCATCTGTTAGTCTGTTATAGCGGAATGACTGGTGACCTGCTGAAGATCAAACTGCGCAATGATACAGACTATTCCTCTACAGGAGTTGTGGAGTTCCTGCAGCCGCTTCTGGATGAATTCCTGACAGGCCATCCGGAACACGTTCAGGCGATGTTCCATAATTTACCATCCTTTTTCAGTCTTGGTGTTGCCCTTTGTCTATTCCATACCCCTACTGCAGCAACCTCAAAACTCCCAGCCTGCCTTGGTTGGCCTGGGCAAACAAAGACTACCCTGCCTGGGTGTATACTCTTATCAATTTTTCACCATTACTTCTCCCTGACCACATCCGGCAATTCAAAGCAGTCCCTTTCCAGATTCATCGCCACCGCCATATCCAACCCCGAAGGCTTGCGGTCGTTCACTAAAATCCTTTCTCCCATAGGCATATTAAAAAGGATATCGTCATAGCGAATCCCCTCCTCTTCCAGAAAATGCACCGTGCTGTCACGATACTCTTCCGTCCGGGAAGTGAAAAGCAGCACCCGGTCCTCAGGCGGGATCGTTTCCATGTATTCTTTTACACCAGGAAGCACGGTGTCTTTTCCGTCTGTTTTATAACCGTTATGCTTTAACAGAGTTCCGTCCAGATCAAAAATCCACGTTTTCGGCAAGGTGGATAATATTATCTTCTCTCCCATGTCCCGTCTTCCTTTCGCACGATATTTTCCCATCCCGCCAGAGCGTATATATCAATCGCCTTCCATTTGGTATCGGAATAATTATAATCCGGATACAGTGCAATTTTTCTGGCGTTTACACTTCTGATCACATCACAAAGGCCGCTTCGTATCCCCACAAAGGTTCCGGCCCGCTCCACAACCGATTTCATTTCGGCAATCCGGGGACTGATTGCCTCCGTTCCGGGAAGCGGCTTTTCCTCCCCTGCCACATTGGTAAAACACTGATATCCCCTGTCTGTGCAACAGGCGACAATCTGCTCCCAGACAGCTTCGGGAAAGGATGTGACCGATTTCGCATAAGGCGAAAAAATAACCGCCTTTCCATCCCTTATCCGATCCAAATCCGCCGAATCCGAAAAGTTCACCGGCTCACAGGGTTTCGTATCCGCCGGCAGTCCAAATACACCACAGCAATACATCTGCTCCAGCGTGATTGGTTTGATGTATAATGCATTGGAGAGTTTTACCACATACGGCCGGTCCTGATGCGGTATATAGGTATCTGCGTCCTGCTCATAAAGAGCAGCCTGAATCATCTCATCCATATCCTTCTGCGACAGAACCTCTACGGGATAGAATCCAAAAAGCCGAACAACCTGTGCGCAGGCATTTCCGATTACACCCACAACGCATTTGTCTATTCCGCGCTTACTCAGGAAATGAGGCAGATAAGACATCATGATATAGATATCTCCCAGAGCCGCAAAAGGACAAAGGATCCGAAAACAGTCCGGATATTTCTTTTTCAGTCCGGAAAACAGTATTTCCCCTCCCTGTCTGCGCAGCGTCATGCAGTTTATCGTTTCCTCAGACAGAGAATAATCGGCATAACTGTTATAATCTACCAGTTTACGGATCATCCCCTGAAACCCTAAACGCCTTAACTGCTCCGTCATGGCTGCATATGCCCTGGCTGCAATACACACGATTACATCTTCACCGGCTTCTCTAATGATCTCCTGCGGCGCCTGAATGACAATCCCGCGATATTCATTCCCATGCTTGACCGCATTATTGTCCAGGATAGCAGACACCGCATACCCCTTGCCTAGCAGCAAATCCGCTAGTTTCTCCGTCGCATGGCAGTGTCCAAAGAGAAAAATCTTCTTATTCTCCAATATTCCGGCCTGCTCTATTTCCTCTAAATTTTCCGTCATCGCTCTATAATATTGCGCTTCCAAAGCTAGTTCACCCCCTCTTCTGACGCAGACAAAGCTTCTGATAATAATTGCCGTCTAGGCGAGCATCGCCCTTATAGCTTCTTCCTCTGTTAAAATTCCTGTCTCTATATAATGGAACAACGTGCCGTACTGCTTAAAATCGGCCAATGTGATAAAACGATTGGAAAACTCGTATGTCAGGTACAGTTTGTAACATTCTTCAGCCTCTTTATGAGATATTACAAAGCTGTGAAAGTTGTTCGGGCAGGCAATACCCTCTTCCAGCAAAAAAAATGCCTTCCTATTTGTCCACTTTGAGAATTCAGAACAAAAACAGTCCCACTCCTTTTGCGGGAACAGCTTTGTAACGAAAAACACTTTATCGTATTTCAGCAGCAGATCCTGAATCAAACCATACATCGCCCCTGTTATCCCCTCTTATCTGTATTACATAAGCACCATTTCACTTATAATATTCGCATGTTTCTCTCTGTGCAGGAAAAAATAATTGGTTTCCATCGTATCCTCGTTCACGCAAGGACACTCTTTCAGCATATGTTCCCCGGAAATCACGAAACATCCGTATCCTATCTGTTCTAACAGCTTTATTATATCATTCGGTGTATAGTTAAATTTGGCGGACCATTTTCTCAGCATCTCTGAAAAGATGATCGGATGATGTTTCCTGATTAATTCAATTCCTCCTTCATATACAAATAATTCGGATCCTTCCACATCACATTTGATAAAATCAACCCTGTCTATCTTGTGATCCTTTGCCCAGTCATCCATTTTCAACATGCTTACACTGATTTTATCAATCGTATCCTTGTCTCTCAAATTTACGAGCGAAGATGCGCCGGACCCCTCGCTGTCATAGTAAAAGTCAAGCTCTTTTGTCTCCTTATATAACCCGATATTATGTAAATTTCCGGTGTTAAAACCATTTATTCCAACATTTGTATATAATCTGTCAAATGTGACCGGACCAGGCTCAAAGGAATGGACTGTCATCTCCGGAAATCTGCTCAATATATTCAGCGTGTACCATCCCACATTAGCGCCGATGTCAAACACTGTGATTTCCTTCTCTCCCCGATAATATTCAAGCAGCTTCAATACCATAAAGGTCTCTTCACTTTCATACTGTCCATAACACAAAATACTGATCGGAACTTCTTCAAAATCCTTTTGATTAATGTGCATACGAAAGCCGCCGTGTGCCTCATTCAGCAGTATCGCGATACCCTTTCTGCCAATTTCAATTTTATCAATGATAGAATTCTCCATCAAGCAATCCGCATCCGTCATTTGCGTTATGGCCTGCAACATCGCTCTAAAATATTGTTCCCTGTCTGACTTACTCTTCCCGCTCTCTTCCCATGCTGCCTTAATCTCTTCAAACATTATCCTTCCTCCTTGTTTCTAATCTCTTTAAAATAAGCAAGGCATCTGCCAAACCCCTCTTTAACATCATAATGGCATTCCCACCCTAGCTGCTTTAGCTTATACTCAACGGGCCTGTTTTCTTTATTGTCATGATTCTCCACATAGGAGTCATCCGACTGCCGCTGCTCATACTTCACTTGCAATGCCAACTCAGGCTGCAGTCCTGCTACTATTTCCGCCAGCTGCCTGATACTGATAAATTGTTCTGTATTACAAACATTATACGCTTCTCCATTTACCCCTTTCAACAGCAGCAGTAAATAGGCGGAAACCGCATCTGCAATATAGCAAAACGGCCTTTTGCTCGACCCGTCGCTCAACATGATAATGTCCTTTTGAGTTACCGCATCCCTCATAAAGGCGGCAAAGACTCTTGAGTCATGATCGATATCCATTGTAGGACCATATGTATGGCCGATCCTGGCAATCCTCACAGGAACCTGATACTCCAAATAGAACGCTTTGCACCATGTTTCCGCCATTCTTTTGCTTTCCCCGTAGCAGCTGTGCACATCCAGAGGGTTTACACAGCCTGCCATATCCTCTGTGATATGCACTGCAGATGATATTTTACCATAAATATCACCTGAGCTGAAATACAAGAAAGCCTCACAGGATACCTCTGCGGCATACCGCAGCAAGTAGTACGTTCCAAGCACATTCGGTTCCGCCACTTCTATCGGCACTTTGGAATAATACTCCGGCCGGGCCAGGCTGGCAGCATGGACGATATAGTCAGCCGGCGGCATATCCCTTATGGGTTCCGATATGTTATCCGTTCGAAAAATAAAATGATTGTCATGAAAATAATCCTTAAAAACTGCTCTTGCTCTACTTTCACTCCTGCCAAGTGCAATAATTGTGATATTCATTCCGTGATAACGATTAAGGTATATTAAAAAAAAGGCCAAATAGGAAGCAAGCATCCCATATGCTCCGGTTATCAGCACGGTCTTGTCCTGTAATTTCGCCCAGTCCAGATCCCTTTCATATATTTCCTGCATATCTTCTAATATAATATCATTTCCGAGTACGCATACCCCCCCCCACACCGTTTTATACCGTTATCATCTATCTTCATCTGCATTCTCCTCTCTTTTTACCACACAGTCATTTCCCATATCCGGTTTCTTCAACTTGTGAATGCTCTTTACACCATTGTATCGTCCGCCGAATCCCTTCAGAGAATTTCACGCTTTGGGCGAATCCCGTGTCGCTCACCAGTTTATCTATATTAACGCTTATATTCATCACCTGTTTCTCAGAATAGGGACGCGCTCCGAATTTTAACAGCAGGTTACAGTCTATACAGTCTCGGAGTTCTTCAATGTAACTCTTCAATTGTCTGCTTTCCTTGCTGCCGATACAATAGATTCCCTCACATGCATCCTTTTCCCCCAACATGCAAAGAGCGCGGGCCGCATCGGATGTATAAAGAAAATTCCAAATTTGTTCACCCATAGTCAACTCTGGTACTCTTCCTGTAAGTAACTGCCTGATCACAGAGATTACCATCGTAGATTCCGCATCGCCAGGACCATATACGCTGAATATCCGGCACCAGACATGTCGGATTCCTTTCTGTTCACAGTAAAGTCTGCTCATTTGCCCTGCGCACAACTTCGCTATGCCGTACGCCGTCTCCGGGCGGCAGGGCGTACCTTCTTCGATCAACCCGTCTGCACGTCCGTACTCAGCCTGTGATCCCGCACCCACAAAACATTTACAGCCAAACTTCTCTGCCGCTTCTACGGCATTTAAAGTATAACTTGCGTTCAATAGCTGCTTTTCGGCATTGTAATGGTCTCTGCTATAATCCCAACCCAAGTGGTAAAACACATCAAAACACCCTGCTGTCTTACCGGAACCCGGCAAGTCCAACAAATCTTTCAATTCACATTCAACAATGTGCAGGTTACTATTTTGAGGCAGTCTTCCGACCCTCTTTGAATTTGGCCTGGATATTACTGTGACGTTCTTACCCTGTGCAAGTAATTCTCCTACTAAAGCCAATCCGATTTCTCCCGTAGCACCGGTTACAATCACATTCTCCATGAATCTCCTCCATTGACCGATTCCCTGATTGTTTCACTTGATTTCACAGCAGACTCTCTCCCCCATCCGCTACCACAACACTCCCCGTCATAAACGATGAATCGTCCGATACCAGAAAAAGCGCGATTCTGCCAATCTCCTCAGGATCGGCCATTCTACCCAATAAATTGCAGCCGTCAAACCTGCTGAAATCCCGATTGGTAAACAAATTCGTAATTGTCATTCCGGGGCACAAGCAATTTACCCGGACCGCAGGAGCGTAATTCTTGGCCAAATATTTTGTAAACTGGATCAGTGCCGCCTTTGACGTGGCATACATATAGCTGCGCATGCCTTTAATATAATGGTGTAGGCCGTTGATAGACGCATTATTCAAGATAACTCCCCGACTCTCCTGCAGCAGACCGATAAAGCTCTGGCAGACATACAAGGCGGACTTTAAATTCGTATGATACACCATATCCCAATCCTCGTCCGTAATATCCTCAAGGGCCGCCGTCCTCAGGAGTCCCGCATTGTTCATCAGAATATCCAGATGTCCATATCCGGCCAACACGCTTTCCCGTAGCTTTGCGACCTCATCTCTTTGTGTGACATCGCACCGGATAAACTCCGCTTTACCTCCTGCATTGATTATTTCCGTTTCCTGTTTACGGCCCCGCTCTTCATTTCTTGCCGCCAGAATGACCACAGCCCCTTCTTGGGCCATCAGCGCTGCCGATGCCGCGCCGATCCCAGAAGTACCGCCGGTGACCAGCGCTATTTTTCCTTCCAGTTTCCCCATACTCTGACCTTCCTTTGCATCCGTCATATTTATTCAATCAAATCAATATACATGTTTCCGCGCAATTCCTCCCGAGACAGAAACGGAGACAAATCCTCCAGTGGAGGCGATACCAATCTCCCGTCTTCAAGTCTTTTTGTCGCTGATTTCGGTTCAAAAATCTGTTCTGTAGTGCAGATCACCTCACAGAGCGCATATCCGTCTCTCTTCATTAACTCTTCCACATCAGACGTCAGCTCCTGCGTCTTCTCGATCCGATAATAAGGAATGCCAAATGCGGCTGCCAGCTTTTCAAAATCGGGAAAACCCAGATCATCGCTCTCCGGCCCGACTCCAATAAGCTTGTCCCGGAACAGATTGCGCTGAGTCAGACGAATCTGATGATAGCCTTGATTGTTGATTATAAATATTTTGACAGGCAGCCTGTTTGTCACTACAGTCTGTAATTCCTGCAGATTCATCATAATACTGCCGTCTCCCTCGATACAAATCACAGGCTCCTGCCTGTTAGCCACACACGCCCCGATTGCAGCTGGAAGTCCGTATCCCATTGAAGATAAACCGCAGTTCATCAAAAAGCGCTGCTTTTCGCCGATATAATAAGACTGACTTCCCACCACGCTGGCCGATCCGTTTGAGACAACCGTTAACGCACCCGGCGGCAAAGACTTGCTCAAAGTATCAATAAACGCATATACATTGACTGCATCACTTTCCTCATAATGTGCGGACTGCACTACCGGATATCTCTGTTTCCACGTCCTGCACTGTGCTCCCCATGCCTGAAATGCATTCTCCGTCAAGTCGCTGTGCTGCGTGCCGCTCCATGCGTCCAACAGCTTTGCGACAAGCAGTCCGGCATCACAGCAAACTCCCAGATCCACACGAACCGTAGGTTTTCGGAATTCCTCGGAATCAATATCATTTACCACCACATAGGCCCCTCTGGCCCATGTGTCCACGTTATAACCCACCTGATAGATATTTAATCGCGTTCCGATACAGAGGAGCAGATCACTGTTCTGTACGGCAAAATTCCCTGCCCGGTCTCCCATCGTCCCACCGCGGCCGGCATAGCAAGCGTCCTCCGTTTCCATAACATCTATACTATCCCAACAGGTTACCACCGGTATCCCGGTCTGATGCGCCAGCCTGCGGAACTCCTCCACACAGCCTGCAATGCGTATACCGTTTCCCGCATAGAAAACCGGACGCTTTGCCTCCCTGAGTCGTGAAACAATCTGTTCTACTGCCTTATCCACCTCATACGCAGAACACACTTCCGGTCTCTCGATCTCCAAAACCTCACCGGGCGCATATCCTTCCTCTCCGTCCTCATACCCACGCAGCTTCTCTGTCTCCACATAAGCGCCCTGAATATCCAGCGGAATGTCAAGCCAGCACGGCCCTGGCCGTCCCTCAGTTGCCACTCTGTATGCCTTTTCCAGACAATATCTGATTTTGCCTGCGTCCATAACCATCTCGGCATATTTGACCATATTTCTCAAAGATCCGACTATATCAAACTCCTGATTTCCCAGCGTGCGCAGCTTCAGGCCGCTGTTAAACACGGTCAGGCTAGTCTTCGTCTGGCCGGAGAACACCAACATCGGGATAGAATCCTGATAGGCTCCCACCACACCGTTTAACGCGTTTACGGCGCCCGGACCGCTCGTCACACAGACGGCTGCCATCTCACCATGCACACGGAAATAGGCATCTGCGGCCATAGCAGATGCCTGTTCATGATGATTGTACAGGCAGTGCAGTCTGGAATCATGGCCAAAGGAGTCATTCATGTGCATGGCTCCTCCGCCTACCACGGTAAAAACAGTCGTTATATGATGCTCTGCCAAAAATTCTGCAATATAATCGGACACTCTGACTCTCATAATTCATTTCTCTCCCGCAATAAAGTCAATAAATACCGAATCGCTTCGTTTATCTCTTCCTCTGAGGTATCATGAACAATACATAATTCCATATTGTCCTCCTTCATCAACACGGTTGTCAGGGAATTCCCTGTCTGCTTTTTATCCTTGCGCATGGCGCCGATCAACGCTTCCGTGTCCGTATTCAGGCAGCCGAGATCAACATGGATGATATCCAGCAAGAGCGCTTCAATCCGATCGGCCAGATCCTTTCCCATCCATCCCCGGAGCAATGAAACATGATTCGCCGCAATAGCCCCCATCGCAACAGCCGTTCCATGAGGAATCTCATAACGGCTCATAGTCTCAAAGGCATGTCCAAAAGTATGTGCAAAATTAAGCTGAATACGCACTCCTCTGTCAAACTCGTCCTCTTCAATAAACCGCTTTTTAAATTCAAGCGAGCGCAGCACTACCTGCCCTAATAAGTCCTTGTCCCTTTTTTGGAGCTTGTCCATACGATTCTCCAGCAATGAAATTCCTTCTTCGCCAGCCATCACATTGAATTTGATCACTTCCCCGAGTCCGCTGTCAAAATCCTTCTGACTTAAGGTCTGAAAAAATTCAGGACAGATGTGTATCTGATCCGGTGCAAAGAAAGTTCCCAAAATGTTTTTGTAGGTTTTATAATTCAAAGATGTCTTCCCACCGATACAGCTGTCACATGCCGCCAGAAGGGTCGTCGGCACAAACTGCCAATGAATTCCGCGATATAAAACATTTGCGGCAAAACCTGTGATATCCTGAACGATTCCTCCGCCGATAGAGATTAGTGTCGAGTTTCTTTTTGCTCTTAGGTCGCTGATCTTCTCACAGACAGCAAGCGCTGTCTCGATCGTCTTATTGCTCTCCTCCGCCTTGATCAGGCAGAAACGATCCTCCAGTCCGTCTCGTACCTTAGAAAACAATTTGTCTTTATATATTGTGTATACCGTCTCATCCAACACCAGGAAGCTGTTCGGTGTATCCAGCAGCTTCTCTAAAAAAGAAAAATCCTCGTATAAAGTAACCTGATAGTCCTTCGCATTTGAATGTATAATCATAATATCCCCATTTCTGCGCTCCACGCATAATATTTTAGGTTAGAATGCAGCTCCGTAACTGTCCTCAACCGTACTGTATCTCGAATAGGTCACAAAGTTGAGGGTCATATCCGAATATTCGTTCTCCAACACGGACCGAATATGGCGGTTTAAATGTCCCGCCTCATTCTTCACAAACGCATACTCCATATGCGGATTAAAATAATTATCTTCGTGATCCGAATATCCGTCGAATCCTGCCAGATACAGCTCATTCAGACCGCATTTCCGCAGCACGCGCAGCAGCATCAGCAGAGAGTTATCCACAATCTCTTCATCCTGTTCCAACAAAGGTTCACGGGATATCACATAGGGGAACTCCCGGCCCCTGGGCGTGACATTCGATGTCGCAATGATCCGGATTCCCTGATTGGCCTCCTCCAAAAGCTGACTGGCCATCTCCCTGTATCTGTTTACTTTAGTAACAAAGATATAATCAGCCTGTAACATCCTGGGTACATAATTGACAGATAAAATCAACGGTTGTCTCTGTTCTACAAATTCCGTTATTCTGTCTCTCTGCAGCTGCATACTTTTGCCCGGTCCCACCAGCAAAAGAGGTCTGTCCCCTGCCAAATTCCGTCCAAGTCTCCCGATTGCGTCATGATCTGTGTTTTTCCCCGTTTCATACGAGGCATAGGCATTCTCTCCCACCGTTTTGTCATACAAAAGTTTGTTTTGAACGGGTTGTATACTGCCCAGAATATCGTTCAGTGCCGTGACAGAAACATTCGGCTTGTTCTGTATCTGTCTCACATAATCAGGATGCACTCTATTATAGGCCGAGAGATAAAAATACATCTTATATCCCCAGGGCGTTTTCTGGTAAAACTCTAAAATACTTTCCTCGATCGCTTCCAGCATAGGATTGACCTGATACTTCTTATCATAAACTTCGTTCAAATGCATCGCCACAAGCTCCAGAGGCGCATTGCCGGCACTTTTCCCCATACCGTATAATGTGCCGTCCACAATCACCTCTCTCTGCGTGGGATATTCCAAAAATGCCATAGTATTAGCAAAAGCCAACTGCAGATTGTTATGCGCGTGAAAACCAATCCCGACACCCTCACAGACATGCCGATCCAGGAGACTATAGATATGGCGCATACTGTCAGGTCTTAACAGACCATAAGTGTCCACCATGGAAACGGCGTAGGGTTTTACCTCATTGACCAGCTCTATCAGTTCCATCAGCTCCTCATCACTGTAGTCGGTCACGGATACCAGCTGAGAAAATACAAGATAACCAAGCTGCTTTAATTCCGCACAGAAAGCCATTGCCTCTCTCATCCTGTACTTTTTGAAAATCACCCGTATGCCATCGAGGAAACTGTCTGCGCAAGGCTCGATATGCTCCGCAGAGCAGGTGCCGAAATCAATCATTCCCACCACCATCGGCGGCCTGCCGGCAATTTTCCCGTAAATCTGTCGGACAGACTCCGTATCCGGCATGATACTCCTATTGATGTCAAACGGACGCCTCTCGTCCAAAAAACCCGTCTCAATAATATCTACACCAGCATCCGTCAGCCGTTCAAAGACGCTGCAGAGATTATTATGTCCGAACTCCCAATCATTTACATAACCACCGTCCCGAAGGGTACAATCCAATAATCGTATCATGATTTAACGCACATCCTTTCTCCGACAATTTGTTCTTTCCCAAACCCTGCTCTCAGCCTGCAGTATCAATCGCAAGTTCCGTCCGCCGCAGCAATGATCGTCTCCGCCATATAATCAATCATCTCATCCGTCATTCCCGGATAAACACCCACCCAGAACGTATTATTCATGATAAACTCTGTCTGGTCCAGAGTACCCGACACACGATATGCATCCGTTCCCCGAATCTGGTCAAAGCAGGGATGCTTGATCAGATTTCCGCTGAAAAGCAGTCTGGTCTGAATATTATGTCTCTCAAGACAGCGCGTGAGCTCATTGCGGCTCAGACCGGACTCCGGTCTGACAGAAATCAGAAAGCCGAACCAAGAAGGCTTACTGTTTGCAGCAGGCTCCGGAAGAATCAAACGGTCCTGCACACTTTCCAACGCAGCATACAGTCTCTCCCAATTGTGACATCTGCGCTCAATAAATCCGGGAAACTTCTTCAACTGCTCCACACCGACAGCAGCCTGCATGTCTGTCACCTTCAGGTTGTAACCGAAATGGCTGTAGACATATTTATGGTCATAACCCTGCGGCAATTCGCCATACTGACCGTCAAACCGATGCCCGCAGAAATTATCCCGCCCTGAAGGACAAATACAATCTCTTCCCCAATCGCGGTAGGACAAAAGCAGACGATTCAACACCGTATCATTTGTATAGACACAGCCGCCCTCACCCATAGTCATATGATGTGGCGGATAAAAGCTGCTCGTGCCTATGTCCCCCCATGTCCCGGTATACTTTGTCACACCGTCTATCGTGTACTGCGACCCCAGAGCGTCACAATTATCCTCTACCAGCCAAAGTTGATTCCTGTCACAGAATTCCCTTACATACGACAGATCAAAAGGATTGCCCAGAGTATGTGCAATCATGACGGCCTTTGTCCGGTCAGACAAAGCCCCCTCCAGCTTGGTCACATCGAGATTGTACTGCGGCACCGTCACATCCACGAACACAGGAACCGCTCCGTACTGCAGGATCGGTGTTACCGTGGTGGGAAAACCGCATGCCACAGTAATGATCTCATCGCCCCTCCTGATCTGCCGCTCTCCCAGCTCCGGGGCCGTCAATGCGGAAAAAGCCAGCAAGTTAGCCGAAGATCCGCTGTTGACCAGATGTGCAAACCGTACGCCTATCCATGTGGCAAACTCCTTCTCAAACCGGTCCGCAAATCGCCCTGTCGTCAACCAGAAGTCCAGCATTGCATCCGTCAGACTGCACATTTCTTTTTCATCAAATACCCGGGAAGCATAAGTGATCCTGTCCCCCGGTTTGAATTCCTCTTTTTTCTCTTTGTAAGCATGATAGTAGTCCGTCACCATTTGTCTGATCTGTTCCCGAGCCTGCTCCTCGCTTGTCCAGTAATTCATCTGTTACTCCTCCTAAACTATGATATCATCTTACAATCTCTTCCGCGGACAAAAACTCCTGTATCTGTCTGTCCATACATACCGCCGCATCCTCTCCGGCAAGCCAGCACTTGGTCCATTCCACCGTGCGGGCAACGGCAGCTTCCAGATTCCACCTCGGCCTCCAGCCAAAAGTGGCCTTTAACCGGGAACAATCCAGTTTCAAAAAATTCGCCTCGTGGGGACCGCCGTCGCTCTGATTCATCCATCCTGCTCCCTCTCCCCACTCCTTCACAAACAAATCAGCCAGATCACCGGTCTGGCAGCAATCCTCCTCATCAGGACCTACATTATAACTCCCTGCATATCTGCCGTCCTGATACTGCATGGCAGCAATCATCAGATACGCATATACCGGTTCCAATACATGCTGATACGGGCGCGTGGAATAAGGGTTGCGAAGTACAATCTGTTTTTTATCCATCGCTGCCCTGACACAGTCAGGAATGATTCTGTCCTGCGCAAAGTCTCCTCCCCCGATCACATTTCCCGCTCTGGCAGTAGAAACCGCCACGGTTCCCTCCGGGAAAAAAGAGCATCGGTAACTGTGGGTCACCAGCTCTGAACATGACTTGGAATTAGAATAGGGATCCTGTCCGTTGAGTTCCTCATTCTCCCGATAACCCCACTCCCATTCTCTGTTTCGGTAAACCTTATCTGTAGTAACATTCACAAAGGACTTTACGCAGGAGCTATTTCTGATGCATTCCAGAATATGAACCGTTCCCATGACGTTCGTCTCATAGGTAGCTGCCGGATTTTTATAACTTTCGCGCACAAGCGGCTGCGCGGCAAGATGCAGAACAATCTCTGGCTGTGCTTCGTCAAACGCTCTTTTCAGGCTCTCATAATCCCTGATATCGCCGAGCCGGGAACGCATTTGTCTCTCCATGCCGGAAATCTCAAACAAATTCGGGGAAGTGGGCGGCTCCAGCGCATAACCCGACACCTGCGCTCCCAGATTCATCAGCATTCTGCTCAGCCATGTCCCCTTGAAACCTGTGTGTCCGGTTATGAATACTCGTTTTCCCCGATAAAATCCAATGTCAAATTCCATCTTGTCTCTCACTCCTCCGCCTTATTTATCCCACAGCTTCCAGGGAGCCTCCCCTTCAGCCCACAGATTCTCCAATAAATCCTTTTCTCTCTTTGTATCCATGCACTGCCAAAAGCCTTTGTGATAAAAGCTTTTTAACTCTCCATCCTCCGCCAGTCTCCGCATAGGCTCCCGCTCAAAAACGGTGTTGTCGTCCTCCAGATATTCAAATACCTCGGGATTACATATCATAAATCCACCGTTGACCACGGTCTGGTCCTTGTCGTCCTTCTCGCGGAATGAAGTGACCGTGTTATCAGCATCGATATCCAGAACACCCTTCTGCTGTGCGATATTGACAGTAGTCAGCGTCACATGCTTCCCATGCTGCCTGTGAAATGCCATCAGCGCGTCAATATCTACATTTGACACCGCATCCCCATAGGTCAGATGGAACGATTCGTCTCCGATATATTTCTGTATACGTTTAATACGTCCTCCCGTCATGGTGTTAAGTCCGGTATCCACAATCGTTACTTTCCATTTTTCCGTGCGCTTATCATGCACAATCATCTCATTTCCCCTGGTAAAATCAAAAGTGATATCCGAGGCATGCAGAAAATAATCGGCGAACCATTCCTTGATCACATGCTGCTTGTATCCCGCACAGACCACAAATTCATCAACGCCGTAAGCGGAATAGATTTTCATGATATGCCATAAGATAGGCATCTCTCCTATTTCCAGCATCGGTTTCGGTTTTAAATGTGATTCCTCCGATATTCTTGTTCCATAACCTCCCGCCAAAATCACTGCTTTCATCTTCTCGCCCCTCCTCAGTCGCGGTAACCCAGCTCATAACTAATCATCTTGTAAAATTCCTGAGAATAAAATATATGTGTTTTATCCATTCCCCGCTTCTCTAACAGTCCGAGAACATCCTGCGCATTCTGCTCCTGCAGCGACACTGCCACCCCGGTCCGCGCATTTAAATCAATTGCATCTACCGCGTACAGAGGATGGTTCATGTAAGATGATTTCCCCTGCGCATCAGATACGCAAAATCCCTCAAATGCAAACTGCTCGCGGTCGAAGTACATTGCATAAACAGCTCCTACCCGGCCCGCCCCGTACAGGAATATTTTGTCATGCGCTTTTCTGAAGCTTTCCAACGCCTTCAGCATACGTTTTTTTCTGTTGTCATAGTTTCTCTGTAAGCAGAACCTGGGCGTGACAGAAAGCATAAGCAGACGTCCTCTAGAAACCGCACACACTCTGTTCCATACGAAAAAATATTTGAGGAAAATCCCAAAATCGAAAATTCCCTCCATCCTCAATTGGCGAAAACGCTGGATACTTCCCAGACTGTATCTTCCGCCCTTGAAAATGGCACCCTCCTTGTCCGTATATAGATTGGGAAGACCTTCTATCACCTGTACCCATGACTCACAAATAATATAGAATACAATTTTGTACCAGCCCGATGCTCTTTTGTAAACACTGCTGCGGTATTCCCTATCCTCCAGAGAGACATGTGCCCCGCTAAACTCCGAAAGCTTTAAAATTTGATGAAACATAAAGCTCACATGTGGGAAATCAACAATCTTGTCTCTAAGGTATTCCTCCTTATTCCAGTCTTTGCCTGACAATACGGTATCCACTTTCAGGATGGATGCCCCCAGAAGCGACATTCCCCATGCGCAGTCAGCAAAAAATGAATTTGCATCCGAATAAGTCTTGGAACCGACATGATACAGATCCCTTGGATCCACAGCGACTACATCACAATCCGCTTTGAGCGCATTCATTATCTTTTCAATCGCGCTCCGGGTAAATTGAACGGAATCACTGCATATCCACAGGTAATCGTAGGTTTCAAGCGGATAACCAAAACCCTCATATATTTTAAAGCATTTTTCACCTGTATGCATATCCGGGGAAAGCCTGATATAATGTAGTCTGTCCCGATATTGTCCCTGTACCTCTATGGCAAACTGCTCCACTGCATTATTTTTGCTGGAATCAAATAGATAAATGTCGATTCCGTATTCTAAATAATACGAAGCACAAGTCTCGATTAGATCCCTGATGCAGTCGCATCTCTCATATGTAGGAATACATAACGCCACTCTTTTCATCTATACTCCGATCTACCCGACAGTACAGGTGCGTTCTTTTCGCATGAATCGGCAACATAGATATAGTAGATGTGACTTCTCTCCACTCCCTGATCCACAAGACTGCTCACAATAAACGGCTGCCATGTGAGAAGGCTGATCACCACAAGACAATTATCCAATGAGACATCGCCAGGTCTGAGAACCGGCAAATTACAGCAAAGCCAGCCGGCCTGTGCCTCCTTGTCCAGAATCCCCCGTACAATGATCCCGTGCTCTGCCAGACACTCGGCTAATATCTGTCCGCCTTTACCGGCGCCGTAGAGATACAGGCCTCCCTGACAACATTCTGATAATGTTTTGATCTCTTCAATTTTCTGCCGGCACAGCACTTCAAATTCTTTTTTCTCAATCGCCTGCTCCTGTTCAAGAACACTGTCTAATTCTTCATCGGACGCACAGGCAAACGCTTTCAATCGTTCCCCATAGGGGGTACACCTCGCCAGCATGCCATTGTCTCTATACTTTTTGTATGTATCGTAGTTTAAATCACCGCTTTTACGCGCAGCACAGCAGAGAGTCGGAAGATCGTGCGCTAAATATTTCCAGGTCTCCCGGATCACTCTGTCCGTACAATGATACTTATCTGACAACGCATCCAGCAAATTACACAAATCTTCTATCCAGCAGTGATAGTATCTGGAAAACCAACTGGGCACCTTTTTATCCGGTTTGATATTAACAATTGGAAGAAACGAAAAAAAGGCTTTGTATTCTTTAAGAAAAAACATTTCCAGAAAATACCCGATCCAGCCGAACGCATAATTATCTTTATACTTTGAATCACATATCTCCCGCAGTTCTTTATCTGATTTCAGCGGTTCAAACAAAGCCGTTTTATAGATGGATAAACCCAGACAGGTAATAGAAACAAAGCAATCTCTCAGAAACTGCTCCTTGTCTGTATAGATCCTTCCATCATTCTCTTCATTTTTGATGCAGC
Organism: uncultured Lachnospiraceae bacterium; assembly: GCA_947643615.1. Taxonomy (GTDB): domain Bacteria; phylum Bacillota; class Clostridia; order Lachnospirales; family Lachnospiraceae; genus Acetatifactor. Next base: position 38,217 of record CANRWO010000007.1, read on the forward strand.
CAAGTACCACATAATCGATATCCTTCTTTAAAACAGGAAATACTGTTCTGTCCAGCATTTCAAAATCGGGATATCTGGTATCCCCGGACACCCACACATATTTTGAAGTTGAATACAATAGGGGAAGCATAGGCTTGTATCCCAGATGTGTTTCGGAATCCGCGCGATGGTATTCCATCGATGCATCGCCCTTTTGTAGCTTAAAAGAATGAATATAGTTTTCCGTATCGTCATTTGTGGAGCTATCCCAGATACTGATCACAATATTTCGCTCGCGGGCCTGCTCATAACATTTGTCCAGCCACTCTGCGACAAATTCACACCTGTTATAGGTTGCTATGGCTATTTCTAACTCTCCCGAATCAAATAATACCATTCCGTCCGTCATCACAACCGATCCCCTTCTCCTTTAAATATGCTATTGTTTTGATGATCCCTTCCTCAAAACCAATCCTCGGGTAAAATCCAGTGTCCTCAGTAAGTTCATTGATATTGACACAAGAGCTGAATGTCCGTTCCGACATCGCGGGCAGTTCCCCGATGCCTAAGTCCAGAGCCGGATCGATCAGATCCCTTATCTTTTCAATATAAACCCTTAAAGGCATATATTTTCCGGATCCTATTCCATAAATCCTGCCTGCTCTTCCAAGCTCACCGATCAGGCGGATTGCGCGAACCACCTCCGCAACATACAAAAAATCCCACATTTGCTCTAAATGACCGTACCGGGGTTTCTCCCCCTTCAGCAAGGTCCGAATTGTATAAGTGATGATATTATTATCGTCTCTGCGCTCTCCAAAGGTACTAGGGATCACCAGCCAGATAAAAGGCTGCCCCAATTGCCGCGCCCTGACCTCAAGAAAATAATGCGCCGATACTTTCGCCGCCCCATACATGTCATTAGGGGACTGTTTTGCGTTTACATCCATAATGTCCTCACAGAAGACATATTCCGCAACGGTACCCGCCGCAAGAAATTTTCCGCATCTGATCCTGCTGCATATATCCAGCGCATGTAGTGACATGTTTATATTATTCAGTTGAAGCTCCACCTCATTCTTGTACTCGGACGAGACTCCGGCCCATCCCAGATGGAAAAATGCTTCATAGGCCCCGTTCGGATCAAACTCTTCTCCTGTCAGTCTTTCAACAGGCTTTTCTACAATGGTACAATTGTGATGACAGAGAATTTCCTCCGGAAGCCTGCTGCGGTCTCTCACAACAGCGGTAACCTCTATCTGATTCTCCAGCAATTCCTGAATAAGCCAGCTACCTATAAATCCAGTTCCACCTGTCACAATCACCCTTTTCATCATGCACTCCTATCTTCAATTATACTGTAAGCGCAGTTTCATGTCCACCACAAATGCAGCACGCCGGACAATCATATCAAAAAATGCTCACTCAAATATCTCCCATTCAACCTGACTGCCGCCCGCCCGAAGGGTGTCAAGATATTTGCCCACCTCCAGTGCCCCGCTTGTCAGGATCGCAATAAATACAAAACAGCGCTTATCCTTCACATATGCCGCAGCCTCAGATACCGGATGATCCAATAAGGTTTCAGGGTTTCCCTCCCGGTTGGTAACCAGGAATCCGTCATATTCCAGATTCAGATTATCCAACAGATTGGCGCATTCTACGGCATGTCTGCCGGCTCCAAAAATAAGCACGGATGCCTTTAGGGCGCGCGCTTTTTGAACCTGACTGATCACCTTATTACAGTACAGATACTTCGATACGGCAAACGGAAGACAGGCAATCAACAGATTCTTCCGATAATCCTCCGGTCTGATCTGCGCCAGCCATTTCCTGTATTTTCTAAATGCTTTCAAACCATACTGCCCGCTGCGTTTGTAAAAAATCATTTTGTATGTGGATAAAAACCACTTATCCTGTGTCAGCAGCGCTTTTCCTTTGCAGTGATAAACCTCCGGGAGCATATTGATAATACTGCCCCAGCATTCCGTACATATCCGGATCGTCTCACCGTCCCAGCTTGTCTTCTCATTTCTCAGAAAATCAATAAAACTTTCCCTCTCCAGCTCCAGACGGCATGCCTTGAAACCGGGAATCTGAGCCGCACGCTCAAAATAGAAGCCTATATGTGAATGATTGATGGTTCGGGGAGACAGAAATTTATCCTCCATCAGCTGCCAGTCCACCCCTCTGAGAAAGGTTCTTGTATTGACTATGGATGCACCAAAGCTATTTAACGGCCATGCCCCCATAAGAAGAAATTCATCCAAATCCGCCGTCTCCGTCAAACCATTTCGGGAACACTGCAGATTCATAATATAAAAATCGTATTCCTTCGCCAGTTCTCCCTTTATAAAGTCCAGAGCAGAACCGTTCAGACAGACGGTATGATCATGGATCAGCCAGACAAAATCATATTCTGACTCTCCCATCTCACGCCAGATGGAGTATGCCTTTTTCGCCGAATGGACGCTGCTGTCCACATGCCGGTAGAAAACATTCCCGTATCCTTCCCGGATATAACGCTCCACCACCGCTTCCGTATCCTGCACCGTGCTGGAATCATAAATATAGCAGTCTATCCCATAATCTTTAAAGAAATCAATCTCCTCCTGCAGCACTCTCTCAATACACTCTGCCCGATTGTAGGTCGGAATGCACACACTCAGCCTGACATCTTCCTTAGCCTTCATCCTTCAAAATCTCTCCTATATGCCCACCGGGATGGTTTCTCTTAAACTGCTCTATGGGCAGCTCCATTTTCTTAGCGACCTGCATCGCCAGTCCCTGCAATACGATCAGATTCAAGGTGGAAGAATTATTAGGCATGATATTCCACAAATCTCCCTCGTGCTCCAGGCTCATTACGATACTGTTGGGAACTTCCCTGGTCAACGTGCTTTCCTTTTCAAACGTCAGAAGCCACAGATTCACCTTTCGCTCCCGCAGCAGGCGTGCAAGATAGATGGATTCCGAAGTTTCCCCGCTTTTTGTAAGTATAATCACCATATCGCCGTCCTTGACGATGCCCATATCCCCATGAACCGCGGAATTGGTATGCAGAAAGTATGCGTCCAACCCCATGGAAATCATGGAACCCACAAACTTGTCACAAAGAGGGACATTTTTGCCAAGCCCGGAAACTATTACCTTATGTCCTGCCTGAAGAGTGTCCACTGCCTCATGAACCCATCTCTCAAAGGCCTGCTCATCAAGGGAATGAATGGAACGGTCAAACTCCTGTAACTGCTTTTCAAAATATTTAATCACAATACATCCTCCAAATAATACAGTCCGTTATAGAAAGCACCGCAAACAGAATCATAATCCTGCCATGCGTATGTCGTCAGGGACAGCCAGATAATCGCATGCAATAATTTGATGGTTCTTTTGTCCGCGCCAGTCAGTCGGAAAAATTCTTCTTCCATGTCCTCCCATTGACTGGATACGATATTCAGCTCTACCTTTTCTTCTTCGATGACCAGTCGGAAATCTTTTAAATTAAACCGGTCATAGTTTCCGGCCAGGGAATAATATAATTTTGCCCAATCGTACATGGGGTCGCCGTAAAGCTCTGTAAACCCGAAGTATCCCCGGGGATCGATCAATACCGGCGTCCCGTCCTCCCGGAGCATCATATTGGAAAAAGTACAGTCTCCGTGGATGAGCGCGAACTTTTCACATTCCAGGCTCTCAAGTGCCTTTTCCAGTTCTCTTTTATAAAAGAACACGTTGCGGCACGTTTTGCCATTTATATTCACTGTACGCCTGTCGGCAAAGGGAACCAGATCTCTGATCACGCTCAGGCGCTGCATTGTCTTATTAAAATACGCCTCTTTCAGGCTAAAGGAATCCGCCTCTGTCTCCACCGCACTGTGAAGCTTCCGCAATGCCGAAACAAGTTTTCCCAGTATCTCCTTTTTCTGTGCATGGTCTAATCGGCACTCATAGATATTTTCCCCTTGAATGCGCTCCATTCTCAATGGATCGATTCCGTAAATCTGAGGCAGTATCTCTATTTTCACTTCCCGGGCCGCTTTGTACCACGCACATTCACGAACAGCCAGCTTGCGGCCCTGCTCATCAATGCCTTCTTTGATCACCATATCGTCGGCAAAGGTCAGTCGGTTAAACGGCCGGCATTTTTCCTGTTCCAGCTTCCGGTACTCCTCCAGCACTCCGAATTCTCTGGTCCCTGCAAGACCAATTTCTTCAAATTCAAAGGATCTCTCCTGCATCCAGCGCACTAATTCACCGCTTTGGGGAACGTCCGCAAGCTTTTCTTTTTCCGTAAAAAGGAAGAATCCCGCCACGCCGTGATCTGCAGAGCGCTCTTCCGACAGCCTGCCTTCCCTGTAACTCCATCTGCAGGGAAAGGTCTGGGAAATGCCGATATAATCTCTTTCCACCTCCGGCAAATGCAATGTTTCCGGTAAGATCAGGTCGGACCATACCAGCATAAACGGCGTGTGCTTTGGCAATAAGGCGAGTGCCTGCTTTACGCCGGCGCAGGTACCCGTCCCCTCTGCATCCACTACTTGATACTTTACCTTAGCAAAGCAGGAAAGATATTCGTGCAGCACTTCCTTTTTATAATCTGCAATAATCACAAATTTCTTGTTAGGATATTTGTGAAATAAGTGGAACAGCATTGGGAGATTCTCTACCGGCACAAGCGCTTTCGGTTTATTCTTAGTCAAATATTCCAGCCGTGTACCTTTTCCGCCTGCCTGCACTACTATATAGTCTATCATCTCCTGTCACTCCTCCATGCAATACTGTATCAGCAGATCCAGACTCGCAGTATTGTCCTCTTCCTGCAGCAATGCCTTTTTATCCAGCAGCAGCTTATACGCGTCTTTATAAACCGTCTCCTTTATAGGAGAATCTGCATGGAAGGCTTCCCTCATCTGTCTAACTTCCAATGTATTCAGATCAATTTCCAATATTTCACCAGCATTCTGCAATACACAAAGCAACAAGTCACCCTTGAGTTTAAAAAGAGATGACATTTCCCTTGCGGAAAAAGCGCCTCTGCCACACTGAATGGTATGTATCGTCCGCAGCTCCCTTAACTCTCTGTCCAATACACACAAAAACATTCCGTCCCCGGAAAGCAAAAACAGGTGTCCGCCGGCAAAGTAAATTTCACGGTATGTTTCCATCCCATAAGAAGAACCAAAAATATAATACAAATCGTAGGGAACCAAATATCTATCCACGACACCCTGTTCCTGGTTCCAGCAAACAATATCCGATGCCCCTTTTACAGTATACCAAAAGTTTTCCCCATCATAAGCAATATGCTGAACATATTCGTCCGGTAATGAAAACTTATCTATTACATGTTCAGCCACATCCGTAATATACATCCTGCAGGAGTTAACTACAAAGGAATAGAAACGATTAACCCCCATGGTTCCATGTCTCAAGGAACCTTCGTCAGCTAGTGTATTCCACCAATCCTCTTTCAACGGTTCCTTTGTTTGCGCAATAAAACGCCACAACCCATGTCCTCCATGGCAAGGCAGCAAATATAGATTATCATTCCATAAAAAGTATGCCCATGGGTCTCCTGTCGCAGCCGCATCGTTTTTTTGCCCTGAAATATGGAAAACTCTCTGCCCCCCACTCTCCAAATCATAGACATGGAGGCTTGACTCTCCTGCTGGCATGAAATAAATCGAATTTTGCCATTTTACGCACTGAACATGCATTGGAGACATATTTCGGGGACATCCTTCTAAAGAAGTATACTTCACAATTTTTCCTGTTACTTTTTCTGCCATTACCAAGGCGTTGTAATTTGCATTTGCAAAATAAATGTATTTTTCATCTTCCACAAAATCCGGCATGCTCAAAAAGGCTCTGTATTCATTGATCCTCTCTGCATTAAGCTTCCACTCCTCACCCTTCTCCACCACAGAAATCATAACAGGTTTCCCCAGATTCTGAAAAGGCTGTATGATCGCATTCATATCACCATAATAAACATCACACACTTCCACCGCCCGGTCTGTATTATCCGTCTCATCACAGATTCCCCAACCGGATTCTTTATAGCTTTCCAAAATCTTTTGATACCGCTGACCAAGTCCGATACTTACCTGCTCAAGTACTTTCTTCATAACTGGCTGCGGCCGCCACCACAGCAGGACAGCATCCTTCACCTTCTCAAAGGCACGGAGCGTCTCCTCAAGTTTATCCAATGCCTTATCTCCATAAGTTACATAAACAGACAAGTCATTTGCACTTAAGACAATTTTCTTATGATGGCCGTCCTCCTTCAATGTTAGAGGAATCCATTCCGGCAGAAGTTCTTTTGTTTCCTCCTTTACCTCAATCTGGTCAATAGAAACCAATCCGGCATCCTGTGCCCGCTGCTGAACATCTTTTACATACTCACGCAGCTGCCGCAGCTGCCTCGCATAATAGGGATACTCGTGGGTTCCTGTCTTCTTCATGCGGACAAGGTAATTTCCACTCAATCCATATATATACCGGAGTATCTCCTCATACCCGGAAGGTATTGGAATCATAAAATTTTCAAACGTCGCACAATACCCATCCTCAAACCACTCTTTGGGATATATCTTATGAGGACACTGAATATAGTCAATATATTCTACCAAATAGTCACTCTCTTCCTCACTATACATCATAGCCAGATAATTTGCCCACTTCCAGAGCTCAGATGACACCCTACACCATTCTTCATCTTCAATCAACTGATGGTCAATCTGCAATTTACATGTCTGCTCCAGATAGCTGATTCCCAGATTGATTTCTTCTATTGCACTGATCACCTGTTCACTTTTCACCTGCGCTGTGTTCTTCTTTACAGCTATTACGCTTTCACTGCTGTTTGCGTTTTCTTTCTGCTCTGCATCAGCGTCTTTTGAACTTTTTACCTCCCTGCTTACATTTTTAGCTAGCTGGGCGATCCTGCTAGTCATAGTAAGCAAATCACACTGCAATTTTCTGTCCTTTTCGTTCCGGGGCAGGTAATCCAGCGGAAAGATATCAAGTCCTACCGTAAATGGACATCCGTGAAACTGATCCAGCCATTCTTTTGCTATGCTGATACCGCTTCCGCTGTTAAGACAAGTATGATACTGATCATAGCCTTCCTCAGCCAGAGGACTGCGCACACGATACCCTTCCGGCAGTTCTTTCGGCAATATCTGCATCAGCTTATTGTAATCCGGCCTCTTCACCCAGATATCCATATCGTCATCCCAAGGCACAAAACCCTCGTGCCGGATAGCTCCCAGCAAGGTCCCATAAGCCGCGTACCATTTCAACCCATGCCGGTCGCAAACCTCCGCCACTTTCTGCAGCACTTCCAGCTCCGCCGCCCATAACGTCTTCATAGTAGCATCCAGATAAAAACCGTCACGAACCTCCTGTTCAAAAAAACCTTCCTGAAATTCCAGCATATCCCGCTCCTCCCTGCGTGCCAGTGGCTGTCTGTATTATATTGAGACAAATTTATTCTTTCGAATATTGCCAGATATACTGCAGACAGCACACCGGGAATTTTTTGATAATAAAAAAGCGCCCCGTTATCCCACGAAAGCACTTTCCTCACATTCCCTATATTGCCTCCATGCAACTTTTATAATTATCTCTGCATGATATATCGGCTGATAAGATAAAAAGCCTTAGACAGGAATACAGGAATCTTCATCCAATGACAACGATTCCCAGGTGTACTACAGCGAACTTCTGGTGGTCGGCCTGCTCTTTTTCTGATACATTGGCACAGAATGATTATTTTATATGCAAGGGGGAGGAATGAGGCGGAGCATAAAATATAGTGAAACAACGTGCCGACTGTGATAAAATAAATTTAATGAAAACACGGAACTGCAAAATGGCAAACCAACAAATTACAAAAAGGAGTCCCCTATGAAAGTATTAATGCTGACCTGGAAGAGCTTTGGAAACGAAGATATGATCGATGCCTTAAAAGAGAAGGGGCATCAAGTAATAGAGCAGCCTTTCTCCGACAAAGGCGAGAAATCGGATGAACAGTTGGAGCAGGAACTGACTGCCCACATCCGCAAAAATTCCCCTGACTTCCTTTTTTCCTTCAATTATTTTCCGGTGGCTTCCCTGGCCTGTAAGAAGCTTGGGATTCCCTATGTTGCGTGGGTCTATGACAGTCCCTATGTGCGGCTTTACCACTACTCCATCAATTATCCCACAAACCATGTCTTTGTCTTCGACAGGCAGCAGTACCTGGAGTTCCACAATGCGGGCATCCAAACGGTACACTACCTTCCCATGGCCGCCAACACGAAACGTCTGTCCGCCATGGCAGATTTTGCAACCTTTCGGAAGACCGAATGGTATAACCGCCATCCGGTGGCTTTCATCGGCTCCCTTTACACGGAAAAACACCAATTCTATCAGCGTATGGAGGGAAAGATTTCCCCCTATACCAAAGGATATCTGGAAGGCCTGATGGCTGCCCAGTTACAGATATACGGCTATAATTTCATACAGGAATCCCTGCATGGGGACGTACTGGCAGATATGCAGAAGGCCCTCCCTCTCACCCCGGGCGCGGACAGCGTAGAAAGTGTAGAGTATCTCTTTGCCCAATATGTGGTAAACCGGCAGATCACTGCCTTGGAACGGCGGAATCTTCTGACTGCAGTATCAGGACTCTATGGCCTGGACCTTTACACCCCCGACCAGTCCATAACGCTTCCCAACTGCACAAATCACGGCTCCGTAGACTATTACGACTTTGCCCCTTACGTATTCAAAAAAGCTAAGGTCAACCTGAATATTTCCCTGCGCAGCATTTTAAGCGGAATCCCTTTGAGAGCCTTTGATATTATGGGAGCAGGAGGATTCTTGCTGACCAATTATCAGGAAGATTTTATGAACTTTTTTGTTCCGGGGGAGGACTTTGCATTTTATGAAAGTAAGGCAGATCTGTTGGATAAAATTGGTTACTACCTGAATCATGAAGCCGAGCGGGCACAAATAGCGGAAAACGGCCTGCGGAAAATCTCCGCAGACCATACCTATGTGCAGCGCGTGGAAGAAATACTCAGTTACCTGTAGCTTTACTCCACCCAATCCTCCAACACACTGTTCTTTCCCACGATCTCCCATGCACAGGCCTTACCCTCTGTACAGTAGCGGCAGCGCCGCATGGGAACCAACAGCAGCGCCTTAAGCATAGGAGCCGTCATAGTTTCATCATACAGATCCACTCCCTCATCCGCCGGCAGCTCCTGCCCAAATGCAGCGTTGAAATATTTGGTGGTAAAGGGCGTATAACAGGGCGCTGCCTTCCCATTATGCAGGCAAGTACACGTCGCTTGAAAACAGCTGTAAAAAAAGTCCTCGTCCCCCTGAGGTACAAGCGTCTGGGTCTTATTAAACTCCGTGATCATGGGGGTAATGGTATAAGGTATCCCCTTTTCGAACAGGAATCTCTGTATCTCCTGCACCTTATCCTCCAAAGGAGGATAAAAGGAGATGTGGAAAAATGCCATATTCTCCTTCATGCATTCCAGCAAAGCAGGCTCCAGGCGGTCTATCAGCATCCCGTTAGTCACTATTGTGATTATGCTGGCAGGATACAGCTTTCTTGTAAACTCAATGAACCGGGGAAGCTCCGGATTCAATAGCGGTTCCCCCCCTAATATCCTTATAACCCCGATATCCCCAATGTACCTTTTCAGCTGCCGCAGGTCCTCCGTAAAACTATCAAACTCCGTATAAACCGGCTGCTGTACCAGAGGCGAATAGTGGGTACAGTATTTACAGTTCAAGTTACAGTGATCCGCCACATGGTATTCCAAGTACGGAAGATAAGGATCCTGCAGCATAGGGGTGATCAGGCCGGCTATGGCCTCAGGTTGGTTCCTGATCTGCGGGTTCAGCCGTATTCCATCATATATATCTTCCACCTCCACTCCCGCCCTGAGCAGCGCCAGCACCAGCTCATTCTGCTGGATATAATATTCCTTGGGAATCACTATGGCTGTCAGTTCGCCGGCGGCATATCTTCTTCCAAACTCCTCCACGGATATCTCCGTATCCTTCTGGGGTTCACCTAATACCACAAAAGCCCCCACCGAAATGGCGTCCCCGCCGTCCTGTACAAAGAGTTCGGAATATTCATTTTCTAATGCTTCTTTCATCAGGCCGCTCCATTTTGAGCTCCCGAAAACAGCTACATATATCATATGATTGACTTTCCCTTTCTGCGACATGCAAATTCCCGACAACGAATCATATTAGCTCTTTTATGGTAAAAACGAAAGCAAATCCTCATGCAGCTCCCGTGCACGAGCTTTCCATGTGTGTGACCCCTCCGCCAGCCTCTGCCCGGCAGATGCAATTGCCTGCAATCTTTCTTCGTCCGAAAGCAAGTCGGCAATGCACCGTGGTAACGCTGATAAGCTTGCGTCAGACAGTCCATAGGACACCCAGGCATCCTTTGGCAGTGTTTCCTCCAAATACCGGGATGTCTCCGATACCGCCACGGCTCCGCACAGCATGGCATTAAACACTCTCTCGTGGCTGCCGTCCTTAAACCAAGGCAATGTATTCAACACAATCTTACTGTCCCCCATCTTATCCAGGATTTCTTCAGGGGAAACTCTCCCGCCATAGCGAACATTGGGCAACCCGATCCAATCGCATCCTGACCACCCATCACCATACAGGGCCAACGGAATCCCCGCCTTTGCAACCGATCCCACTATCATCTCCCGGAAATGGGAGCTTACCGCCCTCTCTATGTATACACAGGAGGATACAAACCTGCGCAGTTCCTCGTCCGGCAAGTTTACTCCCTCTTGCCGGAGCATCCGCTCAACCGTGGCTTCTATCGTATCCGTAGGATGTTCGAGCAAGTGCCGTATACTGCGGTCGCAAATCTGTTCTGCCGGAAAATTCCACCCTGAAAAATCCGGTTTCCGTATGTAATTTGCATATAAGCTCCCTGCATACAGCACATCCGTTTTCCGCTCCGATATAGGTTTTTGCTTCCGGCATAAAACTGTACCTCCGTGTGCAATAAAACCGTTAGAGGTAATGTTGGGGTAGAAACGGCCAATATAGTCCATATGGTTGCGGTCAATACACAATACTATCCCGGTAGAAGGCATACGCATTAAGATATTGTGATACCAAAAAGGGTGATCCACCAAAATATTCACACATGGAATTCCCAAAACCTCCCACATATTTTTCCCGGAAGGAGTTGTCATTCCGAAAAACATGCTGTTAAAAGCAATCATTGCCGTTATTGGCCCCGTCTGCATATATTCGTGTAGCAGTCCAAGGCTTTTTGCACTTTGGCATAGGTCAAAGTCAAATATTTCATACCCCAGTTCCAAAAAACCCTGTTTAAGCTGTTCACTGAACAAATTTAACGTGTCCAATTCCCCACGGAACAGAACCAGCCTCTTTTTTTCCTCCATATCTATCTCCCATATCTGCGTTTCCCATATAAAATTGCATTAGTTGATTAGCCGCCTGTAAATAGCTTGCAGTTCACCATTTATATCCGATCCCGGCAACAGTAAATCCGGCCTTGCCGCCAAATGAGCATCAAACAATTGCCTTGCCTCATCAACCCGATTTTCTTTGAGCAGCTGTTTGCATTTCTCCTTCAACGCGCCCGTTTCCGCCTTTTCTCTGGAAATTCCTACTACTGCTTCATGACAGTTCAGTCCGTTTGCCATTGCATATACATAAAACATTTGCTCCGAAAGAAAACCATACACTCGCTTATGGTAATCATCATAGCTGCTGACATCTATTTCCTCTGACGCTTCCACGAATATTCGGAACAACCATTCCGCATAAGCTTTCAGGATTGGCAGCTTCGTCACCACCAGATTCCCGCCGTAAAATACAGTCCCTCCCATGGCCTGGTCATACGCCGCTGCGTAGGAAGGGTAAATACGCTTCAGCGCCCGCCCTACGGCATCCATGTCCCCACCGTTATGGCTTCGCCCAAAATGCTGACGGTAACTCCCCGAACACTCTGCATGCCTTGGAACAATAGCGTCATATTGTTCCAACAATCGGATATAATCTGCCTTATCCATTGCCTGCCCTTTTACGTTTAAAAAATACCTTCTATAATGGCATAAACCTGCATAATCTATATCCTCCACATTCTGCCATATCCAGAACAGGCCTGTCAATTCCCCATAAAGGAAATTTAGATCTAAAATATTCTCCCCCGTGTCATCGCCCAAATATCCCAGATCCGGCTTTCCATACCTTCCCACATGAAGGGGCACATAGATTGGGTCAGGAGGCGGGTCACATTTAACATGGGTCGCCACATATATGGTCAACGCCTTTTTCTCCGCACTCTCGGACAGTCTAACCAGTTCCTGCGCACGGCGCTCCCAGGTATATTTTTCCAGCCCAGTACGCCGTGCATTATCCGCAATTGACTCCCGCAATCCCGGATTTTCCAATAATTCCGCTATCTTTCCCGGCAGTTCCTCGAGCCTGTCCAGGCGGTATGAGACGATTTCTTCCCCTTCCCGCATGTGCTCCCGCAGATACATTGTCTCTTCCGTCAGGCAAACCGCGCCGGAAAGCATGATATTGGCGATTCGTTCTGTCATCCCCGCCTTATGCCAGCTCATAATATTCAATCCTATTTTAGCCTTTGCAAGCTCTCTCCGGGATTCCTCCACGGTGGCATAAGAATGTATCTCTAAACGTTCCTTTCCTTCTCTCTCATAGCTCTTCCAGCTGTCGCCATACACATGCAGAGTATAACCCGCCTTCAGCACAGTAGATATGACCTCATTTCGATAATGCCCGATAACCATTCTACAAGCCTGCTTCAAGGAAAGGCACAGTTCCGCAAAGCCTTCCTTATCTGTCTCCCTGCCTCTTTCCCGCAAAAAATCAGAGAGTCCCCGCTCAAAAGTCTCATTGGGATGGAGAAGCATATAATCATAAAACTCTCTATCAAATCCCTCAAGATTCTTAGCCGAATCCTGAAAATAACTTCCCATAAATACAATATCGTAGGGGCGTTCTTCTACCTCGCAAGGCTGCTTTCCCTCAGCCAAGGCACAAGGGACACCATAAGGAAGATTTCCGCCGGGCGGAAATTGTATTGCATTTCCTGTGTGGTAGTAATCTCTGATTAGCGCTGCATAATTTGCATCCTGGCACAGTATAAAGTAATTATCAGGAAGACATCTCAGCACATTCTCAAAACGAAGTGGATTGTCAAACCAAAATTGAAACTTGGGCCCATGGATTTTCCGAAAAAATTCAATCTCCAACGCTTTATTCTGAAATCCCACAATCCCTTTGCACACCATATTTTGCAGTTCGCCAAAGACTTCTGGATTATCATCTATTAAAATAACCGCCTGTCCATTAAGGATCAAACTGTCTGCCAACTCATCCGCAAATCCCTGCAGAACTCCTCCGCAGGTATCATCTCCCCGCAGAATAATAAACGGCGCAGTCTGTCTTGCCACCTTCTCATATACTCTCTCATCCGACAAAAACAAATTTATCTGCTGTTGAAATACCGGAAAAATGTCCTTCTCCCGTGCATATTTGCAGAAAGAAGAGAGTACAGGATCCGTTAATCCCAGTGAATGCAGATGGTTCATATGATACCGTATCATATACGCGAGAGTCCGCGCAATTTCCTCCATATAAGCCAAACCCTTGTTTTCTGTCGGGATATCTATGCTGTATACTGCCTGCCGCAGTTTACAAGCCTCTATCTCACCGGCCACACGGCACACAAACTCAAAATTGGTTTTTCCGGACAGCATAGAGTTAAATGCCCCCGCCCTCTGAATCAGTTTTTTCGAAAAAAGTAACGCAGCAATGGAATCGTAAACCAACTCAAACGTTCCAATATAATCAGTCTTATAGTTCACTGTCTTTTCGGAAAGGTATACCGTCAAGCCTTCCTTTTCGCAATCCGGCAAAATATCTTTTTCCTCTTCTTTAACCGCCGTCAGAAACTCCTCAATCCCTACTGACGAATCCAGCACAAATGCAACGTAGGGAGTCTCTGTTTGGATAAGGCAACTGTTTTTTATCCCTGCGTTTTCAAATTCATCACTATCCAAACAAAATACTGTGACTTTTTCTAACTGCGTCACCTCCATGGCTATCCTCCAATCCATCCCTTCTTGTCTACCAGAATAACTGCATGTTTTTTAAGACATCCTGGTCTTTAAGTGAAAACTTTTGCTTTATTTTATCGGCAGTTTCTTCATAAGGTACACCCAGCTCTTTGCAAATGGAAATAAGCGCTTCCAAGCCTTCCTTGAGGCCTTCTGCTCGCCCCTCTTCACGCCCTTCCACACGTCCCTCTTCACGTCCTTCCGCACGTCCTTCTTCACGTCCTTCCGCCCTGGCCTCCTCACGTTCCAACATGATCTGTCTGTCAAATGTGTAATCCAGTGTCATTGCTTTTACCACCTCCGAACGATGCTCCATAAGGAACTTCCTTAACACATTTTGCTGTATGCAGCAGTCTATTGCCCTCTCTATTGCATTTTCAAGCTCTTCATAACCATTTTCTCTGTGAAACTCTCTAACATAATCTACAAAAGCCGCATATTCCTTTAACCATACACATTTGTCAAGCAGCTCAGCATTCTTCCCTTTATTCACATTATAGACTCTACAGACTAACTCGATTTCCGGAGTCGGGGTACTTTTTTCAAATGCATCGGACAACTTCATATCATACTGCTCCGGCTGATCCTCCTCGCCATTGTAAAAAACGGCAAATCTGGGAGTCGGTATTTTAACTAATGCCTTTCCATAAATGTTACGGTCTTTCATAATCTTCTTCAACATTACGGAAAAGTAAACCAGGCTCCTTACCGGCATGTTGGGGCATACCGTAGACTGGTGTTCATAAATACTGAGACTCATGTCCAGGACAAAAGCCGCATCGTTGCGCACCGATAAGGAGATTCCCTTATCAAGGTTATGAAACTGCACTATCCCTGGATCCGCATACTCAGACCTATTCACTGCATTGTATAGTTGCAGGGCATTGTTCCTGTCTTCCATCAGCATACTGAAAACATCACTTTTGTACTCTCTGTTACCTGCCATCTTTATCCTCCTTGCATATGGGCAGGAGCCATGGCACTCTATGAAACAAAAACTCCTGCTTTTTATTTATAATGGGATTAAAAGCATGAATTTCCGTAAAATAGAATATAGTCAAAGATAATCGGAACACGTGCAGCACACAATGCTAATCACTGAGGCCACGCTTAATATGGAATATATGCTTTGATTTGATTATAACCGATAAAGGATAAAAGTCAACACGTTTAAACGATTTTGTTAAAAAAAGAGACTGACAGATGCCAGTCTCTCTTATCTTATATATTTTTTTAATTATGATCCCACAATTAACCAAGTAAGGAAAGCACGCCCTGGTTGGACTGGTTAGCCTGTGCCAACATTGCCTGGCCTGCCTGTGCAAGGATGTTGTTGTTAGCGTATCTAACCATCTCTGTTGCCATATCGGTATCACGGATAGCGGACTCAGCGCTGGTGGTATTCTCAACAATGTTGTTCAGGTTGTTGATCGTATGCTCCAGTCTGTTCTGAACTGCACCAAGATCGGAACGCTGCTTGTTCAGTGCTGCAATAGCCTTCTTACAGCTCTTGTTCAGAGCACCTGCTGTAGATGCGCTGCTAACGCTGCCAGCAAGACCCAGACCACTACAGTTCATGGATGTGATCTTCAGGGTGATATGCTGGCTGGTCTCTGCACCTACCTGAAGGCTAACATTGGAGCAAGAACCGGTAAGCAGATTCTTCTCATTGAAAGTAGTGGTGGAAGCTACACGGTTAATTTCGCTCATCAGCTGCTTAACTTCACTGTTGATGTAGCTGCGGTCACTGGAGGTCAGTGTGCCGTTCTCACCCTTAACTGACAGCTCGTTGATACGCTGAAGCATGTCATGAACTTCGTTCAAAGCACCTTCTGCTGTCTGCACCATGGAAACGCCGTCCTGTGCGTTTGCAGCTGCCTGTGTAAGGCCGCGAACCTGACGTCTCATCTTCTCGGAAATTGCCAACCCTGCTGCATCATCTGCTGCACGGTTTACTTTGTAACCGGA
Organism: uncultured Lachnospiraceae bacterium; assembly: GCA_947643615.1. Lineage (GTDB taxonomy): Bacteria > Bacillota > Clostridia > Lachnospirales > Lachnospiraceae > Acetatifactor. Next base: position 54,329 of record CANRWO010000007.1, read on the forward strand.
AGACAACTTCTCAGTGGACTTTGCCTGGCTTGCTGTTGTGATGCCGAGCATTCTGTTAGAGTTCATTGCTGTTAAATTGTGTTTTACTACCATGGTATCTTCCTCCTTGAATTTGCACCTCATCCCTGAGGCCCTGTCTATTGTATGGTTTACCTGCTGGACTAACCCCTCGTTTAGGCCCGCTTAAGTAAACTTGCTTTGCTTGTTATGTATATCGGAAGATCCTACAAATACTTTATAGCTTTTTATAAAATTTTTATCTTTCCATAAAGATATGTTCAAATATTTCAAAAACCTATTATTATAGCAGTTATTTTATTCACAAAAAGCAAGCCTTGCTGATTTGCCCGCTATAAAGTCCGTTGAAAAAGGGGTTGGCATATGCCAACCCCTTTTCGGTAGTTTTCGCTTTAAACTCTCAAAATTAACCCAGCAGAGAAAGTACACCCTGGTTAGACTGGTTAGCCTGTGCCAACATTGCCTGACCTGCCTGTGCAAGGATGTTGTTGTTAGCGTATCTAACCATCTCTGTTGCCATATCGGTATCACGGATAGCGGACTCAGCGCTGGTGGTATTCTCAACAATGTTGTTCAGGTTGTTGATCGTATGCTCCAGTCTGTTCTGAACTGCACCAAGATCGGAACGCTGCTTGTTCAGTGCTGCAATAGCCTTCTTACAGCTCTTGTTCAGAGCACCTGCTGTAGATGCGCTGCTAACGCTGCCAGCAAGACCCAGACCACTACAGTTCATGGATGTGATCTTCAGGGTGATATGCTGGCTGGTCTCTGCACCTACCTGAAGGCTAACATTGGAGCAAGAACCGGTAAGCAGATTCTTCTCATTGAAAGTAGTGGTGGAAGCTACACGGTTAATTTCGCTCATCAGCTGCTTAACTTCACTGTTGATGTAGCTGCGGTCACTGGAGGTCAGTGTGCCGTTCTCACCCTTAACTGACAGCTCGTTGATACGCTGAAGCATGTCATGAACTTCGTTCAAAGCACCTTCTGCTGTCTGCACCATGGAAACGCCGTCCTGTGCGTTTGCAGCTGCCTGTGTAAGGCCGCGAACCTGACGTCTCATCTTCTCGGAAATTGCCAACCCTGCTGCATCATCTGCTGCACGGTTTACTTTGTAACCGGAAGACAACTTCTCAGTGGACTTTGCCTGGCTTGCTGTTGTGATGCCGAGCATTCTGTTAGAGTTCATTGCTGTTAAATTGTGCTGTACTACCATAATATATTCCTCCTTGAATTTGACGACCTCTTCCCTGAGGCCAATTATTTTTTCCTACCGTTCACCCGGCTCGCACATTCCAGCTTCCCGGTAGTAATCACAGTAACCTTCCGCCAATGTGCGAATGGCTTCCGATTACTTTATGAAGAAAGCCCTGAACTATATGTTCATTTGCTTTACTTGTAATATATATCGGTGCGTCCTGCAAATACTTTAGTGCTAAAATAAATTTTTTTTATTTTTTTTATTTGCTTGAAACGTCTACTTTTTACTGTCCATAAAATGTGACTGCGGCACGGCGCCGCCGTTCATATTCTTATAGTAGTTAAATGCAGCCTTGGAACTCTTCCGCTCCTGCCTGATATTGTTATGTGCCTTAGCAAAATACTGTTCCACCAGCTTCTTATTGCGCTGCTCCTGCGCCTGGACGGAAACGCTCAGTTCCGTCACCCGGCGTATTTTGTCCTGTAACGCTTTGATTTGATTTACATATTTTTCGCGATTACCCTTTAATTCCGCTGCCAGACTGCCATACACAGATTCAAAACCCTCGTCCAGTTTCTCCAGCTTCTCAATCAGACGGCCCTTTTCCTCAATAGCGGCATCAAATTCATCCAAATTAGCAGTATCCGCCAAAAAAATCTGCTCCTGCTCCTTGTTATACTCCTGGATTTCCCTCAATACCTGCAGCTTTTTGTCAAGGCTCTCGGATAAAACAGTCAGTTGATTTTCCATCAAATGTTTCCCTTCTCGCGGTTCATGCGCATGACTTCCTTCCAGGTATCCCTGATCTCCCGCAAATGCCCCAGACACTCGTCTAATATCTCATGGTCCTTTTTCATATTTGCCTGTACCAGGCGCTTCTCCAGGTATACATAAATGTCTTCGAAATCCTTTGCCACCGGATAATTCATATCCAGCGTCTGCCTGAGGTACTCCACTATTTTCTGTGTCTTCACAATATTGGTATGTGCCTTCTGTACATCCTTCTGCTCCATAGCAATCAGTGCAATATTACAGAATTTGATCGCCCCTTCATATAACATCAGCGTAAGTTCTGACGGGGTCGCCGTCAGAACTTTACTGTTATTATACTGGGCATACGCATTGGGTAATGCCATATCGTCAACCTCCCAGCAGTGATGTCACTGCATTTGCATTCTGCTGCATCTTTGCCATGGCAGTTTCCATGGCGCTGAACTTTTTATACCATTTGTCCTCGTAATCATTCAGCTTCTGTTCCAAATCCTTAATCTTGGAAGTGTAATCGTCATAATCCGACTTCATCTTCTTGTCATCATAGAAGCTTCCGAAAGAACGGTAGCCGTCCACAGACTTTGACATATCAGTCATCTTGCCGTACAGATTCTGGGAAAGCTTGGTAAAGAAATCAATTACCGTATCCGGATCGTTGGCAATCATTGTCTTCAGCTTATCCGCATCTCCTGCAGTATATCCGTCATCTGTATCTCCTGCAATGTGGTATGCATTCTTTTCATTATCGGGAGCTACCAGATAACTAAGTGTATCAATACCGAAGTCAAACAGATACATTGTCTTCCCGTTGACTTCAATTCCGGCTGACATCACGCTCTTCATGCCCGCGCTGACGGAAGAAAGGTTCTCGTCACGCCGAAGCAGGGAATCCTTGATCTTCTGCTCGTACTTCTCAATGTCTTTCTCAGACATCACTTCCTTTTCTTCATCCGACAGAGGTTCATACCCTCTGGCGGAATCCGCATTGTACAGTTTATCCATCTCATTGACAATGGAATTGTACTCCTTCAGGAAGCTCTTCACCATGTCATAAATGCCGTCCACATCCTGCTCAGTGGTAACGGTAACGGACTCGCCGGGTTTTGTTTCCGCCAGCGCCGTAAAGGTCAACCCGTTGATCTCAAAGGCATTGTTGGAATTCTCGTAAGTAGCGCCGTTCAAGGTAATCAACGCATTCTGGCCGGATACCTTGGTTGCTCCCATATTTATCCCGGATGTGTCACCAGCCGAAGGATTGTTCAAAGATGCCTCATATTCCTCTATTACTCTGTGAGCCTTTTCTGCCTTGGCATAATAACGGTCTTCCACCTCGCCGGTCAGTTTGGAAGTCGCTGCAGCACTGTATGTTGTCTCCCCGTTGCTGTCTGTTCCAGTCGTAATGGTAACATAGCTTTCCACGTTGGCGATCTGGTCATTCAGTTTGGTCACAGACTCCGTATTGGCAGCCAGGGATTCCGCGTCTGCTTTCTTCTCGGAGAGATCCTTTACCTCTTCCTGCAATGCGGCGATCTTCTCTTCCGCCGCTTTTTTGTCATCTTCAGTAAAGGGGGAATCCTTTGCGTTCAGCTTTTCATTCAGCTCTTCAATTTCTTTATTCTTTGCTTCGATCTGGGTTTTATAATTCTCCGCCGTATCCAGCGTGATACCCTTATCCGCATATTTTTTGTTGATGTCGTCAATGGTCTTCTGAGCCGCATCGCGGGAAGCTGTCATGGACTTATACTGGTTCAGGTATGATTCGGTCCTGGAAGCCACATCCTTATCGATCAAAGCCTTCATGTTGGAAAGGGTCGCTGCCCTGTCCCCTGCAAAGTATGCCGCATATTTCCGGTACTCCGCCAGAGATGCCTTGTCGTCCTTCAGATCCACATTCAGCTTCATCGCTTCCAGTGCTGCTTCGCCGTTGTCATCCAAAGCGGTGATGCTAAAATCATTTGCCACACCGGACTCCTTCGCACTAATGGAAAACCGCCCCCACTTCGCGTCGAAGCTGGCATTCAAACCTGCATCCTTAAGCTGGGTCAGCACATCCGAAATGGTTGTATCCTCCGTAATATTAATGTCCACGGAAGTTTTGCCGGTGGTCACATTGATCTTGCCTGCCCCGGTAAAACCTTTCAGCTCACTGATCTTCGTCAATGCATTTGCCGTTTCCCCGTCTGTACCGTGTTCTACCACCCCGCCTGTCAGGTATCCGGTCTTGGCCAGCTGGTTCACCTCCAGGTTCTGCACGCCGTTTACGGCGTTCTCACCGGTGATCACGCTTACAATGCTGGAATTAGAAACCTTGGATACTTTCTTGGTATAGGCGGAGCTGAAACGCATATTACTCAGGAATTTGGACTGCAAATTCTTTAATTTTGTATTCAGTTCTTTCCACGCATCCTGCTTCCAGTTCAGCTTTGTCTGGGCCTTTTTAGCCGTCTTCACCTTAACGCTTTTTGCCTCCACCAGCTGCTGTATCAGACTCTCCGTATCCATGCCGGACATCAGTCCGCTCATTCTCATTGCCATACTGTTACCACACCTTTCTTCTAAAGTCTCTCGTCTATCAGGATTCCCGCAAGCTCCCAAACCTTGGCGATCATATCCAGGGTCTTCTCGGGCGGAAGTTCTTTCAGGACTTCCTTGGTACTCTTATCCACGATCTTAATGGTTACACGGTTTGTGTCCTCGTGGATGCCAAATACCGCCTCGGAATTCGACAGGTTTTTGTTTAATTTTTCCACTGCCTTGCGGATCTGCTCAACATTTGCCTGCTGGTCTTTCGACTGCTCCCCGTTCTCGGACTGGCCTTTTTCCTGTGCATTCTCCACAATATTAGTAGTTTTATCGACCTGCTCCGCAGCCTGGACGCTGCTGGTCGCACTCTCTGGCTTCTCCGTCTGCGCGGGAGCCTTCGGCTTTTGTACTACACTTCCCTGTGCCTGTACCGTCATGATGCTTGAAACTGGTTCAATTGCCATTTTCCCACCTCCATGTGTGATTATTTAATTTTGTTATGCACCGCCTTCCCGTCCCACTCGGACATTCAGATTTGGGTGCGTATCTAAATCATTTATCGGATAATCATGAAAAAAAATTAACAGGGAGACACGATTTTTTTCTGCCTCCCTGCAAGATACCATCTGCCCGCTCCGCAGGCTTCTTCCTTATGATTTTCCGAACATCTCCTTCAGCGCTCCCATCCCTTCCGCGCTGACAGCCTCACTGTTGGCTTCCTGAATCTGGAGATATACCTCTTTTCGGTATACAGGAACCTCTTTTGGCGCATGGATGCCAATCTTCACCTGGTCGCCCTTAACCTCCAGTATCGTAATCTCAATATTATTATTGATAACGATAGCTTCATTTTTCTTACGGGACAATGCCAGCATCTCACACACCCGCCTTTCCGCTCTGTAAAATTTCATAAACAGGGAATTTTACAGGAAACTCGCTGTTTTCAACAATAACCTGACAGGCCATATGGGTCTCAACATTGATCACGAGAGGCCCCCTCAAGTTCACACTCATCCTGGTCAGGTCTCCAGGTACGGATACCGTCACCAAAACCAGCAGGCTATCCTCCGTAATGTCCCCGAGGCACGCCAGCAGTTCGTCGTTCACTTCCGGGTCATAATCGGGTTTTACGATCAAAGGATCCATTACAGGCATGGCAAAACCTGTTTCGTCCAAAGACTGCATATAACGGATGCCTGCTCCCTGCCCCACTTCTTCGTCATGGATCAGGGCAAATCTTTTCATTTCCGGGAACCCGATAATCCCATTCTCAAAATTGATAACCTTATCCTCGGAAATCTCAACTTCTCCGAATATTCTTGTGTTAATCTTCATGGTTCCTCACATTCTGCCGCGCTGCGGCCTGAACATTCCAAATATTTACTATTAGATAAAATTCAGCAGAGTCGTCTGCATCACCTTACCGGTAGCCATCAATGCCGCCTCGTAAGTCAGTTCCGCACTGTTCAGATGGATTGCAACCTCTGTGATATCTGCGTCCTCATTCTCACTTTTCAGTGTTTCGAAAGTAGTCTTCTGGTTCTGCATACGGTTCTCAATCAGGGACAGCTTACTGCTCCGTGTACCGCAGTTAGTGATGCATAAGTTAGAGTCGTCCAAATGCTTCTGATAAGTTGTGATCCCTTTCTCAAAAAGCTTCTGTTCCTTATTCTTTGCATAAGTCAGCGCTTTGTCCACCGCCTCCAACTGCCTCTCAATGATTTTCGTCTTGGCCGGATCGCCTTCGTGCTCTTTCTTCAGCTTTTCCAGTGTCGCCATAGTGCCTTCCAAATCCAGGACATCCTGCATGGCATTGACAATATCATCCGTCTCTCTGCCAATACCGGGTTGGAAACATTCATCCGCAGTAGAATTAACACGAATCGTCTGATTAAAGCCTACATCGTACTCAATCTCCTGGCGCGCCACATTTCCGTCCAAGTAGGTTGAATTATATTCTATCTTATTCTTGTCAGCATCCGTAGAGGTACATGCGAAATAGTGCTGGGGGCGCAAATCTCCCTTATTCCAGTGATCCTTCGCATATGTGACCCGGATTTCCCCTTCATCCTTGTTTGTGGTACTGTCGTTGTCCTTCACGGACATCAATGTTTTGTAATGGTCCTCGCCCAGCAGGAGTTCTCCGGTCTCCGGAACAAAGACCACATCCCCTTTTCCTACATTTTTATAAGGGTCGTCATAGGAATGTATCACCGTTACCGTTGCAGGAGCCGGAGGAATCTGTGCTGTCTGCCCGGTGGCAGGATCCGTATACTCTATCTTCGGAAGCATGGGATTTCCGTCCGCATCCACATCGGTACAGTCGCCATATGCCAGACGGATACGGTATACATCCGTGGCAGATATCTGTGTTTCGTCAATACTGCCTATAGGCGGTGTGCCGGTAGTGTCATCAAAATTAGCAGAATTAATGTCCAGCAGCTTCCCTGTATCCACATACGTCAACGTATCGATGGAACCCGTGCCCAACTGTTCCGTTATAGAATAGTGCAATGTTGTCTCCTTCAGGAAACTCAAGGAAGTATCGGTGCGGAAACCGGTAAATACATAGCGTCCCGCGTAATCCGCGTCACCGGTGCTGTAGATTTCATCCCCCAGCGCCTTAAACTCCTCCAGAATGATCTGTCTTTCCTCGGTCTTCAGTTCGCCGTTGGCTCCTTTGGTACACCGGGCGATCATGTTGGTCATAATCTGGGACAGATTCTTTAAAGCTTCCTCCGTGACATTGAGCCAGCTCTTCGCATCGGGAATGTTTTTGCTGTAATACTGCGTTACCTCCGTCACGCTGCTTCTAAGGCGCAGCGCCCTGATGGCCACAACGGGGTCATCCGAAGGCTTATTGATCTTCTTCTGGGTAGACATCTGTGTACTCAATTTATCCTTATATACCTTATTGGTATTGATATTGGATAAATTGTTACGCTGCATAATCTTATTTGTGATTCTCATCAATTTCTCCGTTTCCGCGCCGTCTTGCCGCACAAATCTTTTACTGGCCTATGGCAACCAACTCGCATACACAAATTATGTGGTTAAAATAAATCTACTTTAATACCTATGCCTCAAATATGGCTTAGACTCCCGTCTGCAGGATAAGCCTGTCATAAATCTCCGTCAACGTCTGGATCATCTTGGATGCCAGGTTATAACCGTTCTGATATTTTACCAGATTTACCGCTTCCTCATCTTCATCCACGCCGGAAATGGAAATCCTCTGGTTGTCGATGGTATTGGCAATATCCTGAAAACTCTGGCTGAACATATTCGCCCGGGAAGCGTTCAACGCCACATCCGACAAAATACACTGCAGGAATTCCGATGCGGATGCCCCGCGGAAAGTCATCTTGTCTTTGTCGGTGGCAAGCTTCTTCAGGTCTTCAAGCAGATCGTTCTGCTCCACACCGTCGCCTTCTTCATATCGGTTAGCCAGGCGTCTGGGATCATTTTCCAGCGCCGCATATATGCTGAAATTCGAGGCAGTAACCCAATAAAAGCTGTCCTGCTCTTTCTCCGTACCCTGACCTACATTTATGACCAAAGGCTTATTCCCGCCTTTTTGATATTCTTCATATGTGAATTTGTCATATCTGTTTTCTGCAGGAAGTTCATACTGCTCACCGTCCGTGGCATGGTTGCCTGTGAACATGGGGATGCCCTTGTTACCGTTGGAATCATACCCCTGGGTCAAAATATCGTTGAACTTCTGGGAGAACGTACGCACCCATTCGTTCATCTGCTTCATATAATAAGGGATACCCTGATAGGACAGGCTGGCGCCTATGGACGCAACTTTCCCTACCCGGTCGTTGGTCAGCCGGGAAGCATTCTTCTCTTTGTCGGATAAGGTAAAAGTATAAGAATAAACCGCTTTCCCGTTGGCATCATAGCTGATCTCGCAGCTCCAGGAATCGTAGTAAAATTCCTGGTTTCCCAAATCGATAATACCGCCGGAATCCGACAGGTTACATTTGTTCAGATCCTGAAGGTACGGCTTACCCACCTGTACGGTGACCGTGTCATGGACAACACCGTTCTGGTCTTTGATGGTATCAACTTTCGTGATATCCCCGATAAAGTTCTCTCCGTTGTTGCCATCGCGCATCTGGATCAGTCCCTGCAGCGCTCCGCCCATAGCGGCATTGTACAGGCTGAACCGTTGGCCATTCTCCCAGTATACGTCATAAAGTCCGTCCGCATCGGTCTGGTTTACCTTTTCATAAAGCTCCCTCGCCCTGCACTCCAGACCGTTATATTCATTGCCGTCCACCAACAGCTGTCCGCCGGCGATCTTCACCATGTAACGGTTTGCGCCGGTCTCCCTCTGGGGATTGTTTAAGTCTACAATCGGATATTCTGTGATCTGCACATCCACGATCTGGGACAGCTGATCCACCAGAAGCTCTCTTCTGTCACGCAGCTCATTGGCAGTGACGCCTGTAAGCTCGATTGTATTAATCTGCTTATTCAGGGTAGCAATCTCTCCGGCAATGGAGTTGATCTCGTCAACCTTGACCTTGATCTCCTCATTAATATCCTTCTGTACATTTTCTAAATTGCCGGCAAGACCGTTAAAGTATTCCACCAGGGCGCCTGCGTAACCTATAAACTGCGTCTTGGTGGTGGCATCATTGGGGTTATCCAAAAGCGCCTGCATACCGGTAATCATCAGCCGGTCAAATACGGTCTTAAATCCGGCGTTTTTGCCGTTGTCGTCAAAGTAGGCCTCTATCTGCTTCATATAGTATTCTTTCATACCATATTCCCCTACCTTGGCATTATTATTCCAATATTTCGTGTCATAGAACCCGTCCCTGATTCGCTCGATGGACAGGGTTTCCACACCCGCGCCGGCACAGCCGTAAGTCTGGAAAACCCGGAGTGCGCTTGCTGCCACCTGGTTTACCTCCTGCCGGCTGTAACCCTTGGTCTGCACGTTTGCAATATTATTATTGGTGGCATTTAATGCGGCATTGCTTGCCAACAGGCCCGTATATGCAATATTTAATCCAAAAAACTGTGAAGGCATCTTTTTCCTCCTGTATTAAGTAAGACTTATACACCTAATGTATTGATGATATGCTCCAGCATCTCACTGATTACATTGATATAGCGGCTGGAAGCATTGTAAGCATTCTGAAACTTGATCATATTGGAAAGCTCTTCGTCGGAGGAAACTCCCACCACCTGCTGGCGGGAACCCTCGATGGATTCCAAGGCGCCTTCCTGGTTCTCAAATATGCTTCGGAACATGAAACCGGTATTTCCCACCTGGGAAACCAGATCCGTGTAGTAATTAATGAAGTTCGTCCGCTTTGTCACATTGGGGTTCAGGGTATAATTTTTCGCCTGGAACGCGTCTTTAAACTTTTCGGCTATATTCTGGTCCTCAGAGCCGTCTCCCTTCCTGAATCCCAGCCTGGAAGGTTCCTGCATCAGCAGAGGGTTGATCTGCAGATTCTTCACCGTATACAGGCTGTCAGTCTCCATGCCGTTTTCTTCATTAAATATATAATATTCTTTTCCGTCGGTACCCTTGACCTTCGTGTATCCTTCCGTAGTCCCCTTCACAAACATCTGGAAAGGGATACCATCATGATCCCTCAGATAACCGTCCGGCTCCACTTCACAGTACCTGACATTCTCCGTTTTTGTGGAAGTGGTCCCGTCGGGGTTGACAACTTCGTAGGAAAGGGTTCCCGATACCACTCCCGCTTCTTTTGCCAGAATATCATTGATGCTTGTGACGATACCGTGGATCAGTTGGTCGAACTCACCCTGTATATTCATCAATACAGAGTCGGACATACCCATATCATAGTATTCCCGGCCATAACGTACAGGATCCCTCTCATACTCATCCCTGGTGATCCCCAGCTTATCAAGCTTCCTCTGGGTACATACGTTTACGTCCAGATCCGAGTAGTCCGCCCTGTGGTCGCCTCTGGCATGGAGCATCGCCTTCAACCCGCCTATATCGGTATCCAGGTCGGATGAAATCCTGCGCTCCATATCAAACACTTCCGCACCGTCTATATTATAGGCTTTCGTACCGTCATCCTTTATGTAGTATTTTGCATTTGTAGGCCAAAACGGGGTATAAAAGCCAGTAGTCTCATCCACGTCCAGGCCAATCTCGTAGCACTTACCGTTTTTTACAAAATCCACACCTTCGATTTTTACCGACACGCTGCCGTACATGTCATATTCATAAGTCATATTTACCAGCTGGGACAGATCATCCAAAATCTTATTCCGGACATCCTGCAGGTCATTGGCATGTTCGATGCCGCCGCTTTCAATTGCCCTGATACTGTCATTTAAAATGACCAGCTGCCTGCCGTAGGTGTTGATCTTATCCACCTGCTGCTTGATCTGTACATTCAGGTTATCCTGATAGGAAGCAAGTCCGTCATAAACGGCTGCAGCCCTCTCTATCAATTCGGACGACCTTTGTACCAGAAGTCCCTGGGTCACCGAGCTTGCCGGATCTTTTGCCAGTTCCTCAAAAGCAGTCCAGAGATCCTCCACCGTAGTCTGGAATGCCTCGCCGTTCAATTCGCCCAACTGGCTCTCTATTTCCTCCAGCACTCCCGTGGACACCTCGTAAAACATACTGCGCCCGGATTCTTTGCGGTATGTTTGGTCCAGAAAGTAATCTCTCACATATTTTACTCGGGAATAAGTAACACCCAAACCTGTCTGCTTATTGTTTACAGATTTAGGGTCGGTTGAAATTTTTAAATAGCTCCTGGTAGACAGCTGTACCTGCTGCCTTGTATATCCAGGAGTATCCACATTAGAAAGATTATGCGCCGTGGTATTCAGCGCACTTTGACTGGTCTGCAATCCGGATGCCCCTACATATAAACTCCCCATTAATGGCATATCAATCACCTCAAAATCTATTGCTTTGCATCAAATCCATTGCTGGTCACACCCATAGTGTTCCCCGCGTTGTAAGCGCCCCTGTTATAGTTTGCCGTCTCAGGCGCCGCCTTCATGGACTGAAGCAGAGTCATCTCAAACTCCACCATTTCCAATGCATTTGTAAGCAATTCTTTATTTTGTTCATTGACACGCTGCAAATTGCGAACCGCTATTTGCAGCCGGTCATGTGCTACCGTCAGTTTTTCCTGTTCCACAGGCCTGGCGGCCAACATCTCGATCAGATTAGAAAGTTTCAGTTCTTCAACATCCCTGTTCAACACATTGGCGATATCTTTCGTAACTTCCACCCTCTGCTTCTCCAAGTGATTGATACGAATTACCACATTCTGTTCATCATCCGTGATTTTCTGTAAATCTTCTAAATTGCCGCCGGCAATGATCGGCGTCTTCTTCTGGGATAAGTCCAGAAGTCCCTCATATTCAGTGCATTCCCGATTCAAAACGTCAATCAGGTTCTCCATTAAACTAGCCACGGGACTTCCTACCTCATTTCATCAAATTTCGCCATAAGCTTCTCGGCAAACGCCGAAGTATCTACCTGATAAGTTCCACTGTCAATCCTGGCCTTGATAGACGACACCAGATCCTCCCTCACATCAGGAACTGCCGCAACAGCAGATTTCGCGGTCTGGAAATCCCTTCCTGCCGTGCTGAGCTGTAACTGGTCAGAACTGCGGGACACCGCGCCGGCCTGCTGGTTCCTGGCTGACTGTTTCGGCTTATATATCTGCTGTACTTGGTTATACGCTTCAATACGCATATGAGTTCCTCCTTTCTGCAAGTCTCATTTTCATTGAGCTTTCATGTAATATTTATCGACAGGTTGGAAAAATACTTTAGAGGAATCAGGATTATTTTTGTTGCCGTTCGCTTCTGCTGGGCCTGAACCTGAAAGTCCCTATATGCGGAAAACCGGTTCCCCATTGGGTTTCCAGAGGATTTTCCGTATCATTGTATGCCGGTTAGGGTCATCCAGCGGGTCCCCTGTGATCTCCTTCCGGGTACGCCCATGGAAAATGATCACATCATTGCCTTCCCTGTCCGTAGAAAAAGAATTGTGCCCCGGCCCATAGACTCCCTTTCCGTCCTCCGACGCCAGTACGGGATGTCGTTTTTTCTCCCAACAATGGGGATCCAGAGGATCCCCGTTTGCATCCAGGGTAAGCATCCCCATACAGTAATTTGCCCCTGTGTCACTGGCGGAATACGTAAGATAAATCTTCCCGTTATGCTTCAGCACCGCCGGTCCCTCATTCACCCAGAATCCCTGCCGCTCCCAGCCATAGTCCGGCGTAGTCAGGAGAACCTGCACCGTGGCAAGCTTTGTGGGTGATTCCATACGGGCAATATAAAGGTTTGAGATCATTTTCCCCACACCGATCTTCTCCGCCCAAACACAGTAGTCCTGCCCTTTGTGCTCAAAGACAGTGGCATCCAGGGAGAATGACCGGAAAGAAAATTCATCTTCCTCCGCACACTGCAGCATCCCTCGTTCCTCCCATCCGTCGTGCATGGGATCCTGCCCTTTGCATTCCAACACATACGGGCGGATATGCCATTTATCCTCCGCATCTCCTGCTGCGAAGTAAATGTACCACTTTCCCTGCAGGTAATGCAGCTCCGGCGCCCAAATGTGTGCGCCCATTGCGCCTGTTTTGTGCTTTTCCCAAATCAACGTTTCCCCGGCATATGGCAGCTCTTCCAATGCCTCCGCTCTTCGCAGGGCAATGCCGTCGTATGCCGGCAGGGTAGCCGTAAAATAATAGCAGCCGTCCCCATGCCTGTACACATAAGGGTCTGCCCTTTGTGCTATCCATATTTCATTGCTTTCGTAATTTTCCATGCTTTTCTTTTCACACATAATTATCCCCATTTCCGCGCCGTTTTTTACGCTGTGCAATATTTTTATGTGATATTTCCGTCACATTTTTCACACTAATCCTCCATGTCAGAGCAGTTTACTGCGATGACACGCGATGAGAAATTCGCGCAGGCGATTTCTCATCTGCGATCAGGGCATATTTGAGGCTCTGACTCAAATTGCCGATTGAAAAATAAAGTCATCAGACTTATTTTTCAATCTAATCCCCATGCCGCATTTGGTTCAGGATTGTGAAAACAAACCAGAATTCATTATATCTTTCCGGTTCCCTTTTGGCAACCCATATATCACTCCCAAGTGAAAACGGCCGCACAATGCGAGCGGCCGTTTTCTGTGATGTTTTATTTTATTCGCCCTCAGGCCGCTCACTTAAAGTGATCTCCAGCTCATAGGACAGATATTCGCCGTCTACCAGACGCATGACAGTGACCGTTGCCGTATCCCCTGCCTTGTAATACTGCAGCACGCTTTTCAGGCTGTTATATGAAGTGATCTTCCTGTCGTCAAACTGCACAATGATATCCTGCTTCCTTATGCCGGCGGCATGGGCTGCGGAGCCTTCCTCCACATCATAGACGAAAACGCCCTGGGGCATATGGTACATCTGGATTACCTGGTCCGTGATCTCCTGCATGACAATACCCATATAACCGGCCTCTTCCTCCGGAATCCTGTCTTTCATCAAATCCGCAATAATAGGACTTGCAGAACTGATGGGAATGGCATAACCCATGCCTTCCACCCTGGTACCGGTAATCTTGTTGGAATTAATGCCGATTACCTCGCCCCTTATATTCAGCAGGGCGCCGCCCGAATTTCCTTCATTGATCTCCGCGTTGGTCTGGATAAAGGTTCCCTGGGAACCGTCCTCCATGGTAATCACGCGGTCCAGGGCGCTTACAATGCCATCGGTCACCGACTGGCCGATGCCAAGCGCGTTTCCGATAGCAATCACAGGCTCTCCCAGCTTTAAGCTCTCACTGTCACCCAGAGTGGCAACGGAGATGGCATCCCTGGTTTCCCCGCTGAGGCTGCCCAAAGGGACAGATATCACTGCAAGGTCCATATCTGCGTCCGCACCCTTGATCGAAGCCTGTGCGGTGGCGCCGTCGGTAAAAGTAACTTCCAGGGCATTCGCACCGCTTACCACATGGTTGTTCGTCACGATCAAAAGCTCTCTCCCGTTCTCCGCTACGATAATGCCGGATCCGCTGGATGCGCCGGGTTTGCTGTAGGACTGCCCCCAGAAACTGTATTCCGTGCTGGTAAAGTTATTGACAATGGATACCATGGCAGGCATGACTTCCTCCACCACATCGGAGACATCGTCATGCACATAGGTAATATGGGTCGCCGCAGCCGGTCCGTTTACAGGCGTTGCCGTGGAATTGTCTTCCAGGTCAGACCGTACCTCCGGCATCTTGGCTTCGGCAAAATATTCCGTTCCCAGCTTTATACCATAGAATCCGGCTCCTGCACACAGGCCGAAGCAAAGGCCCAAACCTGCGCTGAAAGCTGCCTTGCGGAAACCTCCCATGGAACGTTTCGGTTTTTTCTCTTTTAACTGGGGTTGAGGGACTGCCGCCCGGGCGTTTTCCTCAAGCGCTTCCGCCGAGTAAGTTGTATGGTCAAAATAAGGACTGTCATTTTCATGCATAAATGTTTACCTCCTTCTGTATTTCTATGAAGAGAGTATAATCCCGAATTGTGACGGAAATGTGTATTTCGTATGAAGTAGTTGTGAAAAAAACTGCCCAAAGCAAACAGATGCTTTCGGGCAGCTTTATAATCAGTTACATTTATTCCACTGTGACAGACTTTGCCAGATTTCTCGGCTTATCCACATCACACCCTCTGCCCACAGCCACATAGTAGGCAAACAGCTGCAGCGGGATGATGGCCAGGGAATTGGCAAAATACGGGTTGCTCTCCGGAAGGTAAATCACATAATCGGATGCTTTTTCAATGGCTTTGTTCTCTTCACTGGTAACTGCCATCACAAAAGCGCCTCTTGCCTTTACCTCTACAATGTTGCTGATGGTCTTCTGGAACAGCGCCGGCTGGGTGGACAGGGCCACCACAAGGGTACCGTCTTCAATCAGGGATATGGTTCCGTGCTTTAGTTCCCCGGCGGCATAGGCCTCTGAATGGATATAGCTGATCTCCTTCAGCTTCAGGGATCCTTCCAGGGAGATTGCATAGTCGATTCCTCTGCCGATAAAGAAAATGTCCCTTGCCCCCAGGTATCGGTTTGCAAAATGCTGTATTTTCCCCTTCTGCCCCAGGAGCAGCTCAATCTGGTCCGGCAGGCACAGCAGGTCTCTCAGCAAATCCCCAAATGCCTTCCCATCCAGCAGTCCGCGGACTTTGGCAAATTTCATGGCAAGCATATACAAAGCCGTCAGCTGGGCGCTGTATGCCTTGGTGGTAGCCACCGCAATCTCAGGCCCTGCCCAGGTGTACAGGCAGGCATCGGCTTCTCTGGCAATGGAGCTGCCTACCACATTGACAATCCCCAATACTTTCTGGCCTCTCGCCTTGGATTCCCTCAAGGCGGCCAAAGTGTCCGCCGTCTCACCGGACTGGCTGATCACAATGATCATGTCCCCATCCCCAAGGATAGGGTCGCGATAACGGAATTCACTTGCTACGTCCACTTCTACAGGGATACGCGCCAATCCTTCCAGCACATACTTACCGGTTACACCGGCATGATACGCGGAACCGCAGGCAACAATATGAATCTTCCTTACGGCCCTTAACTCCTCATCTGTCATATTCAGTTCTTCAATCACAATATCGTTCCCCTTGATCCTGGGGGAAATAGTATCCGTGATGGTCTTCGGCTGCTCATACATTTCTTTCAACATGAAATGTTCATATCCCGACTTCTCCGCCGCATCCGCATCCCAGTCGATATTGGTGGATTCCTTGGTAAGCTCCTCCTCATCCACGGAGTAGAAGCGAAGGCCGCCCTTTGTCAGCTCCGCCACTTCCTGGTTATCCAGATAGTATACAGTCCTGGTATATCTCAGGATAGCAGGGACATCGGAAGCAATAAAGCAGCCGTTCTCATTTTGCCCTACGATCAGGGGACTGTCCTTTCTCGCCGCATATATCACATCGGGATGGTCTGCGAACAGAATGCCCAGAGCATAAGAACCCTCCACACGATGCAGTACTTTGGTGATTGCCTCCAAAGGGTTTCCCTTGTAATAATAGTCAATCAGATGCGCCAGCACCTCCGTATCCGTCTCGGACACAAAATGATATCCTTTATTCTGCATCTTTTTTCTCAATGGTATGTAATTTTCAATAATACCATTGTGCACCACGGCTATAGTGCCCGCCGCATTCGTATGGGGATGGGCGTTCATATCGCTGGGGGCACCGTGTGTGGCCCATCTGGTATGCCCGATGCCGGAGCAGCCGGGCATGGTCTCACCGCCTCTTGTAAGGTTTTCCAATACCTTCAGCCGTCCGATGGCCTTCCTTGTCTGGATCGCCTCCCCATTAAATATCGCCATGCCTGCGGAATCATATCCGCGATATTCCAACTTCGACAACCCCTCCAAAATAATGGGCGCTGCCTGATCATTCCCGATATAACCTACAATACCACACATATTAATCTCCATTCCGGAGCGTTTGCGCGACGGGGCGATGCAAACATCAAATTTGCGTCTGCCATCAAACAAATTTGTGACGCTCCGGCACAAATTTGCGTGTGAAAAATCAGCACATCAGTGTGATTTTTTACACTATTCCCCCATGTCACAGCTTTGCTGCGGCTCATAATCCCACGGAGCCAAACTCCAATGAATAATATCCGCTTGGGAGGGCATACAATTTTCCCCCGCTCCCGGACTGCACTCTGGGCATTAGCGGTTTCACACTTTTTCCCAATATTCCCGGTTGGCAGTGATCTTCCATATCCACTTCCGGGAAAGCTTTTTATAGTTTTTTCCCAAAAGATAACCCACATATTTAAAACCACATTGTACACAAAATCCGGGAAACAAGTATAGCTTTTTCCTGTCTTTCAAATAAGTATATGTCTCTTTGACTAATTTTTTCCCCTCTGATTCCGAAGGAAAATCCGCAAAAATTTCCGGGTGGTCTGCCTGAGACACACCCAGATCAAAATTTCTTCGCAGCTGCTGCATATTGGTATAATTGTGGGAATGGAACACTCTGGCATCAGCCTCATAAGCAATGCCATATCCCTCCTTCACCGCGCCTGCCGCGTATATCATATCTTCATTAAATATTGTATGGCGGATAAAGCCACCCAGCGCGTCGTAGATATCCCTCCTGTAAGCCGCACACACATTGGAACAGAAGAAAGTCTTCACCCCCAGCCTCTGTAAGTCCCCTCCGGTTTTAATACCGGATACCGGGGGGTAATTGAATTGCCTGGAGGCCTTCTCCGTCTCCTTGCACCCCGCCGCAGGAAGCTGCCTGGCGTAGGCCACAGCTACCTTCCCGTTCAAATGCCGGGTCAGCCTTTCCACCAGATGCCTGTCTGCGGGAAGGGCATCCTGGGTCATGGTAATAAATATATCCCCGTCAGAATGCAGCACTCCCTGGTGCCTTGTGCCGCCGTGGTCAAACTCCTGCTTGGAAATATGCCAGACCTCCACCTGAGGATATCTTTCCGCAAATTCCGTCCTGTCCGTAAGTTGCTCAAAATATTCCTTCTCCGTGTTCATGAGAATGACTTTCCCCAGTGGAACGGTCTGGCATCTCAGCTGATCCAACAGCGCAAACAACTCTCTGCCCGGCTTATACACCGGAATAATCACATCAACCTTCAAACCTGCTGCCATAACACAATCACTGTTTGTTAATGTATGCGGCAGTATCGGAAGCTATTTTCCGGCTATACTCGCGTACACTGTCCGTAACGGTATAGTCCTCATCGCTGAACAGGAACTGATGCAACCACACTACATTGGACTCCAGGTCCATGGGAATGACACTGCTTCCCTTGGCGCCGATATTGGCAACCGTACGCATGCTCTCCTGAGGGAAACCGCCCTCATCCACAATTTCGTATTTAGTGATGGCACCTAAGAATTCCATGATCGTCTCGGTATCCACATTGGTATAAATATCATCAATGGCATTGTTAAATACTCTAGTCAAGGTAGCCAGGTCAGCCTGCTTCGCCTGATCCTCAATGGCCTGGATCACCTCTCTCTGGCGGGCGGTACGCTTGAAGTCATCTCCCGCAGTATAACGGATACGGCAGTATGCGGTAGCCTGAAGGCCGTTCAGGAGCTGATAGCCTGCCGATGCCACAGGGATATAATCACACTTCAGTGTCTCCGCTATACCGATCTGATAATTATTAATATGCTTTAACTCCTCTTCATCCACATCAATCCAAACGCCCCCGAGGCCGTCAATCACTTCACTCAACCCTTTGTATCCTACCGTCACAAAATGTTCGATATCCATATCCAGGTTCATATTAAGCATCTTTACAGCCTGCTCGGCGCCGCCGAAAGAATATGCAGCGTTACATTTCCTGTACTCGTCCGTACCGATATTCAGGTAAGAGTCACGGTATACGCTGACCAGCTTGATCTCCCCGGTATCCAGGTTAACGCTGGCAATCATAATACTGTCGCTGCGGCTGTTCTTATACAGCTGGCTGTCCGTCTCCGCATCCACTCCGAACAGGGCAATGTTCAGATACCCCTGCATTGTGCCGCCTTCCTCTTTCTGCTGCCGTACCTCCTCATGGATCTCCAGCTCCTTGGGATCCAGCACTGTCACTTTGGGGCCTTCGCTGGTCCTGTTCATAACCAGCCACAAAACTGCCATCATAATTATGATGATAAATATCTCCACCGCAAAAATAATTATCTTCCGTCTCTTTTTTGCCTCCTGCTGCTTTGCAGTCATTTTTCTGTTGTTCGCTTGTGTTGCCATAATACCTTCTCCTTAAATTTAATAGTTAATATGCATTTTTATTTATAAACCCTGTGAAAAAAGTCATGAAGATTATTTTAATATCCATTCCCAGGGTCCAGTTCTCAATGTAATAAATATCATATTCAATTCGCTTCTTAATAGAGGTATCTCCGCGGAACCCGTTTACCTGCGCCCAACCCGTAAGTCCGGGCCGAACCTGATGCTTTACCATATACCTTGGGATCTCTTCCCGGAATTTTTCCACAAACAGCGGCCTCTCCGGCCTGGGGCCCACCAGGCTCATATCCCCCTTCAGGATATTAAACAGCTGGGGAAGCTCATCCAGGCTGGTCCTGCGCAGGATCTTACCCGCCCTGGTGACACGGGGGTCATCCTTCACCGTCCAGGCCTTCTTCTCATCCTTGGGGGACTGCTGTTCCATGCTGCGGAATTTATACATATGGAAAGATTTATTGTGGAGCCCGATCCTCTCCTGCTGGAAAATGATGGGCCCGGGGCCGGAACATTTCACTGCAATGGCGGCAATCAGCATAATGGGCGATGTGATAATGATCCCCACCAGGGAACCTACAATATCGATGGCCCGCTTTATGATAATGTTACCGGTATTGCTCAAGGGCACATAACGGATATTGATGACCGGCAATCCCATCAAATCCTCCGTGTATGGCCTGCTGGGGATCATACTGTTATAATCCGGTATAAACTTTGTGTGCACACCCGATTTTTCACATACGTGGACTATCTCCTCCAGATTGTCATAATCCTTCAGCGGAAGTGTGATGGCAATCTCGTCCAACTTGTTCTCCGGCAGGATGATCTCAAGGTTCCCCAATGTCCCCAGGACCTTAACACCCTTGTAAAGCGTCCCCGCAGGCACATGGTCATCCAGGATGCCGCAGGCCACGTATCCCCATTGGGGGTTATCCTTCAGCCGGTCGATGTATTCTTCCGCAGCGCGGGAATAACCCACCAGAAGCATATGCCTCAGGTTATATCCCTTACTGCGCATGGTCCGCAGGCTTTTGCGGAGCACAAGCCGCACCCAGGAGGTAATTCCCACATTGAAGATATAAAATAACGCCATTACGGAACGGGAGAAATTAATCTCCTTGATGATCATGTACAATATCAGGATCAGCACCACGATCCCAATGGTATTGGCTTTTACTATGCCGTAAATCTCAAACCTGCGGCGCACCGTCCTTTTCGGCGCATATACGCTGCATGCATAATAGATCAGCATATATATTGGTACAATAAATACCAACAGCATGATATAATCGCTCAGGGGCAGCACCCCTACGCCGGGCCCGTCATGAAAGACATAAAATTTGACAATATAAGCCAATATCAGAGAAAACGCGGTAATAACAGCGTCAATTAATACCAATATTCGATTGAATATTTTCTGATTGTCTTTAATCATACGCTTCACCCAAGCTACATGTTACAGTATTATTATAAAAAGAACAACTTAGGAATTTATGAAGCTATTTCTTAAGATTTCTTAAGAAACCGAATCGCATTGGCGTATAACTGCCCCTGGATGGCCAAATAGTTACCCAGATTTGCCCACCGGAAACGGATCCTGCTGTTTCTTCCATCTTCCGAAAACAGTTTTCCAAATCCTGCTTTCAGGCCCTTCAAGTAAGATCCGCCCATCCCCTTTTTACAGAAAAAGAGAAATTTGACGAAAAAACCTGTCAACAAAAAAGGAAAATTCCATACCCACTGCAACAAGGGCATGTTCTTCCCAATCACATAAATATTATTGGCCGCCGCCAGTTTCGCCTTAAATTCATTATATCTGGAGCCTGACGAAGCGCTGCCGTAATGGATTACCTCAGCCTTGGGTTCATAATAATTCCGATAGCCGTGGATCCTTGCCCGGTAACCAATGTCCAGGTCTTCCAGATAGGCAAAATGAAGCTCGTCAAAAAAACCAATCTCCTGAAAGACCCGGCGTCTGTATATGGCAGCCCCGGCACATGCGGAAAAAACCTCCGCCGCCTTGTCGTATGCGCCTGCCGGCTGTCCTTTCCCCCTGGCGAAGGCCCAGCCAAAGACACAGTAGCGGTCCCCTGCCCCATCCAAAAGTTCCGGCCTGTCCCACAGAAGCATCCTGGCGCTGACAGAAAAGGCTCCCCGCCGGCCATTTATGGCACGGTAAAGTTCTCCGATAAACCCTGCCCTCACTTTTGTGTCATTGTTCAGCAGGATGATATAGGGCGATTCCGACTCCCTGATCCCTACGTTTACAGCATGGCAAAACCCGGTATTTTCAGGCAGTGAAATAACCCTGACCTGGGGAAATTCCCGTTTGACCAGGGCAATGCTTCCGTCAGTGGAGCCGTTGTCCACCATTACGACCTCATATTCCGGCGTCCCGTCCCCCTGTCCAAAAAGGGCCTGTAAGCACTCTCGCAAAAATTTTACACCGTTGTAATTCGGAATAACTACCGTTATCTCTCTCATTGTGTCTCCCATGCGGCTTTATACCTATTGCGCCTGTTCTTCTTTAATAACATTCTGCGGCAGGGTAGGTACAAAAGCTTATATCCCCTCTGCCGGAACGCTTCCCCCAGCCGGATACTCAGCAACACATGATCCACGCCGCCGGGAAGAAGGGCGGCATTAAATACATTGGTTCCGGGAATTGGGGTATAGGCCACCCCCACTATCTCCTCAAAAAGCCCCCGAAGCTCCTCCCTTACCTCAATGTTCCTGATATCCAGCACTTCCGCCTCCTGCTGAAGGGAAGCTCTGTGGAGATACCCGCTATAAGTCCAGGGAAGTCCCCGGTAAAACACTTCTCCCGCCGGGGACATCCGGCCACCCGCCACTTTCCCGTTCCGTACCAGCGGGCCTCCTATTGCCGCCAGCTCAGGGCGCATTGCCAGAATATCCCCCCCGTACTCCAGCCGGTAGAACCCAAGATGCTCCGTGTCCACCGCTTTCGCCTTCCATCCCCTCCTGTCCGCAAATTCCTGTACCGCCCTTCTGCCCGCATCATACGCATAGAGCTTGCTTTGAGGGTTTTCTGCAGTGGAACCGGTGTGGCAGCGCCAGTGGTATAGAACCAAAGGCACATGGGCAATTTCATTTTCCTGCCCTTTTGCCAAAATCTCATATGCCCCTCGAAGTATCAGGTCAAAATCCTGTGCCCCGTCATATTCTTTGCGCAATCGAAGTTTTTGAATCAGTTCTCGCTTCATTACCATAAAATGACACACGTAATTATTTGATAATAATAAATCCTGATTAAACTTTTCCTTTATATTGGGGTCATAAAATTGCGTTCTGTCCTCATTGCATTTATCTTCATCCGAATATAGCACTTGCAATTCTATTCCGTTCTTTTTCTCCTGTTCAATCCTCAGCGCCATCTCATAAAGGGCGTTCTCCGCCAACAGGTCGTCATGATCCAAAAGGCCCACATAATCGCCAGATGCCAGAGCGATCCCCCGATTTGTATTCTCTGCAATACCGCTGTTTGCCGGAAGATGACAGTACCGGATACGGGTATCCCCGCATCCCTCTGCCGCCGCCCTGATCCTGTCCGCCGCCCCCTCCTCCGTGGCATCTGCCAGAATCAACTCCCAATTGGGATAAGTCTGTTTTGTAACAGACGCTATCATTTCTTGCAAATACTGGCCGGGTGTACGGTATGTGGGCACCACAATGCTGAAGCAAACACGGGAAAAACCCTTTGCCGCGTACTGCCTCTGCCTCTCCTTCTTCTCCTCCGAAAGGGCTTCCCACCGATAAGGTACCCGGCTGCGGCGGTCCATCCTTTCCCGTATGGCATTTACAGTCTTTCTAAGGCCATTCCTCCTGACATAATATACGGTCTTTTTCACATTGGCAACATGCAAAATGCTCATGAAAACTCCTTCCGGAAAACAGCTAATCACTCACTCCAAAAGTTCCCTACCGATTCCATGGGGAACCGGTAGGGAACCGCGTCTGTCTCTATAAAACCAACCTTTTTTACTTCCAGGGCTACAGCAATGCCTTCAGATCCTCCGTCAGCTTCTCCACTCTTGCCTGGGCATCTTCAATACTGCTTCCCTTTACACCCATATAGAACTTGATCTTGGGTTCTGTGCCGGAAGGGCGGGCACAGCACCAAGCGTCGTCAGGAAGCTCAAAATAGAGGACGTTGGAATCAGGCAACCCCGTTTTGGTCTCCTCGCCTGTCTCCATATCAATCACCTTATCAGCCTTATAATCCCTGAATTTCAGGACCTTTAAATCACCAAAGGCCTTGGGCGGGTTCTGGCGAAGCTTATCCATGATTTCGGCAATCTGCCTCGCTCCGTCAATGCCCTTCATTGTAATGGTATATTGGGTCTCTTTGAAATAGCCGTATTTTTCGTAAGTATCCAGCATCATATCCCAAAGCGTCTTGCCCTGCTTCTTACAGTATGCCGCCACCTCACAGAGACACATAACAGCCACAACGGCATCCTTATCCCTTGCGTGGGTCCCTGCCAGGCATCCGTAACTCTCCTCCAGGCCGAACACATAATTGTTGCTGCCGGTCTGTTCAAAAAGCTTAATCTGCTCGCCGATAAACTTAAATCCGGTGAGTACTTCTATCAGCTTTACATCATAGGCCGCCGTAATGGGCCTGGTCATATTCGTGGTCACGATGGTGGTGACAAGGGCCGGATTCTCCGGCATTGTCCCTGTAGCCGCCTTCTCCCTCAGAATGTATTCCGCAATCAGCATACCGGACATATTTCCGGTGAAGGAAACATATTCCCCGGTCTTGGCATCTTTGGCATAAATCCCCAGACGGTCTGCATCGGGGTCAGTAGCCAGGACAATATCCGCATCCTTCTCTTTCGCCAGGCGCAGTGCATATGTAAACGCCTTGGGGTCTTCGGGATTAGGATAGTCCAAAGTAGTAAACTTGGGATCGGGGTTCTCCTGCTCGGGAACCACATATACATTCTTAAAGCCAAGCTCGGAAAGGATGCGTCTTACGGGAAGGTTTCCCGTGCCGCAGAGGGGAGTATACACGATCTTGATATCGTCCGCCACCTCAGCGATCACGTCGGGATGTATGATCTGCTTCTTCAGCTCCTCCATGTACTTGTCATCGATCTCCTTACCGATAACCTGGTACAACCCCTTCCCCAGGGCATCCTCTTTGCCCATAGTCTTTACGGTATGGTAGTCTTTTATGCTCTGCACTTCGTCAATGATCTGCTTATCCTTGGGTGCGGTCACCTGTGCGCCGTCCTCCCAATATACTTTATAACCATTATACTCGGGGGGGTTATGGCTGGCAGTGACTACGATGCCTGCGGTACAGCCAAGGGTACGGAGCGCAAAAGAAAGCTCGGGTGTGGGCCTTAAGGATTCGAAAACATACGCCTTGATGCCGTTTGCCGCCAGGCAAAGCGCCGCCTCATCCGCGAACTCGGGGGACATATTCCTGGAATCATATGCAATGGCTACGCCCTTCTCCTGGGTGCCCTGCTTTAATATGAAGTTTGCAAGTCCCTGGGTCGCCTTGCGGACCGTGTAGAGATTCATACGGTTTGTCCCTGCGCCGATAATACCGCGGAGGCCGCCTGTACCGAACTCCAGCTCCTTGTAGAAACGCTCCTCGATCTCTCCTTCGTTGTCCCGGATAGCCAGAAGCTCGTTCTTGGTATCCTGGTCAAAGTAATCGTCCTTCAGCCAGAAGTTGAATTCATCCATAAAACTCATTTTCACATACCCCGTTTCTGCACAGTTTTTCTTCTCATGAGCCTGTGGACACTGTGCTGACACAGACTCAGCAATATTTAGATAATTATACCATATTCCTTTCATTTGTGCTACGGTAATTTGTGCGTTTTTACGTGTCAGGAACAATCTCGCCGAATGAAATTTTCCGGCAGTGGAACCTTAAATAATATAATTAAAAGGGTTGATATAATAAGTCCCGCTAAAGAGATGGATCATCAAAAGCCCCCACCCCACAAGGACTGCCATATTGCGTTTTGCACTCTGCTCCGTATCATAGGTCAGCATCACAAGCTTCGCTGCCGCCACCACCCAAACCAGCAGCATCCCCGATACCATCTCCCAGGCAAAGCTGCAGTATTCCAGCTTGCTCCCGGTCTCCACCAGAAAAGCATATTCCAGAGTACCCACCAGATATCCGGTCAAGGCCAGCTGGCCTTCCACATTTTTCACGAAATATTTCGGGTTTGTAGCGATCATCCAGATTGGAAATGCCATGGAAAACACCCAGGACTTGAAAATGTTGGGCGAAAAGATTTTCCAAGCAGTAAAAATCGGGTAAATCGCCACCTTGGAATCCGAATTGGTACCTCCCCACAGATAGAATGCAGCATAGGAAATCAGCAGGTAGACTACCGACGGAATGGCTGCACAGCCGATCCTCCACATAAATCCCCACACCCTTTTCCAACTGCCATCCTTTTTCAGCAACGCCTTTCCCATATCAAAACAAAGGTATAATACCCCTGCTGGAAGCAGCATAAACAGAAATGTAGGCTTTGCAAAAACAGATGCAAACAACGCCACGCCGAAAAAAACGTACAGCCGCTTTTTGTTTTTCTCCCTTTTGCAGAAAAGGGTCTCCTTCCCCCGGTAAATCAGGATCAAATCCACCGCCAGGAAAAACGACAGCAGGCCAAAGGGTTTGGCAGCTATATGCGTGGGGTTGAAAAAGGCATTGATACCGTATTGGCCCTCATAGTGGTAGGTATTATACCATCTCAGGTACATGGGCATGGAAAAGCTCAGCAGGCCGCTGACGGCGGCTGCCGCCACCCCGGAACTGCCCTTTCCCCTCTTTTCCACGATCCTGTCAACTATAAAAAAGCAGATCAGCATATTCAGGACGCTGTACAGGCCGTTGGCAAGGGCCCCCGCCTCATCCCATGGCATTACCAGGAAATCCGCAAAGACCTTCACACTCAAATGCCAAAGCATATAAGGGCGCTGGAGCCATATCATTTGAAAGGTCTCCAGGTTAAGATGTTCCGCCTGCCAAATATGGTCGTGGATGTCCACATAGGTGTCGCTTTTTATTTCATTGAGCGTGTATTTATAAATGATCACAAACAAGATCGTTGCCAGCACTGCGGCTACTGCGTATTTCACCCTGTTCTGATTTTTCGTCGCTTCCATATGCCTTATGCCAATCCTTTCAATATATTAGTAACCTGTCTCACACTTTCAGGGAATAGTCGCTTCTGTCCAGAGAAAAATTGGGATTATAATAAGGATCGCCCGCCTCCAGCTCAGCCTTCCACTTCCGGCGGAACTTTTCCGACTCCCTGTTATATCTGTCCGCTTTCTCACCGTTGTCATCCAGTCCCCTGGATATGGACTCATAATGAAATAACTCCGCAAAAGGAGTAAAGACGTTGAGCAAGCCTCTCTGCCGCAGCTTCAGGCAGAAATCCACGTCGTTCAAGGACACGGCAAAATCCTCATCCAACCCCCCCACCTCCTCATAGAGGCGCTTTTTCACCAACAGGCATGCCCCAGTGACGGCAGTGACATTTTGGGCATAGCAAAGCCTGCCCATATATCCCAGATTCTGGCGGTGCTGCTTATAGTGAGTGTGGCCTGCCGTCCTGTGGGCGCCCAACCCGATTACCACCCCTGCGTGCTGGATCGTCTTATCCCCATAATAAAGCTTTGCGCCTACCGCCCCCACGTCCTCCCGCTGTGCATACATCAGGAGCTCCTCCATCCAGTTTACGGTAATTACTTCCGTGTCATTGTTCAGCAACAGGATATATTCGCCTGCGGCATATTTTACCCCGAGATTGTTGATGGCAGAGTAATGGAACTCCCCCCGGAATGCCACAACTGCTATTTTCCCGTCCCGGCTGCGCTGAATCTCTTTGTTTTCTTCATAAGGGAAACCCAAAAGCTCTGTATAATAGTCCCGGATCTCCCGGGTAGCGCTGTTGTTCTCCACAAGGATGATCTCGTACTTATCATAGGTGGATTTCTCCAGAATAGATCCCAGGCACCTGCGCAAATCCTCCACATGGTCTTTATTGGCAATGACAATGGATATCTCCGGCGTCCCGATAATCTGGTATCGTATGCGGAAAATCGTCTCAAAAGCCCTGGTGCTCTCAATCTTGAAATGCTCAAACCCATGTTTCCTCAAATGCTCCGCCACGGCGCCCTTTGCCGCCTCAACTGCGTAAGGTTTGGCGTCAATGCCGGAGGCCACGCTTCCCGCATGGCTCCGCCAATAATACATAAGCCGGGGCACATGGACCACCTTTTTTGCGTTGTCCGTCAGGCGGAGGATCATATCATGATCCTGGCTTCCGTCAAATTTCGGCCGGAACAGCTCGCTTCCATCCAGGAGCTTCCTTGCAAATACGCTGAAATGGCAGATATAATTATTGGCCCTAAGATTGTCTGGCGAATAATCCGGTTTAAAATGCATGGTCAGCATATGGTTGATATTGCCGCTTTTAAAGGTAGTCTCATCACAGTAAAGGTAATCCGCGTCCTGCTCGTTTATGGCTTTTACGTACTCATACAGCACACTGGGATGCAGGATATCGTCCTGATCCAGCAGGCCGATATACTCCCCTGTGGCCATAGCCAGGCACGCGTTGGTATTCCCTGCAATGCCGCCGTTCTTTTCCAGCTTCCGGTAGACCACCCGGCCGCCGGATTTCTCCGCATACTGCATGCTGATCTCCCCGATGCAGGCATGGTCCCCGTCGGAACCGTCCGCCAGGCACAATTCCCAGTTCCCATAAGTTTGGTTCATCACAGAATCCAGCATCTCGATCTGAAATTCCCTCTGATTGTTCCAAAGGGGCACCAAAATGCTGATCTTCGGCATTCGCGGAAACCGTGCCGCCCGCTCGGCGGCCGCCTGTTCCGGGGAAGGAAAACTCTCCGTGCCGAACTGCCCCATGGCGGCCCGCTCCCGCTTCTTGTAGTCTATCTTATGAAGGATTCCTCTGGGACCCCCGCAATTTGAAATCCGGTCCTTCTGGCGGATTATCCAGTGCACCCAGCTGCGAAGAGGCCTGCTGGCCTTCCATAGCGGATTTTTCTTTATGCGGTTCAATTTCCACTCCAGCTCCTCGTTCTTAGCCTCAAGGTCGGCAACCCTTGCCGCCAAATCGGCGCATTTGAGATGCTCCTGCTGGTACGCCTCTCTGTAATCTTCCTCTTTCATCGTAATCCTCCATACTGTCTCCGGCCGCGCTGTCTGCAACATGGAATACGCCGCCTGCGGGAAACCGTCCAATAAACCGGACTTAATGTATCCTCACAATATTTCAATAAATCGGTTGGACCAATTCATTAACCCGGCGCCGGTGATCCGATGTTTCACCGCCGCACCGATACGATATCTCCCCGGCGGAAGCAGATTTGCCTTCAGCCGCACATGAAACCCGCTCAACGCCACATGACTCTGATCCGGCATATTTTCCTCCAGATCCGGCCGGTACTGGGGCCGCAGGGGAATGGCAAAAATTCCGTTAGGGCCCCGAAACCATTCATCCGCATCCGGTGAAAAACTTTCTGTCACCCGTTTCAGCATCAGCTCTTTTGCATAGCAGGCATTGTTGTCACCCAGGACTACCACCCATCCAAATATCTCGCCTCGGCGCACCGCCTCCACCCGCACCATGACACACTGGTCCCTGCGGTAGTCGTACAACGTCTTTTCCGCCAGAAACTTATCATACTCCTGGACGACGTTCCCTGCCGTCTCATAGGCAGGACGTATTTTCGTGTCCAGGCCTTCCCGGCTCAGATGGACTGAATAGTAGGGATCCTCCCCCTCCATATCCGGGTGCCTCTCGTAGAGCTTCTCCCGCTCCTCCAAAAGCCGTTCCAGCTTTTCCACCGTTTCATCATCCCCACGGCTCAGCGATTCGTGGTGATAAGCGTAACAGCCATTCATACATACATTCCGGTAACCCGCTTCGTACAGTGCAAAGCACAGATCCACATCATTAAACGCCACCTGCAGCTCTTCCGCAAAACCCCCGGCCTCCCGGAACTTTTCGCGCTCTGCCATAAGACATGCGGCAGTCACGGCAAGATAATTCGCGTTCCCCTGATATGCGTCTCCGTAAGCCTCCCCGTTGCCCATAAACTGCAGCTTATGTACGGGCCCCATAGGCAGGTTCGTGATGCCCGCATGCTGAATCTTTTCAGACCCCGGATAATATAGCTTCATCCCCACCGCACCGGTATATGGCCTGGCTGCCAAAGCAGCCATCTGCTCCACG
Source organism: uncultured Lachnospiraceae bacterium (assembly GCA_947643615.1). Taxonomy (GTDB): domain Bacteria; phylum Bacillota; class Clostridia; order Lachnospirales; family Lachnospiraceae; genus Acetatifactor. Next base: position 83,901 of record CANRWO010000007.1, read on the forward strand.
CACCCCTGCACTGCAAGTTCCACATCATCATTCAAAAACAGCAGAAACCTCCCCCTGGCCGCTTCCGCCCCCAAGTTGCACATACGGGAAAAATGAAATACCATGGGACGGTACAGGCAGGAAACCTGGAATGTTTCCTCCCTCAACCCATCAAGCACTTTCCCGGCCTCTTCCCGGTTTTCCTCCGTACTTCCGTTATCTACTACAATGACCTCCAATGCCAGTCCCTCTGCCACGGCCTTTAAAGACCTCAGGCATTTCCCCAGCATCTCCGGATGATCTTTGGAGGGAACCACTACCGTGACCAAAGGAATTGCGGTATCCCGCCCCCGGGCCCTGATGCTTTTACGGAAGGCGTCATAACATTCATTTCTGTGCTCCCGGTGAAACGGAAGCTCCTCCCCAAACTTCAGAAGCTCCTCCCGGCTCTGGCAATGGAATAAGATCCGTGCCACATGCCCGATGCTGCGGGAGCCTCTCTCATATCCCCCGGCCAGCTCCACACAGCGGTTCATCCATCGGGCATATGCCGGAAAATCCACCGCCATAAAATCATTTGCTTTCATTGTCTGCAGAAGCGGGCCCTGGCCGGTCTCCTCTATGGCTTTGTCAAAAAATTCTTTCCGCATTGCCACAATACTTCCAAGATAAAAGCAGCCGTCCAACACATCCGGGGACCATCCCGGCCTGAAAACCGGGCAACAGGCTTTCCCCGTCCCCCGGACATCTTCATCCCCATACAGGATCTGCACTTCGGGATGCGCTTTAAAATAGCACAAAATACTCTTTCTGGCATAGGACGTAAGGATTCCTTTTGAGGCGCACAGGAACACAAAACCGCCATCCTCTGCCTTCCCCGGCATGATCTGCTCATTTTCCTCCTGCCAAACCCGCTCCTGACGCTCCAGCCAAAGGCTGTAGCCGACCTTACTTTTTGCCAGAAAAATCTTGTATCGTAGGTTTTCCTTTTGTGAAAGCACCTGTTTTACCAGTCTTTTTACTCCCATTTCCCTCCCACTTCCCGCATACCGCCACGCGCGGCCGCCGAAACACAGCCATTTGCTAGAGCGTGTATGAAAAATGTCCTAAAAAAGCCTTATATGCTTCAGCGCGCCTGCCATGTCCCGGGCCATGCCATGAGGCAGCCTTACGATCTCCATTTGGGCATGGAGTGTATTTTCCGCGCTCCGCTTCAGCTCTGTCATGGCAATATTAATATTCGGATCCTCCGTAGGGAAGACATAGGAACCCGGCTTTGCCGTTTTCCCGTTTATCTTAACCACCTTTTTCTGGTCCAGGGGAATGGCTTCCCCGTTCAGGGTAAGCTCCAGGATCTTCACCATGCAGGTCTCCATGGCAGGGTCAATGCGCAGCATTCTCACGTCTCCGCTCACCTTCAGCTCCAGCTCAATCAGGTTCTCTCCCTGGTATGCCTCCTGCACAAAATAAGATTCCTCCTCACTGTATCCCCTGCCTTTATCTTCATAAACCTGAACCCGGTTTACCCTCTCCGAATCCTGGTATTTATCCATCCATCTCTGGGGCACTATGATACGGTTGCCAATATTTTCCCGCATTTCGGCCATGGCAAGACGGCTGCCTGTGACAAATTTCTGGAATCCCCGCTCCTGTTCCCTGAAATTCTCCGCATCCTCCTGGGTAATCTGCAGCTCCTCCAATATCTGGTCCAGATTCAATTTATTTCTCTTCTCATCCTCCAGCAGATAGCAGTATATGGCACGGAATGCCAATTCCCTGGTATCCATGGTTTTCCCGAAAGTCCACTCATAATCAATCAAAGTCCAGGTGTCCTTGTGTACCAGGATATTGGCAAAAATCAGGTCAAAATCGGTCACGGGATAGTCGCTGTTATATCCGATTTTTTCCACATACTGCCTGAAATACCTGTAAAATCCTTCCAGGTCATCCTTCTCCAAACATTTGTCCATGAGCTCCGAAAGGGGGACTCCCGGCACAAATTCAAACTGTGCAAACAGTCCGTCCTCCCTCTCCTCCAGAGTACACTTGTTGATCTCCAGCTCACTTCCTTTATATTTATCCGTAAGATTCTCATAGGCCAGGGCCATTCCTTTGACATGCTCCTTAGCCGCTTCGGTTAAAGGATATTTCCTGACGCTGACCTCCCCCTGGCTGTCCCTGCTGATCTCCGTCCTGATTGCATACTCCGGGGCCCTGTCATTGGAGTATTTCACATACTTAATGTCAAAGCCTTTTCCCAGTACCACCACGTAGGAATTGGAAAACAGTGAGAATAACCCTTCCTCCACAACTCCGTCAAAAGCATTTTTCTCGTCAAAAAGCGCCATCCTGTCGCGGTCAAAATTACACATATTATTGGACAGCTCCCCTTTTCCCGGAAGATAGGCATCGCTGTAAAGCGTGGTCATGAATTTATAATCGGGATAAGGATAGTAGAAATGGTACTCCGGTATTTTACAACTGCGGAAGATTTTCTCCAACCCCCTTCTCCCAAAGGTACGCACACATCCGCCTGCGGCATAATTCTCGATCCCTGAGAAATAAGTCCCCAGATGATCCTCCTTACAGCCGGCAAAATATTTCATACCGTACTTGTTTTCTATGGCAATAACAATCCTGCCACCCTCCCCTAAATGGGGCAGCAGAATATCCAAAAAGTCACGGTAAGGCCTGTCTCCGCCGATGTAGCTCTGTCCATACTCAAACACCCCGATCAGGCAGATATAGTCGAAATCTTTTGGCAGTTCCGGTTCGATATCCTTGAAATTCCCTACGTGGATGGCCACATTGTCACATTGGCTGTGGCGGTATGCGTTGATCATGCTGCGCTTTTTCGACAGCTCCACACAGGTAACGCTGCCGGCTTTCCTGGAGAAAAGGCCCGTTAACGCACCGCACCCGCTCCCCACTTCCAAAACCTTATCGCTTTTTTTGATAGGGATCCAGTCCACAATATTCTCCCGCAGGGGAGACAAATGATACAAGATCGGCCAACTTTTCCGCTCCTCAATCACTCCCGCATACTCCACGGGAGACAGATTCTTTACAATATCCAGCAGTTCATCCTCCACCGCGCCGTCGCAGTACAAATCCTCCCCGGAATATTTACTGTAATCCAGTTTTACCTTGCCGATCTCTTCCAGCATTTTCTACCTCGCACATTATCTGATGCACATATTCCGCGTCTGTGTGGCCGCAGCATATGTCCTTATTCGGCAGCCGTCACCTTCACTGCGGAATCCATATCATAATAACCCACCGTATCCTTGTCGGAGACTACGGTAATGTTCATAGCGTCATAAAGCCTGTGGTAAACTTCAAAAGTATCACCCTCATACCCTGTCACACCCAGGGAGATCAGATACTCCCCTCCCTGCAGGCTCATTCTCTGTGTAAATGTGATATCCATTACCTGCCCCGGCTCCCCGCTGTCCAGGTAAGCCTTCTCAATCATGGAATTGGTTCCCGTGATCTCCGTCCCTATCACATTCTTAAAAGAAAAAGCAAAAATAGGGGCCGGAATATGTTCCGTGAAACGCACCCGCATATGGACCGCGAACTGGCTTCCCTTAATAACGGCAGTGGTACGCACCCCTCTGTCGTCGGTAATATAATATTCCTCTATCTGTGCCTGCTTTGTTCCGTACTCCAGGACATCCGGGTTAATGCCGGAGGCCTTTCCGGCCGCAGCCCTGAGGTCTTCGTCCCCCAGCAGGTCACCCTCTCCCTGCTGTTCCGGGATTTCATACTGTCCTACCAGCACACGCTTATAGGCATCAATCATCGCTTTCGGCGACCCTTCCCCCAGAAGGTTTCCCTTGTTCAGCAGAAAGACCCTGTCACAATATTTGCTGATACTGCTTAAATCATGGCTGACAAAGACAATGGTCTTACCCATTTTCTTAAATTCCTCGAATTTATGGTAGCATTTCGCCTGGAAGAACACATCCCCCACAGACAAAGCCTCGTCCACGATCAGAATCTCCGGCTCAATGTTGATGGCAACCGCAAAGGCAAGCCGCACAAACATGCCACTGGAATATGTTTTTACCGGCTGATACACATAATCTCCGATATCGGCAAAATCCAGGATCTCCGGAAGCTTCTTATGGATCTCCTTCTCGGAAAACCCCATCATAGTGCCGTTCAGATAGACATTCTCGATGCCGTTATATTCCATATTAAATCCGGCGCCCAATTCCAACAGCGCGGAAATGCGGCCTTCCACATGCACCTCCCCGGAAGTGGGATTCAGCACTCCGGTAATGATTTTTAAGATGGTGGATTTCCCGGAACCATTGGTACCGATAATGCCCACTGTCTCACCCTTGCGGATATCCAGGCTGACACCATTTAAGGCATAGTGAAGCTTGTGGGCCTTCTTCCGCCCAAAGCCAAAAGCTTCCTTTATCCGGTCCTTGGGTTTGTCATACAGCTTATAGATCTTGACCAGCTCCCTGGCCCGGATGGCAGGGACTTCCTCCCGCCCTTTATTTTCTGTTTCTCCCATAGCATCCTTCCACATTCCGTAACTGTCCCGGCTTTCCCTTAGCCTCTGTGGCCGTCCTCCAAACTTCTGCAATATACCGCATCCTTTTCATACCACCTTGCTATGGCCTGGTTCTCCTCCCTGCTGGCATCCTCTGACAGGTCGTCTATGCGCAGGAACCACGGCCGGAAGTGATAAGCGTCCACCACCACAATATCCCCGCCTTTTTTGATCTTCTCCACCCTGGCAAGGTATTCTTTGTAAAATTCGTTGGCTTCACCGGTATGAATGTAATAATACGCCCCATAAGAGGAATAATTACCCGCCTGATTCTCTTCCACATAAAAAGTAACAGACAGCAAGATGCCGATCAGCAAATAGAATCTCATAGGATTTTTATTCTGACCGATTCCTGCAATTTTCTCAAACCGCTCCCATAAACCGGATAATTTCCAGGGGTTTTGCGCCTCCCGGCGTTTCCGGCATACCCAGCCGGTCCAATAGACAAAATTAAGGACAAGCAAAAGCTGGTACGTTAATTTCACCGCGTTTAATGTTCTGTCAAAGCCGCCATGCCCCAGTACAAAAAGGGTCGGCGTAAATCCCGCCGCATACAGGCAGACGGACCATGCCAGCAAAAGTCCCGGATACCGAAAACCCAGAGGCTGTTTCCTCACCACATTCCGGACTACAGGGAATGCCAGGAGCAACATCACCAGCGTCGCCGGCCCGGTGAATTCCTCCAGGTGGGCGGCTGCCTCTTTAAAAGAATATATGATGGCTATAATCGGCGCCATCCCTCCTCCCAGGTAATTGTCCAATGCGTCTCCCCGCACATTATTCCCCGGCGCAGTGGCCGATACATAGAAACAAAATCCATAAAGCATCAGGGAGGGGACCAGCAGCAATACCCTCTTTTTCCGCAGGCACGCCCCCAGTACCACAATGGACAATCCTACCAGCATCCCCTGGAGCGCCGTCACATAATTGGCCCCGCCTGCCTGCATGGCTCCTACAAATGACCATACCATGGCGGCAGCCGACGCCACCCTGCTTTTGCATGTTGCCAGACTGACCCAGGAGGCAATCAGGAGGAGCAGAAATGAGTGCATCCCCACATAGTGGACACCGCCGTTATACCAGTAAAACCCCTGTTGTGCCGAATAAATGAATTCCACCGCAATGCCCGTAACCAGCGCCTGCAGCACAATGCTGTTTGCTCTGTCGCTCTTTAACACATTCCTCAGCAGCGTCCCGGTCAATACCCACACAGAAAAGGCAAGGATCAGGATCAGGAACACAGGGCCCCAGAAGTAGTATTGGTCACCCCATACCGAAGGCACAAGGGACATAAAGAAAATAGAGGAAAAAGTGCCCTGCCATGCGTACCACTGTACTTTCAGGCAGTTGATGGCTCCGCTGACGGCGCTTGCGACACTTCTTTCCACATCCAGGTAATCTTTCACAAACTGCCCGTAGTTATAGTCGTCATACCAGGGTATGGCATATCCGGCCAACCGCAGCAGGGGCACCAGCAAAAGCAGCAGCGCGCACACTGCAAGCACTGCAACTACCCGCATACCCGGCCCCCAGTCCCAGATTCTTTTCAAACGCTCTTTCATTACAATCATCATCCCTTTCCGTGTCCTGCAAGCCTAAGCTGCAGAGACTGTCATGTCTGTCTCAAAGCACATCCGCAAAATGCACTTTTAATCTCTTAAACACCAACGCCCCGATGCCGAACAGCACCACCGTGACGATCCAAAAATACATAGTGGAATAGAAATCTTCAAAAAACCACTGCTTCTCATATATGGAGCTCCTGTATCCGTTTACAATATATACAAGAGGATTGATCTTCAACGCCACCACCCAGCTGCCGTCCATTTTATTGATATCCCACAAGATGGGCGTTGCCCACATCCCAATCTGCAGCACAATATTGATGATTTGGGACAAATCCCTGAAAAATACCACAATGGCACAGGTAGTATAACACAATGCCAACACAAAAATGAACATGCAGGCGCTGTAATAAAAAATCTGCAAGGTATATACCGTAGGGAAATATCCGTAAAAGGCCGCGATTACAAGCAGCACCAGGACAAAAAAAGCATGGATAAAAGTAGCCGCAATGATCTTGATAATAGGCAGGATACTGATCTTAAAAACCACTTTTTTCACAAGGTAATTGTATTCCGTCAGGGCGTTAGTGCCGTTGTTTAATGCCTCGCTGAAAAAGAACCAGGGCACCAGCCCTGCCGTCAAAAACAACACATAGGGCACATCATCGGCGCCTCTGCCGGGATTCCCCATAATCACCTCAAAGACCACATAATACATAGCCACAGTGACCACCGGCTGTATCATCGCCCACACCGCCCCCATATAGGAACCCGCATAGCGTTTCTTAAAATCATTCTTTGCCAGCTTCCAAATCAGGTGCCTGTTCTGGAACAATTCCACCGGAAGCGTCGTAAATTTATCATACCCCTTTGCAAAGATCAGACAGGATGCCACAATAACGGCACAGGAGATCACCTTCTTGATCAATTCGTCCTGAGGGTCCGCATGGGGGTTGTGATGCACTATAATGATCACTGCCATCATCAGCAGCACTGCGGAAAAAAGAGCAATTCCCAGCTTCTTGCTTATCTTCATGTTAGCCGTTACCCCTTACTTTTTCAGGCTGTCAATGCCGCCCCAGTTTTTATCCCGCTCCGCCAGGATCAGTTCCATCCCTTCCGGTACAGGCCACTCTATCCCTATGGCAGGGTCGTTATAAATAATCCCGCCCTCATCGTTGGGGTGATAGAAATCCGTTACTTTATAGCAGAACTCCGCATAGTCGGATAATACCAGAAAACCATGGGCAAAATTCTTGGGAATGAAAAACTGCTTCTTATTCTCCTCCGACAGAATCACGCCAAACCACTGTCCATAGGTTTTGGATCCTTCCCTGATATCCACCACCACGTCAAAAACCTCGCCGCGGATGACGCGCACCAGCTTATCCTGGGGATATTCTTTCTGGAAGTGCAGCCCCCTCAGGACACCTCTTTTGGAGGCAGACTGATTGTCCTGTACAAATATTTCAGGAATCCCTGCCGCCTTATAATCTTCATACTGGTAAGATTCATAAAAGTATCCCCTCTCATCCCCATGAACCTCAGGGGTGATCACCTTCAATCCTTCTATCCCGCATGTTTCAACCGTTATCTTTCCCATTGTCTTTCCTCTCTCCCTTATCATTCCGGCAATCCGTTGCGTATATTCTTCAACCGCCGATTCTTCCTTTGCTTCACAGCCTGGCAGCTTAAAAATAGCTTATGTTCATATCCACATTGCCCTCAATGCCGTCTACTTTGCCCTTGGAGGTATACTGCCACATATGGTAGTACCCCTGGTAGAGGGGAGCGCTCCTGTATTCCGCCAGCCAAATACAATAGTTCTCCAGCCTGTCCGCATACAGATTATTATTATACCAGTTCCGGCTGGCATAAACCCCCGCCTCATACTGCGCATTCTCTATGGTACGGCAGAACGCCTCGCAGACCAGTGTCCTGGTCTCGGGATCCAGTCCGTCCGCCCGTCCGTTTCCTCCGGCGCCTTCCGTATCGATAAAGATCGGATAACTGACATTATAATTCCGAATCATTTTCAGTACAGCCGACGCTTCCTCCACAGCCTCCACCTCGTTCACTGCCTGGGTAAAGAAGTAAATACCTGTGGGAATTCCGCTGGCAGCCGCACCTTTCATATTAGCCTCAAAATAAGGATCCTCCACCAGGCTTCCCGTGACGGACCCGCGATAACCCACACGGATAATGGCAAATTCTATGCCTGCGTCTTTCACCTTGTCCCAATCTATCTCTTTATTCCATTTGGACACATCAATTCCCAAATGGGCATTTCCTGAAGTGGCCTGAAAGCTCTTGATCTCCGTCTTATCCGCATCTGCCACCGCATCCGCCACTGCGGTGTCCTCCGCCTCAGCATCGATCTCTTCCTCCGTCTTGATCAGAAGCGATATATCGTCTATGGCTACATACTCCACTTTCTCCTTCACATGGACTCTCGTCTCATTGCCAGGGACACGGTATCCCGCTATGGGCAGCAGCTCCACATAATACTCTCCCGAATCCAGGTCGCCGATATAAATAATACCGTCCTTGTCCAGATCCTTGTATTCCCCCAATCCTTTCAAAGACACATAAAAACTTTCCCCGGTCACCGGGACGCCCTCATTATCCACGATTTGGATCCTCAGATCCTTTTCCACGGAAGTGACCATCAGGGAAAGCCGGTTGGACTGATCCATCGCCGCCTCCAGAATGGGATTCACCTCCGGGTCAAAAAAGGTCTCGTCCTCCAAAAATGCGGACAAGTCATCTCCCACCTGACCCACTAAAACATTTTCCGGCGGCTCCTGTGGCCCGGGACTTTCCTCGGAAAATTCCTCCGTGACACTGCTGCCATTTCCGCGGCCGTGGCCTGCATTGCCCAAAACCACCAGGACGGAAACCAGCAGGATCATCGCCATAGAACCCAGAATCGCCAATTTTTTCAGTTTAGAGTCCATTTGCTACCTCAACCATATATTTTCCGTAATTCGTTTTCATCAATGGCTCCGCCAGCTTCAAAAGCTGTTTCTGGTCGATAAACCCTCTTTTGTACGCGATCTCTTCAATGCAGGAGATATACAGTCCCTGCCTCTTCTGGAAAGCCGCCACAAAATCACAGGCGTCCAGCAATGCGTCGTGGTTCCCTGTATCCAGCCATGCAAACCCTCTCCCCAGGGTCTCCACATGCAGAGTCCCTCTTTCCAGGTATTCGTTGTTCACACTGGTAATCTCTATTTCCCCTCTTGCAGAAGGTTTCACGTTCCTGGCAATTTCCACCACATCATTGTCATAGAAGTAAAGTCCCGGCACAGCATAGTTGCTCTTGGGGTTCTCCGGTTTTTCCTCAATGGAAAGGGCCTTGCCGTTCTCGTCAAACTCCACCACGCCGTATTCCCTGGGATCCCGCACATAATACCCGAAAATGGTGGCTCCCTTTTCCCTTGCCGCCACCTCCCGCAGCACCCTGGAAAAGCTCTGGCCATAAAAGATATTATCTCCCAGCACCAATGCCACCCTGTCGTTTCCGATAAACTCCGCCCCGATTATGAACGCGTCCGCCAATCCCCTGGGATACTCCTGGACCTCATAGGAAAACTCCATCCCCAGCTGATGCCCGTCCCCCAAAAGCTCCTCAAACACGGGCAGATCCCTGGGCGTCGATATGATAAGCACCTCCCGGATCCCTGCCAGCATCAATGTGGACAGAGGATAATAGATCATGGGTTTGTCGTATACCGGCATGATCTGTTTGGACACTGCTTTTGTCAAAGGATAGAGTCTGGTACCTGACCCTCCTGCCAATATAATTCCCTTCATAAATGTACCTATACCTTTCCGTAACCTGCAAATCCCCGGCTTCAAAACCGGATCCGGCATATGCAGCCTACATATGCCTGCCTTCTCCGGCATTGTGTTTTGCTGCCTCAGAACGTGTTTGAAACATCATTCCCTGCACACCGAATGGGAACGACGTGCATCGTTCCCATTTGCGCGGTTGTCTTTTATTTTTCATACATTTCCTGATAATACTTTTGGTAGTCCCCGCTGGTTGCATTCTTCATCCATTCCTCATTCTCAAAGAACCATTGGATGGTCTTGCGGATACCTTCCCGGAACATGGTCTCCGGTTCCCAGCCAATTTCCTTTTTTATTTTGTCCGGGGCTATGGCATATCTGCGGTCATGTCCCTTCCGGTCCTCCACATAAGTGATCAAATCCTCTGTCACATAAGCCTTCCTGGGATCTTCATCCGGCAGCATTTCCTGCAAAACCTCCAAAATGATATGGAGGATCTCAATATTCTGCTTTTCATTATGTCCGCCGATATTGTAAGTTTCAAACAGCTTTCCCTGTTCCTGCACCATATCGATGGCCTTTGCGTGATCCTCCACATACAGCCAGTCCCGGACATTCTTTCCGTCCCCGTACACGGGAAGCTTCTTGCCCTGAAGGGTATTATTGATCATCAGGGGAATAAATTTCTCCGGGAATTGATACGGGCCGTAATTGTTGGAACAGTTGGTGATGTTCGCCGGGAAACGGTAGGTGTCCATATAGGCCTTCACCAGCATGTCCGAACTTGCCTTGCTGGCAGCATAAGGACTGTGGGGGGCGTATGGCGTCGTCTCATAGAAAAACGCGTTATTGTCGTCAGGCAGGGAACCGTATACCTCGTCCGTGGACACATGGAGAAACTTCTTTCCCTCCGGGAAACTCCCGTCAGGCTTTTCCCATGCCGCTTTTGCACAATTCAGCATCACAGCTGTCCCCAACACATTGGTCTGTACAAAAACCTCCGGGTTTACAATACTCCTGTCCACATGGCTCTCAGCCGCAAAATGCACCACCCGGTCTATATCATTCTCTGCAAAAATTCTTGTGATCGCTTCTTTGTCACAGATATCAGCCTTTACAAAAGTATAATTCGGCCTGGCCTCAATGTCCTTCAGATTCTCCAGGTTACCCGCATAAGTCAGGGCATCTACATTGATAATACGGATCTCATCCCCGTATTTCTTAAACATATATTGAATGTAATTAGAGCCGATAAATCCTGCTCCGCCGGTTACTAAATAGGTTCTCATAGGCACGTTCCTTTCCATGCTGTTTCCATATTATTTCCATTCTACCATATTCCGGTTCATTATGGCTATTTATTTTTTATTTATTTGCGGACAGAAGACGCCCTAACATTAATATCCGAGGTAACTCAGGTTCATGTCCACATTTCCTTTGATGCCGCTGACGCTTCCGCTTGCCTTATACTGCCACAGGTCATATCTTCCGTTATACGTAGGAGACGCCACATACTGGGCCAGCCATATCTTATAGGCTCCCAGCTCATTTACGTTCAGTTTATTGGTAAGCCATGTCTTATTGGCATAAACTCCAGCCGTGTAACCCGAATCCTGTATGGTTTCGCAGAACGCCTTGCACACTGCCGTCCTTGTGGCTCTGTCGATAGAATCCGCCCGTCCGCCGCTGGGTTCCACATCCAGGAAAACAGGATAAGAAATCTTATATCCTCTGATCTGATCCAGCACCATGGAGGCTTCCTCCACAGCCTCCACCTCGTCCACCGCCTGGGTGAAGAAATATACCCCCACCTTCAATCCTGCTGCCGTAGCCCCCTTTATGTTGGCGGCAAATTTAGGATCCTCTATCAAGCTACCCTGGGATGAGCCTCTGTAGCCGCATCTTATGATTACATAGGAAACGCCGGAATTGCTCACGGCTGCCCAGTCAATATTCCCGTTCCATTTCGATACGTCGATTCCCATATTTCCGGAACCTTTCACCAGGGAACCGTCACTGGCAAAATTGTATCTGGCCCCTTGGATCACCTGCTCGCCGGTAACCTTCTCACCCCCCGGCGTAAAATAATAAAGATTGCCGTCCAAAGTCTGCCAGCCGGTATATTTGGGATCTCCCACTATGAAAAATTTGTCCGTTGTGTAATAGTCGGCATAAACTGCCTCTCTATACGCATTATCCACCAAAACATACAATTGCCTGCCCTCGGTGTCTCTCAACTTTGTGCTGTTATCATCCTTGGGATGCCCCTTTACCGTAACCGTGAAATCGGCAGCTACAGTCTGCCCGTTTTCCGTATAACTCACCGTAACGGCGGTACTGCCTGCATTCACTCCGGTTACCGTCACCACGGTTCCTGCTACGGAGACTGCCGCCACGTTCCCATCTGCCGATGCCGCCGATACCACAGGGTCAGTGGCCACGGCGCCTGTCAGCGTAGCATTGACGGTGGCGGTATTGGAAGCGAGTATCGACACTTCGGATTTGTCCAGCGCTATCCCCGTCAGCACAGGCACAGGAGTGGTAGGGATGGGCGGCGCCGGGGTTGTAGGTACCGGGTCCGGCGTCGGGGTTGCAATCCCGGGATCCGGTGTGGGAGTTGCAATCCCAGGGTCTGGTGTAGGAATTACGGTCCCTGGATCCGGCGTCGGATTTACAATCCCGGGGTCCGGAACCGTACTGCCTGCTTCCGCCACCCTGTTCAACGTTCCCAGGCTGCCGGCGGCTACCAGCGTCACCGGATCGGGTATGGAGCTTTTCGGCACCTCATTGTAAGTGGATGCTATGACCTTGCTCTCCACCCATTCTACCGTATCTGCCAGCGTGGATTCCACTTCCGTAATGTTTTGTTTGGTATCCTCCTTGGCCGCATTAACTTCCGATTCCTTTTTGATCTCGTTGGACACATCTACCTTTTTATAGTCAATATCCTTTTTCACTTCCACCTTCTGGGAGGTCTCTGAAATGTTATAATTGCTGTACTGCTGGTCGGTAAAAGGCTCCATGACTACGGTATAAGAGCCGGGTGTAATGTCCTTTTTGTAGATAATCCCATCCATATCGTCATCGGACCAGACAGCACTCTTCCCGTCGGGCCCTGTCACTGTGACGGCAAACGGTACGTTGGAAATCAATTTCCCGTTGGATTGGTTGACAAACTTTATCTTCAGGTCCTTCTGTACAGATGTGAGGCTCAATGTTACCGTAATATCCCTTTCATACTCTGCCTCCTGGTACTCCTTGGGCGGCTCAACCACCTGATCCTGGACGGCTTCCATTGCCGCTATCCGCGCAAGCTCCGCGTCAGCCACTGCCAGAAGGCCCTGGCCTCCAATGGTATCTATACCCTCCAGCTGGCTTCCTACACTGGCAAACGCAGCCACCTGTCCGTCCACGGTCCTGGAGCTGATATAAATACCTCCGGTCACAAGCGCCATGATCAGCACCGCCACACCGGTCACTAAAATCACCTTATCCAAGGCTCCCATAGCCGTGATGCCACGCTGCAGTTTATAAATGAATCCCTTGGTCGAACCCTGATTCTCCTTTTGCTTCCGGGACGGCCTGTCCTCTTCAAGGGGTTCCTCCATTACATAATCCGTTTCCCCATAATATGCCGTTTCCCCATTGCATCCCGGTTCCCCGTAATATTCCGCCTCTATGACTTCCGGTTCTTCCTCAAAATATTCCGGTTCACCGTAATATTCTGCCTCTATGGCTTCCGGTCCTTCCTCAAAATATTCCGGCTCACCGTAATATTCTGCCTCCATGACTTCCGGTTCTTCCTCAAAATATTCCGGCTCACCGTAATATTCCGCCTCTATGGCTTCCGGTTCTTCCTCAAAATACTCCGGCTCACCGTAATATTCTGCCTCCGTGACTTCCGGTTCTTCCTCAAAATACTCCGGCTCACCGTAATATTCCACCTCTATGGCTTCCGGTTCTTCCTCAAAATACTCCGATCCCCCGTAATATTCCGC
>CANRWO010000008.1 GCA_947643615.1 uncultured Lachnospiraceae bacterium
CAATCTCAGGTCATCCTGATTTCATCTTTGAATAAGGTGGTTCTGAATAGTTACCCTGATTTTAATAAAATAATTTTGCCGGGTTTTGCCCTGTAAATAATGATCGGTATATGGAGTTGAGAAAGATGAAGAACGAAAGAGTGAAACATTTAGGACGCAGGATAAACGCTTTGATGACATTTCTGTTGATTGCCAGTATGCTTTTTGTCGTGTCACTGTGCATCACCATGTTTTATAATCTGGCCATGAGCCTGCTGGAGAACCAGTGCGTCAATGCCACCAATGTATTGGCCTATGAATTGGACGGCTATACGGGGCCTGAAGACAGGAATGAATTGCTGGATGAATTAAAGAGCAGGATGAACTGCGAGTTTACGATTTTTGAGTGGGATGAAAGGGTTTACACCACTATCCAGCAAAACGGATCGAGAGTGGTGGGAACGAAGCTTTCCGGCGATCTGGCAGCCATTGTGCTGGACCGTGGTGAGAGTTATGTTGGCAGGGCAGAGATTTTAGGGGTGGAGCATATTTGCTCTTACATACCTACAAGGGACGAAAGCGGCAAGGTAAACGGCCTGCTTTTTGCCGGCATTTCAATGGAAGCGGCCAAGGAACAGATCAACCAGACGGTAAAAATGGCGTGCCTTGTAGGCGCGGTGGCGGTTATCCTGAGTATACTGGTTATGTCTTTCTATATTATGCGCGCCGTTTCCGGCCCTCTTGCAAAGCTTACCGGCCTTGCACAGAGGATGGAGCGCGGAGAGCTGGGATTGAAGGACAATAAAGCATTACAGATCGATATCCGTTCCAATGATGAAATAGGCTGCCTGACGCGGATCTTTAAGAGCATGATGGACAGCCTGAAAGGATATATCGGCGAGATCGCGGATGTGCTGGAGTCGATCTCGGACGGCAACCTGTCCGTGGAGGCAAAGCAGGATTATGTGGGAGACTTTGTGTCCATTAAGGAATCCCTGGATGAGATCCTTGTAAAACTGAACGGCACCATGTCACAGATCATGGAGAGCACCGACCATGTTTCCAGCGGCGCAGACCAGATGGCGGTGGGGGCCCAGTCGCTGAGCCAGGGTTCCGTGGAACAGGCCAGCACGGTAGAGGGACTGGAAACCAATGTACGGGAAATATCACAGCGTATTTCACAGTCCGCGGAAAATGCGCAGCAGGCAAGCGAGATTGTTGAGACGGTGGGCGCGCAGATCATGGAGAGCAATCAGATCATGCAGGAAATGATCGACGCCATGCGGGAAATCAACAGCAGTTCCAACGAAATCAGCAAGATCATCAAGACCATAGAGAACATTGCGTCACAGACCAATATCCTTGCCCTGAACGCGGCGGTAGAGGCGGCCAGGGCAGGCGAATCCGGCAAGGGATTTGCGGTGGTGGCTGAGGAAGTGCGTACTCTGGCCGGGCAAAGTGCGGAGGCGTCGAAGACAACCACGGAATTGATCGAGAGTTCCATCCAGAAAGTGGAGCATGGGTCCAGGATTGCCGGCGAAATGGCAGCACGGCTGGAGGAGGTTGTGGCAGGCGCCAACCAGGTCATGGTGACAACCAATCAAATTGCAGAAGATTCCCGGGCCCAGGCGGCAGCCGTTTCGGATGTGCAGGAACAGATCAGCCAGATCTCTTCCGTGGTACAGACCAATTCGGCCATTGCGGAGGAGAGCGCCGCCACCAGCGAGGAATTAAGCGCACAGACGAAAGTGTTAAAGAGTTTGATCGATATGTTCCGCCTGAAAAAAGGCTGAGTATTTTTACGGCGTACCTGTGTGGGTGAAATAAAATAAAATTTGGACTACTTTCCCTCCCGGAAGCATAGAATGCATAAGCAAACAAGCTTCGGGAGGGATTTTTCATGTTTGAACAATGCAGCATACCGGAAACCGTACAACAGCTGGAAAGCAGCCTGGAACATGGCCTGACGGAGAAAGAGGCGGCTGTCAGGCTCGCCAGGGACGGCAGGAATGAAATGAAGGGGGAGCGGAAGAAAACGGTCATCGAGTCCTTTTTTGAGCAGCTGAACGATCCCCTGATCTATGTGCTGATCGTGGCGGCTGTGGTTTCCATACTGCTCCACGAGGTCAGCGATGCCGTCATCATCGGAGTGGTGGTCTGTATGAATGCCGTTGTGGGCATGCTCCAGGAGGGGAAGGCCAGGAAGGCCCTGGAGTCTCTAAAAAAGTTGGCCAGCCCCAAGGCAGTGGTGCTGCGGGAGGGAAGACGAAAGGAGATCCCCGCCGGGGAGCTGGTGAAGGGCGATATTGTCTGCCTGGAGGCGGGCAGCCAGGTTCCGGCGGACCTGCGGCTTTTGGCCACGGCAAACTTAAAGGTGGAGGAATCCGCCCTTACAGGAGAGTCCCTTCCCGTGGAGAAGGATGCTGCCTTTGTAGGGCGCAGAGGGGAGCATCTGCCCTTGGGGGACAGGCATAATATGGCATATATGTCCACCATAGTGACCTATGGCAGGGGAGAGGGGATTGTCACTGCCACAGGCATGCAGACGGAGCTGGGGCAGATCGCGGAGATGATCACCAACGCAAAAGAGGAGATGACGCCCTTGCAGAAAAGGCTGGGAGAGCTGGGGAAAGTCCTGAGCTTCCTGTCCCTGCTTCTCTGCGCCGCCTTGTTCGGGTTGGCGGTGCTCCAGCGCCGCAATGTAGGGGAAATGCTGATCACCGCCATTTCACTGGCAGTAGCGGCGGTGCCGGAGGGACTGCCTGCGGTAGTCACCATCTGCCTGGCGCTCAGTGTGACAAAGATGGTTAAGGTGAATACCATTGTCAGGAGGCTGCCCTCCGTGGAGACATTGGGGGCGGTCAGCGTGGTCTGCTCCGACAAGACAGGGACCCTGACCCAAAACCGTATGACGGTGGAAAAGGTGGCTGTGGGAGGGAAATGTACGGATGCGTCGGAAATTTCGCCTGCCGCCTGCCCCGAGTTCTTCCAGGGAATGGCGCTCTGCAATGACGCTTCCCTGGAGCAGGGGCAGGGAATGGGGGACCCTACGGAGCTGGCGCTGTTGGACATGGCATCCAGGGCAGGTATCCGGAAGGAAGAACTTGAGCGGCAGATGCCCAGGATCGGGGAGCTGGCTTTTGACTCTGACCGGAAAATGATGACCACATTGCACAGGATTGCCCATTCACCGGGAGGGGAGCTGTGTGCTGCGGGATATGAGCCTTATCGGAACATCAGCTTCACCAAAGGCGCGCCGGACGAAGTGTGGAAGCGGTGTACGGAGATCTGGACGTCCCGGGGGATTGTCCGCATAGGGGAGCATCACATCCGGCAGCTTAAGGCAGCGGTCCGGGAAATGTCGGAGGATGCACTGCGCACCCTGGCCGTGGCCATGCGGCGGAACGCCAAGGAGGCAAGGGAAGAAGGCCTGGTGCTGCTTGGGCTGGTGGGTATGCGGGATCCCGCCAGGCCGGAGGCGGCAGGCGCCGTGGCGGATTTTAAGGAGGCAGGGGTCGCCACGGTGATGATCACCGGGGACCATGTGGATACGGCATTTGCCATCGGCAGGCAGCTCGGGATCGTGGAAGGCAGGGAGCAGTGTATGACCGGGGAGGAGCTGTCCCGGCTCACGGATGAGAACCTGGTGGGACGGCTGCAGAATACCAGGGTCTTCGCCAGGGTCTCACCGGCACAGAAGGTACGCATTGTGGACGGTTTCCAGAAGAGAGGGGAGATTGTGGCCATGACCGGGGACGGGGTCAATGACGCCCCCTCCTTAAAGGAGGCGGACATCGGGATTGCCATGGGGATGAACGGGACGGATGTGGCCAGGCAGGCGGCGGATATGATCCTGACGGACGATAATTTCGCCACCATCCGGCGAGCTATAGAAGAGGGAAGGGGGGTCTATGAGAATATACGTAAATCCGTTATTTTTCTGCTCTCATCCAACCTCGGGGAGATCATCACCATGTTTGTGGCAGTGCTCTGCGGACTGGCCTCTCCGCTGAAATCCAGCCATATCCTGTGGATCAACCTGATCACGGATTCCCTTCCGGCGCTGGCTCTTGGGGTGGATAAAAATGACGGGAAAAGCCTCATGCGCCAGCAACCCAGAAAGGCCCAGGAAAGCCTTTTTGCCAGAGGGGGACTTGCCTGTACCTGTTTCTATGGCGTACTGATTGCAGCCATCAGCCTTACCGCCTTTTTGATGCTGCCCTGCGCACTGCTTAAGGCCAACGGCCTGCCCCTGACGGCGGAGGGGATTTCCCACCTCCTGGCCAACCCCAATGTGCTGTCCAAGGCACAGACATACGCCTTTACGGTGCTGGGCATTTCGCAGCTGTTCCATGCAATAGGGATGCGGGATACGGGAAAGAGCGTGTTCCGGATGAGGCATCTGGAGAACAAGCTGATGATAGGAGCCTGCCTTATAGGATTCTGCCTGCAGTTTGCGGTGACGGAGATTCCTGTGCTGATCCGGGCCTTCGGCACTGCCCATCTCTCCGGCGGCGAGTGGATGCGCCTCTGTATCCTTGCCGCGGCGCCCCTTATTGCCCACGAGATATTGCTGCTTATTTCTTCGAAATCTTGTTCAGCTCGGCATTGATGATTTGCAGGGCGTTTTTGGGGGCCTTCCTTCCTGTGACGGAAGGGCCCCCGGGACCGAACAGGGAGGTAAGCTCGGTCAGCTTCTTTTCTCCCAGCATTGCAGCCAGGGACTTTTGCAATTTGATGCCTGTCATGGAGAACACGGCATTTGACAGGATCCGGAAGGCTTCTTCATTTGCCATGATATGGTTTAGGGTGTCGCAGACGGAATAGTGCTTTTCGGAAAATTCCAGGGGGGCGTCGCTGGCTACGGTCTCGATATGCTCGAACCAGTTTGCCGCAAATTCTCCGTCATCTTCCCGTGAAAATGTATAAATCTCCGGTGTTTCCGGTACCCGTTCCAGAGTCATGGTATCCCGGCAGATATCCCGCTGTTCCGAAGGACTGTGGGGGACTTCGAAAGAGGGGCAGCAATCGTCCTGCCGGAGGGAGGAGGCGCTGGAGCGCCCCTTGGGGGTTTCCGCCGTCAGGAAGGTGAAGCCCCGCCCCAGAGGGACTTTTTCGAAGGTAAACACTTTGTCCCCCTGGAGTGTGGCGAAAAGCTTCCCGTTGACAAAGAGAGAGACGGTATCCTGGTTGGAATAGACTTTAACGGTAGTGGTTTCGGATGCCCGCCTTGCATATCTTTTTCCGCAGAGATGTACAAAGGGTTCTTTGCTCCAGTATGCCTTGTAGACATAGAAAGCATCTTTCCGGATCTTCCGGTCCATGGTCACAAGTCCCTTGTGGTTGCGCCCCGCCGTCCCTCCCTCATTCCGGGCTGCACTGCCGAAGTCGAACATGTTCCAGACATAGGCGCCCCACAGGTAGGGGCGTTGCCCAAGGATCTTTGCCATGTGTTCATGATATTCAGCCTGATAGCTTTCTGAGTAATCCCCGCATGCCGGTTGGTCTGACTGGTAAGTGAGGATGCCCTCGGCGCCGTATTCGGACAGGCACAGGCGGATTTGGGGGTGTTTTTTATGGAATTCGTCCAGCCAGGCTTCGTTTTCCCCGTAATGACCCATGTACCACCCGAAATAGTGGTTGTAACCCTCCACGTCAGTGATGCCGTGGAGAGGGTGCTCCATGGGCAAGTTAGAGACATGTGCCATGGCGGTGAGACGTCCCGGGTCAAGCTGCTTTACCAGGCTGTTTAAGTCCCTGTGATTTTTCTCCAGGCCGGCTTCCTCGCCGGCCATGGTGATCTCATTGGACAGGCCCCAGAAACAGATGGAGGGATGGTTATAGTTCTGGTAAATGAGGTCTTCTATTTGGAGGCGGCAGTTTTGGTGGGCGCAGGGGTCGCCGCTCTGGCAGCTGATATAGGGAATCTCTGCCCAGACTATGAACCCGTATTCGTCACAGGCATCATAAAAATCCCTGCTGTGCTGGTAGTGGGCAAGCCGCACGGTATTTGCCCCCATCTCGCGGATCAGAGCGGCATCTTCGTAATGCTCGGCCCGGGTCAGGGCATTGCCCGCCCACAGCCGGTCCTGGTGGCGGGAGACGCCCCGCAGGGCCATTGGTTTTCCGTTTAAATAAAATCCTTTTTCGGGATCCACGCGGAAAGTGCGGATTCCGAAGCGTGTGCTGATTTCGTCTACGGTCTCGTTTTGATACACCAGAGAGGCGGTGCACCGGTATAAATAGGGGTCTTCCACTCCCTGCCACAGACGGGGATGGGGCAGCAGGATATCCGTTTTAGGCTCCTCCGAAGGCCGCCAGGCCTCTGCCATTTCCCGGCCGGACCCGTCGGTGATCAGATAGCGGACGGAACAGCCGGGGGAAGGGTGGGAGACCCAGCTGTTGAGGTGGAGCATGGCGTCCCCGCAGGGAAGGACTTCAGGGGTCACGGCCAGTCCGGGGGCGCCGTGGAAGGACACCTCAAAGTGGTCCTTCGGCAGGACCAGCAGATTTACGCCCCGGTAAAGTCCTCCGTAAAAGGTAAAATCTGCTATCTGTGGATAGATGTGGCTGCGGGGGGAATTGTCAACGGTGATAGTGACGGTGTTGGGCCTTTTTTCTTCCGGTGCGTACAGGGCGTCCGTAATATCCGCCGTAAAGGCAGAGTAGCCGCAGTCGTGGCTCTTTATCTCGGTTTGGTTGAGATAGACCCTGCCCGATAATCCGGCTGCCAGGACTTCCAGGAAGACCCGTTCCCCCTCCTGCAGACAAGGCGTGTCCAATTCTCTGGTATACGTGCATTCACCTCTGTAATATGCGCCCTTTCCGTCCATACCGTCTACAGCGTTCCAGGTGTGGGGAAGGGTGACGCTCTGCCAGTCCTTCCCGTCCTTTGTAAAATTCCAGTTTTCATTCAAATTTATGGTCTGTCTCATGGCGTTATCCCCTTTTTCCCATAGCGGCTGTTTTTGCTTATAGTATGAAAAATATTTATAAAATTATCCCCGGGATGCCTGCAGGAAATTCTTTTGTAAACTTTTTGCACAGGTGTTAAAATAATAAGAGTATTAATATAAAAAGAGTGTTAAAATCAGTAGAAAAGGTATTGGGAAAGCAAGTAGGGAGGATAATGCCATGAAGATCATTGACGCACATATTCATTTATGCCAGAGCCTGAACGGCTTCGGGGCAAGGGGGGAGCTGCGCTGCATCGGCGGCGGTTATGTGGAATATGCGGACGGAAGCTCTTTCCGGATGTTCCCGGAGGAGCTGGGGGAAGACAGGGTGACACCGGAGGCAGTGCTGGAGCTGATGGACAGGGAGGGCGTGGAAAAGGCCGTAATGCTCCAGGGCAATTTTATCGGGCCGCAGAATCTCTATACATGGGAGGCAATGCAGAAATATCCGGACCGGTTTACCGGGGCGGCATGCTACGACCCTTTCTGTAGAAAATATGAGGATGTCCGCAGGCACCTTTTTGAAGAGCTGGGATTTCCCATTGTGAAATTTGAGGTCAGCGACGGAAGCGGACTTATGAGTTACCACAGGGAGTTTGCCCTGGATGGTGAGATGATGGAGGAGCAGCTCTGCTATGCGGAGTCACTGGGACTGACGGTGGTGTTCGATATCGGGCGCCATGGCGGCTGCTGCTGGCAGGTACAGAGGCTGGCTGCCGCTGCAAAGCGCCATCCAGGCCTGCAGTTTGTGGTCTGCCACCTGCTGGCGCCCCAGGGAAGAGGATATGAAAATGACTGGCGGGAAGCCATGGCGGCGCTGAACCTGGAAAATGTGGTATTTGACGTGGCAAGCCTGAGCAGCAATCAGAGGCCGGAAACCTACCCTTATCCCACCGCCATATGGTTTCTGAAAGAGGCCATGGGGATTCTCGGGCCGGGCCGCATGATGTGGGGGAGCGACCTGCCCAGCAACCTTTGCAGGGACACTTACCGCCATCTTTTCGGATACATTCTGGACAGCAATGCTTTTACGGAGGCCCAGAAGGAATCGCTCCTTTGGAAAACGGCAGACAGAATTTACTTTACGGATTCCCATAACTGATAAAATGTGATAAAATATTAGGTACGGCAGAATAGCACACAGGAACTGATGTGCATAATTTGGATTACTGTGAGTCAATAAAGCGATTAGAAGTTCATGCGGGGAAGGCATGGGGATGATATGAGAGGGAGAGAGCGTTATCAGCTCAGGAAGGCGGCCGGATTGTACTGGCTGCTTGATATGGACCAGGGCGGCGCCGGAAGGCAGGATCCGGTGGCACTCAACGATAGCGGGGCATATATCTGGGAACAGTTCAATGATTTGGGTTCGGAGGAGGCTGTGGCGGAAAAACTCAGCGCGGAGTTCGGGATATCCGTGGAGGAGGGACTGGAGGATATCGGGCAATTTTTCCGGCAGCTGGAAAAGCAGGGAATCATTATTTGAATGTTGCGGATGCCTGCAATCGATAAACGGAGCAAAGGGGCAGATAAATGGATGTTTTGTTGATCGGAAGTACAGGGAACCTGATGCAGAAATTAGTGGATAAGCTGGATAAGGAGAAACACAGGATCTTTGT
Organism: uncultured Lachnospiraceae bacterium; assembly: GCA_947643615.1. Classification (GTDB taxonomy): domain Bacteria; phylum Bacillota; class Clostridia; order Lachnospirales; family Lachnospiraceae; genus Acetatifactor. The sequence continues at coordinate 8,555 of CANRWO010000008.1, forward strand.
GTTGACCGAGGAGGGGAAAGATGTCCAGAGTTACCGCAGGGCCTTCGAGACCTACCGGTTTCACTACGATAATACCTGCATCAGGGAGATTTTTAACAGTGTCAAGCCGGATGTCACCATCTTTTTGGGCGCTTATGACTGGAATTTCGACTGGCAGGGGGGACAGACATCTTCTATTAAATTTACTTCCGCAGTCTTGAATATGCTGATGTCTTACGCTGCCCAGCAGAAAGGGCGTTTTATCTACCTGTCCTCGGACGAGGTGTTCGGAGGGCTGAGGGTCAATAAAAAGCTGGCGGTGGAGAACCATACGGATGAAAATTCCAAGGCCCAGGCTGTTGCCATGGGTGAAAAGCTGTGCCTGGACTACCGCAATATGGTGGACGGGAATATTGTGGTGCTCCGCCTGGACCATCTCTACGGCATACCCACCCGGCAGGAAGAGATCGACAATATCTGCGGGCAGATGTGCATGCAGGCCATCGATACGGGAGAGATCGTCATAGACGGCGATAAGGGCATCTTCGTGGAGGAGGCCGAACCGGCTGTGGAGACCATAAACGGCAATCACTTTTCCGTGGATGCGGAAAAGAAGTTTTCGCCTGTCTATCTGCCGGATGCGGTGGAATACATCTATCAGGTGGCGGCGGCGGAAACCTGCAGGCAGGCTGTATACCAGGTCTCGGGCAGCACTGCGGTCTCCCAGGCGGAGCTTGGGGAGCTGATCCGGCAGAAACTGAAGAAAAAGTCCGGGGAGAACAGTGTCACGGTGGTAGAGGACCTGGAGAAGGGGAAAAACAGTGTGTCCCTGTCCGGCTTTGCATTTATGGAAGAATTCCGGCTCAGGGCCTTTAACTCACCCAAGAAAGCGGTGCCCAAGCTGGCGGAGTACCTGCAGAAGAACAGTTCCCGTTTTTCCAAGCGGTCGGATGCGGATGAAAATCTGGCGGAAAAGCTGAAGCATAATTTCAGGGAAGTCGTGAAGGCCATGGTTCCCTTTGTGGAGAATGTCATTCTGTTTGTCCCGTTCTTCATGCTGAATAACCGTGCGGTGGGAAGCGCTTATTTTGACCGGCTGGACTTTTACCTGCTGTATGTGCTGCTGTTTGCCATTGTGTACGGCCAGCAGCAGGCAATCTTTTCCAGCCTGCTGGCCATTGCGGGTTACTGTTTCCGGCAGATGTACCAGCGCAGCGGGTTTGATGTCATGCTGGATTACAATACCTATGTCTGGATGGCACAGCTTTTGATCCTGGGGTTGGTAGTGGGATATATGCGGGATCAGCTGAAATCCATCCGCGAGGAGCATATCGGGGAGATACAGTTTTTGACGAAGCAGCTGTCGGACCTGGCGGATATCAACGGAAGCAATGTGCGGGTGAAGGATGTGCTGTCCGACCATCTGATCAACCAGAATGACAGTATGGGCAAAATCTATGAGATCACATCCGAATTGAGCCGATACCAGCCGGTGGAGGTATTGTTCTATGCGGCTGAGGTCCTGTCTAAGATCATGCGCAGCCGGGACGTGTCCATTTACTCTGTGGCCAACCGCTCCTATGCAAGGCTGTTTTCCGCCACCTCGGACAAGGCCAGGAAACTGGGGAATTCCGTGAATTATACGGAGATGACCGACCTTTATGCCGCCATCATGGAGCACAAGGTCTACATCAATAAGGATATGAAAGAGGAATATCCTTTGATGGCGGGCGCCATCTATGATGAAGATGAGATACAGATGATACTGATGGTCTGGGATATCCCCTGGGAGCGTATGACGCTGGGGCAAGCGGATATGCTGGCCATCACCGGCTCACTGATCCAGGATGCGGTGCTCCGGGCAAACCGTTATATGGCTCTGCTGGAGCAGCAGCGCTATATTCCCGGAACACGTATTTTGGAGGCGGAGGCTTTCGAGGAGCTTGTGTCTGCGTTTATGCGGGCAAGAAGCCGGAATCTCACTGCCTGTGCACTGCTGGACCTGGATACAGGAGGGCTGTCCCAGGAGGAGGTCAATGCCACGCTGGGGAAACTGGTGAGACAGACAGATTATCTTGGCCAGGACACAAAAGGGAACCTCCATGTGCTGCTGGCAAATACGGATGTGACAGGGGCAAGCTTTGTGCGGCAGAGGTTCCTGGAGGCCGGCGTTGGCTGCCAGGTTGAGGAGGCGCTGGCGGTATGACGACTGCTGAAAAAGTTTTTACTGTGATCATTATAATCAATACGCTGATTGCCATTGCGTATTACGTATGGGGATGCGTGATCCAGACGGTGGAAGTGAAAAAGAAGCCTCAGCCGGAGCCTAAGGCAGAAAAAGAAGCCGAAGGCCAGGGGGGGCCGGAAGGGGAGCTGCCGGAGGAGGAAGAAGAGCCTTATGAGTGGAGGCTCAGCAGGACAGGATATCTTTTTAAGGCTCTGGTCATACTGCTCTGCCCTGTGGTGGGCGTTCTCTTTTTCCTGGTGACGCAGCTGATGTATGTGCTGTTTTTCAGGACCAAGGCGGACCTGACAGACGTTATTTTCGGCAAGGATAAGGTGGTTGCAAACAGGAAGGCGGATGAGGACAGCGAGCGCAACCGGGTCCCCATCGAGGAAGCCCTGGCTGTGGCGGACAAAGACAGCCTGCGTTCCCTGGTCATGGATGTGGTCAAGGGGGACGTGCACAAATCCCTGGCCACCATTTCTCTGGCCTTGAACAGTGAAGACACGGAGACTTCTCATTATGCGGCTTCCGTGCTGAGGGATGCCCTGAACGATTTCCGCCAGAGATCCCAGGAGCTGTACAATGCGCTCCATAAAGGGGATGAAAATGCGGCGGAATACGCATGTACCATGATCGAATATATGAACGAGGTGCTGCGCCAGGATGTATTCCCCGATATGGAGCAGCGCGCTTTTGTGGCAATGATGGAGGAGGCTTGTGATTGGCTGTATAAGAGTGAGGAGAACCGCTACCGCCTGACCTGCGAATATATAGAATGGATTGCTGTCCGGCTGCTTGGCACAGGACAATTTGACAATATGAAGGTATGGTGTGACCGTTGTATGGAGCTGTATCCTGAGGAACTGTCCTCCTATACCATACAGCTGAAGCTGTACTTCAGTATTCAGGACAAGGAAAATTTCTTTCGTGTTATGGACTGTTTGAAAGGGTCGGACATTGTCATTGACAGGGACACACTGGATCTGATCAGGGTATTCAGCTGATACGCTGGTCTTGCAAACAAAGGAGATTTGGAAAGCAATGTCAATACAGACGTTGACCATCTTACAATTGATAGGCGTCCTGGCGGCATACTTTGGCATGACAGTGCTTTTGCCGGCCTTTGTGTTTTACCGTAAGGTCAGCGGCGAACGTTTTTGCATAAGATTCCTGATCTATTATGTGATTGGAAATGTGTATTTGATGAACCTGGTCCTGGTGCTGCAGCTTTTGCATATCTCCAATCGGGTCACATTGTTTCTGGGGACGGTGCTGCCGGCGGTGTGGGCCCTGGCCAGGGTACACAATACCACTGTAAAGGACGGGGTATTCTCCATGGCCAAGGCGGTAAACAGCTTTCTGAGCGGCACAATGGGAGGGAGGCTGCTGCTCAGCAAGGCGTTAAGGGCAGTGGGGCGGCTGCTGAAGACCGCTTTCCTGCGCCTGGCCGGAAGCATACGCTGCCATTTCTTTGACTGGGTGGCCACTGTGGGGGTCATTGCCCTGGTTTTCTGGCAGTACGGGTGTAATTTGTTCTGGAATATGGGATATTGCTTCTCGGATATGCCGGTGCATAATTACTGGATCAATGCATTAAACGATAACCGCCTTTTTGTGGCTGGCGTGTATCCTCAGGGGTTCCATTGCATTATATATTATCTCCACGAGATGTTCGGGTTTTATGTTTTCGTATTGCTCCGTATGTTTGGCCTGGTGGAGGCCCTGGTCATACATTTGGGCCTTTTGATCTTTTTAAAAGCCTGCTGCCGGAACAGGTACACGCCCTATCTGGGCATGCTGATGTATTTGTTTGTGGATATCTGGAACTTGGAGACTTATAAGAGATATTCCAGCGCCCTGCCCCAGGAGTTCGGCATGATCTATATTCTGCCGTCGATCTGTTTCCTGGTGCTGTTTTTTGAGGACAGGAAGAAGGAGAACGGAGCAAAGGGGTGGAAGGTCCACAGTACCCGCTATCTGCTTTTTTTCGGGTTGAGCTTCAGCGCCACTCTGGCGGTGCATTTTTATAACACAATCATTGCGGGATTGTTCTGTATGGCCATTGCTGTAGGGTTTGTGGGGGTGCTGTTCCGCAAGGCCTACTTTGGAAGGATCATGGCGGCGGGGATTTTGAGCGTGGTTCTGGCGGTGCTGCCTATGGGCATCGCGTTTGCTACGGGTACGCCTCCGGAGGGTTCCCTGAAATGGGCCATGGCTGTTATGACGGGCAAGATCGATTCATCGGGGAACCCAGTCCAGCCTGAGGAGGCGGAACCGGAAAACGCCGGCCAGGAAGGGACGGAAGACACTGCCCAAGGAGGTTCGGGAATGCCCGGCCAGGAAGGGACGGAAGGGTCTGCCCAGGGAGGTTCGGGAATGCCCGGCCAGGAAGGGACGGAAGGGTCTGCCCAGGGAGGTTCGGGAATGCCCGGCCAGGAAGGGACGGAAGGGTCTGCCCAGGGAGGCCCGGGAATGTCCGGCCAGGAAGGGACGGAAGGCACTGCCCAGGGAGGCCCGGGAATGCCCGGCCAGGGAAGCGCAGGAGGCTCCGGCCAGGAAGCGCTTTCGCCGGATGGTGCCACAGCCAGTCCCCAGGAGATCCTGCCGCCGCCGGAACCCAAGATTCCTTTTGAGGTTCGCCTGAAAGCGTGGTTTGGAGAGAAACGGGTAAAGACAGTCCGGTTTGTGACAGGCCTGCGAAATGCCCTGAACGCATATATACTGAGCAAAGCTTCTGCCCAAACGGTATCCGTTATCCTGCTTTTTACGGTGCTTCCGGTTTTGCTGGGGTTGGTCTATCTCCCGGCGAAGAAGACAAGGCATTATGGGAGTGTCCTGATTTCCACGGCGTTCTGTATGCTGTTCCTGTATGCGGTGCTGATGGCCAGCTGGCTGGGGATACCTGCCCTGATGGACCAGAGCAGGTGCAGCATCTATCTGGCATATATGCTGCCGGCATCCGTCACGCTGGCAGTGGACGGTATCATGAGCCTGTTTGCCGGAAAAGTGGTGAAGCAGTCCCTGGCGGATATGATCTCCCTGTGGGGAGTGGGACTGATGATATGTGTGCCGTGGTTTTGCGGGGCCTATAGGCGTCCCCTGAACATGCCGGCTCTGGAGAGCAATGAGGCCATCATCTGCCTTACGAATATACTGCGGGACAATCAGCGTTTTATGTTTACGATCATATCGGCAAACGATGAGCTGCGGATGGTGGAGAATGACGGCTATCACTATGAGACCATTAATTTTCTGCGCGCCATGGAGGGCGAAAACCAGAAGGAATACCTAACGATCCCTACACCCAGGATCTACGTTTATATAGAGAAGATACCCATAGATTATGCCGTGGCCTACGAGGGGAGCGGCACAAGGATATCGGCATCGGGCGCAAGCCGGAGGCTGCCGGAAGGAGGTGGCCTTGGCGTGTACCAGGGGCGAAACCGCTATACGGTCATGTCCAGGCTGTATTACTGGGCGCAGGCATTCCAGGTCTTGTACCCCAACGAGATGAGAGTCTATTATGAGACGGACAATTTTGTCTGTTATGAGATCGACCAGAATCCGTACCGGCTCTTCGATCTGTCCATCGACTATTACGGATATAACAGTGTTGAGTATTAGAGAAAGGCTGAATTATGGTATCACGCAGGAATTATGTGACAATTACATTGATGATACTGATCCTGATGTTCATGTTTATGTTCACGGGAGTATTGAAGCAGGAGCTCAACGAATACAATGTCAATGACTATGAGGAAACTTATATATCCGGCATGAACGCCACAAACATGTTCCGGCCGGACAAAGAGGATGACGGGACCTTTGAACTGCCCAGGAGATATGCCGTCCTGGTGGAGCCGGAATTTACCCTTGAGTTCAGGGATGTGGTGACCTATTGGTGCACTTATACCAAGAGGGGGTTACAGCAGTATGAGTCTTTGGCGGATTATGTGATTCCCCAGGAGAATCTGCCCGAGGTGGTGATCATCGACGGAAGGTACATTGACGTGGACAGGGATCTGCCGATTATGCAGGAGCTTACACGGCGGGGAGTCCATCTGGTCTTTGCAAGGATGCCCCATGTCACTGTCATGACGGAAAGTCCGGAGCTTTGCGAGTTCCTGGGGATCCGCAGTGTGCGGAACAGGGAGATTCTGGTGGAGGGAGTCCATTTGTTTGAAGGTTTCCTTCTGGGTGGGGAGCGTATCTACGCCACGGAAGTGGATGAAGCAGGACTGCAGAACCTGGAGATGGTGATTCACTGGTACGTGCTGGACGGCGGTACCAAAACCTATATTATGGGCATGCTGGATGAGAGTGAATATAAGAATGAAAATATGCCTGCGGTGCTCTGGAGGAAGAGCGTGGGAAACGCCAGAGTGTTCTGTGTCAATGCCAACTATATGTCCAATATGTATGGAGTCGGATTCCTGAGCGCCATGATGGGGGAGGCGGATTCCTATGAGATTTACCCCATCATCAATGCGCAGTGTATGACTGTGGCGGAGTTTTCGGGGTTTGCGGAGGATAATTCGGAGGAGCTGGAGAGCCTTTACAGCTGTACCCAGCCGGCTTTGTATGAAAGCGTGATCTGGCCGTCCCTGATCGCCATCACCGAGAAAACGGGAGGGCGTATCAGCCTTCTGACTGCGCCGCAGCTGGATTACAGCGATGACAGGGAGCCGGACCATGAGATTCTGACCCGCTACATGGGACTGGTGAAGGAAGCGCACGGGGAAATGGGAGTCTCCATGGGGCGCGTCTCCGAGACGCCTTTGGAGACCAAGCTGTCCAGGGACTATTCTTTCTATGTGGAAGGAGCAGACGGCTACCCTTTTATCTCCCTTTATACGGATAACCTGAAGGAAGTGATGTCTGCACCCTGGAAGAGGTATTTCCCACAGCTGCGGACCATAGTTACGGCACCGGACGATGAGGAGCCCATTGTGGATTACCTGGACAGGAATATCGTGATGCAGCGGGGGACGGCGTACGGCAGGGATCATACTTATGGTGGCAACCTGGCCACCATGGGATATGAGACAGCTCTGGGGTATGCCAATATAGTACTGGATATGAAAGAGGTGTCTTACCCGAAGAGCGGGGAGGACCATTGGGAAAACTTATCACGGGAACTTGGCCGGAACCTCAGCACCTATTGGAAGGATTACGACGCCTTTACCCAGACCACTCTGACGGAGAGCGATGCCCGGGTCAGGAAATTCCTGACACTGGATTACAGGGCAGAGAGGATGAATGACGATATTTTTCTTCATATCAATGAGTTTGAGGGCAGCGTCTGGTTCCTGTTTAAGCTCAACAACGGAAAACCCGGCCAGATACAGGGCGGCACGCTGCAGGATATGGGGGGCGGTTATTATCTGCTGGAGGCGGAGGAGACAGAGGTCATAATAGAAGTGGAAAGCACTGTGGCAGAGTTTTACAGATAGGATAGGGGTATCGGAATGAGAATATGTATGGTTGCGGAGGGTTGCTATCCATATGTGGTGGGCGGCGTTTCCAGTTGGATCCACAGTCTGATCAAGTCATTTCCGGAGCATGAGTTCATATTGATGACCATTGTGGCAAACAGGTCTTTCCGTGGGAAATTTGCTTATGAGCTGCCGGATAATCTGACGGAAGTATATGAACTGTATCTGGAGGATAACGACTGGGTCAACGAGGGTACGGGAAAGAAGCAGAAAAAGCTGAATAAAGAGGAATATGAGGCATTAAAGAGCCTGCTGCTGAACCAGAATGTGAAATGGAAGCCGCTGTTTGCGCTCTTTTCCAGGAAAAAGATATCCCTGAACCAGCTGTTGATGGGGCCTGACTTTTTCCGGGCGGTGCGGGAGTGTTATCAGATCCGGTACCCGGAGGTGGTGTTCTCTGATTTCCTGTGGACCATGCGTTCCATTTATCTGCCACTGTTCCTGGCAATGAGGATGGATATGCCCAAGGCGGACCTGTATCATTGTGTGGCTACCGGATATGCGGGTATTCTGGGATGTATGGCAAAATACAAACATAATTGCAGCCTGGTGATCTCGGAGCACGGCATCTATACCAGAGAGCGCGAGGAGGAGCTGATCCGTGCAAAATGGGTGGAGGGCATTTATAAAAATATCTGGATCGAGCAGTTTAAGAAAATGTCCAAGCTGGCCTATAGTGAGGCGGAGCTGGTGACCAGCCTGTATGAGCATGCCAGGGAGCTGCAGATAGAGCTGGGTTGTAATAAGGATATTACCATGGTGACCCCTAACGGGATAGACGCTTCCCGTTTTGTGGTGACGGAAGATATGAAGCGTACCCTGGAAGAAGATATGATCCACGTGGGGGCGGTGCTGCGTGTCACCCCGATCAAGGATGTAAAAACTTTGATCCGGGCATTCGCCTTTGCAAAGGAGAAGGTTTCCGCGCTGAAGCTCTGGATCATGGGCCCTACGGACGAGGACCCTGAGTATGCGGAGGAATGTATGGAGCTGGTGCAGACCCTGGAAGTCAGGGATATCGTGTTTACCGGGCGGGTCAATGTGCCGGAGTACCTGTGGCAGATGGATATGACCATCCTGACCAGCGTCAGCGAAGGCCAACCCCTGACCATCCTGGAGGGATATGCGGCACATAAGCCTGCCATCGCCACGGACGTGGGAAACTGCCGGGGTCTGATCTACGGCGAGGGAGATTCCTTCGGCCCTGCGGGAATCCTGACCCATGTCATGAATGTGGAGGAGATCACGGCGGCCATCCTGGAGCTTGCCTACAGCAGGGAGAAGCGCCTGGAGATGGGGGAGAACGGCTATAAGCGCCTGACGGCCCGCTATAAGATAGAGCATATGAAAGCGACTTACCATAAAATATACCGGGATATTGAGGACTGGCGGTAGAAGGCCGCGGGTACCGCCGGCGTCACAGGCGCAGGCAGACCCGGCAGTGAAGGGTATGGCAAAGGAGAACGACAATGGCTGGAATAGGCGTAAAGCTGAATCAAATATTTGAAAAAGAAACCATTGCAATGAACCTGATCGGTTTCGGCTACAGTATGATGATCACGGTAACCCCCATGTTTGTTGTAATTGGGAATATTATGCTGATGAGTATTGTGCTGGGATATGATAAACTGGGATATGCCCAGAGAAATCTGTTTTCCGCCACAGTGCTGTACATTTTCATTTTTTCCCTTCTGACGGCGGCTCCTTTCAATGCGGTGCTGTCGCGTTATCTGTCGGACGTGATCTATGACGAGACATATGAGGACATCATGCCCTGTTATTATGCGGGACTGATTTTAAACATTGTGCTGAGCTGCCTTTTGGGCATTCCTTTCTGCATCTGGGAATATGTGGTGGGCGGAGTGGCGCTGTACTATGTGTTTACAGGGTTCTGCGGATATATCGCCCTTGTGCTGGTGTTCTATTCTATGCTGTATCTGTCTATCTGCAAGGACTATACCAAGATTTCGCTCTATTTTACCGGGGGGATGCTCCTTGCCTTCCTGGTAGCCGCTGTATTGGTCCTGGTTTTTGACGTGGAGCTGACTTACAGTATGCTCCTGGCGCTGAGCATTGGATTCCTGCTGACGTCTGTGCTGGAAATGTCCACTGTCCGCCGGTATTTCAGGAAAAACAGCAACAATTACAGAAAAGTCTTCCTGTATTTCAAAAAGTATTGGAAGCTGGTGGTGGTAAACACCGGATATACCCTGGGACTTTATATCCATAATTTTGTATTCTGGGATACCCGCATGAAGATGGTGGTGGTAGATTCTTTTGTGATGGCGCCTATGTACGATATGGCTACCTGCCTTGCCATGTTTACCAATATTTCCGCTTCCGTTATCTTTATTTCCAGGGTGGAAATGTATTTCCATGAGAGATATAAGGTGTATTCAGAGGCCGTTACAGGCGGAAGATGGCAGGATATTATGAACACAAAGACCAGAATGTTCCGCCAGCTTTCCAGAGAACTGTTGAATCTGGTGCGGATCCAGTTTATTATATCGGTAGTGGTATATCTGGTAATGCTGGTATTCCTTCCGCGTATGGGGTTTTCCGGAACCGTGCTGAGGATTTACCCCTGCCTTGCGGCAGGATACTTTATTCTGTTTGTGATGTATGCGGAAATTATTTTTCTGTATTACTTCAATGACTTAAACGGTGCGATGCTTACGGCGGTGGCCTTCTGCCTGCTCACTTTCCTGGGGAGCCTGAAGACCAGGGAATTATCGGAGATCTGGTACGGGCTGGGACTTGCAGCCGGCAGCTATGTGGGACTTACCATAGCGTATCTACGGCTCCGGTGGGTGGAAAAGCATCTGGATGAGCACACCTTCTGTAAAGGTACCCTGTTTGAGGCGGCCAAGGGAAAGAGGCCCGATGCAAAGGTTTATGACAGGGCGAAAGGGCTTAAGGAAGCCAAAACATAAGGGTTTTACGCAGCACCGTGAAAAATTTGGGGGGGGGGGTAAACGGAATTATGGAGATAGCAAGGATAGCCGGGATCACAATGATCATTTTAGGGGGGGTGCTTCTGGCCTGGAGTTTCCTGGCTTACGCGAAGCACAGGCTTACGGAAAACTTCGGTATGGCCTGGGGGCTTGCGGCGCTGTGTATGGCAGTAGCCGGCATAGTGCTGACCGTGGCAGAGAAGAGCTATACAGCGATGGCGGCAGTGGCAGTCCTCTTTGGAGTGATGCTGGTGTTATGCCTGTTTGGATTCAGCCAGGCAATTTCGGTACTGATCATGAAGAACCAGGAGCTTGCCATGCAGGTATCGCTCCTGAACCAGGAAAACGAAAGCATCCTTCATGCACTTACCGCTGCAAAGGAGCATGGGGCCCATGAGTAAACGTATTCTCTTTGTGATGAACACATTGGGGCATGCGGGCGCGGAGACGGCGCTTTTGGAGCTCCTTAACAGGCTGGAGGGTTCCTGTGAGATAGACCTTTATGTGCTTATGGGGCAGGGGGAATTGGTGTCAAAGCTTCCCCCGGGGGTGCGGCTTTTAAACAGGAAGTTCAGTCACTGCTCCGTGCTCTCGGCCAAAGGGCGGATGCGTATGGCAGGCACCGTAGTGAAAGCGTTGCTTCGCCGCGCCACATGCCTTCGGCTCTTTCCCTACCTGTGCCGGAACCTGCTGGCCATGATGGGAAAACGCAGAGTACAGTTCGATAAGCTGCTGTGGAGAGTGCTGTCGGACGGAGGGATGCGGATCCCGGAGGAGTACGACCTGGCAGTAGCCTTTTTGGAGGGTGGGGCGGCATATTATGTGGCGGATCATGTGAAGGCCCGAAAGAAGGCGGCTTTCATCCACATTGATTATGGCCAGGCGGGGTACACCAGGGAGCTTGACAGGGACTGTTATCTGAGCTTTGACGCCTTGTACCCCATTGCGGAGGAGATCCGGGAAAAGTTCCTCCTGGCATATCCTGAATGCGCCCCCAGGACCCATATTTTCCATAATCTGGTGAACCGGGAGATGGTGCTGGAAAAGTCCCTTCAGGGGGAAGGGTTTACGGACGGCTATCAGGGAGTAAGGATCCTGACTGTGGGCAGGCTCACCAGCCAGAAGTCTTACCCCGTGGCCATAGAAGCCATGAAACTGTTGAAAGATGCAGGGTGCATGGCCAGATGGTATGTGCTGGGGGAGGGGGACGAGCGCCGGGCGCTGGAACGGCAGATCGGGGAGTATGGCCTGGAAGAGGACTTTATCCTGATGGGAGCCGTGGAAAATCCTTTCCCCTACTATCGGCAGGCGGATCTCTATGTCCATGCCACCCGCTATGAGGGGAAAAGCATTGCCATAGAGGAGGCCCAGATCCTGGGGTGTGCCATTATCGCCTCGGACTGCACAGGCAACAGGGAACAGATCCTTCACGGTGTGGACGGCATATTGTGCCAACTCTCGCCCGGTGCGGTGAAGGAAGCGGTCCTTAGGCTTTTGGGGGACGGACCGCTGCGGGAGAGGCTGCGGCAGGCCGCATCTTGTAAGCGTGTGACTTATGAGGAAGATATCAACCTTTTAACGGAATTATTAAAATAAAGGGAGAGATGGAAGTGAAGTATAGGGAGCAGAAGGACCTGCTGATTATCATGCCGGCCTATAATGAGGAGCGGAATATCACCGGTGTGCTGGAGCAGCTGGCGTCTCCTGAGATAGCGGAGATAGCCGATGTGCTGGTGATGAATGACGCTTCATCGGATTCTACCAACTGGATCGTAAAGAAACATGGGTATACGCTGATAACCAATGTGTTTAACCTTGGATACGGCAGCGCAATCCAGCTTGGCTATAAGTATGCGATCAGAAGAAAATACAAGTACATTATCCAGATGGATTCGGACGGACAGCATGATGTGTGCAATATACCGGCCTTATACCGGAGGCTGAAGACTCCGGGGGATAACGGCGAGTGCCCGGATATTGTACTGGGGTCCAGGTTTATGGAGGGGAGCAGCGAGTTCCCTGTGTCTGTCTTCAAAAGGACGGCGTATGCCCTGTTCCGGTTCTGTATCAGGATCGCCACCGGGCGCAGGATCCAGGATCCCACCACGGGCCTGCAGGGCCTGAGCTGCAGGGCGGCGCTGCACTATTCCAAATTCGGTAATTTTGACAACAGATACCCTGATGCCAATATGCTGATCCAGATGCTGCTGCTGGGTTATCAGGTGGTAGAGATCCCTGCGGTGATGCACAACAGGGGGTATGGGGTCAGCATGCATTCCGGCCTGAAGCCTTTTGTCTATATGTTCCGTATGATGTTTTCTATCCTGGCGGTGGTGTTCCGCATTAAAGTACTGCACATCGGAATGGGAGTGAAGAAGGATGATATTTTTTACTGACAGGCGGAAAGCGGTTTTTCACGGCGCTGTGTTCCGGGAGGCGGCAGGTGATGTGGCCAATCCAGGCAGGGGCTGGTACCGTATCTATACATATACCCTTGGGGAAGAGGGGGACTGCGGACTGCCCCCCACGCTGTATGAGGGGGAAACCCTGGCATTGGTGCTGATCGATATCGGTGCGTACCGGGAGAAGCCTTTGGGAGAGGATTGCCTTGGCCTGATAAACAGGGTATTGGAATGTTTTGCCCAAGGCGGCAGGGACATAATATTGCGGGTGGCCTATGACACACAGGGAAAGGGAATGGAGCGTGAACCGTCCCTTTTTTCGCAGGTGCGGCAGCATATCGGGCAGCTTGCCCCGCTGCTGGTGCGGCACAGCAGCCACATCCTGGTCTTTCAGGGACTGCTGGTGGGCAGCTGGGGGGAGATGCACACTTCCAAATTTGTTTCGGAGAAATATCTCTGGCAGCTGTCCCAGAGCTTTCTTACGGAAACCCGGGGAAAGATACGTTTCGCGGTGAGGAAGCCGGTACAATGCAGGATCGTGCAGCCGGAGAACGCTGTGGGGGAAACGCTGACGGGGTGTTTTGACGATGCCATCTTTGCCTCGGACACGCATCTTGGGACTTTCGGGACGGAGGACAGACAGACGGCAGGCTGGACGAAACCCTGGCGTCCGGTGGAGGAGATGGAATTTTTGTCAAAGATTTCGGAGAAAGTGCCCTTTGGCGGCGAGGCATTGAGCGGAGAGAAGGGAATGTCCCCCCTGGAAACCTTGGACCGCCTCCGGGCGCTACACGTCAGTTATCTAAACTGTGTCCATGAGGAGGCCAGGCTCCGGGAATGGAAAGAGACGGAGTACGCATACGGCATAAGCCTCTATGACTACATAGGGGCGCATCTGGGATACCGGTTTGTGGTGGAGTCCGTAACCTGTGAGAAAAAGAAAAAAGAGAACTGCCTTAAGCTGAAGGTAACCAACCGGGGATTTGCCTGTTGTGCGGAGGAACTGCAGTTTTTCCTGCATTTGCAGGCGGAAGAGGGATCGGTTATCCCGGTGGATTGCGGACTGGGGACATTGGGGGCGGGGGAGAGCCTGACGGTCTCGGTGCCCCTTGGGGACAGGCAGCCTGAGGAAGGGGTTTGCTTTTATGGCGAGCTGCGGCGCGTAAGGGACCAAAAGAGAATTGTTTTTGCCAATGAGGGGGCAGGGGAGAGGCTGTTTTTGGGCAGATATGAGTCCGTCGGGTGAATGTGCGGCTATGCCTCCCTCGGAGGCACTGCCGCACACCTGGCAGAAAGCATTTTACAAACACGCTCCGGTGATTGCCTATACTAATCTCCATGTCAGAGCAGTTTAATGCGATTTCTCATCTGCGATCAGGGCATATTTGAGGCTCTGACTCAAATTGCCGATTGAAAAATAAAGTCATCAGACTTATTTTTCAATCTATTCCCCCAGGGACAGGTTCCCAAGCAGGTAACCGTGTTCGCCCAGGGGCAGGTCGTTGCCGTAGCGGATGGCTTCGCCGAAGGAATCGTCCATGGTCTGCCAATAGAGCTCATAGGTTCCGGCAGGGTATGCCTCCATCTCCAGAGGGATCTCCAGCACGGCGGTCTCTCCTCCTCCAAGGCAGGAGGAATCCGCCTCGGGGAAGATGGTTATCGTTTCCCCGGTCTCTTTGTTCAGCAGGGTAAGGCGGAAGGAAAAATTACGGTAGCTGCCGGAGAACCCCACATTTTCGATGGTGATGCGCAGGACAGGCTGCATCACGGAATAATCTCTCAGGATCTCCGTGGAGCGCAGCACAAAGCGGTACCCCATATGGTCCCGGATATAGTCGTAACCTGACGCGCCGTTATAGGGGCCGGGGCCGGAGTAGGGTGTCTCTTTCCATTTATTTAATACCGCCGGGTCATAAGCGCTGTTCAGATAGGATACATGCATCCGGCGCATGTCCGGGAGGGCGTTGTCCAGGTCGTTATAAGGGTTGGCAATAATGGCTTCGCCGCCGTTGGGGACAGTCCGGCAGAGGATTTCCTGAAAGGCGATCTCCTCCTCCCGGGAGCGGTCGGAGTAGGTGCCGGTGTCACTTTCCGTGCCGAACATACCGTCATTATAGAGTCCCAGCCGGTTCAGGTAGGGACTGTCCGGCATGGCGGCAAGTCCTTCGTAGGAATCCGCCCCCGTGATGCTCCGCCAGTGGTTGGGGGTGCGGACTGCCAGGTAGATCGAAGGGTCGGCGGTTTCCGCCAGTTTGGCGGCAAGCTGCCGCATATCTTCGGAGCTGCCGAAGTGGGTATTGTGCATCTCCCCGTGGTTTCCTGTGAACAGTCCCTGGAGCGAGAGGATATGGGCGGCGTAGCGGTTGTAGACGGGAGCTGCCTGTTCCATATGCTGCAGGATCACGGAAATGTCCGTGGGTTCCGATTCAAGGCCTTTGCCGTCCCAGTCATAGAGAAAGCGCAGCAGCAGCCGGTAATCCGTGCCGCACCATGCGGACAATATGGTGTCCAGCTGGGACAGGGCGGTATCCGTGAGAGGCTGCTCCTTAAAACGGCAGAGGTTGATCTGCACCTGTACCAGCCGTTCCTGGGGGCGGTTTTCCGGTTTGGGGATATTGGGCACGTCCTCCGGGGATGCATATACGGCGTTGTCCTCCAGGATGTAGCCGTAAATGTGGTAGTAACCCATATAGGGGTTGTTCAGATACTCTGCGGATTCCGGATATTCCACAGGGGTATATGTGAAGGCAATGGTATGAAAATACAGGATGCTCGTTATCATATATGAAAGGATTAGGGCCGTTGCAGGTACAGTCTGATTCATGGGAAACTCCTTTATTTACGCCATTTTGATGATTTACTGCAACATTATAGCATCCATAAGATGAAAAAGCCACAAAAAATTCAGGAGGTTGGTGAGACCAATGGGAGCCAAGAAAAGGGTTTGCTTTTTTTCCGGCGATATTACCAGAGGCGGCGGTACGGAGAGCGTTGCCGTACTGATCGCCAACTGCCTTGCCGGGCAGGGGAAATATGAAATCATGTTTTTAAGCCTGGTGGAGCAGTGTGAGATGCCGCATTTCCCTATCCGTCCCGAAATACGGAGATATCGCCTGGGGGAAAAATGGATTCAGCCGGGGCCGGGATATCTGGCAGTGCTGCCGAAGCTGAAAAAATTTCTGAGGGAACGGAATGTGGATGTGGTGGTGGATATAGACATCGTATTGGATGCGCTCACCCTTCCGGTGCGCCGGGACAGCGGCGTCAAAGTGGTTTCCTGGGGCCACTTCAGCTACTATTTCGAGCAGGCAAGCCTGTACCGGCGCATAATCATGAAAATGGGGGCAAAGAGGGCGGATTATTGTGTCACCATCACGGAGGAGAACCGGCGGTGTTATGAGAGGTATCTGCACCGCAGCGGGGCGTTGAGGACCATATATAACCCTGCGGCTTTGCCCGGGACGGTTTTGGGGAACGGTGCCGGCCATGGGGTGAAAGGGGACCGTAAGGCCCCTGGGGACAGTATTGCGGATCCCCTTGCAGCCAGGGCGCGGAAACAGGGTTCAGGGGCGGCTTCCGCCAACTATATCTTGTGGGCAGGCAGGCTGGAAGAGATAAAAGGGGTGGACTACCTTGCCGAAACCGCAAGGCAGGTGCTGGGCAGTTTGCCGGACTGGAAATGGCTGGTGGCTGGGGACGGCAGGCTGCGGGGCTGGCTGGAAGCGTATATTCAAAGCCAGGGGCTGCAGGAGAGGCTGGTGCTCCTTGGCAGGGTGGAGGACTTGGGGCCGTATTACCGGAATGCGGCGGTTTTTGCGCTTACCTCCCACTCCGAGGGCCTGCCCATGTGCCTGCTGGAGGCGAAGGCTTTTTCCCTGCCCTGTGTCAGCTTTGACATCCCCACCGGGCCGGGGGAGATCATCAGGGACAGCGTAAACGGTTACCTGGTGGAGCCATACGACTGTGGAAGGCTGGCAGAAAGGATTTTGGAACTGGCCCGGGACGAAAAGCTGCGGGAACGTTTTTCCCGGGACACGGCGCTGGATATGGAGAAATTTGACCTGGAACATATCCTGGACAGTTGGAATGAGGTTTTTGATAGCTTATGCGGATAAGAAATGCATTGAAAAACAGTTTTTTTGGAGTGTTGGGCCAGATTGCCCTGATTGTGGTTGGCTTTTTCTGCCAGAGGGCCATGAACCTCCTTATGGGGGCAGAGCTGGTGGGCATGAGCGGGGTGATTTCCAATGTCATAGCGATCCTGTCCGTCTCAGAGCTTGGCATTGCCACGGCGGTGGTGTACAACCTGTATGCGGCCATTGCGGGCCAGGATGAGGAGAGGATTGCGGGGTTGATGAACCTGTACCGGAAGGCATATATTGCCTTTGCCCTGGTGATCCTTGGTTTGGGTATGGGGGTGATGCCCTTTATCCACCATATCCTGAAGGAAGTCACGTTTTCCCTGGGATATATCCGTCTGGTCTTCTTTCTGTGGCTGGTGCGCACGGTGCTTTCCTACCTGCTTTCCTATAAGCGCTCAATTTTGATCGCGGACCAGAAGGAATACCTGGTGAGCATAGTGATGCTGGTGGTGAACGTGCTGAATTATACTTCCACCATTGCCATTTTGGAATTTACCCGGAATTATGTGCTTGCACTGGGGTTCAATATCGGGGTGGAGGTGGCGGGCAACCTGTGGCTGGCTGCTTATGTCAACAGAAAGTACCCTTTCCTGGCACGGCTCCGCAAAGCGCCCCTGGAACCTGCCATGGTGGGGAAGGTAGTGGATAATATCAAGAACATCTTTGTCACAAGGCTGTTCACCAAGCTGCTGTTGTCCACGGACAAGATCATTGCATCCGGCATGATCACCACTGTGGTGGCAGGGCTGTTTACTAATTACTGCCTGGTGACCCAGTCCGTGCTGAATATTCTGGTGGCCCTGGCGGGCGCCCTGAAACCCACTCTGGGGCATCTTTTCCTGGAAAAGGACAGGGAAAAGGACGTGCGGGTATTGCGGCAGATCACATTTCTGTTTTTCCTGCTGTCCTCGGTGGCCTCCGTGTGTGTCTTCTGCCTGATCACGCCTTTTGTGAGGGATCTGTGGCTGAATGAAAAGTATCTGATGGAGATGGGGTTTGTGGCCGCAAGTGTAGGGCAGTTTTTTGTCACTGCCATGGGACTGCCCCTGGAAGGGGTCATGAGCGTCACCGGCCTGTTCCACAAAGAAAGGAACGTGGCCATTGTGACGACTCTTGTGAACCTGGCGTTATCCCTGCTCTTAGTGGGGAAGATGGGTGTGGCGGGGATCGCAGTCGGGACCATAGCGGCCTATCTGGTACAGATTGGCTGCCGTATGGGAGTTTTCTTCCGGGAATATGTAAAGCAGTCCCCCATTTCCTATCTGGCGGACCTTGCACAGTACGGGGCGGTGACGGCGGCAGAGATTGCGTTGGTTTACCCTCTCACGGTGCGCATATACAGGGGAGGTATTTTCAGCTTTTTGCTGATCGCAGTGACGGCGGCGGGGTTGGCACTGGCAATAGACCTGCTGCTGTACAGCAGGAGCTGGAAGCTGAGAAGTGTCCTTGAGATGGTCCGGCAGGCAATGGTGAAGAAGGCCGGATAATGTATTTTGCATAGCGATAAGGAGGCGGAAGCATGGGTGAAACGATCAGTGTGGTCATTCCCATATATGGTGTGGAGGCGTATTTGGAGGAATGCCTGGAGAGTGTGGTAAACCAGACATGGAGGGATCTGGAAATCCTTTTGGTGGATGACGCCTCGCCGGACGGATGCGGCGCCATCTGTGACAGGTATGGGTCGGAGGACGGCAGGATCAGGGTCATACATAAGGAGAGAAACGGCGGCCTGGCTGAGGCAAGGAACACCGGCATGGAGCACGCCACGGGGAAGTACCTGTTCTTTGCGGACAGCGACGACTGGCTGGCGGCGGATACCCTGGAAAGGCTGTATGAGGGGTTGATGAAATATCAGGCGGACTGCGCTGTGGGCGCCTGCGTCACCGTGCTGGAGAGAGAGGACGGTAAACAGGAGGTGCGACGGGGAAAGGGAAGCAGGGAGCGGTGCGAGTCGGCCAGGGAGGCCATGGAACATGTACTGCTGGCAGGCTCTTCTTCCTGTAATCGCCTTTATAAAAGGGAAATGCTGGAGGGGTTGTGCTTTCCTGAAAACAGGATCAATGAGGACGAGCCTTTTGCGCTTCAGGCCTATGAACGGATGGACAGGATCGCTTTCCTGGACTGTGAAACCTATTTTTACCGGAAGAGGGCAAACAGCATTACCACTTCTGCCTTTTCCGTGAAAATGGCCGATTGTGTCTACAACAGCAGGGAAAACCTGGAATTTGTGACGCGGAAAGCGCCGGAGCTGATCCCTGCCGCCCAGTACAAGTACTGCAAGACTTTATTATGGTGTTATGTGAATCTGAGGAAGTTGAAGAAAGACCACAGGGCCATGGAGCTGCGCAGGCAGTTCCATAAGGAGATCCGGAAGAACCGGCGGATGGCGCTGGCCAACCCATATCTGGGGGTTTCCCTGAAGGCGTTGACGCTTCTGTGCCAAATTTAACCCGGGGACAGGCTTTTGGCTTTGGCCAATGGCATGAACCCTGAGAATGGCAGGAACCTGTTATTCCGTGAAACCTTCCAGCCAGTGCTCAAAGCTGTAATGTTCCAGGACGTCCTCCGGGTAGGGGCGGAAGGGGGCGCGCAGGAAGCGCAGGAGATCTTCCCCGGCGGGCAGTCCGCCCTCCGGGAGCACCAGAATATTGTCGGGATGGTAGAAATCATAGTTCAGTACATGCCGGTTTCCGGTAATCAGCTTTTTGGAGAGATAGATGGATTCCATGACCCGCATGGTGAGCGCGCTCTGGCCCTCCTGATTGACATCCAGAAGAATATCCCGGGATTTTAAAATCTCCAGATATTCGCCGTAGGACAGCCTCCTGTCGGTCAAGATATCCCGGAAACGCTCCCGGTAGCCGGGAGACTTGCGTTCATGGGGGGAGGGAAGGACGCGGATATCACAGATAAGGCCGTTTTTTTCAAGGAATTGCTTCAGGGCGGCAATATAGGGTGCCCGCCCCTTGTCGGCGCCCAGGAAAAAGAGCCTGTTTTGCTCAGGCCGGGGGATATAAGGGGTATGGAATTCCATGGGATAGAAAATATGGTTATATTTCAACCCGTATCTGGCACAGTCTTCCCGGTCGGTGGAAAAGATCGCGCCAGGGTTTGAAAACCGCAGGTGCTGCCTGTTATATCGATTGACCTTATTCCAGAAGAAAAGGAAGACCCGGCATTGGGGATTGACCCGGCGGATGTAGCGTTCCATGCCGGATTGATAGCCATAGTCGAAAATTACCACACGTTTTGCCCTTTTGGCGTAGTCCTTCCACTGTCCCCAGAACATGCTGCGGCAGGGCAGATGAAGCAGCCTCATTAATTGATAGGCCAGATAGCGGAAGCTTGGCTGGGGCACGCCGAAAGGGGCGAAAACCCTGTCTTTATAAAAAGGGAAGAAATAGGCTTCCGGCTTCTCAAACAGGAGTATGGTATCCGGCAGGGCGGCATCGCCCTGCTCAGGCGCGTTATGCGGTGTAAATATGCGGTCTGCTGTCATGGCGCCTCCTCACTTTGCCTTTGGCGGAATGCTTTTACGCTGCATCTTTCCGGCGCTGCAGTTCCCTGCCGGCTGCCTTTTTCTGTTCCAGGAAAGCGCCCAGCAGGCCGGTATATTGCTGCAGGCCGCACACGGCCAGGGGCAGCAGCAGGGGAAGGAAGCAGAAGAGATACCGTGCCCTGGCCTCAAACAGCATCTGGTAGAAAAAGATGCCAAGGAAACTGACAACCAGGATCCCGTATTTTTCCCTCTCATCCTTTCCCGCCAGACAGATCCCCGGGATGCCCAGCAGGCTGAATATCCAGGCCAGCTGGCACAGGGTTTTATATCCGCCTACGTCAAAATTCAGTTCGTTTCCCCAATAAATACTCCTCAGGCGCTGCGTCAGGTAGGTGTTGCTGGCCATATTGTCCGGGTAGTAGTCATAAGCATAGATTTCCATATTCCAGCCAAAGGTACCGTCGTTGAAGGTCATTACCAGCTTCCGCAGATAAAACCAGATGTCTTTCAGGAGGCCCCGCTCTTTCAGCCTGGCTCCCGCCCTTTCCAACTCTGCGCGGATCCGGTCCTTCCGGCTGTCCTGGAATTCCCCGAACAGGGCGTCCTCGGAATTGTAAGCCCCGGTGGTCTTTTCGTTCAGGCCCATGAAGAAATAATGCTGCCATCCCACCTCCAGCTCTTTGTTGAAATCCAACCCGATTTCTTTTATCAGATGATCCCGGTATGCGCCGGCGCCCCATGCCAATGCTGCCGCCAGCAGGATCCCCGGAACCACAAATTTCCACTTTTGCCGGTAATCCGCCAGGAAGCATACAAATTCCCAACCCAGTAGGGCCAGGATGACCACATATACGCTGGGTTTGATAAAACCGCCTGTCATCCCGGCAAGGACCGAAAGCAGGAAATAGAGATACTTTGCCCAAAGCTTGCCTGCATCCCGGTAACACAGATAGAAAAATACGCACATCACAGGGAAGGGCAGGGAGTAGGTGTCCGTGTAAGGGGCGATCTTCCAGGCGGACGCCCCCCCCAATACCAGGTACAGGCCGAAAACAGCAATAACCGGCATCAGCCTCCGGGTCAGTTTCTTCACGGTGAGGCAGCTGAAAAAACCGGCCAGGGAAATGAGGGCGCAGTTTACCTGGAGCCAGAAAAATTCATAGATATAAGGGTAATTTTTCCATTCCGATACCATACGGTAAAGTCTTCCCAGGAGATAGGAGATGGGGATATTGTTGGGATACATGGAGAAATATATGAGATCTTCCATGGGTTCTCCCTTTGCGATTTTATAGGCGGCCCCGCTCACCATCATATAGTCGGTGGGGAGATGGAAGGCGATTTCTTTTGCCACCCGGACATTTACCAGGAAAAGGAGAATAAACAGGCAGCCAAGCACCCAGTCCGCAATCCGGCTGCTGCGGGGAGTGAAAGTGATTTTGTTCCATTTCAGGAAGAGGAATATGCAGATCGCCAACCCTGCCATGGCTATGGCCGAGAGCGCCGGGTTCGGCAGCCTGGTGGAGATCTTTACGGCTTCCCAATAATCCATGTTTGTCCCTATGAACATAACACAGACCAGTACGGGAAGGAACACTGCCAATAGGATCACGCTCAATATTCGAAAAGCTTTGTTATACAGATTCACGTCTAACTCCGTTTCTGCGCTTGCGGCGCATGTCATTTGTTTCAGGTATTTCATAAAACGTTTCATTCATAAATCATTTATTTCTAAAACACATGGTAGCACAGTTTTAAAGATTTGAATACCTTTTACTTATCATTTGCTGACTTTTCCAGTGATTCGTGGTATCATGGCAGCAGGGAAGCTAACAGCCGGGGGCCGGCATACTGGATGATAGGAGCGTAGGATAAATGGACGGTAAAGAAGCGTTGGTAAGCATTGTGGTACCGGTATATAAGACGGAAAAGTATCTGGATGAATGCATGCGGAGTGTCTTGGCACAAGACTATCCGGCATTGGAAATATTGCTCATTGATGACGGTTCTCCCGATAACTGCCCTGCCCTCTGTGATGGGTATGCGGCAGCGCATGGGAATGTCAGCGTGATCCACCAGGAGAACAAGGGACTGGGCCTGTCCCGCAATACGGGGATGTACGCGGCTCACGGCAAATACATCTTTTTTATCGATTCGGACGACTGCCTGGACGGGGCATCGGCCATCAGGCTGTTGGTTGAACAGGCGGAGGCGGAACAGGCGGATATCACGGTTGGGTGTTACCGCCGGTTTAACGAGGCCGGGTTTCGCCAGGTAAACCGCCATCATCTCCGGGGCGGGGAGTATACAAGGACGGTGGATTTCCGCTTTAAAGGGTTTTATATGTACGGCCATCTGGCCCACAACTGGGGACAGCTTTATAGAAAAGATTTTCTGGACGCCCATGACCTAAGATGCCGTGCTTATCCTTTCACCCAGGATAAAGCCCATAACATGGACTGCTATGTATACCGTCCCCGGTACGCCTTTATCGAGGATAGTATTTACCTGTACCGCGTCAATGAAGAATCTGTGACCTTCCGGTATAAAGAGAATCTGATGCCTGTATGGATCGCCATAGCGGCTGATTTTTTGGATTTTATGGAAAAGCGCGGCGTGGAAGAGGACTATGGGGACTGGATTGCGCTGCATTTCTTTTTCGGCAGCTTTTTCCTGGTGAAACAGGAGCTGCAGTTCAAGGAACACGGGATCCGTGAGAGTGTCCGCGCCGTGAGAAGATATGGGGAAGACCCCCTTGTCAAAAAAGCCATGGCGGATTTGGCAAAGGGAAAGTACCTGAAGGAAATATCGGCCCTCTCCTGGCGCTTTTTAATCCGCGGAGCCTCCGTTTTGTTCCACATTCGGGCCTATTCCCTCTTTGTGGCAGGGATTGCGCTGCTGAGGAAGCTTAAGGTAGACGGGAAGATCACGGAATCCCGCAATAAAAAGGAGAGGCCATGAGTACAAGGTTGAGCAAAGAACAGAGGTTCCTTTGCCTGCTCCTGTGCCAGGCGCTGACCGGGGACTGTCCCGGGGAATTGCCGGGCCAGCCAGACCAGACAGATATGAAAAGGGTCATTCAGACGGCCCAGCGGCACAAAGTATTGCCGCTGCTGTACGGAGTATTGTGTGAGGAGTGGCGGGGGCAGCCCCTGGAGGAGGCGGACAGGAAGTATGTGGAGAGCATTTCCCGCATTACCGTAAAGCAGAGTTACCGCCTTCTGTTCCTGACCCGTTTTCTGGTAGAGTCGCTGGAGGAGGCAGGGGTGCCTGTGCTGGTGCTGAAGGGGAGCGGGGTGGCGGGATTGTACCCTGTCCCGGAACTTCGGAAATCGGGGGATGTGGATCTGCTGATACCGGGGGATTTGCTGGATGCTGCAAGGGAAATTCTGGAGGGAAAGGATTTTCTGGTGAAGGAGGGACAGCATGCCAATCACCACCTGGCTTTCCGTTCCGGGGACGGCATAGACCTGGAGCTTCACACCATGCTGGCGGAACCATTCCGGGATGCCGGGATCAACCGGGGAATGGACCGGCTTCTGCCTATGTATTTTGAAAAGAAGGGGTACGGGGACTGTATGGGGGTGCGCCTGCCTGTGCCCCAGGGGCCCTGCCAGGCGCTGCAGCTGCTTCTCCATATGCTGCAGCATTTCCTGCGGGCGGGTTTCGGCCTGAAACTGCTCTGCGACTGGGTGGTCTTTTGGAACAGGGAAGAAGCGTGGGGGGCGGCCCCGGAATTTCTCCGGTTGGCGGAGGCCTGCCATGTCAGGCAGTTTGCGGACACGGTGACCATGGTATGCAAGGAGTTTCTGGGCCTCAGGGAGGATCTGCCCATGGGCCGCAGCCGGGACAGAAAACTGGCGGAGGAGTTCCTGCAGGATGTGTTTGCGGCGGAAGAGTTCGGGAAAGCGGACAAGGACCGCATGGTCATAGTAGAAGGGAACAGCCTGTGGGCCTATGTAAAGGAGTTCCATTATCAGATGAAGCTGAACCATCCCAAAGCGTCATCTTATGTGATTTTGTGGCCGGGCCTGTGGGTGGTCACGCTGGCGGTGTTCCTTCACAACAACCGGAAATTGAACCGCGGAAGGACAAGGGATATCCTGCGCAGCGCAGGGAACCGCAGCAGGCTGCTGCAGCAGATCGGACTGGGGGAGAAATAATATAGTTACCATACCGCAAGGGCATTGTAAGACAGTTTATATGTATTGTGAGGAAAAGAAAAGGCAGGCTTGTTTTAAAATTGTTATTTTTTGACAGTTTATCCAAATTTTCTGAATAGAGCGAATTACGGTGAAAAACTGCTTTGGTGTTGACGCTGGGGGGAAATTATATTATAGTAAATATAGTAAACGCAGGTGTACTGCTTATTTTAAGTTATCTTTAATTTTATTGTTTATGAAAGATATTATTTAGCATCAAAGATATTGTTGATCAAAGCGATTGTTTAGCAAAAAAGAAACGGATGGGGTATAACATGAAAAGTTATATAAGACCGGTAATACTGGCCAATGAGGAGTTGTCGGAAGGCGTATATGCCGCAAGCGGTGCGGTTGAAAGTACAGGCGGGGTTTCTGTATCGGATGTGGTACAGACCGGATGGGGCAATCCAGACTATAAAAATAACAAGTATAAAGTGACAATAGTGAATTCGGGCAATGAAGCTTTGAAGGATTGGTCTGCATCTATTTCCGTTGTGTCAGGTACAGTTGATTCTGTGATAATATACAACGGATGGTTTGCCAGTGCGTCTGCTGACGGTGACAAGATTGTGATAACATCCGGCCCGGGCGGGGAGATTGCAGCAGGCGGTTCGCTTGATATAGATGTGGATGTATTTTACAAGGGTGACTCCATATCCATTGGCAAATAGAGGGCGGTATATAGCGTAAGCAGGATTTTGTTTCGAATGAGGGTGTATTAATTTAATTGATGGGGTTTGTGTCTACACTGCGTCCGCAAGCTCTGATAACACATAAAAGCAGTGTAGAAATGGGGGAATCAAGTATGAAAACTTATGAAAGACCTGTTGTGCTTGCAAATGAAGAGTTGGCTGAGGGTGTGTATGCGGCCAGCGGAAGCGCTTCTGACTGTTGGACGATTACGCCTAAATCCGTTCAGGATTGGAACGGTTCGCACCATGTGTTTGAGATTGCAATCGTACATTCAAGTGCAGTGCAGCATATATCCACGGCATCGACCTCCACGCTTACTTTCAGCAATGCGCTGACAGATGCATATACTGAGAGTAATTTCGAGGCTTCTTTCAGCGGAAATACGGTGACAGTTGTGCGTGCGTCCCATGCAAATGCGTATCAGTCCGGTGATAACGCAACGTTTAAGGTGTGGGTAAAAGCGGCTGACGAGGCCACCACAAAAGCCATTACTTGTACAGGTGCGACAATTAGTTGCACAAAGTCAGTAAACGTACAGGGCGGCGGCGCTGATGGGAACTAGTATGATCCACCCTAATTGCCCGTATGTTTGGCGCAGGATAAATTTTCAGCCTGCAAGGCGGCTGAACGAGGCGATGCGGTGGCATCGTTGAGTGAAGCCAACGCAGTCAGGTGGAAATTTAGACCAGCGAAACATAGGGATAATTTAGGTGGATTATACTAGTTTCCGATAAGCATGTTTTTAAAGCGGTGTTGGATTAGCAACACCGCTTTTTTGGTTGTGCGGGAAGTAAGCCAGGAACCCTGTCAGTATGTAGATTGTGTGGACGCAGCGTAAAGCAATGTCCGTGTGGGCAGCGGTTTTGTAGTTTTGCCATGTGACAGGGAGCTTTGTTTAAGGAATTTATTGAGCGAAGGCAGTTGTTTATGAGAGAAAAAATAAGCTTTATCATTGGCCGCATCCGGGCGGGGCGCCTGCAGGAGATGTGGAAGCAGACAATCTGGATTTATCAGTACGGGAGAAGGTATTGGCTGGTTATGCTGTTTTATACGTTCCTGGGAATGGTCAGTACTGTGGTCGCGCTGCTTACCAGCCTGGTTTCCAGGGATTTGGTGGATATTATTACGGGGCATCAGGCGGGGCAGGTGGTGGCCACATTTGCCATGATGATCGGTTTGAATGTGGGAACTACATTCTTGTCAAAAATGTCTGATTATGCGTCCAGCTATCTGAGTATGAAGGTTGATGCGGAGATCAAATCCGATATATTTGCCAAGATCCTGGTGACTGATTGGGAGTCTTTGACAAACTATCATACCGGCGACCTTTTGACCAGATGGGGGTCTGACGCCTCAAATATTTCTAATGGCGTACTGAATTTTGTGCCCAATGCGTTTATTTATATTTTCCGTTTCGTCAGCGCCTTTGGCATGGTGGTCTATTATGACGCGTCTTTTGCGCTGTTTGCTTTTTTGGGGATGCCCGTGAGCCTTATTCTTTCCAAGACCCTTTTGAACCGCATGGTAAACAATAATAAAAAGAGTGCGGCCATGGGCGCCAAGATGTCAGGGTTTAACCAGGAAGTCTTCTCCAATATCCAGACCATTAAAGCATTTGACCTGATCCACCTTTATGTGGAGAAGTTAAAGTCATATCAGAAAGAATATATTGATATGCGTTTGAGCTTCCAAAAAATTTCCATGGGAACGTCCATCCTGCTGTCTACCGTGGGGTTGGCGGTATCCTATGCGGCTTATGGATGGGGAATTTACCGGGTGTGGAGCGGGGCGATCAGTTACGGCTCCATGACTATGTTCCTGGGATTGTCGGGGACATTGACAGGGACTCTGAACAATCTGACTTCCCTGATCCCGTCCGTGATCAGCTTGACTACCTCTGCAGGAAGGCTTATGGACATTGTGGAGATGCCCAGGGAAGATTACAGCCACGACGAAGAAGTAAACGCCTTTTGTGAATCGTGCAGAGGGCAGGGGATTGGCCTTGAATTACGGGAAATGGATTATGCCTATAAGACCGGTAACCAGGTGTTCTGCCAGGCTTCCATGGAAGCGTATCCCCACGAGATCGTAGCATTGGTAGGACCCTCCGGGGAAGGGAAAACCACCATGCTCAGGGTCATCCTTTCCCTGATGCAGTCGCAGGGCGGACAGGCAGTGCTTTGCGGAGGCAGAGGGGCCGGTGGTGGGGCTGGCAGTGGGGAGGAAATTCCTCTCACGCCCTCCACCAGGAAGCTGTTTTCCTATGTTCCCCAGGGAAATACCATGTTCTCGGGGTCTATCGCGGAGAATATGCGTAATGTAAAACCGGATGCCACCGATGAAGAAATTGTGGATGCGCTAAAGCTGGCCTGTGCGTGGGATTTTGTTGAGAAGCTGCCCGAGGGGATTGAAAGTATGGTCAAAGAAAGGGGCGGCGGGTTCTCGGAGGGGCAGGCACAGAGGCTTTCCATTGCCCGGGCGCTTTTGAGGAAATCGCCGCTGCTGCTCTTGGACGAAGCCACATCTGCCCTGGATGTGGCCACGGAGCGGAAAGTGCTGAAAAACATTATGCAGGACAGCTATCCCAGAACCTGTATCGTGACCACCCACCGTCCTACGGTTTTGGAGGCATGTACCCGGGTGTATGCGATTCGGGATAAAAGGTGCGTATTGTTGAATGAAGAGGAGATAGACGCGATGTTGAAAGGGTTTTGAATTTCATTTTCGGATTTTCAGGATACGCGCCAGATAGTCGTCAATAGTCTGTTTCGCCGTTTTTGCTGCTTGCGGGGACTTTGTACAGTAGAGGCGGCAGATTAGGATATGTGGTGCAAAGTTTGCTACCAGGCGAAGGTTTTTTTCCATGAGCTCTTTTGTCCAGCTGGGAGAAATCACTCTTTGGGTCACCAGCAGCTGTGCATGGCTGTGGTCAAGGGCGTCAATGTAGTCCTGGGAGGACTTTTTCACCAGCAGGATTCCGCCCAAAGGATAGGAGCGGGTATCGGTAATCCCTGAGGTTCCGCACCAGGGAAGGCCATGGACCACGGGTTTTCCGTTATCCATGGTAAGCAGGTTTAAATCACCGTTGATCAGAGGGACGCCGTACAGCTCTTTCCAAAGGCCGGTATGAGTAGATTTTCCGGCGCCGGAATGTCCCGAAAAAAGCCATGCCATGCCACGGTAGAGCAGGGAGGCGGAGTGAAGCACTACCATGCCGTTTAACTGCGCGAGATATAAAAAGGCAAGGCGGATGGCATGGAATAAGTCCTGCCGAAAACTGTCTGTATAGGGGGGGCAACAGTAATAGCGTGCATCTGTCCCGTCTTTCGTCAAATGTGCCTCGTAAATTCCCGGGGCCTGTGGGAAAAGAAAAACATATTCCCAATCATTTTCCATGACGGTCAGCTCGTCGTTTTCAAGTAGGACACGGCAGCTATTGCGGTGTTCCGGCGGGCAGGTTATTACGGTCACGGTCTGGTCAATGCCGGGGCAGGCGGCTGCAGTGTGGGCCTGGTCAGTGCCGGGGCAGGCTGTTGCTTTATGAAGATCCCGAAAAACCTCAAAAGCATCGAACTCCTGGGAAAAGGCTTCCCCAGGGCCGCGGAGCAGGAGCGTCAGGCCACCGATGGACAGATACCTTTGTATCACACCAATACCTTCGACAGAAGCTGCATTATCTGGCATATGGGCGCATTTGGCAGGAGAAGGGAAGGATTCAGCATGGTGCGGCTCAGCAATGTGTGCAGTGATTGCTGCGGAATCGGATAGGGCATCAAAATCTGCCGGATCTGCAGGATGATCTAATATTCCATAACCGTCCAGCGCGGTAAGGAAGTCATGCAGATCTGCTTCGAGCTCAGGAAGCAGGGAATCCGGGGTTTCATAATGGGCAGCTGAGAGCGCAAGTATCTCTTTTTCTGTAAGGTCCTGTTCCAAAAGCTCCCAGAGATATATCCCGGTATCATTAATCCGGACTCCTCTTTTCTGATCTGCAATGCCTTGTCCGAAAGGAAGCAGGTAAGGTATTCCCGATATCATAAATAGTGAAAAATCATTGCTCCGCCGCATTTGTCAGTCCCCATAAACAATACTTTTTTTAACAATATTTTTTTTATTATACCACTCTTTGGCAGGCGGGGCGACAAATCTTTTTTAAAAAATGGTTTGCCTGGGGCGGAAAGCGTGATAAAATGGTAATCAATGTATGGATTAAATATTTTGATTGGAGCGGTAAAGTATGGACAAAATCATTTTGACAGGTGACAGGCCTACGGGAAGGCTACATGTGGGGCATTATGTCGGCTCCCTGCGCAGAAGAGTGGAACTGCAGAATTCCGGGGAATATAAAAAGACATATATTATGATTGCGGATGCCCAGGCGTTGACGGACAATATTGAAAATCCCGATAAAGTCAGGCAGAATATTATTGAGGTGGCTCTGGACTATATGTCCTGCGGATTAGATCCGGAAAAGTCTGTCCTGTTTATTCAGTCGCAGATTTCTGAATTGTGTGAACTTACATTTTATTATATGGATCTTGTCACCGTGGCCAGGCTGCAGAGGAATCCCACTGTAAAAAGTGAGATACAGATGCGTAATTTTGAGGCCAGCATACCGGTGGGATTTTTCACATATCCCATCAGCCAGGCCGCCGATATTACGGCGTTTAAGGCTACTACCGTGCCGGTTGGGGATGACCAGCTTCCCATGATTGAACAGACAAGGGAGATCGTGCATAAATTTAATACCGTGTATGCGCCCGTACTGGTGGAGCCTGCGGCACTGCTTCCGGAAAACGATGCATGTAAGAGACTGCCGGGTATTGACGGGAAGGCAAAGATGAGTAAATCTCTCGGGAACAGCATTGCCCTGGCTGACAGTGCGGATGAGGTACGGGCCAAGGTTATGAGCATGTACACGGATCCCCAGCACTTACAGGTGAGCGACCCGGGGCATCTGGAAGGGAACACGGTATTCACTTATCTGGATGCTTTTTGCAGACAGGAGCATTTCGAAAGATATCTGCCGGATTATCCTAATCTGGACGAGCTGAAGGCCCATTATGTCCGTGGGGGATTGGGTGATGTGAAAGTGAAGAAGTTCCTGAACAATATTATGCAGGAGACTTTGGAACCGATCCGCAATCGCAGAAAAGAACTGGAAAAGGATATTCCTGCCGTATATGATGTCTTGAAAAAGGGAAGTGATATTGCCAGGGAAGCGGCTGCACAGACGCTTTCCGAGGTAAAAAGCGCCATGAAGATCAATTATTTCGAGGATCAGGAGTTGATCCGGTGGCAGAGTGAGATGTACGGATAGGGTGTTTAGCGGCAGATCCTGATTTTTCGCAAATTTGTGCCGGAGCGCCACAAATTTGTTTGATGGCAGACGCAAATTTGATATTTGCGTCGCCCCGTCGCGCAAACGCTCCGGAATGGAGATTAACATGAAAGACAATAGAGATGGGGATGTAGAAGAATTAGCGGAAGAGTTGGAGTCCAGGCTTACTCAGAAAGAGGAGGATGACTTCGAGGAGATTTTGCTGGAGGACACCCGGGAGGAGCTTTGGCTGGAAGATACCCAGGAAATCAATCCTGGGGGACAAGGCCGGTTGGGTAAGGCTTCTGACAGGCACCGGAGGAAAAATATTCCTGAGGAAGAACTTTTGGAGGAGGACTGGGAAGATGAGGGGGCTGCTTCCATGAATCCCTGGATGATGGCGGCTGCAATGGCCGGACTGATTATTCTCGCTGCTATTATTTGTGCGGTGCTATGGCATTTTACCCATCTAAAGGGGGATGGAGACCCGGAATCTTCCCAGATATCGGCTTCAACGGAATCTTCTGGGGCGGATTTGCGGCCGGAGACGGATGCTTTTGCTTTGGACACGCCAAACAGTGGTGAATCCTTGACAGACGTGCCTGCGTCGGTTACTGCCGAGCCGCCGGAATCTCCTGAATCTACGGCTGCGCCGTCGCCGACACCGACGGTTTTGCCCTCCGCAGTCCCGTCCACGTCGCCGCTGCCATCGGCCTCGCCGGGGAATCAGGCTTCTAATGCAGTGCAGGAACCGATATCCGGCACGGTTGCCATGGATTTTGTCCAGGACAATGCGGATGTAACTCCAAAGGATGTGATTAACCTGCGCTCGGAGCCAAGTACTCTGAATGCGGATAATATCGTGGCACAAGCCAAAAACGGAGAGGTCCTGAGCCGTACGGGGGTGAATGAGGCTACCGGCTGGACAAGGCTGGAATACAACGGAGAGATCCTGTATGGGGTTTCCCAATATCTGACCACAGACCTGACTTATAAAACTCCTGTCCAGGCTGCCAATCCAAACAGGGTCAACACCATAGACGGAAGAGTGATTCTGTTTACGGACTGCAGCGATAATGTTACTCCCAAGGAATATGTGAATTTGAGGACGGAACCGAGCACATCGGAGGGCGAGTCTACCGTACGCTGCCAGATAAGCAACGGTGAGTCGATACACCGGACAGGTTACAGCCCCGACGCAGGATGGTCAAGGGTGGAGTATAACGGAGAGGTTTTGTATGTAGTCAGCAGTTATGTGTATACGGTTGAATAGTACCTGAATTATTCATGAATGAATTTCCTCCGGACAGGGGATAATGTTAGAACAAGCATTGCCAGAACAGACATTATTCTTTAGCCGGAGGGATTTTTTATGAGCCAGAATTTAGGAAAGGCAAGTGTAAAGCCGGAGCAGCCGGTATACATTTTGAACAGCGGGAGCATTGTGGGGACAAAGGAAGGGCAGGGGCCGCTGGGACTGCTCTTTGACATGGTGGGAAATGACGACATGTTTGGCTGCGGGAGCTGGGAGGAGGCAGAGAGCAGCCTGCAGAAAAGTGCGGTTCAGCTGGCGCTGGAAAAGGCCAAAGTAAAAGCGGATGATGTGAAATTTATTTTTGCAGGAGACTTGCTTGGTCAATCTATAGCCACATCATTTGGTATATCGACATATCAGATACCACTACTTGGAGTATACGGAGCATGTTCCACTTGTGGAGAATCATTGACTGTCGGGGTCATGACGATAGCCGGCGGATTTGCGGACAGGGTTGTGTGCGTTACATCCAGCCATTTTGCCAGCGCGGAAAAAGAATTTCGTTTTCCGTTGGAATACGGGAACCAGCGTCCTCTGTCCGCCACATGGACAGTGACAGGCGGCGGGGCTTTTGTGCTGGGGAATGAAGAGGCTCTGGCGGCATATGGGGATAGGCCCAGGGCAAAAATAACAGGTATGACAGTGGGGAAAATAGTGGATTATGGCTTGAAGGATTCTATGAATATGGGAGCTTGCATGGCCCCCGCGGCGGCTTCTACGCTGGAACAGCACTTTGTTGACTTTGGAAGTCAGCCGGAGGATTACGACAAGATCATTACCGGGGACCTGGGAAAGGTTGGCCGGAAGGTATTGATTGACCTGATGAAAGAGAAGGGTTATGACATCTCTGAACAGCATATGGATTGCGGCATTGAAATCTTTGACGGCCAGACCCAGGATACCCATGCCGGTGGAAGCGGCTGCGGCTGCAGTGC
Organism: uncultured Lachnospiraceae bacterium; assembly: GCA_947643615.1. Taxonomy (GTDB): domain Bacteria; phylum Bacillota; class Clostridia; order Lachnospirales; family Lachnospiraceae; genus Acetatifactor. Next base: position 41,718 of record CANRWO010000008.1, read on the forward strand.
GGTAACGCTGTCCGCTTATATCCTGAAGCAGCTGGAGGAACGCAACTGGAAAAAGGTCCTCTTTATGCCTACCGGGGCATTGCTTTCCAAGACCAGCTTCAATGAGGGTAAAAGCGTTCCCGGAATTGCCCATGGACTGGTAATAGAATCCTAGGTACTAGTAACCCTATTGCGGTAACCTCATTTTATCCCAAGCTCCGGCATCACAGGGGTTGGGGTTACATATCCGGTATCGGGAAGGCACCGAGAACGGCAAGACGTCCTTGTAAATTTTGTCCCGGCAGTATATAATGAGCAGGGAAATAATATACGGTGTAATAAACGGTGCATCTGCATGGAAAGTGTGAATATATGCGGAAGATGGAGTTTAAGATGGAGCGTCCCGGACTGCTGGAGGCAGGGCAGAAGGTCACGGTGACGGAAGGGGTGCTGCCCAGCAACTATTATTATATTATTGACCCTGCGTTGGCTATGTCCGCCAATATCCCTTTTCGTTACCGGCTTAAGAGCAGGGAAGGTATTGTTACGGATGTGGTGGAAAATGCCAGAGGGTTTTATGTTACGGCAGAGTTTGACGAGCCGGAAGTGGATATGGGCAGATGATCTTTCTTTTGCCGTGGGAAATCTGCCTTGCAGGCTGAAAATTCATCCTGCGCTGTTTGGCCGAAAGCGGTGCAGACAGTACACTGGCGCCATGGCACAGGGCGCAGGGTCAATGGTACATATTATATTTTTATCAGAAAAGGGGATAGGATTATGTTACAGAAAATTTCAACAGACAAAGCGCCGGCTGCAATAGGCCCTTATTCTCAGGGGATCATTGCAAACAACATGTTTTTTGCCTCAGGGCAGATTCCCATTGACCCGTCAACCGGTGAGATTACCGGGACGGACATTGCGGAGCAGGCCGAGCAGGTGTGCAAAAACGTGGGTGAGCTGTTAAAGGCAGCAGGCACAGATTACGCCAATGTGGTAAAGACCGGCTGCTTTCTGGCAGATATGGGAGATTTTGCAGCCTTTAACGAGGTGTATGCAAAGTATTTCACAGGGAAACCGGCAAGAAGCTGCGTGGCCGTTAAAACTTTGCCGAAAAACGTGCTGTGCGAAGTCGAGGTCATTGCTGTACTATAACATTATTGTGTGAAGAATGCATAATACAGGAGATCCGGCAGATACTATTTTCAAGGAAAACCCTGCAGAGCATAAGCTCCAGGGGGTATGTAAAGGAGTAGCTGTGATGATGGATTATGTAAATGCGTTCTGGGTAGGCGGGTTGATCTGCGCTTTGGTGCAGATCCTGATGGAAAAGACGAAGATGATGCCGGGAAGGATTATGGTGCTGCTGGTGGTATCGGGTGCAGTCATAAGCTTTTTGGGTTGGTATGAGCCTTTTCAGGAATATGCAGGGGCTGGGGCAGGAGTTCCTCTCCTGGGTTTTGGCAATGTCCTTATGAAGGGTGTGAAAGAAGCAGTGGATGAGCAGGGGTTCCTGGGTGTCTTTGCGGGTGGGTTTAAGGCTGGCGCCATAGGCACGTCGGCGGCTTTGATCTTTGGGTATCTGGCCAGCCTGGTGTTCAAGTCAAAAATGAAGTAGGAATGCCTTTTCCTTCCAGGTATTTCATCAATGCTTTGTCCCAGATGGCATCCGGTTCTTTGGAGGGCAGGAAGGTGTGGTAGGCGGTAGCCGTAGTCAGTACCGCTTTCGTCCCGTCGTAGCGGATATTCAGGACCAATGCTTTCACCAGGGACGGGTCTATGTCACAGCCTTCCTTTTTTAACAAGGCAGCTGCCTTGTCCGGCATCAGGTGCAGGACAAAGCGGAAGAATAAAGGGGTGCGCTTCCCTTTGATCAGGTCGAAGCACAGTCCTTTTATTTCGCCCCAGGGACGGAATTCGTAAGGCAGCTCCGGGGAATCGCCGTCCCCGCCGTTGTAAAAATCCCGGTTCAGATGGCCGTCAACCGTAAAATTGCAGGCAGTGCTGATCACTGCCTCTTCCAGAAGAAATATATCAAAAGTATCTGCCGTCAGCAGTTGGTTCATAAATTGTTTCATTGATGTAATCTGTAATGCTATCATAATGTTCCTCCGTGCAGGATCCGGTTCCGGGATCCGGATTCCCAAGCTTTTCATTTATGGATAATTGTAGTATACTTATTGCGGAAGTGTCAGTCAAGAGTATGTGATACCCGGAAGCGTCTCCGTGCATTGGATTTCGGCTGCGGATGAGGGGAGGCAGGGGTAGGCCCATACAGAAAGGGAAAGGATATAATTATGCATGATTTCAGGTTTGAAGACATCGAAAACTTGTCGGTTGAACTTCCCGAGGACATCTTAAAAAGAAAATGGCATGGGGACTTTAAAGGGGCCAACAGGCTGATCGGCATATGGCTGGAAAAAGATATTCTGCCTGCGCTTCGGGAGAAGCTGATACTGGAGAGAGAAATTTTAAACAGGCTTCCTCTGGAATATCCTTTTACTTACGAGGAAGCTTTTGCAAAGCTTCAGGGGTTTGTGCCGGACCTGACGGAGGAGGAGTTCCGCACTTTGCAGGATGAGGGCAGGATTGACTGGATCTATGTGGAAGGTGAGGAGCGTTTTTTCAACCGGTTTGCGGAGACCTTGCTGAGGGTCAACCGGCAGATCATGGACCGCGCGGACAGCGCCTGCAGCAAGGCTCCTTTGGAGAAGTGTCCGGCAGAGTCTTTGGAACGGCAGTCCCGGGAACAGGGGAAACAGGCTCTGCTCCGTGTCATCCGCCGGATAAGGGAACAGGGTGGGGCAGAGTGCAGATTCCGCGTCAGGGCATCTTTGCAGATTAAGGAGGAAAGCTTCAGGAAAGGCCGTGTAAAAGTACACATTCCCGTACCGGCAGAGAGCAGCCAGCTTGCGGACATTCAGATCCATGCTTCTTCCGGGGAATATGTGCCGGCGCCTCCCGAGAGCGCTCAGCGTGCCGTCTGTTTTCAGGAGGATATGCAGGAAAACCATGAGTTTTGGGTGGAGTATTCCTATAGAAACAGGGTGGATTATGTGGAAATGAAGCCGGAGGAGGTAACGCCTGTGAATCCCGGGGACTTTGCGGAATACATGTCGGAGCAGCTTCCCCATATCCGTTTTACTCCCTATATGAAGGCATTGGCGGAGCAGCTGACGGGTGGGGTGAAGAATCCCTTGGAAAAGGCGCGAAACATTTATGATTACATAACCACCCATGTGGAATATTCTTTTGTAAGGAACTATTTTACCATCGAGAACCTGCCGGAATATGCGGCGGTAGGCGGCAAAGGGGACTGCGGGATCCAGGCGCTGATGTTCATTACCCTGTGCCGGATCGCCGGTGTCCCGGCAAGATGGCAGTCCGGCCTGTATACAACACCTTATTCTGCAGGCTGCCACGACTGGGCCCAGGTTTATATTGCCCCTTACGGCTGGAGATATGTGGATTGTTCCTTCGGGGGAAGCGCCTTCCGGGAAGGGGACGAGGAGCGGAGAAAGTTCTATTTCGGCAATCTGGATCCCTTCCGCATGGTGGCAAATTCCCGTTTCCAGCAGGAATTTGACGTAAAGAAAAGTTTCCTGCGCATCGACCCTTATGATAGCCAGAGGGGAGAGGCGGAATACGCAGACAGGGGGCTTGGTGAGGAGGAAGTCGTCTGGAAAGCGGATATTGTGGCATGCGACATGGTATAACTTTACAGAGAGGACGGAAAACTGCCATGCACCGGCTGCAGGTATACTAGCTGTGCCGTTTCGGAGGGATTTATTCCCGCGAGCAACGAGCCAAGTGGCTGCTTGCAGCGGGGTCTTTGATTTGCCCATAAAGGAGCGCCGGATTCCTGCAGGGCATTTTCTGATGCGCATATGGGGGCGGCCGGATGGCGGGGGAATTCCCCCGGGAATCCCGGCAAATGCTAAAAAGCACTTGATTTTCCCGCAAAATACAGTATACTAATAATAATTGGCGGGTGGTTACGGTGGGGTAGCTTCAGGAAGGATGCTGCCCTATTTTTGTAATTCCGTTGATGGAAAATCTTTTTTGAATCATCTGATTGAAAGAGATTTTCGGAGCGATAAAAGAGGATAGGAGGAGTATTATGAAAAAGAAACTGCTTTCAATGGTTCTGTGTGGGGCCATGGCAGCCGCCATGCTGACCGGCTGTGGCGACGGTCAGTCTGCCAGCGCTTCCGGCAGCGGCAGTATGTACCGCGTCCTGTATTCCAGCGAGGTATCTTCGCTGAATTACCTGACGACCGCTACTACCAACGAATACCAGATCGGGGCCAATGTGATCGATACGCTGGTGGAGTACGACAGCTTCAGTAACCTGCAGCCGGGCCTGGCAACCGAATGGAGTTATGACGACGCTACATTGACGTGGACATTCACTCTGCGGGAGGGACAGAAATGGATCGATTATACCGGCGCGGAGGTGGCGGATGTGACCGCCCAGGATTTTGTGGACGCCATGGCATACGTTCTTGACCCGGCAAACAACAGTGCCACCGCAGGCAACCTGTTCGGCACTATCAAGAATGCGGAAGAGTACTATAACGGACTTGCAGGAGAGGAAGGGGCGGCTAAGATCGACTTCTCCGAGGTCGGCGTAAAGGCAGTGGATGCAACTACCCTTCAGTACACGCTGGCGTCGGAATGCCCTTATTTCCTGTCCATGCTGACATATGTATGCTTCATGCCCGCATATGGCCCTCAGCTGGCAGAGCAGGGAGCTAATTTTGCCACCACTGCTGACACCATGTATTACTGCGGCGCCTATTACATTTCGGCCTTTGAGCCTCAGGAGCAGATGATATTGACCAAGAACCCCAATAACTGGGATGCGGAGCATGTCTATATCGAAGCCATCCAGAGAACCTATAATGCAGAGGCCGACACCATTGGGGCCGAGATGGCGAAGAGAGGCGAGATCGACCAGACTACCCTGGGTTCCGATATCGTGGATGCCTGGATGAGCGATTCCGCTACCAGCAATATGGTCAGCATGCAGAGGCCTAAAATCGACTTTGACTATTTCTATTGCTTTAACTTTAACGTACATAAGCTGAATGAGGATTTCTACAGAGACGGGATGACCGGCTACAGCATTGATGAGAAGTATGAGCCTCAGAACTGGGAGATCGCTGTGAATAACGAGAACTTCCGGCAATCCATCATGCATGCCATCAACCGTACCAGTACCGTTTATATCAGCACGGGGGATTATGCCGACCCTGCCAACTATATCCAGAATACCATCACCCCTGCAGGCTTCTCTGTAGATGAGGCAACAGGAAAGGATTATACGGAGCAGGAGGCGTTTGCCGATATTGTCTCCAAGGATTTCTATGATGAGGCGGCTGCTGTGGCATACAAAGAGGCGGCTATGGAAGAGCTTGCAGCTGAGGGAGTGACTTTCCCCGTGAAGACACTGGTGCGCTACAATCCCACTACCACTAACTGGGAAGAAGAGTGTGTGGTACTGGAGCAGCAGCTGGAGAGCGTCCTGGGCACGGATTATATTGATGTAATCGTGGAGGCCGGCCCTGCAGACAGCTTCCTGACGGATGTACGCCGTTCCAGCGATTATATGCTGCTTCTCTGTAACTGGGGAGCAGATTATGCCGACCCCGAGACCTGGACGGATCCCTTTTATCAGGCTGCAAACGGTGACGGCACATACAACCGCGGCATGAGATATGCGTACATGGCATATGCTATAGAAGACAATACGGCATCAGCGGATACCGTGAAGGAATACTTTGAGCTGGTGGAGGCTGCAAAAGCCATCACCGATGACACAACGGCCCGTTACGCTGCTTTTGCGGAGGCGGAGAGCTTCCTTATCGAGCATGCCCTGGCAGTGCCTTACGGCGTTACCGTCAGCGACTTCGTGGTTTCCAGGCTGAATCCCTGGGAGGGCCAATATGCCGCATTCGGTGTATCCAACCTTCGTTACAAGGGCCAGAAGCTGTACGACAGCCCTATTTCCATGGAAGACTTTGAGAAGGCTGCGGAAGAGCATAAGTGATTGGCTGCCAAGTGCATATAGTTACATTGCATGGGCATGTTTTGAATATTTATAAGTTTGCTTTTATGAAAGTTATTATCTGGGAAAGCTTTTTCTATGAAAGTTTATTTAGAAGAAAGCTTATCTCTATGAAAGATATTTCTATGAAAGATATTTCTATGAACTGCGGCCGAAAACTTGACAGAAGGAAAGTGTTGGAATAAGATAGTATAGGGGCAGGTATGGGAGGATTCCTGTACCTGCCTGCTTTTTTCTGTCAGCCTGTATACTTGTATAACGGTTGAAAAACAAAGATTCGGAGGAACGATATGGCGAAGTACCTGATAAAGAGAATCGGAAGATCCCTTCTGACACTGGCGCTGATCATATGCATTGTATTCATATTGATGCGCCAGATGCCTATCGAAGGTTATTTCCAGAATTTTGATAAGCTAACGGACGCACAGATACAGGCAGGGTTAAAGGAGCAGGGTCTTTTGGACCCGATGCCGGTACAGCTTGTAAACTTTTTCCGGAATATGTTTCATGGGGATTTCGGTGTATCCCACAGTTACCGGGTGAATGTCCCCGTTACGTCGATATTGAAAGACAAACTGCCGGTTTCCATTAAGCTGGGCAGCCTGTCCATCCTTGTGGCGATGTGCCTTGGCATTCCTCTGGGGACTCTTATGGCAAGATACAAGGGAAAATTCTTTGATAAATTCGGCACGCTTTTCATCGTCTTTATCCAGGCAGTGCCTGCGGCGGTCTATTTTCTGTTTATCCAGATGTACGGGACGACTCTGCTGAATATTCCATTGTTGTTTAACCCCAATAACTGGCGCAGCTGGGTCCTGCCGGTAATCTCCATGTCACTGGGCAATATTGCTTATTACGGCATGTGGCTGAGGCGGTATATGGTGGATGAGAGCAATAAGGATTACGTGAACCTTGCCAAAGCAAAAGGCGCTTCGGGCAATACCGTGATGTTCCGCCATATCTTCCGGAATGCTTTTGTGCCCATGGTGCAGTACTTGCCTTCCTCCTTCCTGAACACAGTCATCGGTTCCATTTATGTGGAATCATTGTACAGCATTCCCGGAATGGGCGGCCTGCTGGTCACGGTAATCAAGGACAATGATAACAATATGGTTCAGGCCATCGTGCTGTTATACGCAACCGTAGGTGTCATAGGCCTGTTGCTGGGGGATATCATGATGACGGTTCTGGATCCCCGGATCAGCCTGGGTAAAAAGGAGGGCGGACGCTGATGTTTTCTTTAAAAGATAAACTTTCTAAGAACCTGGAGGAGGCTGCTGAGGCCAAGGTCAGGACGGAAGCGGAAAAGATGGCAGGAAGCAGTGACAAAGAGCTTTTTTCCTTTGCGGAATATGATGAGAAAGAGGCGGAGAAGACGGGTTACAGCAATTACTCTTATTGGGGGAGCACGGTGCGGATGTTCTTTAAAAATAAGGGAGCGGTAGCGGTCCTGCTGCTGATGCTCGGCATACTGCTGTTTACTTTTATCCAGCCTTATCTGCCGGGGCAGTTCGATCCCAATACGGTGAACAATGACCCCAATACTTCCATGGCTTTGCGGAATGTGCCGCCCAACGGAACCTTTCGGTTCGGCACCAACAATATCGGGCAGGACCTTTGGTCGCGCATTTGGTCAGGGACCAGGACTTCTATCCTGATCGGCTTTGCGGTGGCCTTGATAGAGGCGGTGGTGGGCATTACCATGGGAGTCCTGTGGGGATATCTGCGGAAGCTGGATTTTTTCTTTACCGAATTATACAATGTGCTGGATAATATCCCCCAGACGATCATCCTGATCCTGGTGGCCTATATTTTGTCTCCCAGCGTGAAAACATTGATTTTTGCCATGTCCCTGACAGGCTGGATCGGTATGGCGAGGTTTATCCGCAACCAGATCCTGATTATCCGGGACCGGGATTATAATCTGGCATCCAGATGCCTTGGGACGCCCACCAGAAGGCTGGTGATGAAAAATCTGCTGCCTTATCTGGTATCTGTGATCATGCTGCGTATGGCGCTGTCCGTTCCCGGGGCCATCGGCAACGAGGTGTTTGTGACTTATATAGGCCTTGGCCTGCCTACATCCACGCCCAGCCTGGGGAACCTGATCGATGCGGGGCGGGCGGTAATGATGAATGTGTCTCAGAGGTATCAGCTGATCTACCCTACGGTGATCCTGTCCATTGTGACGATCTCCTTTTACATAGTGGGAAACGCCTTTTCCGATGCGGCGGATCCCAAAAACCATAAATAACGGAAGGCAAAGCCGTTTTGGGAAGATGCGCGGAAAGGCATGGTAAATATGAATCAGGAAGCAATTTTATCGGTCAGAGATTTAAATATTAAATTTACCCTCCGGGGACAGGTGCTCCACACGATCCGAAATGTATCCCTTGACGTGTACAAGGGCGAAAGTATCGCTATTGTTGGGGAATCCGGTTCCGGCAAGTCGGTCCTGACAAAATCCTTTATGGGATTGCTGGACAACAACGGATTTATTTCTTCGGGGGAAATCCTGTATGACGGAAAGGACCTGGCGAAATACAAGACGGAGCGGGAATGGCAGAAGATCCGCGGCGGCGAGATTGCCATGATCATGCAGGACCCTATGACCAGCTTGAACCCTTTGAAGACCATAGGGGAACAGATCGCTGAGGCTGTAAGGCTGCACCAACCCGATGTCAAGGGGAAGGATGCGGTACGGGATAAGGTCTACTCTTACCTTAAGGATGTAGGTATCCGTAAGCCGGAGCGCAGGTATAAGCAGTATCCCCATGAGTTTTCGGGGGGCATGCGGCAGAGGGTGGTCATTGCCATAGCCCTGGCCTGCAATCCCAGGATACTGATCTGCGACGAGCCTACCACGGCGCTGGATGTGACCATACAGGCACAGATCATGAGGCTGCTAAAGGACTTGAAGGCGAAGTATGACCTGACCATCCTGTTTATCACCCATGACCTGGGTGTGGTGGCGAATATTGCGGACAGGGTGGCGGTTATGTATGCGGGAGACTTTGTGGAGATAGGGACCGCGGAAGATGTGTTCTACGATCCCAGGCATCCTTACACATGGGCGCTGCTTTCCTCCCTTCCCCAGCTGGGGCAGAAAGGCGAGGAGCTGTTTACCATCAAGGGAACGCCGCCCAGCCTGTATAAGGTCATTGAAGGGGATGCTTTTGCACCCAGGAACCCCAGGGCGCTGAAGATCGATTTCCTGATGGCGCCGCCCTACTTTGAGATCAGTGAGACCCATAAGGCAAAAACCTGGCTTTTGGATCCCAGGGCGCCTAAGCTGGAGCCTCCTGAGGGAATTAGGAATCTGAAGAATCTGGAGGTGCTGGGATGAGTGCAGAAAGAGAAGTACTGCTGGATGTAAAGGATTTACATGTCACCTTTGGAAACGGCAAGAAACAGTTTGAAGCGGTCCGGGGTGTGAGCTTTCAGGTGTATCGAGGAGAGACTTTCGGCATTGTGGGAGAGTCCGGTTCCGGTAAGACCACCATCGGGCGTGCGATCATGCGTATCCATCCCACGTCGGCAGGGGAGATCCTTTATAAGGGAAACAGGATCAACGGCAAGATCAGCCGCCAGCTGGATAAGCAGATTATCCAGGAGATACAGATGATTTTCCAGGATCCCATGGCTTCCCTGAATGAGCGGGCCAAGGTAGATTATATCGTCAGCGAGGGCCTGTCCAACCTTCACAGGCATATGAGCAATGAGGAGCGGATGGGCAAGGTACAGCAGGCATTGTCGGAAGTAGGGCTGCTTCCGGAGTTTGCCAGCCGTTTTCCCCATGAGTTCTCAGGCGGGCAGAGACAGAGGATTGGTATTGCCAGAGCATTGATCATGGAGCCGGAGTGTATTATTGCGGACGAACCCATATCCGCCCTGGATGTCTCCATACGGGCCCAGGTGCTGAACCTTTTGGCATCCCTGCAGAAGACAAGGGGAATCACATATATATTTATTGCCCATGACCTGTCGGTTATGAGATACTTTTCGGACAGGATCGCGGTGGTGTATAAAGGGCGGATCGTGGAGCTGGCGGAGACGGAGGAGCTGATCACCCATGCCACGCACCCTTATACCAGGGCGCTTTTGTCTGCGATTCCCATGCCGGATCCCATCAAAGAGCGGGATAAGAAGCTGACGGTCTATGACCCCTCTATCCATGACTACGACAAAAACCCGCCTAAGTGGCAGGAGATGAGGCCCGGGCATTTCATTTTGGCAAATGAACGTGAGGTAAAGGAAGGGTTTGGGGAAAGCCGGGAAACGGATTCCGACGTGGAATAACGGCAATATGGTGAAATAGGAACGCTGACGGGCCTGTTGTGTTCCGAAATCTTCGGGTCGTTGATTTTACTATATTGTATATTAAAAAATACAAAGTATGGGAATAATATACTTTACATGGTATGTTTTAGATGCTATTATATATGGTAATGAAAACCATATGTAATAGCATTTTTGAATATATAGCTGCTGGCGCGGCGGAATGAGAGGAAACATGAGTTATAAAATTGTGGTAGACAGTTGTTGCGAACTTCCCGAAGAGCTGATGGGGGATCCCCGTTTTGAGAGGGTGCCGCTGGGACTTGAGGTGGGGGATTACCAGATAATGGATGACGACGGCTTTGACCAGAAGGTGTTCCTAAAGAAGGTGGCGGAGTGCCCCAAGTGCCCCAAATCTTCCTGCCCCTCGCCGGAGCGTTTTATGGAAGCGTGCAAAGGTGAGGCGGAGCATGTGTATATGGTCACCTTGTCTTCCCATCTGAGCGGCAGCTACAACAGCGCGGAGCTTGGCGCAAAGCTTTACCGTGAAAAATACGGGGACAAAAAGATCCATGTGGTGGATTCCGAGTCTGCCAGCGGCGGCGAGGCACAGCTGGCGCTGAAGCTGATGGAACTGGAGGAGGCTGGGGTTGCCTTCGAAGAGATCGTAAAACAGATAGAGGAATACCGTGACAGCGTGCACACATATTTTGTGCTGGACAACCTGGAGACACTGCGGAAGAACGGGAGATTGTCCGGCGTCAAGGCCCTTGTGGCATCTACCCTGAGTATTAAGCCTGTTATGATAGGCGATAAGGGAAAGATCGTCCAGAGAGGCCAGATGATCGGCATTAAGAAAGCCTTGAGCAGGATGGCGGAAATGGCGGTGGCGGAAGTGAAGAACCCGGAGAAAAGGAGACTGATCATCACCCATTGCAATGCCTTTTCCAGGGCGGAGATGGTGCGGGAACAGATCCTGGCCAAATGCAGGTTCAAAGAATGCCTGATCATGGATATGAGAGGGATCAGCAGTATGTATGCCAATGACGGAGGGGTGATCGTAACCACTTAAGACAGAATATTAGAGCGTGATTGAAAATGGGTTCTCACCAATTTTCAATCACGCTCTGGAGAACACCGGGATGAGGTATCGGGAAAGGGTTGCCAGCAGAAATACCTGTACCGCAAAAATGGCGGGCATCCCATACTTAAAATACCAGTGTTTCGTCTTATGGCGGAAGTGGTTCATGCCCAGGGTGCACCCAAGCGCGCCGCCAAGCAGGGCAACCGAAAATAAAGAAGCCTCCGGGATGCGCCAGGCACCCCGGACGGCTCTTTTTTTGTCCACACCCATAATGATAAATCCGGTCAGGTTTATTACGGCCAGGTAGGCTACAAAAATAAAAACCAAATAGGAATATATATCCATATAGAATTCCTTCCTACAGCTTACACTTCCCTTTTTTAAAACAGTTCCTCGCCCTGCTCCTGCATCTTCATGGCCCTGACCTTGCAGGAAAGCCCGAACAGGTTAATAAAGCCTTCTGCGTCGTGATGGTCATACAGGTCGCCGGTAGTGAAGGAAGCGATGCTCTCGTTATAAAGGGTATAAGGAGAGGTGGTGCCGGCTTTGATAATGTTACCTTTGTAGAGCTTGAATTTCACTTCGCCGGTAACGTACTTCTGTGTCTCTTCAATGAAGGCCTGCTCGGCCTTGCGAAGGGGAGTGAACCATTTGCCTTCGTAGACAAGGCTTGCGAACCGGCTGCCGATCTCTTTTTTCATAGCGTAAGTGTCGCGGTCCAGGATCAGTTCCTCCAGCTGCTGGTGAGCCTCCATCAGGATCGTTCCGCCGGGAGTCTCGTAGACGCCCCTTGATTTCATGCCTACCACCCGGTTCTCCACAATGTCGATGATCCCTATGCCATGTTTTCCGCCCAACTCGTTGAGAGTGCCGATGATCTCGGAAACCTTCATTTTTTTACCGTTTACGGAAGTGGGCACGCCCTTTTCAAAGGTCATGGTCACATATTCGCCTTCCTCGGGAGCTTTTTCGGGAGTGGTGCCCAGCACCAACAGATGCCCGAAATCAGGCTCGTTTGCAGGATCCTCCAGCTCCAGGCCTTCGTGGCTGATATGCCAGATGTTGCGGTCACGGCTGTAGGAAGAATCCGCGGAAAAAGGAAGGTGGATACCGTGTGCCTGGCAGTATGCGATCTCGGACTCACGGGAATCCATGGTCCATTTGTCATTTCTCCAGGCCGCGATGATCTTCAGGTCGGGAGCCAGGGCCTTGATGCCCAGCTCGAAACGGATCTGGTCGTTGCCTTTTCCGGTAGCGCCGTGGCAGATGGCAGTTGCGCCTTCTTTTCTAGCGATCTCCACCAGCTTTTTGGCAATCAGGGGCCTTGCCATGGAGGTACCCAGAAGATACTTGTTCTCATAAATTGCGTTTGCCTGTACGCAGGGGACCACATATTCGTCGCAGAATTCATCGATCACATTTTCGATGTAGAGCTTGGACGCGCCGCAGGATTTTGCCCTTTCCTCCAGGCCGTCCAGTTCTTCAGCCTGTCCGCAGTCCACGCAGACGCAGATTACCTCATAGTCGAAATTTTCCTTTAACCAGGGAATGATGGCGGTGGTATCCAGGCCGCCGGAATAAGCCAGAACTACTTTTTCTTTCATTGTGAATATCCTCCATATTAAAATAATGATAAGGCAGGCTTTGCCAGTAAATTCAATTGAATCCACTATACAACAGAAAGCGCGTAAATGCAAGTTGAAACTACAAGGGCGGGGGATGGCAAAGCTACAGAGCGACCATGGCAAACTGCAGGAGGGGGCCATGGCAGAACCGGGGCCTCTGTGGGCGGAATCCCATTTGACGGGATTTGTGTGTATCTGTCGCCGGCCAGGGGGCCGACAGCAGGGGGATACGGGAACAGGGCGCTGCATTTCATATAATTATTGGGGACAGACTTTATAAAATGCGCCGTTCTGCCGATAACATAATCAGTTCTGTAAATGATGTGGGAACGGATTTCCACAGACAAGACCAAGGAGGGATTTTATGGGCAGTGTGTCAAGCGTAGAGGAAAGCATTGCAAGAAGCTATGGGGCGGAAGCAGAGAATGCCGCTCAGGTGAAAAAGGATGCCGAGACGAAAAAGGCCGGCAACTACGGCAAAATGATCGGGCAGCCAAAGCTCAGTGACAAAGCAGCCAAGTACTATGAGGAGTTGAAGAAGAAATTCTCCAACATGGATTTCATCCTGGTCAGCGCCGACCAGAAAGAAGCTGCAAAAGCACAGGCTGGAAAGTTTGCAAATCCGGTTAAGACGGTGGTGCTGATCGATGAGGAAAAGATTGAGAAAATGGCGGAAGACGAGGCATTCCGGGCACAGTATGAGGGAATCATCAGAAAGGCCTCATCCGGGTTGGACAAGATGAAGAAGAGCGTCGGTTCCAACAGCAGCGTCAGAGGCTTCGGCATGCAGGTCAACGACAACGGCACGACTTCTTTCTTCGCCGTGGTGGATAAGTCCCTGGCAGCCCAGAGAGAACGCATCTCCAGGAGGGCGGCAGAGAAGAAGGAGAATGCTAAGAAAGAGGAGAAAAAGGCCGAGAAGGAAAAACAGGCGGAAGCCTTGGAAGAACACAGGAAGCCAGGCAGCGCCGACAGCCATTGCGTGACGGTGACGGCATCTTCCATCGAAGAATTACAGAAAAAGGTGGATGACATTCTCTATTCCGTCCGGAGCGATTCCCTGCGGACCGATGCAGAGAGAATGTGGGGCCAGAATATAGATTTCCGTTTGTAGCGTTTCCGTTTACTGGCATTAAAAACAGTGTGAGCGGCGGATAAAACCGTCATTCACACTGTTTTTATGCAGGAAACCTGCCGCGCCAAGGGGCGTTTATTGATGTTCTTCGAGAAGCTTGATCAGCGCCTCATAGATTTTTTTCAATTCTTCGTTTAATGTGGAAAGTTTGTCTGTATCAACTTCCGAGAACTGGGTTTTGCCGCGGAAGATTTCCACAATGTCGGAAGCGTATTGGGCGATAGGGTCCAATCCCAGATTGGCGGCGACGCCCTTCAGGGTATGCGCGCTTTTAAAAGCCTCTTCCGTATTCTGTTCCGCTATGTATTTCTGGATGTTGGCGACGCTCTGGTCAGCCTGGAATTTATTCAGAAATTTCAGGTACAGAGCCTCGTTCCCCATAAAACGGTTGATGGTGGTGTCTACATTCATCCCCATCTCCTCAAGCGCTGTTTTAAATGTTGTGTCCATTTTTGCCCTCCTGTATGGTTTGGTTCCATTTTGACTTGGAATACTTTTCTCTAAATATTATAGTCCATTTTTGAAGCCTTGTCTAATAGATTTTACACGGAACGGAAACCGGCTGCGCGGTAACTTTGATGTGGGGATTGCTGCCGGACATGGGGCGGCTGCACGGAGGTTGTGATTTTGGCAATATTTTCATAGCCGAATGGAAGCTTTTTATGTGAAAAAGTAGGCGATTCATATTGACAATTTGGGAAATAAATAATATCCTATAAATGATATTTTGTTATAGAAAAATAACGATAAAGGAGCAGTACATAGGAGAGAAGATGGATAAGCAGAGAATATTAATCGTGGATGATGAAGAAGTCAACAGAACAATACTGGAGGTAATGTTCGGGGAAAAGTACGATGTTGTTCAGGGTGAAAATGGTCAGGATGCGGTTGACCAGCTTGAGAAGAATCCGGATTTTGTGCTGGTCCTTTTGGATATTATCATGCCGGTGATGGATGGGTTTGCCGTGCTGGAATATATGAAACAGAAGGATCTGATCGACCATATCCCTGTGATACTGATCACCAGCGAAACCGTCAGGGACAGTGAGGATAAAGCATACCAGTACGGGATAGCGGACGTGATACATAAGCCTTTTTATCCTGATATCGTCAAGAGAAGGTCCAACAACCTGATTGAACTGTATCAGAACAAGGCGAATATGGAGAGGCGGCTGAAGGAACAGGAAGAAGCTATTCTGGCCCAGCAGAAGAAGATCCGTGAGAACAACGAGTTTATAATCGAAGCCCTCAGCTCCGTAGTGGAGTTCAGAAGCTCCGAGTCGGGAGATCACGTACGCCGTATCAAGTACTTTACCAGGGTTCTTTTGAAGTATCTTGCAAAGTACTTCCCTGAATATGGCCTTACGCCCGTGCAGATTGAGGAGATTACAAAAGCGTCAACGCTCCATGATATCGGAAAGATCGGAATTCCGGATGCCATACTGATGAAGCCGGGCAGGCTTACCAATGAGGAGTTCGAGACCATGAAGACCCATACGACACTGGGATGTGACATGCTCGCAACTTTCCAAAAGGGTGTGGAAGACGAATTTTACAAATATTGTTACGAGATATGCCGCCATCACCATGAGAGATGGGACGGCAAGGGATATCCGGACCACCTGAAGGGAGACGAGATCCCTATCAGCGCCCAGATCGTATCCATTGCGGATGTCTATGATGCGCTGATCAGCGTGAGGGTATACAAGGGAGCTTACTCCCATGCCGAAGCGTATGAGATGATCCAGAACGGCGAATGCGGCCAGTTCTCACCGGATGTATTGGAATGTTTCCAGCTCGCGAAGCATGACTTCTATGATATGGTGGAAGTAAATAAGATTTTCAGTTTTGTATAAACAATAGGAAACAAGTCGCAGGAGTTTCCCATTGCCGGGAATAAAAGCAGACAGCGAGATGATGGAATACTGGAATCTCGCTGCTTGTTTGTGCCGCCGGCAGCGGCATGCGAGAGATTGAATCAGCAGATAAGGGGTATCGTTATGGGTCAGGATGGGGCAGGAATGCTGCCTGTCGAAAACAGCTTGGAAATGTTCCTTTTATTTGATAAGAGCGGAATCATATTTTATGCCAACGGGGCTGCAAGAGACAGGCTGGAATACGGAAACGGGATGTGCGGGAACCATATCAGCAGCATCTTCCCAAATGAATTCCATAAGACGGAGGAAGGCTTTTCAACAGAATACGGTTTTGGCACCCAGACGCAGAACCTCACTGCATACCGGAAAAACCTCACATGTTTTCCCGTGGAAGCACGGATAACCTGGGAGGAGGAATGCGCGGGGTATCTGTGTATGGCAAATGATATCCTGGAAAAGGAGCATCTGAGCCAGGAAGTAGAGCGGGTTAAGCAGGAGGCGGAGCAGGCCCTCCAGGTCAGGTCCGAATTTGTGGCAAACGTGACCCATGAGCTCAGGACGCCTGTCAACGGTATCCTGGGAAATGTCATGGAACTGGCGGGAAAAGAAGAGGATGAGCATAAGAGAAAGACCCTGCAGCTGATCGAGCGGTGCTGCGGGGACATGAACAGGCTGATCAATAACATTCTGGATTTCTCAAAACTTGAAGCCGGAAAGTTTGTGCTGGAAACGCGAAGGTTTCATTTTCGCAATATGGTTGACTACGTCAGGGGCAATCATCAAAATAAAATTACGGAAAAAGGGTTGGATTTCTTTGTGACGGTCTCCCCCCAAGTGCCGGAATATATTGTGGGGGATGAGCTGAAAATCGTGCAGATCCTGAACAATCTGCTCTCCAATGCCCAGAAGTTTACCCATGTAGGGAAAATTTCCCTGGAGATCCTTAAGACGGCGCAGATCAAAAATACCGTCGAACTGTATTTCCTTGTGATGGATACGGGGATCGGCGTGGAGAAGGAGAACCTGGATAAGCTGTTCCAGGCTTTTACTCAGGTGGATGCCTCTATTTCACGAAAATACGGCGGCACAGGCCTGGGTTTGAATATCACCAAGCAGTTTGTGGAAATGATGGGCGGCAGTATCAGCGTGGAAAGCCAAAAGAACAAAGGGACTACGTTTGCGTTTTCCATATGGGTAGGGGACGGAGACACAGGCGCTGAAGAATATACTTTGCCGGATGCGTCTGTCCGTAAGAGCAATGCCGGCCTGTCCATTACGGCGGCTGATACCCAGGAGGAGGCCGATTCCGATGCCATGCGTACCTTCGGGACATCGGAAAATGCGGAACTTCTGGAAAAGACCCTGTCGAAGATGGTTCTCTGTATCGAGATGGAGAACTGGGAGAAGGCGGAAGGCTTTATGGAGACGGTGCGTCAGCTGATGGAAGGGGCGCCCCGGGATGCTGCCAGGAGCGTGCTGCGCCTCAAGATGGCAGTACAGAAGGAAAACTACGAAAAAGCCATAGCGAGCTTAGAGGAATTGAAGGCTAACATGGAATTGAAAGCGGAAGAAGGTGATACAGCGGATGGACTATGAGGGCAAGGGGATCTGCGATTCGGTAATTCTGATCGTTGATGATGTGGAAATGAACAGGGTGATCCTGGAAGAGATCATAAAAGATATGGGATGCGTCCCCGTGCTGGCTGAAAACGGGGTGCAGGCCCTGGAAGAGTTCAAACGCTGTAACCCGGACCTGGTGCTTACGGACGTTTCCATGCCGGAGATGGACGGACATGAATTGTGCCGGATCTTAAAGGGGAAAGCGCATACAAGGGATGTTCCTCTGATTTTTATTTCCGCTTTCGGTGAATCCGAGGATGTGGTAAAGGGATTTTCCCTGGGAGGAAACGATTACATAGTTAAGCCTTTTATCCCGGAAGTGGTACAGGCGAGGGTAAAGCTCCATCTGTCCCTCCATGCTGCCGCCCAGGAGATCAGTGAAAATAACAGAAGGCTCCAGCGGTCGGTTCAGGAGCAGGTGCGCCAAATCGAGCAGGAGCGGAAGAATGTGCTGTATGCCCTTTCACATATGGCTGCGGAGAAGTCCTTTTACACCCCGGAGCACATGGACAGGATGCATAAAAACTGCCGGAAACTGGCACAGAGCATGCAGTTTTCACCTTTGTTTGCAGAGCATGTTTCCGATACCTTTATCGATACCGTTGAGGCGGCGGCAGTGCTTTGCGATATCGGTAATATTGGAATTCCCCAATACATCCTCCAAAAGGAATCTGCCTTGGATGAGGAAGAGAGGAAACTGGTACAGAGCCATACGGAGGTGGGGGCCAAGCTGTTGAAGGATCTGTATGTGACCACTGATTTTAATGATTTTATCCAGATTTCCGTTGATGTGGTGAATTACCACCACGAAAATTGGGATGGGAGCGGATATCCTGAGCAGCTCAAGGGTGAGAAGATCCCCTTGGCGGCAAGGATCGTGGCTGTGGCGGATGTCTATTGTGCGTTGACGGAGAAAAGAAGCTTCCGCGAAGCGTTCAGCAAAGAAGAGGCGCTGCGGATCATGGAAGAAGAATCCGGCAAAAAGTTTCATCCGGAAATCTTCCAGATTTTCCGTAAGATTTCAAGGCAGCTTTGCTAGTGTACTGACCGCATTACATTTCGCTAAATATCTTGCCTGAATTTCCATCTGCAGCGTTAGATTTCCTAGACGTAGCCACCGCTACGCCGTCGGAAATCTGCCTTGCAGACTGAAAATTCATTCTACGCTATTTAGCTGAAAGCAATCAGGTCAGCACACTGGAGCAACTATTTGCCGAACGCAGTTTTTAAGATAATTTTTGTCAAAAGGGGTCAGAAAGTGGTATCATGATATCGGATGAGGAATTTTTGAGAATTGTTTCATTTGTCAAAACGAGATATGGAATTGACTTAAACGGGAAAAAAACCATCATTAACGGAAGGCTGGAAAATTATCTGCGCCGGGGGGATTGGGGCAGTTTCAGCGCCTTTATGAACGATGTGGAGAGGGATAAATCGGGCGAGCTGGAGAGGACGCTGGTCAATTACCTTACCACAAACCATACTTATTTCATGCGGGAATTCGGGCATTTTGATTTTTTCAAGAAAGAAGTTCTGCCCTGGGCGCAAAAGAAGGAGATGCATACCAAGGATCTGCGTATTTGGTGCGGGGCTTCCTCCAGCGGGGAGGAACCATATATGATTGCTATGACCTTAAGGGATTTCCTTGGGTTGGAGCATGAGAAATGGGATGCCAGGATCCTGGCTACGGATATATCCACCCAGGCCTTGAGCCAGGCCATACGCGGCGTTTATGATGATGAGCATATGGCGAAGATACCGGAGAACTGGAGGCGCCACTTTTTCCATAAGGCCAAGAACGGCGGATATGAAGTGGTGGATGAGATCAAGCAGCAGGTTATTTTCCGGAAATTCAACCTGATGGATCCGTTTCCGTTTAAAAAAAGGATGCATACCATATTCCTACGGAATGTGATGATTTATTTTGATGAGCCGACGAAACGCCAGGTTGTGCAGAAGGTATATGATGCGTTGGAACCCGGGGGATATCTGTTTATCGGGATGACCGAGACTTTAGACAGGGACAGCACCCCGTTCCAGATCATACAGCCTTCAATTTTCAGAAAATAGCAGGAAGGATTGAATTTATGAACCCTATTAAAGTTTTGGTTGTGGAAGATTCCCTTGTGTTCCGGGAGCTTTTGGTACAGGGGCTCAGCAAGGATCCCAGTATTCAGGTCGTGGGCACTGCAAAGGATCCTTTTGAGGCCAGGGATGCCATTTTAAGAGTTCATCCGGATGTGATGACGTTGGACGTGGAACTTCCCCGTATGAACGGGATTGAGTTTCTGAGGAAGCTGATGCCTCAGTATCCTCTTCCGGTAGTGGTCATCAGTTCTCTTTCCGATAAGGTGTTTGACGCTATGAATGCCGGCGCGGTAGATTTTGTGGCGAAACCTGCGGTGTCCGAAATTAAGCAGCTGGAAAGCTTTATACGGAATGAGCTGCTGGTTAAGATCAAGATTGCTTCCACTGCGAAGATCAGCAAGATCAAACAGCAGGTTATGCCCCAGGAAACACATACGTTTACCTCTCAGGGGAAGAACCTGGTGATTGCCATAGGGGCATCAACAGGCGGGACCGAAGCCATTTTTTCTGTTATGAAGGATTACGGCGCAGACTTGCCCGGCATTGTTGTAGTACAGCACATGCCCCCCGGGTTTACGGATATGTATGCCAAGAGACTGGATAACCAATGCAGGGTGCGGGTCAAGGAGGCCCGGACCGGGGACAGGGTACTGCCGGGAACGGTGCTGATCGCTCCGGGCGGGGATCGGCACATGCATCTTGTAAAGGTGAACGGTATGTACCAGGTAGAGATAAAGGCAGGCCCCAAGGTGAACGGCCACTGCCCGTCGGTAGACGTGCTTTTTGAGTCTGTAGCCAAGGTAGCCGGCCCCAGTGCATTGGGAATTATATTGACCGGGATGGGAGGAGACGGGGCCAAGGGCCTGCTCTCCATGCGAAAGGCGGGGGCCAGGACAATCGGGCAGGATGAGTCTACCTGTGTGGTCTATGGCATGCCGAAGGTAGCATATGATTTAGGTGCAGTAGAGTTTCAGGAGAAACTGTCAAATATTGCAAAGAAAACTTATTATGTGTTAAACACAATGTAAAGGAGTGGGAGTATGAAAATTTTATTGGCTGAAGACGATTACGCGACCAGAAAATTTATGTCAGGGTTCCTGTCAAAATACGGTGAATGTGACGTGACCGTAGACGGCATGGAGGCGGTGGACGCATTCCTGATGGCTCTGGAAGACGAGGAACCTTACGATCTGGTATGTTTGGACATTATGATGCCGGTTATGGACGGGTATCAGGCACTGATGGGAATCCGTAATCTGGAAAAGCAGAAAAATATCCCGAAGGAACAGGAAGTCAAGGTTATTATGACCACTGCATTGAATGACGAGCAGAATGTGAAAATGGCATTTGACCTGGGATGCACCATTTATTCAGGTAAGCCAATCGATCAGACCAGATTTGAGCAGGCTATGAAGAAGCTCAATCTGATATGATAAAAAGGTGTAAGGAAATTCCAGTCGGTCAGGGCACTGCTTTCAGGAATTTCCCATATACACATTGAAGAGCGCAAAGCGGGCACAGCTCGCTTCGGGCAGCGTTCTTTCCGGGTACATCAGATATCCCGGATTTGCGTTGTGCCGATCATATCGGCAAAAGCATTATCACGAAGTAATGACAAAAAGAAAATAAAAGGGAAAGGAGAAGTACATGGCTGAGGAATTTAATGTGGAAGGAATGCTTGATATGTATCTGTTCGAAAACGGGCAGCTGCTGGAACAGCTT
Source organism: uncultured Lachnospiraceae bacterium (assembly GCA_947643615.1). GTDB lineage: Bacteria > Bacillota > Clostridia > Lachnospirales > Lachnospiraceae > Acetatifactor. The sequence continues at coordinate 63,193 of CANRWO010000008.1, forward strand.
CAGGAGACTGTCCTGGAGCAGAAAGATGCAGAGTGCTTTGATGAAGATACCATTAATGAGATCTTCAGGACGATGCATACCATCAAGGGTTCTTCCGGAATTATGATGTTTGATAATGTAACAGCCATCTCACACAAACTGGAGGATGTTTTCTATTATTTAAGAGAATCACATCCCCAAAATGTGGTCCATGAGACACTGGTAGAGCATGTACTGCAGGTGGTGGATTTCATCACCGGTGAAATGGACAAAATACAGGACGGGAGTCCGGTGGACGGAGATCCGGCGGATATTATCGCTGAATTAGACCGGTTTCTGAATGAAATCAAGAACGGTGCGGCAAAGGAAGGCAAGGAGCTGCCAAAAGCAAATGTGAGCGAAGAGCCGAAGCACTTTTATATTGCCCCCGTGGCAAACAGCGCCAGCCATTTCTACAAGATATACATAACATTTTATCCTGAGACGGATATGGCAAACGTGCATGCGTATAAAACGGTATATGCCCTGAAAGAGTTTGCGGAGGATCTGCTGTATGAGCCGGAGGATCTGATCTCCGATGACAGCAGTATAGCTACCCTGCTGGAGGACGGGTTCCGTATTTTGCTTCAGGCGCAGTGCACGGAGGAAGATATCAGGAATGTTATTAAGACAGGATACGATATTGAGAAAGTAGATATCTATGAATGTAAGGCGGAGGAGTTCTTACAGGGGTTTGATTTCGGGGACCAGCCTCCGATGGAGCAGCAGATCGACCTGCAGTCCAGCGTGGAGGAAATTGAAGCCAAGGCTATGGCAGAGCAGGGAAGCGAAGAGAAAACGGAATCGGAGGCGCCGGAGAAACCGGAGAAGCCTAAGATGGCGCCGGGTGATTTCGTTATCCAGTCAAAATCCCCCGGTAAACCGAAGAAACTGGCCAAGGATAAGCCAAAGGCGGAAAAGGCGGCATTTATCAGTGTGAATGTCCAGAAGATGGATATGCTGATGGATCTGATCGGGGAGCTGGTGATCTCGGAATCGGTTGTGTTGCAGAACCCTGACTTAAAGGTACCCGGTTTGAGCCTGGCAAACTTTAATAAGGCGGCGGCGCAGATGGCAAAGATTGCCACTGACCTCCAGAATGTAATTATGTCCATGCGAATGGTTCCTCTTACCAATCTCTTCCAGAAGATGAACCGTATTGTATTTGACGTGTCCAGAAAGCTGGGTAAGGATATTGAATTTGAGATGATCGGTGAGCATACCGAGGTTGATAAGAACATCAGCGAGAAGATTTCAGATCCCCTGATGCATCTGGTAAGAAATGCGGTGGACCACGGCATAGAGACGAACGAGGAGCGTGCCGAGAGCGGCAAGCAGGAGAAGGGTAAAGTTACCCTGGCTGCCAAGACGGAAGCCGGTAAAGTATGGATCACCGTGTCGGATAACGGAAAGGGCCTTGACCGGACGAAAATCCTTGCCAAAGCAAAGAAACAGGGTCTCCTGGATCCTGATAAGCCGGATTCTGCCTACGAGGATAAGGAGGTATTCCAGTTTATTACACTTCCCGGCTTCTCCACCAATGAACAGGTGACGGAGTACTCCGGCAGAGGCGTGGGAATGGATGTTGTGGTACAGAATATCCAGTCCATAGGCGGAACGCTGGAGATTGAGAGTACGGCAGGTGAGGGCAGCAGCATGATCCTCAAGATTCCTTTGACGCTGGCCATCATTGACGGAATTGTAATGGAGACGGGTACTACCTCCTTTGTGGTGGAAACCAGTTTTATAAAGCAGTTTGTCCGTGTGACAAAGGATATGATGATCCATGAGCCTACGGGTGAGGAATATGTTATGATCAGAGACGAGTGCTACCCTGTGCTCCGGATCGGTGACTGGTATGGTTTGGAGGATTATCATTCCGAGGTGGAAGAGGGAATGATGCTTCTCTTTGAAGTGGAGGGAAACACGATCTGTCTTTTCGTAGACAAGTTGATCGGAAAGCAGGAAATTGTGGTAAAACCCATTCCTTCCTACATTAAGAAGGTGAAAGGTATCTCCGGCTGTACCCAGCTGGGAGATGGCAGCATTGCCTTGATACTGGATCCGGCGGGACTAATAGATTAAACTGGGAGAAAGGAATGGTGCCGTAATGAGTGAAACGAGAGAAGATGCACTTGAGCGCAACACACAGCAGGGCAAGTACATGACTTTCCGGTCCGGGAACGAATATTTCGGCTTAAAAATTCAGTATGTGAGCGAAATTATTCCTTTTCAGGTGATAACACCTATTCCGGAGACGGAGGACTATATCAAAGGCTTGATAAACCTTAGGGGAAAGATATTGCCTGTGATTGATGTGCGGCTCAGATTTATGCAGGATCCTTTTGAATACAATGACAGAACCTGTATCATTGTCATTATAGTCAAGAACACGATGGTAGGCTTGGTCGTGGAAGAGATTGCGGAAGTGGTGGAAATTGCGGATGAAAATATTCTGCCGCCTCCGACGATCATGCGAGGGGATAGGATTCAGAACAAATATGTCTATGGAATCGGACGTGTAGGGGATACGGTGAAGCTGTTGATTGACCCTGATAAGCTTTTGAATGATGAAGACTTGTCCGCTGCCGAACAGGCCAATGACATGGGCGATGAGGATGAAAGAGAGGTATAATAACAATGAAGGACATGAAAATCAGAACTAAATTAATCATGGGGTTTGCCGTTCCTGTTATATTGACGATCATTAATGTGCTGGTGGGCGTGTGGGTTACCAATTATGCGGTTAAAACAATCAGTGCTATGAATGAAGCAGGTGCGGCCCAGGTAGCGTCCGGCCTGGATCAGCTGGTGGAATCCATCAGCCAGCTGAACGAAGACGGCGCTACAGGGATCAACGATGAATTACATGGTATCACCAATCTGGATGAAGCCAAGCGTATGGAGTTAATGGATTTTGTCAATACCGGAAAGGATAACAGAATCCAGACTCTGAGGGATAGCGGTGACCAGCTGAAAGAATTTGTCAACACCGGTAAGGATGAGAGAATCGCAACCTTGCAGAACACAATGAATATTTCCAACATTATCAGCCTTGTGCTTCTGGTTTTTTCCGTTGTGATCACTGTAATGATCGGTACCGCACTGACCAAAGCCATTGCACAGTCCGTAAGGCAGCTGTCCAGCGCGGCGAAAGAAATCGCTATGGGCCGTGTCAACAATCTGGAACTGACCAAGTATGCCAACGATGAATTTGGCGAGCTGGTAGACGAATATACAATTGTAATTGACAATATTAAGTATCAGGCAGGTATTGCGGAGGAAGTATCCAACGGTAACCTGACCGTTGAGGTTACACCCAAGTCTGCAGAGGATGTGCTGGGCATGTCCTTAAAGAAACTGGTGGATGACAACCACAATGCCCTGAGCAACATTAATGACGCGGCATATCAGGTGACCATCGGTTCCTCCCAGGTAGCGGATGCGAGCCAGTCTTTGGCCCAGGGTTCCACCGAGCAGGCCAGCGCGGTTCAGCAGATCACGGCTTCTATTGACGAGATCGCTGAGAAGACAAGAGAGAATGCGGAACAGGCTAATTCTGCCGCAGACCTGGTAAGCAGGGCTATCAATGACGTGAAGCAGGGTAATGAGCAGATGCGCGATATGATGGCTGCAATGGAAGACATTAATAAGTCCTCCGAAAGCATTTCCACCATTATTAAGACAATTGACAACATTGCATTCCAGACCAATATCCTGGCTCTGAATGCCGCAGTAGAGGCTGCAAGGGCCGGTGAGGCAGGAAAAGGCTTTGCTGTGGTTGCGGAAGAAGTAAGAAGCCTTGCGGCTAAGAGCGCCGAGGCGGCAGCCGAGACAGCCGACCTGATCGAAGATTCCATCGGTAAGGTTGGGGCAGGCTCCAAGATTGCAGATGAGACAGCAAAGGCTCTGAGCGTGATTTCCGATGTGGTACACCAGAGTGAAGTGATCATCAACAACATTGCGGAATCTTCCAATTACCAGGCAACTGCAATTGCACAGATCGAGCAGGCAATCAGCCAGGTTTCCCAGGTGGTTCAGACCAATTCCGCTACCAGCGAACAGTGTGCGGCTGCCAGTGAAGAACTGTCCAACCAGGCAACACGTATGCGTGAGCTGCTTTCCATTTACAATCTGGGCGGCAAAAAGGGTTCTTCCTTTAAGGCAGACACCTCCATTGCACCCGGCGTAAATGCCAACGAGCAGATCATCTCCCTGGGAGACGGATTTGATAAGTATTGATTTTCCGGTCATTGACTCATAAGCAGTAAAATATAAGAGGCATACCCCACAGCAATGGGGTATGCCTTTTTGGAATATCGATGGGAGGAAAAATTCCCTGCCGTCAGCCGGCTGTCCTTGAAGAAATTGTGACAGGATAATATTTTGCTTGGATATTGCAGAAATAATGTTATAATAATGTGTAAGGCCGGAAATGCAGGCAAAAGTTATCACAAATTTTGTGCTGCAGCGGAAAAGAATAAGCGTCAACGGATTGCCCGGGGACGGTGTTAAGATAACGGAGGCTGGCTGTGTCAGGGAAAATGTGGAAAGCGGTCAGGGTATTTTTGCTGCTGGGGAGCTTTTTGGCGGCGATGAAACTGATCTTTGTGGATTATACCCTTGATGAAGAATATCAGATTGTTATGGCCTACCGCCATTTGCAGGGGGACAGGCTGTTCCGGGAAATGTGGGAGCCTCATCAGACTTCCGCGTTTTTGTGCGCAGGCCTGATTTGGGCATACAGGGCGGTCACGGGCACTGTCACGGGAGTGATATTGTTCCTGCGGTTTGTGACACTTGGGATACAGCTTACCCTTTCCTTTTGGGTGTACCGGACTTTGGCCAGGCATATAGAGAAGGGGTATGCTTTTCTGCTGGCGCTGCTCTATTTTAATATTGTGCCTAAAAACATTCAAATCCCTGAATTCGGGAATATGCAGCTGTGGTTTCTCACGGCCTGCATCCTGTTAATGATGAAATATGACCAGGTACAGAACCGGAAAGGCAGGTGGTGTCTGCTTGTGGGGGTGGGGATCTCACTGTCCTGTGAAATATTGACATACCCTACCTGCATCATCCTGTTTCCTTTTTTTATCCTTTGGATTCTGGCCAGGCCAGGCAGGAAGCGCCGGCAAGAGAATGCCGTTTCTGCTGAATCAGGCAGGAAGCGCCGGCAAGAGAATGCCGTCTTTGCTGAATCAGGCAGGAAGCGTTGGGGAGACTGCGCTGTCCTGGCCGGAACCTGCGCGTTATGCGGCGGGATCTGGTTTCTGAGTGTGCTGCGGCATATAAGCCTGCAGGAATTGGGGGATAATATCGGCAGGCTCCTTTCCCTTGACCCCACCCATGATGTGTCCGGGGTAACGGATGAAAAGTTCCACAATTATCTGGTCAATTTTGCGATATGGGGCAAATGGTTAGCCATTATAGTTGCAGTAAGCGTATTGCTTTGTATGACTGTGAGGATCCTGCTGAGAAGAAAAGGCAGGGATATGGACGGAAAATCCTGGCTGCTGGCTCACTTGGTGACTGGCGTCATGGTTGCGGAATGTGTGCAAATTTTTTACTGGGCAGTCCGTGGGATCGGCTTTGAATATCTGCAGATCCATTATTTGGCAGTGTGGCTCTCGGCGGCTGTTTCATGGCATTGGGCGGAGGGGCGCAGGAAGGCGCTTTTCTGGGGGATAATGGGAACCCTTACGGCCTATGCGGGTGTTATGTATATCAGTGACCTGGCCATGTATTACACGCTGCCCCATGGGGCGCTGGGGATTGTCTTTGCGGTGGCAGTGATTGTCTTTGCCATGGAGAAAGCAATGGGGGAATCAGCCAGGCCATGGGCCTGTGTTCTGATCGTAAGCCTGTGCCTTTGTGCTATTTTCGGAAAGGCATATACCCTTCGGGGAGGAAAGAGCAATAATACCATTCTGAGTGTGGGAGGGATCATGAAGGAGGGGCCTGCGGCCGGTATCCTGGCAGACTATATGTGTGCCTATATCTATAACACAAACTATCGGTTTTACCGGGAGAACCTGCAGCAGGGAGACAATGTGCTGATCGTTGCCAACATGGTCATGTCGGTGGGGACTACAGCCTATCTCTTTGACAATTATGAAGTTTGCCATTATTCCGTGGTGGACCCCACAAGCTATGACCAGGGACTTCTGGAATATTGGGAGCAGTATCCGGAGAAAAGGCCGGATGTTATTGTGGTGGACTGTTGGTTCGGTGAGCTGAAAGAACCCCGGGATAACTGGATCATGCATTATATTGAGGGGGACTTTGGCTATACTGCAGTCCAGGACGGGGATTACGTGCGGTTTTACAGGAAATGAAGCTGCCGAACATGGCGTAGAGGGAAAACTTATGGAGAAAACCACGGAAGGCAAAAGACGGTGGGATCAAGCTGGTTTCACTGTTGGTAAAGCAATAGAATGTTGTAAATTGCTTGCAATCTGATGTCGAATAGGATAAGATTGATGTAGTTTTGTTCTAATGGGCAAGGGTTACAGTGCCCTGCAGATGTCATGTAGCTGATTGGAAGGAATTGTATACAGGGAGAGAGTGTATATGATTGACAAAATAATGCCCAATCGCCTGGACAGGGGATTTGAGAGGTATCAGGAAGAGATTGAGGCTGCCGCGCTGAGGGTGCTGCGTTCCGGCTGGTATGTGCTGGGGCCGGAGGTGTCGGCATTTGAGGAAGAATTTGCCCGGTTTACGGGATCCCGATATTGTGTAGGGCTTGCCAGCGGGCTGGATGCCCTTTGGCTGGCTTTCCGCGTGCTGGGGATCGGCAGCGGGGATGAGGTGATCGTACAGGGAAATACTTATATTGCCAGTGTCATGGGTATCACCATCAACGGGGCCACTCCGGTGATTGTGGAGCCGGACGAATTTTATAATTTAGATGCGGACAGGATAGAGGAAAAGATCACCGAAAAGACGAAAGCGGTGCTGGTAGTGCATCTCTACGGGCAAGCCTCGAATATGGATAAGATCGCGGATGTGTGCAGACGGCACGGCTTGCGTCTGGTGGAGGACTGTGCGCAGTCCCATGGGGCGGCCGCAGGCGGGAAGATGACGGGCACTTTTGGGGATATAGGCTGTTTTTCTTTTTACCCTTCCAAAAATCTGGGGGCTTTCGGTGATGCCGGGGCCATTGTCACCGACAGGGAAGAGATTTACCGTGCCATGAAGATGTACCGCAATTACGGAAGTGAGAAACGTTATTATAATAAGGTGGTTGGCGCCAATTCCAGGCTGGACGAGCTGCAGGCTGCCATGCTCCGGGTACGTCTTTCCCACATGGAAGAGATTACCGGGGAGCGCAGGGAAATAGCGGCCCGATACACAGAACGGATTCGCAATGAGAAGCTGGTCCTGCCCGCGGTGCGGGATGGCGTTACACATGTGTGGCATCAGTATGTGGTACGGACTGAGCGGCGTGACCAACTGGCTGCTTATTTGGAAGCCAATGGGATCGGGACCATCATACATTACCCTGTACCCCCACATCTCTCGGAAGCGTACGCATATCTGGGATACCAAAGGGGAGACTATGCCATAACGGAAAAATACGCGGATACGGTGCTTTCCCTTCCGATGTATAATGGAATGACTCAGGAAGAGCAGATGAGGGTCATCCGGCGCCTGAACGAGTTTTAACATGGAACATGGAAAACCACTTAAAAACGGGAGAAAAAGTGAAGTTAGAGGAACAATACAAATTAATTGAATTTGCGGACCTTGGTGACGAGCGGGGGAATCTGGTGGTCATCGAGGGGGAGGGAATGAATATTCCCTTTGATATCAAACGGGTATTTTATATCTACGGTTCAGACAGCACGGTAGTACGGGGGCAGCATGCCAACCGGGAGACGGAATTCCTGCTTGTCAATGTGAGCGGCAACAGCAAGGTGCGGGTGGACAACGGCAGGGAATCCGTTGTCGTTGAACTCAATAAGCCGCGGATGGGACTTTATCTGGCTTCCATGCTGTGGAAGGATATGTACGATTTTTCCGACGATTCCGTGCTTCTGGTCCTGGCAAGCAGGCATTATGACGAGAAGGAGTACATCCGCGACTATGATGCCTACCTTCAGGCATTGAGAGAAAAGGAGTCTTTGGAAAGTGAGTAAGCTGTCGATAGTGGTACCGGTGTACTATAATGAAGATACATTGATGGATCTGTATGAAGATATGAGAGCCAAGATCCTGGGCAAGCTGGGCGATTATGAGATCATATTTGTGGATGACGGGTCAGGAGACCGGTCGTGGGAGGTTATGAACGATATCCAGAAGCTTGACGGGAATGTGCGCCTGGTAAAGCTGTCCCGTAACTTCGGGGAACATGCGGCGCTCCTGGCAGGACTTTCCGTCTGCACCGGTGACTGCGCCGTGACGAAGCAGGCGGATCTGCAGGAGGATTCCACCCTGATCACGGAGATGTATGAGCGCTGGAAGCAGGGGAATAAGGTGGTCCTTGCCATCCGGAGGTCCAGGGACGAATCGAAGGTAAAGGTTTTCTTTGCCAATATGTACTACTCCCTGGTGCGGAAATTTGTAAATAAAAATATGCCGGTAGGCGGCTGTGACTGTTACTTGATTGACCGGAAGGTAATCGAAGTCCTGGAACGGCTGGACGAGAAAAATTCCAGCCTGACACTGCAGGTACTGTGGGCAGGCTTTAAGACGGATATGGTCTATTTTGACAGGAAGGACAGGGAGAAAGGCGTTTCCCGCTGGACATTTGCCAAAAAGTTCAAGCTGGTGCTGGATTCCATGATGAGCTTCTCCTATATGCCGATCCGTCTGATGACATATGTGGGACTTATATTTGATATTGTAGCAGTCATATTGTTTATCAGTGTGTTGGTGGAGTATTTTACCAGCGGAACGCCGATAGCAGGCTGGCCTTCCCTTATGTGTGTGGTATTATGTTCCTCCGGCCTGATCCTGTTGATGATGGGGGTGCTGGGTGAGTATGTGTGGCGTACTTTGGATGCGGCCAGGACCCGTCCGCCTTTTATCATCGATGAAGTGCAGGAAGGGAAGGATTCCCCGGGGAAGGAACTGAGGTGATACGTGCTCCCGGCGGTATAGGGAACGGGTCGGTATCGGGAGCATAATAGAGAAAGGGCAAGAGATCATTTCCGGGTATTTTTATGAAGAATCTGTGGCAGTTCATCAAATTTGGTATTGTTGGAGTGTCCAACACGCTGATCAGCGAAGGGATCTATTGTGTCCTGGTTTTTTTCAAAGTCCCATATCTGCTGGCCTATTTTATCGGTTTTATGGTGAGTGTGCTGAACGCGTATTATTGGAGCAACAAGTATGTTTTTAAAGCCGATCCCGGGCAGGGTGAGCGGGTTTGGTGGAAGGTGCTTTTAAAAACTTATGCTGCGTACTTCTGGGGGTTTGCCGTCAGCTCGGCGCTTCTGATGTTTTGGATTGATTTCGTGGAGCTTCCACAGTATATGGGCGGGGTTGCGGATGTCTTCGCAGGGCACGGCTTCAGCCGGTTTGACGCCCAATTTCTGGGGGAGGCGCTGGCTGCGGGCATTAACCTGTTGATCACGGTGCCTATGAATTATTTCGTAAATAAATATTGGGCATATAAAAATTAAGCATTGTCTCTTTGACATTCAGTTAAATCACCTTTCCCAGGTTTCTATCCCACTGAGTTGCAGTGTGACAATTCATTCTGCGCCATTTAGCTGAAAGTAATGCAGGCAGCGCTACCGGACAGGCTTGGTAAGCCTGTTTTTTTCTTTGGTCAGGTGCGGGCGGCAAAACCAAGGGAAAGCCCGGAGAGAGTACAAAAGATTCCGGGACGGCGGGAAGATGCGGTTTGGGCAGGAGGATCAACATGTTTTGTGTGGCAATATGCGATGACGATAAGGTTTTGCTTAAAAATCTATACCGGGAAGTAGAGCTTTGGGCGCAGGAAAGCCAGGTGGCCTGCAGGGTGGAGCCATTCGCCACGGGGGATGCATTTCTGTTTGCCTGGGAGGAAAGGAAGGATACGGATGTGCTACTCCTGGATATCGAGATGCCGGGCATGGACGGGATAGAGTTGGCCAAGAGGGTGCGGCAGAGAGGGGACCGGCTGGGGATCATTTTCGTCACGGGAAATCCTGATTTTGCCCTGGAAGGATATGAACTGGAGGCAGTGTCTTATCTTGTGAAGCCGGTGAAAAGGGACAGGCTCCGTTCCGCTCTGGACCGGGCCGCAAAACAGGCTGCCCCCAGGGAAGCGCTCCTGGTTGCCGTTTCCGCCGGCGAGGTGGAAAAGGTGTATGTTTCGGAGATTTGCTTTCTGGAAAGCAGGGATCATGAGACAGTCCTGCGGATGCGGGATGGGCGGAGCGTTGTTTGCAAGGAGACGCTGCGGCAGCTGGAGCAGGAACTGGGAGACAAGTCGGAGGCTTTTTTCAAGCTTCACCGGTCTTATATGATCAATTTGGCATATGTGGAGAAAATAACAAAAAAGGACGTTCAGATGGAAGGCGGGATATGGATACCCATTGCCCGGGGAAAACGGGATGAATTGAACCGGACTTATATGAGTTATTTCCGCAGGCAGCTTGATTCCTGAAGGATCATGCGCAACGTTAAAATATGCCTGGCAGGCTATGGAAAGGAATGTCTATCAATATGTTGCAGGCAGGAATCCAGGTGATATGGCTGGTGCTGTACCATTATTATATAGAGCAGATCAGTGAGCTGGAGAAGGGATATGCCAAAAGGGCCATAGTGTGGGCATTGACGCTTGGGGCGCTGGTGCCGGCAAATCTGCCCTTTCCCGGCTGGGATACCCCTTGGCTCCATATGGCAGGTTGGCTGGCGGTTGCGGCGGCCTTGTTTTTGTATGTGCTGTTTTACGATGCAAAATCCATAAGGCATCAATGGTGGAAGGTATTGCTGCCGGGAGGATTGGCGGCTGTGTGTTCCACGGCGGAGGGCCCGGTGGCGCCGGTTTTATGTTCCGGGGCGGTGGCGGTGTCTTTGTTGCTGCTGTTGGCTTATGAGAGAGGGCATCTGCGTGTGTGGAACGGCCTGCTGAACCTGGCTGTCTATGCCCTTCTCGGGATACTCTGCCTTATGGGGTATCCTGTGGAAGGCGAAATCCTCCGGCAGTCCCGGGACTCCGTTTTTATATGGTTCCTGGGCGGAGATGTGGGGGCAGGCTTTCTGGCAGGGATTCTGGGGATGGAGCTGCTGCTGTTTTTTTCCCTGGAAGGCACGTTGTTTTCCTACCAGCGGGGGTTTGAGGCGCAGACAGAGCATTTTCAAAGGGATATCTTAAGCCGCCAATACGAAGAGATCCGGGATATCTATCTGAATATGCGCAGCTGGCGGCATGATTACCATAACCATCTGCAGGTGATGAAGGCACAGGCTGCAGCAGGGCAGATGGAGGAAATGAAACAATACCTGGATGCCTTGGAGGAGAGCCTGGACGGAGTGGATACCTATGTAAAGTCAGGGAACCTGATGGCAGACGCCATTTTGAACAGCAAGCTGACTCTGGCGGTTCAAAGGGAAATAAAGGTAAGCTGCAAGGCCATCCTGCCGGAAACACTTTCGGTGGAGGATGTGGATCTGTGTGTGCTGTTAGGCAATCTGTTGGACAATGCCCTGGAGGCTTGTGAGAAGATCCCGGCGGAGCAGAGATTTCTAAGGGTATATATGGTGGCGGTGCGGTCACAGCTGTATATATCTATCCAGAACTCCGCAAAGGAAGAGCTGAATTTCAACGAGAGGCATTATATCTCCCAGAAACGGGGCAGCCATGGACTCGGCATGAAACGTGTTGAGGCCCTGACGGATAAGTATGAGGGTTATCTGGTACTGGCCAATGAGCCGGGTATCTTCGCAGCGGAGCTCACTTTGCCGCTGTGAGCCGCAAAAAAGGAAAATCGCCGCCTGCAGGGACCGCCCCGGCAGATGGGCCGGCATGGGCATCCTGTGGGAACAGGTGCAACTGGCGTTAAAAATAAGACATTTCACGCAGAAAATCCCCGGAAAGGGGATTTTTGCGTTAAAGTTCCGGTATCGGCAGGGGAAATAACGGCTGCCGAATCGAAAATGCAGATTGCGGAAAGGTGTGGTTGTCGTTATGGGAAAAGACCTTGTGGGAAGGAGAGGGAAAGAAAGGGCAAAGAGAGGGGATGGAACGGGTCACCCGCCGGGAACCCATTCGCTCTGGGGTAATTACCGTATGGCCGTCCGATGGATGCGGGAACTGGAGGGCAGGGCATATTTTTTCTTCCAGGGGGCAAATGTGGGGTTGTCAGTGATGCAGCCTTTTTTGGCAATGGCGCTGCCCGGTGCGGTGGTGTTTCTTCTGGGAAGCGGCTGGGACCCGGGGAGGATATTCCTTGCCCTGGCAGGGTACGTCTTTGCCTTGCAGGGAATGCAGGTGGCAAAAGGCTATCTGGAGGGCCTCTGTAATAAGAAGCGGCTGCTTTTGAGGATCAAAATGGGAGAGCAGCTATTCGGCGCTACCATGGATGCGGACTATCAGTCCTTTGAAAGCAAAACCGGACAGAAGAAACTAATGGATGCGGTCTGGAATATTTATTATGGCCCTGAAAAAGGGATTGAGGCCTTTTTAAAGGGATTTGGGAATTTTATGAAAAACCTGCTGGGGTTGATCCTGTATTCGGTGGTGATAGGCAGGCAGAGCTTGGGGATCCTGGCCTTGTCCCTGTTGATAGCCGGAGCGGCGGCAGCCATTCATGTTTATATGCATAAACGGGCTTTGAAATATGATGAAAAATACGAGAAGGCATGGCAGGATTACAATGAGCTGGGCAAAGAGGTTTTGGCCTCCGCCCACGGAAAGGATATCCGCCTGTACCACATGTGGAACTGGTTTTCCAGAGAATTTGAAGCGTTGAAAGAGTCGTTTGTCCATTGGGGCCAAATGCATTGGAAATGTAACAGCAGGAATGGGGAGCTTGCGGAAAAATGCCTTGGGTTTGTGCGGGACATCCTGGTCTATGGCTATCTGATCTACCAGATGATGCAGGGCAATATGGAGCTTGGAGCGTTTCTGGTGTACATCGGAGTTGTGGCAGGATTCGGCAACTGGATGACTCCCATGCTGGAGGCATTGACCTCCATTTTGGAACACAGCAAATATGTGGGGGACTATCGGGCCTTTCTGGAATATTCCCGGGAAGGGGCGGAAGGGGCCCGGCCGGGAGAGGAAGGCGCTCATGGCTGTAAGCCGGGCAGTGCCCATGAAATTCGTTTGGACCATGTCTCCTTCCGGTATGAAGGGAAGCAGGAAGACACCATACATGACCTGTCATTGACGATACTTCCCGGGGAGAAAGTTGCGTTGGTGGGGATGAACGGCGCAGGGAAATCCACGTTGATCAAACTGATCTGCGGACTCTACCGCCCTACTTCCGGCAAGATTTATTTGGATGGGAAAGACGTTTCCGGTTTTTCCCCCAGGGAATATTTTAAAGAATTTGCAGTGGTATTCCAGGATGTGTTTGCCTATTCCTTCAGCCTGAGCGATAATGTGGCCTGCAGGGAGGAAGCCTCCGCTGTCCCGGAACGCTTGAGGGATAGCCTGGAGAAGGCCGGCCTGTGGGAGAAAGTGCAGTCTCTGGAGAAAAAGGAGCACACTTACATGAACAAAGATATTGACCCTTCCGGTGTGGCGCTGTCCGGCGGGGAACTGCAGAAGCTTATGCTGGCAAGGGCCCTGTACAAGGATGCACCGGTGCTGATATTGGACGAACCTACTGCCGCCCTGGACCCTATTGCAGAGAGCAGCCTTTATGAGAAATATTATGAGATGACGAAGGAAAAGACCAGCATTTTTATCTCCCACAGGCTCAGCTCCACCAAATTTTGTGACCGTATCCTGTTTATGGAAGGCGGGAGGATCACGGAAGAAGGTACCCACCGGGGACTGATGGAGAGACAGGGTGCGTACGAGAATATGTTCCGGACACAGGCACAATATTATAATGACAATCCGTCAATTGCCGCAGGTGGCAATTGAAGCGGGAAAGGAAATCGATATGGAACGGATCAGGGTTAAAATAAAAGATATCATTGGTGTCCACAGGACAGGGTTTGAGCTGCTGAAGATTGCCCATAAAATGGATTCTTCGGTGATCCCTTTGCAGATCTTACATGTGCTTGTCCAAACCGCAAGCTTCTACCTGGGGTTGCTTTTTACCGCAGAGCTGATAGACAACCTGCTGGAAGGAAATTTTTCCGTGGCATTTTTATACGGGGGACTGGTGGTGGCGGGGACGCTGTGTTTTGGCATGGCAGGGATCCTGTTGGCCGGATCCGGCAAAAGGTCTTACAACCGGCTGATGATCGGTTTTTACATTATGACACGGGAAAAGGCAATCGCCCTTGATTACGAGACTATGGAGCAGCCGGATGTGGTGAAAAAGATTGCCCGTTCCGAACGAACGGCGAAGATGCATGGCAGCCTGCAAAGTATAGTGACGGTTTACAGGAACATATTGGAAAGCCTGTTTACCATAGCAACGTCAGTGGGGTTGACGGCAGCGTTATGCTTTGCAGCGCCCGAGACGGATAACCGTGTCCTTGCCGTTGCTGCCCGGCCGGCAGTATCCGCTGCCATTGTGGCGGCCTTTTCCTGTACGGCGTTTGGGGTATATGCAAAAGTGAACAAACGGTTTGTTGAGAAGAACAACCGAATTTTCCAGAGCCATACGGATGTGGAAATGAAGCTCGGTTACATGCTCACGCATATACTGCGGGATTATAAAGCGGGAAAGGTGATCCGCATTTATGATATGAAGGAGATGCTTTTGGGCAATTTCAGGAAATTTAACACCCAGTCGGCGGAATTTTTCGAAAGATGGAATGACGCCGGCAATCAAGGGACGCTTTTCCGGAATACGGTCAACGGCCTGTATGTGGTCTGTATCTATCTGTTTGTGGCAGTAAAGGCATTGGCAGGGGCAATCACCATAGGCGCTTTTACCCAGTACGCAGGCGCCCTGACAAAATTGGCGAAGGGGTTCCAGGACTTTGTGGAAAACAGCGCCGAGCTCAAAAAGAAATGCATTTATATGTCGGATTTCCTGGACTTCCTGAATACGGAGAGCAGCCATGTGAAGGGGAGTATCCCAGTGGAAAAGCGATTGGACGGGGAATATGAGATAGAGTTCAAGGACGTGAGCTTTTGCTATCCGGGCAGCGGGGAAATGGTTTTGAAGCATGTCAACTGCAAGCTCACCATGAAGAACAAGCTGGCCCTGGTGGGAAAGAACGGCGCAGGCAAGACCACCTTTATCAAGCTGCTGTGCCGTCTGTACGAACCTACGGAGGGGAGCATCACCCTGAACGGCGTGGATATCCGGAAATACAAAGAAGAGGAATACAGGGAGCTGTTCAGCGTGGTATTCCAGGATTTCAAGCTATTTGGCTTCCCGGTGTGGTGCAATCTGGCGGCAGGATATGAGAGGGACGATAAAAAGCTCTGGGACAGCCTGGAACGGGCAGGCGCGGCGGAATTTGTCAGGGGGTTGCCGTCAGGTGCGGACACGGTGCTGTATAAGAGCAAAGAAGGGGGCGTGGACATCAGTGGGGGCGAGGCGCAGAAGCTGGCGCTGGCAAGGGCATTATACAAGGATGCGCCTTTTGTGGTGCTGGATGAGCCTACCGCGGCCCTGGACCCCATCAGCGAGGCCCAGGTTTATGCAGGCTTTAATGAAATGGTGAAGGAGAAGACCAGCATTTATATTTCCCACAGGATGAGCAGCTGCCGGTTCTGTGACGACATCATTGTCTTTGACAACGGGCAGATCATTGAGCGGGGGAGCCATGAGAGATTGCTGTCAATCCGGGGGCAATATGCGCAGATGTGGGATGCCCAGGCCCAATATTATGTGGAGTGATCCTTTTTGCAGTTTGTGTTGCTTTTATCGGGAAACTGTGATAATATTACAATTGTTCTATATAGAAATGTTCCAATTGGAATGAGGTGAATGCTTGGAAACAAGGGGCGGATTTTATATCTCGCAGATTAAGCAGCTTCAAGACAGGATCTTTGAAAGGCTATTGCTGGAAAATGGCATTGAAATAAGCGGTGGGCAGGGAAGGATTTTATTTGTCTTGTGGAAAACGGATCATCTGACAATCAGCCAAATAAGTGAGAAAACTTCGCTGGCTAAGAATACGGTTTCGGTTGTAATTGACGGCATGGTAAATAAGGGGATCGTGGAAAGGGAAATAAATCCCGAAAACCGCCGCCAGTCCATTGTATCCCTTACGGAATACGCCAAGTCTTTACAGGCAAAATACGAAGCGGTATCTCAGCAGATGAATGCGCTGTTTTACCATGGTTTTTCAGAAAAGGAGCAGGAACAGTTTGAACAGTATCTTGCCCGTATACTGGAAACTTTGACGGAAATTCTGCGTACATACAGATAATTTGAAAACGGAGGGACTTTCAATGAAGAGCAGAGAACATATTATCGAGTTTATCAGGAAACAAAAGACAGCTTTTGTGGGTTCTGTGGATGAAGACGGTTTCCCGAATATAAAGGCGATGTTTGTGCCACGCAAAATAGACGGAAACAGCTTTTATTTTTCCACCAATACGTCTTCCATGCGCACACAGCAGTATATGGAGGAGCCAAAGGCAAGTATCTATTTTTATAACAGAGGGCGATTCAAATATGAGGGGATTATGCTGACGGGTTTCATGGAAGTATTGCAGGACGACGATATAAAGCGGGAAATCTGGCAACCGGGGGATACTATATATTATAAACAGGGGGTAACCGACCCTGACTATTGCGTGTTGAAATTTACAGCCGTAAAGGGCAGGCACTATTGTGACCTGAAAACAGAAAGCTTCCGGATGGAAAAATTAGAGTAGCGGAAAAGGAAGGGGTGCACCCTTCCTTTTCAATAGCATTTCTGCTGATATCCAATATTGTTCCTGCAATGTCCTGTCTATGCGAATCGTCATTGTTACAGCTAAATATACTATTTGTAATTTGCGAATCAGAGTAAATATAATTTACAAATTTTGGAAGAGCAATTTTTTCCTGATTATGGTATAATGTTGACACAGGGAACTATTGTATCAATTTCTGGACCTAAGTAATACAGTCAGTGCACCGGTGTCATAATGAATATGACAGAATGGTTTGGGACTGAAATACTTTTATATACTTCTATATTGGGAGACATAATTTTATGGACAACTTAACGGCTTTGATGGCAACAACTATGGCACTCTTTTTTATTATCTGGTGGATCGAGATCTTTATAGGGAAATGGCTGAGCCGCAAGAACGGCAGGTGTCCGCAGATGGGGGGGTGCCGGGATGCACAATGCAAGTGGCGGTATTGGTGCAGAAAACGGTAGCAATTTGAGTCAGAGCCGGGGATTGCCTTGGCTTCAGTGGGAAATTTGAGATCTCCCACGTGTGTCATTGCAGTAAACAGCTCTGGCGTGAGGGAATAGTGTACATAATGTATATGAAAAAAGCGGGCAAAAAACCCGCTTTTTGGTCTTTCCCAACTTTGCAACATTGTTGATGCCTGCAGTCCTAACTCAAGCATGGCGTCTTTTGTTTGTGCGCCTTGCGGCTAAAACATTTTGTCCCTTTGTATGGTTGTTTGAAATCCAGTGTTTTTGCAGTTCTATTTTAGTTCTATTTTATAGAGGAACAAACATACTCGGTTAAAAAAATGGGGAAACTCAAATCCCGAAAAGATTGAAAAATGCATTAGTTTATGGTAGTATGATTAGAGTATGGGTAGGGAATTCGCAGATTACAGAAGGGTATGGTGACCGGAATGGAACAGTACAAGCAGGAGTTTATTGAGTTTATGGTAGACAGCCAGGTGTTGAAATTTGGCGAGTTTACCTTAAAGAGCGGGAGGAAGTCCCCCTTTTTCATGAATGCGGGGGCCTATGTAACCGGCGCGCAGCTTTGCAGGCTGGGCGAGTATTATGCAAAAGCGATCCATGAGAACTTCGGGGACGACTTTGATGTGCTGTTTGGCCCTGCCTATAAGGGGATTCCCCTGAGCGTGGCCACTGTGATTGCCTACAGCAACCTGTACGGCAAAGAGATCCGTTACTGCTCAAACCGCAAGGAAGCCAAAGACCACGGCGATGTAGGGATCCTTCTCGGAAGTAAGCTCAACGACGGCGACAGGGTCGTTATCATTGAGGATGTGACTACCTCCGGTAAATCCATTGAAGAGACCTTCCCCATTATCCAGGCCCAGGGGAAAGTGGAGGTCAAAGGCCTGATGGTTTCCTTAAACCGTATGGAGAAGGGCCTTGGCGGTAAGGTCAGCGCGCTGGCGGAGATCAGGGAGAAATATGGCTTCGAGGCACGCGCCATTGTGACGATGCAGGAAGTGACGGAATATTTATACAACAGACCCTATAAAGGGCAGCTGTACATTGACGATAAATTAAAGGCGGCGTTAGATGAATACTATGAAGTATATGGTGCATGATGAGAGAGACATCCTGTTGGCAGGAGAAAAGCGTGAAGGGAGCAGAACCATGGAAGAAAAGGTTTATAAGATCATGAAAGGTGCGGGGGCAGCCAATATTGCCCTGGGGGTCATTTCTTTAATAGTGGGGGTCGTATCCGGAATTTTGATGATTGTCACCGGAGCCAAGCTGATTGCCGGAAAATCCAAAATCTTATTTTAATATAAGGAGTTAAGACGGGCATTTCTTAAGGGGAGTCACAGACTTCTATGGGGAGTGCCCTTTAGAATTTTATGAGAAAGAATTTTATTTTTACGAATAAAAAGCATTCTAACCGTGCCATAATGGCAACCATCCTGGGAATTATCAGCCTGGTATCGCTGGGTATCGTACTGTTCCTGGCATACAGGAGCGCAGGCGAGGCGGAAGTGGGATTTGGCTTCACAGGCCTTTTTGCCACTGTTTTTTCCCTGGTCGGCCTTGGGTTGGGGGTTGTGACCCTCCGGGATAAGAGTTATTACCGGCTGTTCCCTGTCCTGGGGACATTGCTGAACCTGGCTGCTTTGGGCGGGGTCAGCCTGATCCTGTATCTGGGGGCAAACCTGTGACGGCAACGGAGGCCCCGGCAGGGGCAGGCCTTTTGGCAGAAAGTAAATAAATGATAGGAGTATAGGGACAATGAATGAGACGGAAGTATACAGAGAGAGGTACGGATTGGCCATAGACAGAATCCGGGAGATCGCCGGGGAACATTTTGGGGTTCCCTCAATGGAAGCCTATTTTTCCGCAGTGGCAGAGTTTGTGCTGCTGATCGATGAGAACAGGGCGTTCCTGGAGGGAGGCGGATTCCATGAGGCGTCCATGGAACAGCTGAAAGCCAGGAACCGGGCGCTATACGAGGATATCCTGCCGGAAAATTATGCGTCCAGTTATGGGAACCCTGTCTATGCGGTATCGCGGCTGGGGGAGGAACTGGGGGCGGAATTGTCTTTTCTCTATACAGAGCTTCGCAGCATGATCGGTTTCTGCTATGAAGGCAAGCTGGAGGAACTGGTGATCCGTATGGAGCTTTTTTCGGAAGTTTATGCGGCAGTGGCTTATGAGTGGCAGGAGAGCCAAAAGCTTCCCTCAAGGGAGGACATCCGGCAGATCCTTTATTGGTTTGTCAGCGACTATGCCGATGTGGCGGCGGAGAGAAGGATCCGGGAGCAGGTGTGTCCCGAGGACTGCTTTGCGGCGGACATTGTCTGCGGAAGTGATCTCAGCGACCTGCGTTATCTCTATGCTTATGGCGAATATGTCAGTGACAGTGTGCTGGAAATGGCGGAATTTTTAAACAGCTTGCCGCAGGAGACTATCGCTTCAATGGCCGATACTTATACCGAGGGATACCGGATAGGGTTCGAGGTGACGAATAAAGATCTGTCCAAGAAAAAGACCGTGGCGCTGTACTATCAGATCGGCTTTGAACGGATGATGAAACGGGCCATAGGGAACTTTGAAAAGATGGGCCTTAAGCCTGTAGCCTTCCGCAACGCGGCCAGCGTGCTGGATCATCCTGCCATAAATCCCAATGGCTTTTACGGGGCCCTGCCCAACAGGCAGTACCAATATGACCATAAGGATGACAGGGCGTTGTTTTTAGATAAGAATTATGTGAACCGAAGGCTGGAGGTGACCCGCACCGCTTATGAGGCGTATAAAGAGCAGGCAGGGGGATATGCAGGGCCTGCGGTAGTAGAGACCTTTGGGGAGCAGCCCTTTTCGCCTGTGGCAAAGAAGGAAGCCTTGAAACTCAGTGAGGAACAAAACAGGCTATGGGTGGAATACCGTACCCGGGCCGGCGAGATCCAGAGGCAATATATTTTGGAGGAGGAGCGCAGCTTTACCATCATTGCCTTCCCCGTCCCCGAAATAGGGCCGGTCTTCCGGGAATTGTTCAAGGAGACCATACGCATCAACACTTTGGACTATATGGTTTACCGAAAGGTACAGCAGGATATCATAGATGTGCTGGACACTGCCGATCACTGTGAGATCAGGGGAGGAAACGGCAACCGCACAGACCTGAGCGTCAATTTATACAAGCTTAAGGACCCCGGGAAAGAGACCATATTCGAAAACTGTGTGGCGGATGTGAATATCCCGGTGGGTGAAGTGTTTACTTCGCCGGTACTGAAGGGGACAAACGGAATGCTCCATGTCACCCGCGTATACCTCCAGGGATTGGAGTTCCGTGACCTCGCCATCACGTTTGAAGACGGCATGATCAAAGACTACACCTGCGGCAATTTCCCCTCGGAGGAGGAGAACAGGGCATTTGTAAGCGAGAATATATTGTACCGGCATCCCACCCTGCCCCTGGGTGAGTTTGCCATCGGCACCAATACCACGGCTTATGCGGCGGCCAGGCGGCTGGGGGTGGAAGATAAGCTGCCTATCCTGATCGCAGAGAAAATGGGGCCCCATTTCGCGGTTGGGGACACCTGCTATTCCCATGCGGAAGAGATCGCTGTCCACAACCCTGACGGGAAGGAGATTGTGGCCAGGGATAACGAAGTTTCGATATTAAGGGACAAAACCCCTTCGGAGGCATATTTTAACTGCCATACGGATATCACGATCCCTTATGATGAGCTGGAGGAGTTGGCTGCCGTGAGGGCGGACGGAACCAGGATTCCCATTATCCGGGAAGGAAGGTTTGTGCTCCCGGGCTGTGAGATCCTGAATGAGGCGTTAGCGCACAGAGTATAAATCATGCCATGGCTGAATTGTTATAAAATTTAAGAAATTAAGATATGAATGAAAAGAAATTGTTGCATACAACGGCTAATTTTAGTAAACTAAAAAGTAGTGAGGATTATCATAAGGAGGATAACATGGCTAGTGTAGGTATTGTAATGGGCAGCGATTCCGATATGCCTGTCATGGCAAAGGCGGCAGATATTCTGGAGGAGCTTGGGATTTCCTATGAGATGGCTATCATCAGCGCCCACAGAGAACCGGATGTTTTTTTCGAGTATGCGAAGGGTGCGGAAGAAAAGGGTTTTAAGGTCATTATTGCCGGAGCGGGCATGGCGGCGCATCTGCCCGGTATGTGTGCGGCAATCTTCCCCATGCCTGTTATCGGCATACCAATGCACACCACCTCCCTGGGAGGACGGGATTCCCTGTACTCTATCGTGCAGATGCCTTCGGGTATCCCGGTGGCTACCGTGGCCATAAACGGCGGCGCCAATGCGGGACTTCTGGCGGCAAAGATCCTGGCTGTTTCCGACAGCGCACTGTTGGAGAAGCTGAAAGAATACAGTGCGAAGCTGAAAGGACAGGTAGCGGCAAAGGATGCCAGGCTGCAGGACCAGGGATATAAAGCATATCTTGAAAATATGAAAAAATAACGGTACGGCGTACAATATTGTAGCGGATAAAACAGAAACGAGGACAACGATGGATTACAAAAAAGCTGGAGTGGATATTGAAGCGGGATATCAGTCGGTGGAGCTGATGAAGGAGTATGTGAAAGGGACTATGCGCCCTGAGGTGATCGGCGGCCTGGGCGGTTTTTCCGGCGCCTTTTCCATGGAGGCGGTGAAAGGCATGGAGAAGCCTGTGCTGCTGTCCGGGACCGATGGTGTGGGTACGAAGATCAAGCTGGCCTTCCTGCTGGACCGGCATGATACGGTTGGCATAGACTGTGTGGCAATGTGTGTCAATGATGTGGCCTGTGCAGGCGGGGAGCCTTTGTTTTTCCTGGATTATATTGCCTGCGGCAAGAACTATCCCGAGAAGATAGCAGCCATAGTAAAGGGCGTTGCGGAAGGGTGCAAGCAGGCAGGCGCAGCCCTGGTAGGCGGTGAGACCGCAGAACATCCCGGACTGATGCCGGAGGAGGAGTACGACCTTGCCGGGTTTACCGTTGGTGTTGTGGACGAGAAGGATCTGATCACCGGGGAAAATATCAAAGAAGGGGATGCTCTCGTGGGCATAGCGTCTTCCGGCGTGCATTCCAACGGCTTTTCCCTCGTTCGAAAGGTGTTTGAGATGACCAGGGAGAGCCTGGACACCTATTATGATGAGCTGGGCGGGACTTTGGGGGAGACTCTGCTGACCCCTACCAGGATCTATGTGAAGGCAATGAAGGCTGTGAAGGACACAGGCGTCACGGTCAAAGGCTGCAGCCATATTACCGGCGGCGGGTTCTATGAGAATATCCCCAGGATGCTGCCGGAGGGAATCGCTGCAAGGATAGAGAAAGACAGTTACCAGGTTCCCGCTATCTTTAAGCTGCTTCAGAGCAGAGGAGGCATAGCGGAACAGATGATGTATAATACATATAACATGGGATTGGGCATGGTGCTTGCAGTGGATCCGGCGGATGCACAGAAGACGGTGGATGCCCTCCGTGCGGCAGGTGAGACGGCTTATATTGTAGGCCGCTGCGAAGCAGGGGAAAAGGGTGTGGTTTTATGTTAAAGGTGGTAGTATGCGTATCCGGCGGCGGCACTAACCTGCAGGCTATCCTGGATGCCATTGGCAGCGGCAGGGTTACCAATACCGAAATTACCGCGGTGATCAGCAATAATACCGGGGCGAAGGCTTTGGACCGGGCACGTGGGCATGGTATCCGGGGGATACCGATGAGTCCCAAGGCTTATGACAGCAGGGACGCGTTCAACCGTGCATTTACGGAAGAAATGTGCAGGCTGGCCCCCGATCTTATCGTGTTGGCCGGATTTCTGGTAAAGATTCCGGAGGAGATGGTTAAAAGGTTCTCCAACCGGATTATTAATATACATCCGGCTCTTATCCCTTCTTTCTGCGGAGTGGGATATTACGGGTTAAAGGTTCATGAGAAAGTCCTGGAAAGAGGCGTGAAGATTACCGGCGCTACCGTCCATTTCGTCAATGAGGGAATGGATGAGGGCCCGATCATCTCCCAGAAAGCGGTAAACGTGGAGGAAGGCGATACGCCCGAAAGCCTGCAGCGCCGTGTGATGGAACAGGCAGAGTGGATCCTCCTTCCGGCAGCCATTGACGATATAGCCAATGGCCGGATCCGGGTGGCGGACGGCAAAGTGTGCAGGATTTCGGATTAGGCCGGGATACATCAGGAATGAAAGGTGAGGTATTGACATGAAGGTATTGATCGTAGGCGGCGGAGGCAGAGAGCACGCGATTGCAGTCAGCATGCGGAAAAGCAGCAGAGTGGAAAAGCTTTATTGCGTACCCGGAAACGCGGGAATCGCTCAGATTGCGGAATGCGAGCCTTCTATCGGGGTAATGGACTTCGGCAGGATCATTGGCTATGCGAAAGAAAAGGCGGTAGACCTTGTGTTTGTGGCTCCCGATGACCCGTTGGCGGCGGGTTTGGTGGATGAGCTGGAGGCAGAGGGCATCCGTACCTTCGGGCCAAGGAAAAATGCGGCAATCCTGGAGGCCAGCAAGGCTTTTTCCAAGGACTTGATGAAGAAGTACGGCGTACCTACCGCAGACTATGAGAACTTTGACGACCCGGAGAAAGCGCTTGCTTATCTGGAGACGGCCAGGATGCCCATTGTGTTAAAGTGCGACGGCCTTGCGTTGGGCAAGGGAGTCCTGATCTGCAATACCTTAGAGGAGGCAAAGGCAGGAGTAAAAGAAATAATGCAGGATAAGCACTTCGGCGCCGCCGGAAACCGTATGGTCATCGAGGAGTTTATCACCGGGCCGGAAGTGTCGGTGCTGTCATTTGTGGATGGCAAGACGATAAAGACCATGACCTCCGCCCAGGACCATAAGAGGGCAAAGGACGGGGACCAGGGATTGAATACAGGTGGGATGGGTACCTTTTCCCCCAGCATTTTCTACACGGAAGAGGTGGACCGGTTCTGCAGGGAGCATATCTACCAGAGGACCGTGGATGCCATGGCAGCCGAAGGCAGGGAGTTTAAGGGCGTGATCTTTTTCGGGTTGATGCTTACGCCCGACGGCCCCAGGGTGCTGGAATATAATGCGCGGTTCGGGGACCCGGAGACGCAGGTGGTGCTCTGCCGCATGAAAAACGATATCATGGATGTGATAGATGCGTGTATCGACGGCACACTGGACCAGGTAGACCTGCAGTTCGAAGACAATGCTGCGGTATGTGTAGTGCTGGCATCCGACGGTTATCCGGAAGCGTATGAAAAGGGGTTTGAGATTACAGGCCTTGAGAATTTTGACGGAAAGGACGATTATTATTGCTTCCATGCGGGAAGCAAATTCGATAAAGACGGCAGAGTGGTCACCAATGGCGGCCGTGTATTGGGTGTGACAGCAAAAGGGGAGAATTTGAAGGAAGCCCGGGCTAAGGCATATGGGGCTGCGGAGTGGGTTTCCTTTGAAAATAAATATATGCGCCACGATATCGGTAAAGCGATTGACGAAGCATAAAAAGGGCAGGTACTAAAAATTCATTATGGGAGATGATAGTATATGGAGGGTTTCGGCAGCTTGGAAAAATATCATGTGCCTCAGGTCTGTATAGGATGCGGGGGAGTAATGGTATTTAAAGGAGTAGGGGAATACCGGTGTGAGGACTGCGGTGCGGTGGACTATGACGACTATGGGAAAGTGAGGATGTACATAGAAGACCATCCCGGGGCAAATGCAGCGCAGGTGGAAGAAAACACAGGCGTGTCACAGAAAATGATCAGGCAGCTTCTAAAGGACGGAAGGATAGAGGTAGCGGAAGGCTCCAAATCGTTCCTCCGCTGTGAAGTGTGCGGAAAGAGCATACGGTCGGGGCAATTCTGCCCTGAATGTGAGGTGAAATTTCACCGCAGGATTGAAGAACAGCAACGCGCGATCAACCAGAAAAATGCCAAAGGTGTGGGTATGGGGCAGAAGGGTGATGAAGGGCAGCGCCGCTTTATGAGAAAAGGCGGTCTATGACGGAAGCTGCCCATAAGGCAGAATCCATAGAACCAAGGCAACAGAAAGGAAGACTTATGAGAAGAACAAAAGAAATGCAATGGAGATGGTATCTCCTGGCAGGAGTAGTAACGGCAGGACTGGTACTGCTGCTATCTCTTTTTGCGGAGGGTTTTGCTATCATCAGCCATGCGGAGAGTGCGGCAAAAGTAACGGCAGCCAGCGCGAATATCAGGAAAGAGCCGAATTCAACCAGCACTACCATCGGCAGTACGGAAAGGGACAAAGTGATTTCCATCAAGAGCCAGGTACAGGGCAGCGACGGTTATACCTGGTATGAGGTGTATGTGGACTCCGAGACCCTGGGTTATATCCGTTCGGACCTGGTACAGATCACCGACGGTACGACGCCCCCTGCCGGTACGGCGCCTACCATCACAACAACACAGCCAACCACGCCTACTCAGGCGCCTCCGACCCAGCAGCTGCCGGATGAGCCGTTGGTGGATGTGACGGCAGTGAATCCGGCCAGCGCTTCCGTAACCGGTGGGGAAACCGTGCGGATCCGCCAGAATGCTTCCACTACCAGCCGGATTGTCAATATAGTAAAGAGCGGCATGGCATTGACGATCACCGGAACGGCCTCCGACAAGGACGGGAAGACATGGTATCAGGTGACATTTCTTGCGGACGGGGCGGAAGTGACAGGCTTTATCCGTTCCGATTATACTACGGTGAAACCGGAGGAGCTGACTCCCTATGTGGAGGAGCCGCCGGTAGAGGCCCCTCCGGCGGAAGAGCCTCCGGCAGTGGAGCCGGAACCGGTGGAGAATGACCCCTATGCTGCAATCATGCAGAACGGCAGCTGGGGATTGGTGGATTACGAGGGAAGGCACGGAGACCCGGAACAATTTTATGAGATCCAGCAGCTGTTCGACGGCGTAACGGTAAACGGGAATATGCTCAAAGAAAGCGAGAAGACCGTTAAGACGCAGAAAATCATTATCATCCTGCTGGTGATCCTGCTGGTAGGCGCGGCAGTCGCTATCACACTGTTGATTTTCAAGGTGAAAGATATGGCTGACGCACAGTATTTTAACGAAGTGGAGAACGAGACTTTAAAGCACCGTGGAACCAGGCCCCAGGGAAGCGGTCAGAAAGTGATGCAGACGGTGGGAAGCGAAAGGCAGGGCGGCAGGGCAGCCGGGACACGCCCTTCGGGGGCGGCCCAGGGCCAGAGACCCCAGGGAAGCAGGCCTTCGGGGGCGGCCCAGGGCCAAAGGCCCCAGGGAAGCCGCCCTTCGGGAGAACCCCAGGGCCAGAGGCCCCAGGGAAGCCGCCCTTCGGGAGAACCCCAGGGCCAAAGGCCCCAGGGAAGCCGCCCTTCGGGAGAACCCCAGAGCCAGAGATCCCAGGGAAGCAGGCCCACAGGAGCCCAGAGCCAGCAGCATCCTTCAGCCCAGGGCGGGAAGCCTTCCGGGATGTCACAGACCCAGCGCCCCGCATCACAGGGCCAGAGACCCCAGGGGAACAGGCCAGCCCAGAGCCAGCAGTCTCCGGGGTGGCAGTCTAAGAATTTTATGGCGGATGATGACGAGTTTGAGTTTGAATTTCTGAATTATGACGGGGAAGACCAGAAATAAGGAATACAGTGTATGACGGGCAGTGCGCATGGCGGCTGCCCGTTTACTGGCCTATGGGGAGGGCAGGTTTTGAGGGAATTATTTAAGAGCAGATTATTTAGGAGATTGTTTTGCACATACATTATTGTTATTTTTACCTGTTTCATTGTCTATACATCTTTTATCGTTTACGAGCACATTCAGATCAACAGCATCCAGAGAGAGCGCCGGGGTGAAATGCAGCTGGATGAGGTAGGCAGTATTCTCGACAGGCGAATTACCAACGCCCAAAATATTGTCCAGAACCTCAGTTACTCTACGGCGCTGAAGCAGCTTTATCTGAACAGCAAGCTGGGTACCGTACTGGATTCTTACAATTTATTTATGATCCAGAGTGAACTTAAGAATACCATGGCTTCCGGGGGCCTGTCCGTATATAAGACAATTATTTTTCTCAACGGCAGCGACAAGGCTTATTCCAGCAGCGGCGTGATAAAGCTGAGCAATGTCTTTAATGCGGAGAACGTGGAATACCCTTATTTGGAGCTGGCTTCCCTGAACGAGGCCTTTGGATTTGACAGCAACCGTTATTCTTTCCAGAAGGAATGCCTGCTGTACTGTGATGCCTATACTTACCAGAACGGAAGCGAGATTGGCACGGTCTGTATTCTGTTTGACCTGAAAAACCTGCGCAATAATCTGGACGATGCTATAAACGACGACTATGGCTTAAATATTTTGTACGGCAACCGGGAATTTATCACCATGGGGGAGAGAAAGGGAAAGATCTTTTCTGCGGAATCCTCCTGTTGCCCGGATCTGTTTTACCAGGTCTATGCCCCTGTGCATATTTTTACGGAGGAGAATGTAGTATTTTACATACTGCTGGGGATCATGGTGATGATTTCCCTGGGGTTTGTATACCTTGCTTATAGGGAGAGCAGAAAGTATTATATGCCCATCGACCATCTGGACCAGCTGGTCAAGGAAGAGAAAGGGACCAGGGTTGTTGAGGCAGGCGGGGAGCCGGAGGGCAGCAGAAGCGACGAGATGGAGAATCTGATCCACGGGATCCGCAACCTGATCGGAGAGAAGAACGGTTACAGGGAGAAGATGATGACCATCACCCCATATGCCCGCACCGGCGTGCTGCATTCCATGATCACAGGCGACATCGGCAAGGAGAATATAAGGATCCTCTCAAAGGAACATTACATAGACCTGATCAAACCCTATTTTATTGTGGGTGTGGCAGACCTTGCTTATATCGGAGGGAAGTCAGGGGATGCGGAGAACCACGGAGACGGACTGGAAGAAATATTTCAGGTCATGGCGGACGCCTTTTCCACGGATGAGATCCGTATTGTGAGTTATTTCAGGGACAGCAGCCATGCTTTTCTGATCGCTAACGTGGAAAACGAGGAACCCATGGACCAATGTCATTAAATTTACCAAATTTTTGTTTAGTTAATAGAAATATTGTTTTTGATAAAGGCAGAAACTCTAATGTAAAATTTATTCATCAAAAGCCTAAAGTTTTTGTTGGAAATTGTCGATATAATAAATAATAAAATTTACTTCTGATAAAATTTGTCTTAGTCTACTTCTAGAAAAATCATCCAACTTACCTCTAGTAAAAATCACACAATCAAAGCAACAAATAGTAATTGGAAAGGAGGATATGGGATGACTGTAAAAAAGTACAAATACATACTAAATTACGGAATCGCAAAGGAGTTCAATTTGCTAATAGTGCCGGCAACATTAACTGCAAATGTTAATGAATGGACACAAAAACTATTGACAGAAATTGCGTTAATGTTTGTAACGCAATTTGCAGATGATAACAAAAAAGTGGAAGCTGTTATATCAGTATTTTCGGAAGACAATATGGTTTGTAAAGAAACACTAGAGTTAGATTGCGGACCTAAATCGTTAAATGAAGTCCGAGAAAGCATTGAAGAACTGATATTGAAAATCAAGGAAAAATTGATTGCAGATGTGGTTTCTTCGATTGAGTTTCGGAGCATGAAAATTTTGAATGACGAGTGAAATTGAACTATATGGCAACAAGGGAAGTTCCCCAAAAGAGACTTTCCTTGTTGTTTCTTTTTATCAAAGAAAGGAATACTGAATATGAACACTAAAAATACTCCAAACGTTATAAAAAATGAATTAAGAGACGCTATCAAACAGACAATCGAAAATGAAAACCGTGAGTTTGGAGAACAGGAGTGTAGTTTCTCCCGCAATCGTATTTTAACAGCAGAAAAAATGGTTAATTTGTTGTTGTCTATGCAAGGTGGAAGTCTTGACAAAGAACTCTATGAAGCCGGAATTAATGTCACAAAATCCGCCTTTGTACAACAGCGTGATAAGATTTCATATACAATATTTGAAGATATTTTAGAATACTTTAATGCTTTGCATCAAGATATGGTGAAGTATAAAGGCTACCGTGTTCTTGCCGTAGATGGCAGTGCTGTCAATATGGCGAGAAACCCAAAATCATCAAGTTTTATGCAACATGCAGGAACTCCAAAGGGTTATAATCAGCTTCATATCAACCCATTGTATGATGTCCTAAATAAAACATATATTCACTGTCACATTCAGCCGCAACCACAACAAGATGAAATCGGAGCTTTGCTTTTTTTGCTGAATTGGTATGATTATAAAGAAAAAACAATAATTACCGGTGATCGCGGATACGAATCCTACAACCTATTGGCACATTTATTGGAGAAACCAAATATTGATTTTCTTATTAGAGTGAAGCAAGACAGGTCAGCTATGAGAGAAATACGCAAGCTTCCAATGAAAGAATTAGACACTAAAATATCTTTTACCATTACCACCACTCAAACCAATAGTGATAAAGCGAACGATTATATCTTTTTGCAGACTCGAAAAAATGAAAGCCGACTATACAGCACAAAAACTAAAAGTGGAAGATGGGATTTTCCAAGTCCTTACCATATGTCGTTTCGTGTTGTACGATTTATGCTGGATACTGGCGAATATGAAACTTTAGCAACAAGTCTTCCAAATAGTTTTACACTGTCTGAAATCAAAGAATTATACCATTCCCGTTGGGGTATTGAAACTGCTTTCCGTGAACTCAAGTACAGTTTAGGTCTGATAAACCTTCATGGAAAGAAAGATGAATTTGTAAAACAAGAAATCTATGCGGCAATGATTATGTCAAATTTTTCTTCACGCATTGCGAATCAAGTTATAATAGAAAATAAAAAATCAAACATACATACTTATAAAGTCAATATGCAAATGGCAATTTATCTTTGCAAAAAGTTTTACAGAACTAACAAGGGAAATGGGAAGCAACTTATGCGTGATATTGCAAAGTATACCGAACCCGTCCGCCCTAACCGTAAAGACGAGCGGAACATAAAAGCAAAATCATTTGTCGGATTTACCTATAGGGTTTCTGCATAACAGTAGTAAGGGCGGAAAAAAGTTTCCGCCCTTATATATCGTATTTACTCTGATTGGTTGTATATATTCATTTTGAATTATAATTACTAATTTGCAAAATCACTAAAATGATATTGCAAAAAATACTTAAAATGATGTTATTTAAGCCAGCTTTCTTTTATTTAGGAAATTTGTGTAAAAAACTATTAATAACAGCAGATTTTAGAGAATACAAATAAATTAAAAGTAGGCAATAACCTATATTTTGATAAAATTTTCTTAAAATATAAATAAAGCATTTAAGATATTAATTTCTTTTAAATCAAATATGGATTTATAAAAATTTTATATGCAAATCAAATGAAAGTCGCTATTTCGTTATAAAAATAACTTATTTTCATTTTTATAATTCAATAAAACTTAAAAAAGTTCAAGAATCGGATTCCTCGAGATTTTCTAAACCATATTCGCATAATTCAATAACTCAACTTTCCCAGCAGATATTTCTAAATAACTCCTGTATAAATGCGGCT
>CANRWO010000009.1 GCA_947643615.1 uncultured Lachnospiraceae bacterium
AGTCCGCGGAGCACTGCAAATGTGTGAGAGAGTTTGCGCGCAGGAACGAGATCACAAATTATTTTGAAGTGGGTGAGATGGGTATCGAGCATGCCCTGCTCCCTGAGAAAGGGTTGACGGTAGCGGGGGACGTGATTATCGGGGCGGATTCCCATACCTGTACATACGGCGCTCTGGGCGCATTTTCCACAGGCGTGGGCAGCACTGATATGGCGGCGGGAATGGCCACCGGCAAGGCATGGTTCAAGGTGCCCTCCGCAATCAAGTTTCATCTGACCGGGAAACCCCGGAAATGGGTCAGCGGCAAGGATGTGATCTTACACATTATAGGCATGATCGGGGTGGACGGCGCACTGTATAAGTCCATGGAGTTTGTGGGGGACGGGATTGCGAACCTGTCCATGGACGACCGCTTTACCATCGCCAACATGGCCATTGAGGCAGGCGGCAAAAACGGGATATTCCCTGTAGACAAGCTGGCAGAGGATTACATGAAAGCGCATTCGGAGAAAGCATATCAGATTTTTGAGGCGGATGAGGATGCGGTGTATGACGAAGAGTATACCATCGACCTTTCCACACTGCGCCCTACGGTGGCGTTCCCCCATTTGCCCGAAAATACACATACCATTGACGAAATTAAGAAAATGGATAAGATTGCCGTGGACCAGGTGGTGATCGGATCCTGTACCAACGGGCGGCTGGACGACCTGCGCACGGCTGCGGAGGTATTAAAGGGCAGGCATGTGGCAAAGGGCATGAGATGCATTGTGATCCCTGCCACACAGGCGATTTATATGCAGGCAATGGAAGAGGGACTGTTAAAGACCTTTATCCAGGCCGGCGCTATTGTCAGCACCCCTACATGCGGGCCCTGCCTGGGAGGCTATATGGGAATCCTGGCAGAGGGAGAGCGCTGCGTCTCCACCACCAACCGTAATTTTGTGGGACGCATGGGACATGTGAAATCCGAGATTTACCTTGCAAGTCCCGCAGTGGCTGCTGCAAGCGCCGTCACCGGGGAGATTTCCGGCCCGGAGGAGTTGGAAGGATAATTTTTGCCGGTCATTCGGATTGGCAGGGAAAAGATATCATGTGGTAAAACAGAAACAGTGCGCAAAGAGAGGCGGCGGAGTGACCTCTTTGGCAGCGCGGAAATGAGGATTGATATGAACGCAAAAGGAACAGTTTTTAAATACGGAGATAATGTGGACACTGATGTCATTATCCCCGCAAGATACTTAAATTCTTCCGACCCCGGGGAGCTTGCAACCCACTGCATGGAAGATATTGACGCGGAGTTTATTCAGAAGGTACAGAAGGGCGACATCATTGTGGCGGAAAAGAATTTCGGCTGCGGTTCCTCCAGGGAACATGCCCCCATAGCCATAAAAGCGGCGGGGGTCAGCTGTGTGATCGCAGAGACCTTTGCCAGGATTTTTTACAGAAATGCCATAAACATCGGACTGCCTATCATCGAGTGCCCTGAAGCCAGCAGAGGGATTGAGGCAGGTGATGAGGTGGAAGTGAACTTTGACACGGGAGTGATCACCAATGTGACGAAAGGGACTACCTTCAAAGGCCAGGCGTTTCCCGAATTTATGCAGAAAATCATTGCATCCGGGGGATTAATCAATTATATTAACAGTAAGTAAGCGAAAAAGTTTAGCATTCTTTTGTGCCCCGCTGTTTACAGCGGGGTATTTGTCAATAAAGAGTGGCTGCCAACGGATGTGGAAATGATGTAGGTACATCATGAAAAAGCTTTGTGAAGAAGCACGCGCGGAAATTTGCAGAATGCAGAAAGGCACGGTTGATCCAATGTCAGAAAGTAATTCAAAAAAATATGAGATAGATATGTGCAACGGCCCCCTTTTAGGGAAGATACTGATTTTTTATATTCCGCTGATGCTCTCCGGTGTGCTGCAGCTTTTGTTTAATGCGGCGGATATTGCTGTGGTAGGACGCTTTGCCGGAAATGAGTCCTTGGCGGCGGTAGGTTCCACAGGGTCGCTGACGAACCTTATCGTCAATCTTTTTATGGGATTGTCAGTGGGGGCAAATGTGCTTGTGGCCAGGTTCTATGGCGCGGGACATAAAAAAGACTTGAAAGAGACGGTGCAGACTGCCGTGGCAACGGCGGTGATCGGCGGGATCATTTTGGTTTTCGTGGGATTTTTCGCAGCAAAACCTGCCCTTGCCCTGATGGCCACCCCGGAAAATGTAATTGACCATTCCGTGCTTTATATGCGGATTTATTTTGCCGGGATGCCGTTTATGATGGCGTATAATTTCGGAAGCGCCGTCCTGCGGGCAGTGGGTGATACCAGAAGGCCCCTTTACTATCTGATGATTGCGGGGGTAGTCAATGTGGTGCTGAACCTGATCTTCGTCATTCTTTTCAACATGGGAGTGGCAGGAGTGGCCACGGCAACAGTGATATCACAGGCCATTTCTGCAGTGCTTGTGGTTCGGTGCCTGATTCGGACGGATGGTGTCTACAGGCTGGAATTAAAGGGACTCAAGATCAGGCCGGATAAGCTGCTCCGAATGATCCAGATCGGAGTCCCCGCAGGACTTCAGGGTTCCCTCTTTTCCATTTCCAACGTACTGATCCAGTCCTCGGTGAACAGCTTCGGCTCTATTGCCATGGCAGGCAATACCGCAGGAAGCAATGTGGAAGGGTTTGTCTATACCTCCATGAATGCCTTTCATCAGGCAGCGATCAGTTTTGCCGGCCAGAATTACGGTGCAATGAAATACAAGAGAGTGGGAAAAGTGCTGCTCATCTGCGAAGGCCTGGTGATATTTGTGGGACTGGCGATGGGGAATGCGGCTTATTTTTTTGCCGGCCACATATTAAAGATCTATTCCACAGACCCGGAGGTTATTTCATACGGAGTTCTGCGGATGAGTTATATTTGTGTGACGTACTTTATATGTGGTATGATGGACGTCATCGTGGGAGTCCTGAGAGGGATGGGGTGTTCCATCATGCCCATGCTGGTGTCCCTGACCGGTGCCTGCCTGTTCAGGGTGGTCTGGATCTATACCATATTCCAGCAGGTGAGGACTCTGTCCTGCCTGTACCTTTCCTATCCCATAAGCTGGGTGTTGACCTTCTGCGTGCATCTGATTTGTTTTGCCGTTGTTTACCGGAAGCTGTTGCGCAGCAGGGACTTAAAAGAAGACGCGCCATTTTCTGCGGAAGAAATTCAGGAAAATGCTTGAAACATATGTTCGAGCGTGATATAATGCAACATAGTATTGAAAATGCGTAAAGAGCGGTATAGGATGGAAAGGCATTTTGAAAGAGGAAATTTTGAAAAAAAGAGCATTTTGAAAGAGGTGGGTATTATGAAATATGCAATAGAATTATATTATGATGAAAAAACAGAAGAGGAACTTTATGGGTTGGCTCAGAAAATTGCCGATGCAAAGATCAGTTCAAAGTTCTTGGAATGGAAGACGAGGCCCCACCTTACCCTGGCCTGTTTCAATGATGTGGATGAGGCTTCCTGCATCGAAAAGCTGAAAGAGTTTGCGGCGGACCATAGAAGGATGCCTGCCTATATCGGCTCCGTAGGAATGTTTAACGACTCGAAGACCATCTTTGTCTCGCCTGTTATGAACAGCGTTATGTATCAATTCCAAAGAGAGCTGCACGAGAAGCTGAGAGACTTCGATACAAAGGGATGGGAGTGGTATCGTCCCGACCGCTGGGTGCCGCACTGTACCATAGCGCTTACCGGGGAGGACGAACAGGAAGCTTTTTTCCGGGCAAGTAATTTGGTGCTGCATGAATTTAAAAAGACCAGCGGAGAATTTACAGCCATAGGATTGACTAAGATCACATTTCCGGTAGAAGAAATTTTTGTGGCGGAGATGAGCCGATAGAACGGATATCCAAATGGGTTCCGGATGTGGGCCATGATATTGCCGGATTGCCCCGCTGATACGACGGGATATACCCCAAAAGGAATATACAGCATTTTTAAATTGAGGGACAGGAATTTATGATAGCATATGTGAACGGAATCATAGATGATATTTCAGAGGATAATGCCGTGGTGGATGTGGGAGGGGTTGGCATAAATGTCAAGATTTCGGCCGATACGGCATCCAGGCTTCCAGGGATCGGGGAGCCGGTGAAGCTGTATACCTATACCAGTGTCAGGGAAGATGCCTTTGTGCTGTATGGCTTCCTGGCACGGAATGACTTGGATATTTTTAAGAAATTGATTACGGTAAACGGTATCGGCCCCAAGGGCGGATTGTCCATCCTTTCCGTAATGGGTGCGGATGACCTGCGTTTTGCCATTATGTCCGGAGACAGCAAGGCTATTTCCCGGGCGCCCGGCATCGGGGCCAAGACAGCCCAGCGCGTGATCCTTGACCTGAAGGATAAGATCGAGATCGACGACACCATGATCAGTAAGGAGATCAATGTCCATAACAGCGAAAGTCCCATAGCGGCGGACAGCCCCCAGAAGCAGGAGGCGGTGGCGGCCCTGGTATCCCTTGGATACAGCCAGGCGGAGAGCCTGAAAGCGGTAAATGCCATAGAGGGGATGGAAGAGATGGATTCAGGCGCCGTCTTGAAGGCGGCCCTTAAGAAAATGTTTTAAAAGATGAACGGCCTCGTACTGCAGGCCGGATGGGTCTGGCACTGTGGACGCCTGCTTAGAGACAGGAAATATAATGTTTGACATAAAGGACAACTCATATGCCCAGAAGAATGATAGAGACGAGCATAACTGAAGAGGATATAAAAATTGAAGGATCCTTAAGGCCCCAGGTGCTTGATGACTATATCGGTCAATCCAAGGTCAAGGAAAATCTTAAGATATATATTCAGGCGGCGAAGCAGAGGGGTGATGCCCTGGACCATGTGCTTTTTTACGGCCCTCCCGGTTTGGGCAAGACAACGATTGCCTCCATTATTGCCAATGAAATGGGGGTGCACATTAAAGTTACCAGCGGCCCTGCTATTGAGAAACCCGGTGAGATGGCAGCGATTCTCAATAACCTGGAGGAAGGGGATTTGCTGTTTGTGGATGAAATCCATCGGTTAAACAGGCAGGTTGAGGAAGTACTTTACCCGGCCATGGAAGATTACTGCATTGACATTATGATCGGAAAGGGGTCCTCTGCCCGCTCCGTAAGGCTGGACCTTCCTAAATTTACCCTGGTGGGAGCCACTACAAGGGCAGGTCTTTTGACAGCGCCTCTGCGTGACCGGTTCGGTATGCTTTATCATATGGAATTTTATACGGTGGAAGAACTGCAGCAGATTATCATGCATTCTTCCAAAGTGCTTGAGGTTGAAGTGGAACCCAGGGGCGCCATGGAGATGGCCCGCAGGAGCAGGGGCACGCCAAGGCTGGCCAACAGGATTTTAAAGCGTGTCCGGGATTTTGCCCAGGTAAAATATGACGGCATTATTACAGAGGATGTGGCCAAGACGGCTTTGGACCTGATGGATGTGGATAAGCTGGGGTTGGACCATATTGACAGGAATATCCTGCTTACCATGATTGAGAAATTCGAGGGAGGCCCTGTGGGGCTTGATACGTTGGCTGCAGCCATCGGTGAGGATGCAGGAACCATTGAGGACGTTTATGAACCTTACCTGATCAAGAACGGGTTCCTGAACCGAACCCCTAGAGGTAGGGTGGTGACCCATCTTGCATATCAACATCTTGGGTTTGATTCGCCGAAATAGTTTAAACAAGGTTAAAGTTTTGCTTGCCTGCCACACTGTTATGATATATAATAACCTTATGGTGGTTTTTTACCAGGGCGAAAAAGCGGCAAGAGGTGTGATAAATGTCTTCCAAAACAGATACAGAAGTGATAATCGGCGGCAAAGTTTTTACGCTGAGCGGATACGAGAGCGAGGAGTACCTGCAAAAGGTAGCGTCATATATCAATAATAAAATAAATGAATACAACAAGGTAGAAAGCTTTCGCAGACGCCCCATGGATACACAGAGCGTCCTGCTTCAGCTGAATATTGCGGATGACTATTTCAAGGCAAAAAAGCAGATTTCTGTTCTTGAGGAAGAATTACAGACTAAGGAAAAAGAGCTGTACGACCTGAAGCATGAATTGATATCGGCCCAGATCAAGCTGGAGAGTTCGGAAGAACGGGTAAAGGCTCTTCTGCAGGAAGCCGATGATAACGGTAAGAAAATCGTCAAATTGGAAACAGAGCTGAAGAAAAAGTGATACTGGCTGTCCGTGACCCGGGCAGCTTTTCCATTCCTGCGGTTTGTGCAGCTGCAGGGAAGCTTGTTTGTATGTAGAGAGGTATTTTATGGTTAGTCAAGGGCGGGTAGAGCTTCTGGCTCCTGCCGGCAATGCCGAAGGTTTTTATGGTGCTGTCCATGCCGGGGCGGATGCGGTCTATCTGGGAGGAGACCGTTTTGGCGCCAGGGCATATGCTGAAAATTTTACAACACAGGAGTTAGTCGAATGTATCCGTTATGGGCATCTCCTCGGCAAAAGAGTGTATCTTACAGTGAATACTCTTTTAAAGGAAGAAGAGCTTGAGGAGCTTTCTGATTACCTTTATCCTTTTTATGAAGAAGGTTTGGATGCTGTCATTGTACAGGATATGGGTGTCTTGGGGTTTATCCGAAAACATTTTCCATTATTGGAACTGCATGCCAGCACACAAATGACGATCTGCAGCCATTACGGGGCAGGTTTATTAAAGGAGGCCGGCGTTTCACGGATCGTACCGGCCAGGGAGCTTAGCCTTCAGGAGCTTTCTGAGATCAGGGACAGGGTTTCTGTTGAGTTGGAGGCTTTTATTCATGGAGCCATGTGTTATTGCTATTCCGGGCAGTGCTTATTCAGCAGTATTTTGGGCGGAAGGAGCGGTAACAGGGGGCGCTGCGCCCAACCCTGCAGGCTTCCCTATCAGGTCGGCACGGATGAGGGGCAGAGCGGGGACTGCTATCCCTTAAGCCTGAAGGATATGTGTACGATCAGGCACATTCCCCGGCTGATAGGAGCAGGGATTGATTCCTTTAAAATTGAAGGCCGCATGAAGCGGCCGGAATATGCGGCAGGCGTCACCGCCGTTTACCGAAAATATATTGACAGGTATTATGAACTCAGGGAACAGTATGGGGAAGAACAGGCGGCAGAGCGTTATCAAGTGTCAAAGGAAGACCTGGGGCATCTCTCCTCCCTGTATATCCGCAGTGGGATACAGGACGGCTATTATTTTAAACAGAATGGCCGGGATATGGTGACAATGGAGAACCCTGCATACAATGGGAATGATGAAAGGCTTTTGGAGGAAATAAAGAACCGGTACCTGACGGGGCGTTTGAAGCTGCCTGTCACGGTAACAGGCTCGTTTGTGGCAGGTATGCCGGCCACTGTGGTCCTGCAGGCCGGGGGCCTGTCTGCCACCGCACAGGGGGATCCGGTGCAGAGGGCACAGAAACAGCCTGTAACAGAGGAAAATATAAAAAAACAGTTGGGAAAGATGGGGGACAGTGCGTTTATACCGGAGGAAATGATGCTGGAGGTAGGAACGGATATTTTTTATCCTCTGAAGCAGATGAATGAGTTGCGTCGGGAGGCCGTCGCAAAGCTGGAACAGCTTATCCTGGAAAAAAACGGTTACGGCGCCAAATCTCAGGCCCAAACCGAATTCCAAGCTAAAGCCGAAACTCAAGTTAAAGCCGAAACTCAGGCCAAAGCCGAACTTCAAGTCAAAGCCGAAACTCAGGCCAAAGCCGAACTTCAAGTCAAAGCCGAACTTCAGGTTAAACCTGAACCTCAGGCCGAAAGTGAATACCAGGACAGCGCTGTGTCCCAGGGCACAGGCGATTATCAGAGTATAGCTGTATCCGTGAAGGAAGGATCCCGGACCCCGGAAGGAGTGATCAGGGAATCGGATCCCCCGGGGATCGTGGCCAGTGTCAGGACTTTTGGGCAATTGCAGGGACTGGCCGGCTATTTTGCGGAGCGTCCGGAAAAGCGCCTGAAACGGCTGTATATTGACGGAGACTTACTGCCGGAGCGGACAGATAATATCCTTTCCCTTTGCGAGGGACTGCGGGAAGATTCCCAGATATATATAGCGTTGCCTTATATTCTGCGGCAAAAGGACGATACCTATCTCAGAATGATATCCGGGGTTATGGAGAAACATTCTTTTTTCAGCGGCGTATTGGCACGTTCCTTGGACGGCTTGGCTTATGCTTTAAAAAACGGGTATCCAAACAGGCTGGATGCCAATGTGTACTGCTGGAACAGTATGGCTTTGGATGAGATGCAGGCTGTGACGGCAGGCTTTTGCCTTCCCCTGGAGTTAAAGGCGGCGGAACAGAAAAAGCTGTTGCGGAAAGCCGAGGGCATATCCGGCGGAGGGAAATTTGAAAAGATAGTGTACGGCAGGATTCCCATGATGGTGACGGCCAACTGTCTGCTGAAAACAACCGGAGGCTGCCGGCCGGAAAGCCAAAAGCAAGTTTTCCTCAGGGACAGATACCAGAAAGAATTCCCGGTTGTCAGGATCTGCCGACATTGCATGAATATTATCTATAACAGCGTGCCCCTCTCCCTGCATCAGCTTGCGGGGGAATGGCGGGAGAAGGCAGAAATACGGCTGGATTTTACGGTTGAACCCGGCGGGGAGGTCACAAAAATATTGGAGGCTTTTCTGGAAAATGGGCAGCGCCCATACGGCGAATATACCACAGGGCACGAAAAGCGCGGTGTAAAATAATGTGAAAAAGGCCGGAAGGGAAATAGAAATGCAGGAGTATGTGACAGAATTATCAAAATATTTTATAAATATTTGCATGGTCATTTATACATTGTTGTGTTTTCTGGTATTCGCGGGTGAAAGAGTGAATGCAAGGATCATCCATGTGACACAGACTATTCTGATCTTTGCGGTTCAGCTGCTGTGCTTTGCGGATCTGACGTTAGTCAGTGAGGATATGCAGTATTTATTTTTCTATGTCTTTGTACAGGTATTTTTGATTGCAGTCATGGTGATCGTGCCGATGATCTATGAAAATGTGAACCGCCTTTTGATGAACAACATGTGTATGTTGGCGGGAACAGGGCTTTGTATGATTTCCAGGCTGTCCTTTAACAAAGCAGTCAAGCAGTACATCATAATATTGGTGTCCCTGATCATTGCTCTGTTTATTCCCTACCTGCTGTCAAGGATCCGTTTCCTGAAGAAGCTCACATGGGTGTATGCCGCTGTGGGGATCGGCGCCTTAAGCCTGGTGCTGGTAATGGGAGAGGTAACATACGGCTCCAAGATTTCATTCAGCATTCGGGGGATCAGCTTCCAACCCTCCGAATTTGTAAAGATCCTCTTTATTTTCTTTCTGGCAGGCGCGCTCTGGGAAAAATACAGCTTTGCGCGGGTGGCGGTAACGGCGGTGATAGCAGGCCTGCATGTAATAGTGCTGGTGGTGTCCACAGATCTCGGAAGTGCATTGATCTTTTTTGTGGGATATGTTTTTGTGGTATTTGCCGCTACCAGGAATTATCTGTATCTTCTCTGCGGGGCGGTTGGAGGGAGCGGCGCCGCCTATGTGGCATATCAACTATTCAGCCACGTTAAGACCAGGGTGCTTGCATGGAGGGATCCATGGACTTATATTGA
Source organism: uncultured Lachnospiraceae bacterium (assembly GCA_947643615.1). Classification (GTDB taxonomy): domain Bacteria; phylum Bacillota; class Clostridia; order Lachnospirales; family Lachnospiraceae; genus Acetatifactor. The sequence continues at coordinate 9,653 of CANRWO010000009.1, forward strand.
CAATCAGGGGTATCAGATCACCCAGTCCCTGTTTGCCATAGGCAGCGGAAGCTGGTTTGGCATGGGGCTGCTGCAGGGGGATCCGAAGAGAATCCCAAAAGTGGATGCGGATTTTATTTTTTCTTCGGTGTGTGAGGAGCTTGGAGTTATTTTCGGCATCTGCCTGGTTTTGATCATGGTAAGCTGCTTTACCATGATGATGTATGTCGCGGCACAGATCCGTGACCGGTTTTACCAGACCATCGTTTACGGAATCGGCATCATGTACATTTTCCAGATTTTCCTTACCGTTGGAGGCGGTATCAAGCTGATTCCCCTGACCGGGGTAACGCTTCCGTTTATCAGCTATGGCGGAAGTTCCGTCATGACAACTATGATCATGTTTTTTATTATACAGGGCATATATATTCGGCTGCAGCAGGAAGGAGGCGGGCACAATGGCGGAAGAAAAGCAAACCACGCGCCCAAGACAGCAGGGGCGTCAGTCAGGTCAAACCGGGCAGACAGGCCGGGAACACCAGCCGGGCCAAACCGGGCAGACAGGCCGGGTACGCCAGCCGGGTCAAACCAGGCAGGCCGGGCAGCGGCAAAAGGGGCAGATGCTGCCGGAGGATCGGCAGGGACGGCAAAACAGGCAGGCCCCGTCTAAGGCTTTGGGGAGACAACGTCAGCCGGGGAAGGGCCGGGCTTCTGTGAAATACAGCGGTAACCGGACGGAGATTATGGTGTCCTGCGGGTTTTTCCTGGTGCTCTTTGCGGTAATGATCGGTTACCTGGGATACTTTACCGCCACCAGGGAGCAGGAGATGATAAACAACAGCTATAATTCCAGGCAGGAAATATTGCTTTCCCGGAATTACAGGGGTGCCATTTATTCCAGGGACGGGGAAGTGCTGGCGGAAACGGTTTTGGACGGTGAACAGAATGAGACCAGGGTATATCCTTTTGGCCCTCTTTTTTCCCATGTGGTGGGTTATTCCACCCAGGGGCGCATGGGGGTGGAGGCGCTGGCAAATTACTATCTGATCAACACCAACACATCCCTGAACAATAAGGTGGCAAACGATATGGCGGGAGTTAAGAATCCCGGTGACAATGTATATACCACGCTGGATGCCCAGATCCAGGAGGTGGCAGATTCCGAATTGAGTATATACCGCGGTGCCATTGTAGTGACGGAAGTGTCCACGGGAAAGGTGTTGGCTATGGTTTCCCATCCCAATTTCGACCCCAATGAGATCCAGGAGATCTGGGATTCCCTGGTGGAGGACGATTCCAACTCTGTGTTGCTTAACCGCAGTACCCAGGGGTTATATCCTCCGGGTTCTACTTTTAAAATTGTGACGGCTCTTGAATATATCCGGGAAAATCCCACAAGCTATAATGGGTATTCCTTCCAGTGCCCCGGCTATTTCGAGGTTGACGGCAGCCGGATTAACTGTTACCATGGCTCTGTCCATGGGCAGGTGGATTTTAACCGGTCCTTTGCAAAGTCCTGCAACGCTTCCTTTGCCAATATCGGAATGGGACTTGACAGGGAGGCATTTGCGGACACATTGGAGGAACTGCTTTTCGGCGAAGAGCTGCCGCTGCCTTTGGCCCACGCCAAGAGCAGCACCGCCGTATCTGCTGATATTTCTGCAAACAGTATGATGCAGACTTCTATCGGCCAGGGGACGACACAGATTACCCCCATGCATTTGAATATGATCACATGTGCCATTGCGAACGACGGGATATTAATGAAGCCGTATTTTATCGACCATGTGGAAAATGATGCCGGGAATATTGTGAAATCGTTCAAACCAAACGCCTTTGGAAGATTGATGAGCGAGGAAGAAGCGGCGGCCGTGACGCAGCTGATGACGGAGGTGGTGGAGAACGGCACCGCCACAAAATTATCCGGCCTTGCTTACACGGCTGCAGGAAAAACCGGTTCTGCGGAATATAACAATATAAAGGGAGACAGCCATGCGTGGTTTACGGGGTTTGCCCCGGCGGAGGACCCGGAGGTCTGTGTCACGATCATTGTGGAAGGGGCAGGAAGCGGCGGCGATTATGCGGTTCCCATTGCCAAGAGGATATTCGACGCATATTTCAGGGAGAAATAAGGACTGATCCCTGCAAGGGAGGTTTGTCATGCAAAAAATAAAAAGGTTGCGCGAAACGGCCGATTAGACTATACTGAGTTTAGGTCAGGGTTGTGACCACCGACAGGAGGAATTGCAATGATAGAAGCAACAAGCTGTGGTGGTGTGGTAATTTTTCGCGGAAAGATACTGCTTTTGTATAAAAATTTCAAGAATAAATACGAAGGCTGGGTATTGCCAAAGGGTACTGTCGAGCAGGGAGAAGACTATAAGGAAACTGCTTTGAGGGAGGTTCTGGAGGAAACGGGAGCGAAGGCTACCATCATAAAGTTTGTCGGAACCAGCGAATATTCCTTTACCGTTCCTGAGGATACGGTAGAGAAAGAGGTTCACTGGTACCTGATGATGGCGGACAGTTATTACAGTAAACCACAAAAAGAAGAGTACTTTGTAGATTCCGGGTTCTACAAATACCATGAAGCGTATCATCTTTTAAAATTTGCCAATGAAAAGCAGATTCTGGAGACTGCGTACAACGAATATCTGGAATTGAAAAAGAATAACTTATGGGGCAGCCGGAAATATTTTTAGCTGCCCATTTTTAAGGAATAAAACCATGGCGGAAAAGGTTCGGTACCACTCCAAATTGTACCTGAGTGAGGGAATCACAGGGAAGAAATTGGATAAAATAAAGAAAAAGCTGGAAAAAAAGCCGTTGCTTTCCGGTGTTTTTTTGATTGCGGTTTCCGTGAACCCGTCCGACCAGCTTGATATTTTCGAAGCCAGGCTGCTGGCACAGTCTTATTTTGAAAAGAACCCGCCCTATGTCATCGGTATTGCAGAGAACCGCCAGGAGGCGGTATTGCTGGTGGAGCAGATTGTCCAGGAATGCCTGCGGGAGCGGGGGGACTGCGCCTTGAAGGAGTATCTGCTATGTTGAGTATCCTACTGAAAATCCTTTCCATATTAGGTATCCTTCTCCTGTGGCTTCTGGGAATAGCACTGTTGTTGGTACTTTTGGCGCTGTTTTACCCTATAAGCTATAAGCTGGCGGGCAAAAAGGATACTGGGCAGACGGCCGTAAGCGCAAAGGCCTCATGGCTGTTTGGCATAGTCCGCGTCAGTTTTGAATATCCGGAGCCGGGGAGAGTGCTTTTGAAAGTATTGTTCTTTACCCTTTTTGACTCAGGGAAAGAAATTGCCGATAAAGCCGGGGCGGGTCCCGGTGAGGCTGAAAAAGCTGTAAAAGGGCCGGGCAAAGCAAAACAGGGCCAAGAACAGGGCGGACAGGGATCCGCACAGGAGGAGTGCCCGGAAATGCCCGGGAAAGGCCAGGCAAGTCCAGGAGGGAAGGAGCAGGAAAAGGGCACAGATCAGGAAAGCACATCATCGGAAGTTGCCCCAGACCAGGCCAATGCACCCCGCCAAAATCCGGAATCAGGGGACGGTTCTCCGGGCAGCGGTCCGGAACCAGGTGAATCCGAAGATAATACAGATCCTTTTCTTTTCAAAAAATTTAAAAAGATAAAGTACACATTTCGCAGTATATATGATAAAATAAAAAATATTTGGGAGAATATATCATATTATATTGAGTTACTCCAGGAAGAGGAGACAAAGCTATTGTTTTCCCATGTGGTTTTCCGGCTGGGAAAGTTGCTGAGAAGCATACGTCCCCGGCAGGTCAGGGGCCGGGTATTGTTTGGCACGGGTTCCCCTGACACCACGGGATATGCCTATGGCATGTATGGGATGCTGTGGCCCGTCCTGGGAAACAGTTTTTTGGTAACACCCGATTTTACCAGGGCGGTACTGGAAGGTGATATCTGCCTCTCCGGGCGTATCACGGTCTTTACGATTCTGTGGAACGGACTGGGAATACTGTTAGATAAAAAATTGAAAAGGTTTATCAGGAAAATGAAAGCAGGGAGGACAAAGTAAATGGCAGATAAAGAAAATCAGTTTCAAGGTGTAGTGGAATCACTGCTAAAGGGAATGGATACGGTGCTTTCCACCAAGACGGTAGTGGGAGAAGCCACGCAGATCGGGGATACCATTATTCTGCCTTTGGTGGACGTGAGCTTCGGCGTAGGCGCCGGGGCCGGCAGCAACGGAGAGAAAAATTCGGCATCCGGGGCCGGCGGCTTAGGCGGCAAGATGACTCCCAGCGCAGTCCTGGTGATCAAGAACGGCTCTACCAAGCTTGTAAATATCAAGAATCAGGATGCAGTTACCAAAGTACTGGATATGATCCCGGATATAGTGGAAAGGTTTACCAAGCCTAAGGATCAGAACGTTGATATATCGGACGCTGAAGTAGTAGATATCGCTTTTCCCGAGGACGGAAAAGAAAGTACGGATTGACAGGCATTTAACCGACAGCGGATGAATATAATAGAGTGAAGATTCTCTGGAAAAAGATCTTATGCAGGAGGACTGCGGCGGGATCCGGATTGCCATATGAAGAAAATGATTGGGTGCATTGCCTTTCTGGTCGCCATCGGGATGCTGATCATGCTGATCGCACACAACCGGTTGATCGGTTTGATCATCATCGCTCTGTTACTGTTCGTCGGATATATTTGTGTCTGCGGTGATTAAGAGGTTGATTCGAATGATTGATTGGGACGAGGTAAACAGCGCGGAGAATGTGGATGAGCTGAAAAGCGTCAAACTCTGGCTGTTTCAGGAAAATATACGTTTGGAAAACGAACGGAAGGAGCTTGCGCTTTCCCGGGAGAGGTTCAACAGCGAACGTGTGAAGCTCCGTCAGGAAATGGACGAGCTGAACCGTAAGACATTGATGGAAAGGAAGCGTTTGAAAGAGGAGGCTATTTTTTTTGAAAAGAAGATGGCCATCCTGCAGGACGGTTTTAAGCATTTGGATGAAGACAGACGTTCCCTGGAGAGGCAGAAAATGGAATTTGCGGCGGAAAGGCTCAGTATTGCCAGGCAGGCAAGCTGGGGGCCGGCTTCCGAGGAAGCCGTGAAGATTCTGTTCAGGGGGGCCAACAATTCACTTGCACTGAGGAAGCGGTATCGTGACCTGGTAAAGATTTTCCATCCGGACAACCTGTTTGGGGATGAAGAGCTGGTGCAGATGATAAACCGCGAATATATGAGACGCAGGGAAGAACAATAGTCATGCGTAAGAAAATACAGTTAAATTTTCAGAGGTATAAATAAAACCGGCATAGAAGAGACGGAGAGGGAACAAAAAAAGAGCAGTCATCCTGCTCTTTTCGTTTAAATCCTTATTTAATGCCTTACATTTGAAGCCTGAGTGAAGAATATTAAACTCTTTCCACTTTGCCGGACTTCAGGCAGCTGGTGCAGACATGCAGCCTTTTGGAAGCACCATTAACCATGCACTTTACTCTTTTAACGTTAGCTTTCCAAATTGCATTGCTTCTTCTATGGGAATGGCTTACGTTATTACCGAAATGAACGCCCTTGCCACAAATATCACACTTAGCCATCTTGACACCTCCTCGACACTTACTTTTTCCGTATCAAAGCAGCTTTCCCGCTTTGAAAACCTGTACATTTTTGCACAGAAAACTCGCAACATTGATATATTACCAGAAATAAGCAGGAAAAGCAAGTAAAAAAAATCTTTTTTTAATTTTTATATTTATTGTTTCCTTTTTTAGGGAAAGCTGTTAGAATACAGTATATATGTCTGCTCTTTTCGGCGGACTAACAGAAAGGAATGGTAGCGATATGAAAGGTTCTTCTATGAATACCCATATGGGAAATATTGTCATCGACAATGAAGTGATCGCTCAATACGCCGGCAGTGTGGCGGTGGAATGCTTTGGTATTGTGGGGATGGCCGGCGTGAATATGAAGGATGGACTTGTCAGGCTGCTGAAGATGGATAGCATTACCAGGGGCATCAGCGTGTCCTTGAACCAGAATAAGCTGATCCTGGATTTCCATGTAATTGTTGCATACGGTGTGAGTATTCTGGCTGTGGCGGATAATCTGATTGACAGCGTAAAATATAAGGTGGAAGAGTTTACCGGCATTGAGATCGAAAAGATCAACATCTATGTAGATGGTGTCCGAGTGATTGATTAAGGAGGACTTTATCGTGGGTTTACAAGAAATCGATGCTAAGATGCTTTCCAAGATGTTCTTAGCCGGTGCGAAGAATTTGGAAAATAAGAAAGAGTGGATCAATGAGCTGAATGTGTTTCCCGTTCCTGATGGCGATACCGGAACCAATATGACTATGACGATCATGTCTGCGGCAAGGGAAGTATCTTCTCTGGGAGAAGGAGCCAGTATGGAGTCCATTTGTAAGGCGATTTCCAGCGGTTCGCTGAGAGGCGCCAGGGGTAATTCCGGCGTGATACTGTCCCAGCTGTTCCGTGGTTTTACAAAGCGTATCCAGGAAGAGAGCGATATTACGGTGGGCGTTATGGCGGAGGCCTACGAGAAAGCGGTGGAGACGGCATACAAGGCTGTAATGAAGCCGAAGGAAGGAACGATACTGACCGTGGCCAGAGGCGTTTCGGATAAGGCCAAAGAATTGGTGGAAGACGGATGCGACGACCTGGAAGTATTCTTTGAAAAGGTCATCGCCCATGGAAACTATGTGCTCAGCCAGACGCCGGAGATGCTGCCCGTTTTAAAACAGGCCGGGGTGGTGGATTCCGGCGGACAGGGACTGATGGAGGTTTTACAGGGCGCTTATGACGCGTACCTGGGAAAAGAGATAGACTATTCTATTTCGGAACCTGCATCCGCAGGCGGTCCTGCTGTTAATAAATCTTCTATGGAAGTGCAGGCGGAAGCGGAAATCAAATTTGGATATTGCACAGAATTTATTATTTTATTGAATAAGACCTTTCATTTAAAAATGGAGATGGATTTCAAAGCATACTTGGAATCTATCGGTGACTCTATCGTTTGTGTGGCGGATGATGACGTGGTAAAGGTACACGTACATACCAACGATCCCGGCCTGGCTATCCAGAGGGCGTTGAAGTATGGTGCCCTTTCCAATATGAAGATTGACAACATGCGCCTCGAACATCAGGAGAAGCTTTTTAAGATGTCGGAGAAGAGCGGCGTACCTGTCTCCGTGGATCAGGTTAAACCCCGGCAGGAACCGGAGAAAGCCGCCGAGCCTCCCAAGGACTTTGGCTTTATTGCAGTCTCCGTGGGGGAAGGTGTGAATGAGATATTTAAGAGCCTGGGCGTGGACTATATCATTGAGGGAGGGCAGACCATGAACCCCAGCACTGCCGATATCCTGAATGCGGTGGACCAAGTAAATGCCAAGACGGTGTTTGTGCTGCCAAACAATAAGAATATCATCCTGGCGGCTAACCAGGCGGCAGAGCTCACGACGGAGAAGGATCTGCTGGTCATCCCTACCAAGACGATTCCTCAGGGAATTACGGCTGTAATCAATTTTGTCCCCGAGATGTCTGCGGATGAGAACGAAGCTACTATGATCCAGGAGATTGCTAATGTGAAAACCGGCCAGGTCACATATGCGGTGCGAGATACCGTGATTGATGACAAGGAGATTAAAAAAGGCGATTATATGGGCATCGGCGATGACGGAATCCTGTCTGTTGGCAGTGATATCAACGCGGTTGCCAGGGAGACCATCCAGGAGATGGTTGATGATGATTCCGTACTGATCAGTATTTATTACGGCAGTGATGTTTCAGAAGAAGATGCGGAAGCTTTCAGGGCGGAAATTGAAAAGAGCTATTCCGCCTGCGATATAGAACTCCAGTACGGCGGACAGCCAATCTATTATTATGTGATGTCTGTGGAATAGGTGAAATGGGTAGAATAGGTTGAAGGTAAGCCTGATGACCTGGATATTATTGTGGTAAGCGTAAAAATGAAAGGAGACAGGTTGACTCTGTCTCCTTTTTTAGAACTTTCTTTTGGAACATTCCCACAATGTATGTAACAGGATGATTGCCCAAGGCATGCTTCCAGGCGGAATGAGAGGATATATGGATAGGAATACACCGGTCATAGAACTTAAGGGAGTTGGCGAGAAGACCCGGAAATTGTTTGAAAAACTGAATATATTCACTGTGGCAGACCTGTTGTCTTTTTATCCCAGGGATTATGAAAATTTCCGGGAACCGGTGTCAATCAGCCATGCAGGCGCCGGTGAAGTATGCGCCCTGAGGGCGGCGGTGGCGGGAATTCCCAATGAAAAGAGGGTGAGGAACCTTCATATTTTAAACGTCAATATTTCTGACGGCACGGGTAATATGCAGCTCACTTTTTTCAACATGCAGTTTCTGAAAAAGACACTGAAAAAGGGCGGTTATTATATTTTTCGTGGAACCGTACAGACCCGTGGGAATATTAAGATTATGGAACAACCCAAAATCTATACCATGGAAGAATACGGAAAACTGACAGACCGGTTAAACCCCAGGTATTCCCTGACCAAAGGACTTACCAATCAGGCAGTCCAGAAGGCGGTAAAGCAGGCTTTGTCCGTTTGCCCGCCGGAGGAGGAATTTTACGGCAAAGAGTTTCTGCGTACCTATGGCCTTATGGGCGCGGAGGATGCCCTTCATGCCGTCCATTTCCCTGAAGACATGGAGCAGCTTGTCCAGGCAAGGCAGCGCCTGGTGTTCGACGAGTTCTTTGCTTTTCTGTTCCTGATGCGGCAGAATAAGGAATTTACCGAAGGCATTGAAAATTGCTTTCCTATGTTTGAGACAGCCGACACGGTTCGTTTTCTGGAACAGCTGCCCTTTCCGCTGACCAGGGCGCAGAAAAGGGTCTGGGGGGAAATTCGGGACGATTTGGGCAGTCCCTGCTGCATGAACCGTCTGATCCAGGGGGATGTGGGCTCCGGAAAGACGGTGCTGGCTCTGCTGGCCCTGCTGATGACTGCCGCAAACGGTTATCAGGGAGCTCTGATGGCGCCTACAGAGGTGCTTGCTACACAGCATTTTGAGACAATTTCGGAATATGCCAATGGTGGCTGCCCGGTGCTGAAGCCGATTCTTCTGGTAGGATCCATGACCGCAAAGGAAAAGAAAGAGGCTTACGGAAAAATTGCCTCAGGGGAAGCCAACCTGGTGATTGGCACCCACGCACTGATCCAGGGTAAAGTACAATACAAATCTCTGGCGCTGGTGGTCACGGACGAACAGCATCGGTTCGGCGTCAGACAGCGGGAGCAGCTGGCGGAAAAAGGGGAGAAGCCGCATATTCTGGTGATGAGCGCCACGCCCATTCCCAGGACGCTGGCCATTATTCTTTATGGTGACCTGCACATTTCGGTGGTGGACGAACTGCCGGCCAACAGGCTTCCCATCAAAAACTGTGTGGTGAATACCGCCTACCGGGCAAAGGCTTATGAATTTATTGAAAAAGAGGTCAGGGCAGGAAGACAGGCTTATGTGATCTGCCCCCAGGTGGAGGAGGGGGAGCTGGATGACCTGGAAAACGTGGTGGATTATACGGAAAAATTGCGGGGCAGGCTCTCACCGGATATCCGGGTGGCTTATTTGCACGGCAAGATGCGGCCTGGGGACAAGAACCGGATCATGGAGGAGTTTGCCGCAAAGGAAATAGATGTACTTGTGTCTACCACGGTCATTGAGGTAGGAATCAATGTGCCCAATGCTACGGTGATGATGGTGGAAAATGCAGAGCGGTTCGGCCTGGCACAGCTCCATCAGCTGCGGGGCCGGGTAGGAAGAGGGGGATATCAGAGCTATTGTATCTTTGTCAGTACAAAGGAGAACAAAGAGACCATGGAGCGGCTGCAGATCTTAAACCAGTCAAACGACGGTTTCTATATTGCTTCCCAGGACCTGAAGCTGCGGGGACCGGGCGATCTCTTCGGCATACGGCAGAGCGGTGAGTTTTCTTTCCGCATCGGGGATATCTATAATGACGCGGGAATGCTGCAGAAGGCCTCCGCCGCCATTGATGCGCTGCTGCTGGGGGATCCACGTCTGGAGTTGCAGGAGCATATGGCGTTAAGAAAACATTTAGAAAATGTGTCCGCCAACAGTGTTGACTTTCGATCCATATAACATTACAATGTCTAATAGGAATCAAAAAGGTATGGTAAATAGAATCATACAATCAGCTTAGGCAAAAGTGTAACCGGTGGAAAGAGGAAGCTCACAAAGCCAACTGCGTTCACAGAGCCGGCACCGCTGGCTTGGCCCATTGCTTGCGGAAATAAGGAAACGAGGTAAATATGAGTAGTGTTGCAATCGTAACAGACAGTAACAGCGGCATCACACAGGCCAAGGCCAAAGAGCATGGGATCTATGTCCTGCCTATGCCGTTTATGATCAATGACGAGACTTTTTATGAGGATATTGACCTGACCCAGGAGCAATTTTATGAGAAGCTGACAGGTGGCGCCCAGATCGGTACCAGCCAGCCTTCCCCGGAGTCCGTGATGGAATTGTGGGATAAGCTGCTGAAGGAATATGACGAGATCGTGCATATCCCCATGAGCAGCGGACTGTCCGGTTCCTGCCAGTCCGCCATGATGCTTGCCCAGGATTATGAGGATAAGGTCCAGGTAGTCAATAACCAGAGGATATCCGTCACCCAGCGCCAGTCCTGCCTGGACGCAAAGCTGCTTGCGGCAAAGGGGATGAATGCCAGAGAGATCAAAGATTTCCTGGAGGAAGACAAGTTCAACAGCAGTATCTATATTATGCTGGATACTTTATATTATCTGAAAAAGGGCGGCAGGATCACACCTGCGGCAGCGGCTATCGGCACTATGCTGAAGCTGAAGCCGGTGCTCCAGATCCAGGGGGATAAGCTGGACGCCTTTGCGAAAGCGCGCACCGTCAACCAGGGTAAGGCCACCATGATCAACGCCATCCGCAACGATATCGAGAAACGGTTCGGCGGCCTTACCGAGGATAAGCATATCTGGCTGCAGATTGCCCATACCCACAATGAAGCGGCAGCGGAAGCTTATAAGCAGGAGATTGCGGAACAGTTTCCCGGCTATGATATCCATATGGATCCCCTTTCTCTCAGTGTGGCCTGCCATATCGGCCCCGGCGCCCTGGCATTTGCCTGCTGCAGGAAGATTGAGGTTTGAGGCAGTTAAATAGTATTTGTTTCTGGCCGGAGGCTGTATCCACAGCTTCCGGTTTTTTATATTTTAATGACTCACATCGCCCCTTTCACCTCCGGCTCCCTGTTTCAGAAAAGTGTGAGTTTGTCCTTGACCGTCACCTTAGGTAACCCTTTATAATGTGAATTGACAGAAAACAAGATAAGAACCTTAGGGTTTTTGACGGAATTTTGAAAGGCATATGCTTTTGGGTTCTGTGGCACAAGTAATATACAGGAAGAAAGAAGGAGGTATCTTCATGGAAGGAAAATTATACACGGCAGGGGAGATTGCCAGGCTGACAGGGGTATCCCTGCGCACCATCCGTTTTTATGACGAAAAGGGATTGCTGAAGCCGGTGGCCCATTCGGAGGCGGGATACCGGTACTATGACCGGGATTGTGTGAACAGGCTTCAGCGGATCCTGATCCTGAAATATTTAGGCTTTTCCCTGCGCCAGATAGAAGGGATGGTGCAGGCAGAAGGGATAAACCATACAGAAGGAGACAATGTCAGAGACATGGAAATACAGCTTTCCGAACAGAAGGCCCTTCTGCTGCAGCGGAAAAACCGGTTGGAGGAGATGGTCTCCACCATTGAGGTTATGGAGAAAAGCGGCGGGGAGGAGAGGTGGAATTACCTTCTGAGGCTGCTGAATCTTCTGACAGACGAAGATAAAATTAAACAACAATATGAGACCCCAGATAATCTGGAGAGGAGGATCCGGCTCCATGATTACAGCACCAATCCCCGGGATTGGATGGAATGGGTGTATGAAAGACTGGGACTGGATGCCGGGGACAGGGTTTTGGAGATTGGGTGCGGGAACGGAAAGCTGTGGTGCAGGAATATCCACAGGCTGCCGGAGAGACTGCATCTGATCCTCACCGACCGCTCAGAGGGGATGCTGGCACAGGCTCGGGAACGCCTTACCCCCTATGAGAAGCTGATGGAGCGGAAGGGGATCTGCGTGGAGTATCACGTTATGGACGCGGAGGAGCTGCATCTGCCGGAGAAATGCTATGACAAAATAATTGCCAACCATATGCTTTACCATGTGAAGCACAGGGAAGAATGCCTGGGTGCGATCCAAACGGCGCTGAAAGATACGGGAATCTTTTATTGCTCAACTATCGGCAACGGCCATATGAAGGAGCTGCATGAAATCGTGGCTTCTTTTGACAGGCGTATTGAAATGCCCTTTACCAGGCTGACCACAGGGTTCCGGCTGGAAAACGGGGAAGCGCAGCTGAAAAAGTTCTTCCCCAGAGTGGAATGTGAGCGGCAGGAAAACGCCCTGATCGTGGATGACGCAGCGGTAATTTATGATTATGTGTATTCTTATCCCGGGAACGCTCCCTGTATCCTGGAGCAGAGAGGAGAGGAATTCCGGCAGCTGTTGGAAGATATGCTGAGACGGGAGGGAGCGGTCTATATCCAAAAGGAAACGGGGATGTTTATCTGCCGGAAAAGGTAAAAGCGGGCATCACAGGCAAAGTGGGAGCGGGCAGCACCAGGCAGCACCGGACAGGGACTTTGCCCTGAAGCCGGAAGGGTTTAATTTATTTTACAGGAAACTGCGTCTGGCTGGGGAAGAATGCTTCGCATTCTTCGAAGCGCCGCAAGCGGCGCTTTAGTACAGGAGGGGAACTACAGATGATTGATATGGATGATATGTCCTGCAAAACCGTAATCCAGGAACAGTATAAAAATACAGATAACCTTAAGGTGAGAAAAAGCTTACACGAAAAATACAGTGTGAATAAAGTGGGATTCCAGAGGTGGATGTTTGACCAGTATCCCTTTCGCAGAAAGATGAAAATCCTGGAATTGGGAAGCGGAACAGGAGAATTGTGGAATTATTATTTTGAAAATGACGTTCTCCGGAGTTATAATATGGATATTATATTATCGGATTTTTCCGACGGAATGACAGATTACTTACAGCATCTTTTCCAGGGCAGGGGAATATCCGTCAGAAAGGCTGACATACAACATATACCCTTTGGCAACGGTACCTTTGACCTTATTATAGCAAATTCCATGCTATATCATGTGAAGGATATTGACCTGGCGATTTCCGAAGTAAGACGGGTTTTGAAAAAAGACGGCCTGTTCTGCTGCTCCACGTTCGGGATAAACGGAATGACGCAGTATCTTTATCATGCACTGGATGAACTTGGCATTCCCTGCGACCATAAATCCAATATTTCCTTTACATTACAGAACGGGGCACGGACGCTCAGAAAGCAGTTCGCAAAGGTGGATCGGCGTGATTACACGGACGCTTTAGAGATAGACAACGTGGAGGATTATCTGGAGTATATCTATTCCATGGCTTCCATGCAGGGGCTTGACCGGGGAAAATACGGCGTTTTGCTGGATTACTTCAATTCACGGAAGGTAAACGGATACCTGCACATACCCAAAGAATACGGAATGTTTGTGGCAGGTGACGGCGGATTTGACGGATGCCGGCGGGTACGCTGAACTTAGGTGCAAAATATAGTGTGGAAATGAGGATTTTATGAACTTTTGGCAGGCAATGTCTGGAAATTTATGGAGTATGACAGTGGATGTAGGCTTCACCCTCTGGATGTCCCATATTCTTTTGGGAAGGATTCCCCGCCATGGAAGGATGCATGTGTTTAAATGTTTCATGGCTTCGGTTTTTGTGATCGTGTTATTTGCGTTTTTGGGATCTGCCTGTTATGTGGCAGGAGTATTTTACTGGAAATATCAGACAGGCACTTTGCTGTGGAAATATTTTTCGGTGTTATGTATGGCGCTTTTCCTTCGGTTTCTATACCGGGCGCCCATGAAAGACTGCTGTATCGACATCCTGACCGTGGAGATCCTGTATTCTTACGGCGATTACCTCTCGCAGCTGTACAGTGTGGGGATCATCTATAATCTCACGGTGCCGGAGGAGCGCCGGCGTTATCTGTTCTGGATCCTGGTGGTAGTACCGGCCTGCCTGGTTCTTTGCGGTTTTGTGATCCACATGTCCGGCATAGGCAGGATTTACAGACAGTGGATCGGGCAGGAAGATGTACACAAAGGAATCCTGCTCCTGCTGTTCTCCTACCCGGCAATATACCGTATGCTGCAGATCATTGTAAACGGCAGGCAGCTGAACGGTTCCCTGCAGTTATTGCCGCTGGCGCTGCTTTTCATGATCCATGTGTTTCTGCTCTACGCAGGACGGAACTGGCAGCAAAAGCAGGAGATTACGGCGCAGCAGAACAGTCTGAAGCAGCAGACCATCTATATAGAACAGCTGGAGCAGATCCAGTCCGAACTGCGCAGGTTCCGGCATGATTTCAAAAACATGACGGCAGGAATGTATCTCCAGGCAAAGGAAGGCGATCCGGCGGCCGTGGAAGCTTTTATACAGAATATGACGGAAGACTTTGACAGGCAGGTGGGCAGCCATGTGCAGCTGGTCAACGAACTGGGCAATGTTCGCATGATGGAGGTAAAAGGCCTTCTCATGGATAAGATGATCCGGATGAAACGGGAGGGCATCCGTTTTGAACTGGAGGTAATGTTCCCTTTGGATACCACCCGGATGCGCAGTACCGATCTGTGCCGGTGCCTGGGGATCCTGCTGGATAATGCCGTGGAAGAGGCACAGGGGAAGAAGGATGGCTGGGTGCGCCTGATGATCAGCAGCCCGGGCGGTGACGTCACCGTCTTTCGGATCACGAACAGCCTGTATTCGGAGCCTGCGCTTCACCTTTTGGGAAAGGATGGCTATACCACCAAAGGGGAAGGGCACGGGACAGGCCTGGAAAGCTATCGGAAAATATTGGACCGATATGACTTTATATTTAACCTGACCGCCGTAAGGGACGGCTGTTTTGTGCAGGAGTTTACGATTCATGAAAGATGACAGGAGGGGTTATGCTGCCGGTTTATATATGTGAAGATGAAGAGCAGATCAGGAACATGGAGCGTGCCTGGCTGGAAAAGCAGATCCTGATTCAGGGTTATGACATGAAGGTAGTACTTTCTACCGGTAATCCGGAGGAGCTTTTGGAGTGCCTTGACCGAAAATCCGGGCAGGGAATCTATTTTCTGGACGTGGAACTCAAAGGTGCTTCCATGAATGGATTTCAGCTGGGAAAGGAGATCCGAAAAAGGGATGGGGGAGGATTTCTGATCTATGTCACGGCGTTTCCCGACCTGGCTTTCGAGACCTTCCGCTATCATCTGGAAGCCCTGGACTATATCTGCAAACAAAATCCGGAACGGATGTATACAGACCTTTCCCGCTGCCTTGACACCGTTACGGAGCGGATGAGCAAAATGCAAAATCCCCGGCAGGAGTATTTTACCCTGAAAACGCCGGAAATGATCCGGCATATTCCTTTGGGCGATATTCTGTATTTTGCCACTTCCAGCCGCACCCACCGCATAGAGCTTCACGCAAAGAATGAACTGTTTGACTTCTCCGGAAGCATACAGGAGTTGGAAAAGGATCTGGGTGAGGGTTTTATACGGGTACACAGAGCCTATCTGGTCCATGGGGAACAGATTGACTGGATCGATGTGCACAACAGGGAACTTGTATTGAAAAACGGGGAGCGCTGCCCCTTCTCCCGGCGCATGCGCCAGGAACTGCTTAAGCGTGGAGCCGTTTGGGCAGTGAAATGACCGTTTGGGCATTTGGAACCTTTCCCAAAACGTACCGTGGTATAATCCTTCGCAAAGGACGGTTTTGCATGATATCAGTGGGGACGATCCCATTCCTTTCCTGTAAGTCCCACAGGGGAAAGACAGACAGCACTGTGCCGGATTTAAAGAAATGCGGCTGGCGGCGCCTGAGAGGAAACTTTTGGAAATGGAAACCCGGGCAGGCCAGACATGGGGCTGAAAAGGGCGGATCGTACCGGACTTTATGAAGGGCATGGCCGGACAGATGCATAAAGGAAAGGTATGGTATTAAAATGACAGAGACAAAAGAAACCACCAAAAAACAGCTTATTATTTTTCTGCTTGTGGCGTATGGGTTTACTTATGTGATGGGTTTTCTCGCCTGGTACGGAAACTCGGTCCAGGCAGATCTGAGCGCATTTCCCAGTGCCCAGATGTTTTATCCGGCGGCAGGCGTCATGCTGGCATACCTGCTGACCAGACGGCAGGATGACTTGCTGCCCAAATGGTTTTACCGGTGTTTTATAGGGGTGACTTTTTGCATGGCCCTTCTTTCAGTCCTGTCCGTAGCCGCACCGGAACAGACCGTGATTCTTTATGAAACCCCCGTTTCCCTCTGGGCGGTCCTTACACAATACGTTACCATAATCGGGAGCATACTCTGCCTTATCCCGCTGCTGTTATCAGGTAAGAAAAGAAGAGGGGCCTATGGCCTCGGCTGGAAAAACTGGAAAACCTCCTGGTTTTGTATTCTGGTTTTTCTCATACTTTATTTCGGGCGCGTCTTTGTCGCCTATGCCATGGAAGGGCAGCCGGGCATAATGCTGGAAATCTTTAAAAACCCTGCCACATGGGGTTATCTGCTCTTTGTGCCGGTGAATTTCTTTCTGGCATATGCGGCATTTCTGGGGGAGGAATACGGATGGCGCTATTACCTGCAGCCTCTGCTCCAGAAACGGTTTGGCATGCGGCGCGGCGTTCTGCTTCTGGGCGTGATTTGGGGACTCTGGCACATTTTTCTGGACTTTTTTTATTACACCACGCCGGATCAGGGACTGATCATGACCGTATCCCAGATCATTACCTGCCTGGGACTGGGGATTTTCTTTGCCTGGGCATATTTAAAGACCGGCAATATATGGGTCGTGGTGATCATGCATTATTTAAATAATAACCTTACCCTTGTGACAGCTAACAATTACTCTGCGGATATTCTGACAAACCAGCAGCTTTCCTGGTCCATGATCCCTTCCGCGCTTCTGCTGAACGGGGTAGTATTCGGGATTTTTCTGCTTTCCAGGGAATTTCGGAATGACAAACCCAAAGCCCCCGATGCATTTTAATAATTTTACGTATTGACATTTACAGGTTATTGGTTATAATGATATCAAATTACATTTTTATTTGTGCTACGGGACTTTCTGATGGAACACCGATCGGAGGTGGTAAAGGCAATGGTATTGGATTATACTTTTGAGAGGCAATTAATGCTGGAGAGAGAAGAGGGCAGAGAAGAAGGTAGGGAAGAGGGCATGGAGCAAGGCTTGAAAGCGCTTATTTCCACTTGTAAGGAGCTGCAAGTATCTTATGACGCCACCTCTGATAAAGTGAGGGAGAAATTTTCACTGTCGGACGGGGAAGTGGAAAAAAATATGCGGCTTTACTGGTGACAGCCGGTTCCGTTCGGTGGATTTTGAAATGAGTTAGAAGTAAAAAGGTATGTGCACTTGTTCTTTGGGCAGGCACATGCCTTTTTCGTCATTGACTGCAGGAACGGTTTTTTCAAACACACTCTGGATGTTTCATAATTTCCGTTTGCATTGTGTCACAATGTTATGTATAATTCTATAAAAGTCAGGCACGGGGAAAAGCCTCCGATACGGACTGGAAAAATCTTGCAAAGCAGTGCTGAAATGAAGGAAAAAATGGAACAATTGAACACAACAGGAAGATCTATGAATACACCACAGCTGGAAACAGAAAGGCTGATACTCAGAAGATTCAGGGAAAATGATATTGACGCCCTGTATCTGATACTGAAGGATGAGGCAGTCAATACTTTTTTGCCGTGGTTCCCTTTAAAAAGTATAGAGGAAACAAGAGCTTTTTTCGATACGAGATATGCGGCGGAATATGCGAAACCTCAGGCTTATGCCTACGCCATCTGCCAGAAAAAGGTCAACAGTCCCATTGGCTACATAAAGGTTTCCATGGACGAGGGTTATGACCTGGGATATGGCCTGCGGAAAGAATTCTGGCATCAGGGGATTGTCACGGAAGCCGGGAAAGCTGTTATAGAACAGGTCAGGAGAGACGGGATTCCTTTTATTACGGCAACCCATGACATCAACAATCCACGCAGCGGCGGCGTTATGATACAGTTGGGTATGAAATACCGGTATTCTTATGTAGAGCAGTGGCAGCCGAAAGATTTCCCGGTCACATTCAGAATGTATCAGATGAATTTCTGCCAAAAAGACGACGGTGTTTTTACAAAGTATTGGGATAATTCTGCGGTACACTTTGTAGAAACGGATATATAGTTTCGAAATCCCGAGACTGTAGTGCGCCAAAATGGGCTGTTTTTGCCTGTTTTGTGTGCATTTGTTAAACTCCCGGACTTTGATGTATGGTGATACAGCTGATTGTATGGGAGTTTGGAAAGGCGGCTGTAGCAATGAAAGCAATTATTACAGATTTAGACAGAACCCTGCTCCATACAGATAAAACAATTTCGGAGGATACGTATTCCGTGCTGAAGCGTTGCCGTGACAGGGGAATTCTCCTAATGGCGGCAACTGCACGTCCCCAGAGGGCCATATTAACATATCATGGCCAAATCGGATTTGACGCCATAACCACTTTAAACGGTGCAAGGATTATTTTGCCGCAGGGAGTCATTGAAAACGGGATTGTTCCTTCCAGTGCGGAAAGCATTTTGCAAAAGGTCTTCGGGATCCCTGACATTGTCCTGTCATTGGAAACGGCAGAGGGCCTTTTTTCAAATATTCCAATCCCGGAATGGAATTCCACTGTTTTCAGAGGCTTTCCTGCCCTGCCCACAGAAAGGGCAGTCTATAAAATTCTGGTGAGCGGCGGAGGAGAAAATCTGCAGGAGCAGATAAGGCAAAGCCTGACAGATGATACTTATATGACGGTAGCGGAAGGGACATTGATGCAGATAATGAGTACTGCGTCCACCAAATGGAATGGTATCAGGGCCATGCTGGAGGCGGAAGGTATCGCCAGGGATGAGGCGGTATATTTCGGGGATGACAATGACGATATAGAACCCATAAAAAACTGCGGGGTGGGTGTGGCTGTCTCCAATGCCATTGATAAGGTGCTGGAAGCGGCGGATTATGTAACGGAAAGCAATGATATGGACGGAGTGGCACGTTATATTGAGAAATACATATTGTGATCCCCCTTGTGCTTTTCTGAAAAGAGAGCATAATAATATGTCTGGAAGCAGGCTGACAAAAGAAAAAGGAACAGATACCATGGACAAATTTGCAGTAATTGATACCGAGACAAACTGGAATGATGCGGTAATGTCGATCGGTGTGGTAGTTGCCGATTCGGAGACAATGGAAAAAGAGGATTCGGCATATTTCATAATTGACCCGGAATACAGGGTGGGAGGGATGTATTCACATGAACTGCGCCCTGATGAGGATGGAGTCCGTGTTACAGGCAGGAAGCAGGCATTAAAGGAGATCAGAAACTGGCTGGACACATATAACGTGGGGAAACTTTTCGCGTATAACGCTTCTTTTGACAGAAATCACCTGCCGGAGTATCTGGGATATGAATGGTATGATATTATGCGCCTGGCCGCTTACCGCCAGTACAATTTTGCCATACCGGATTCTGCGGAATGCTATAAAACCGGCAGGATGAAGTGGGGATATGGTGTGGAGGATGTGCTGAGAATGCTCACTGCAGACAAAAGTTACCGGGAGACCCACAATGCGATCCTGGATGCACTGGATGAGCTTGAAATCATGAGATTGCTGGGACATAAGATAAGCGAATATGGGATTGCCCTGGTTTCGGATAAGGGCAGTAGCAGGATGAGATAACAATACTTATCGAACATACTTTTGGTTTTCCATTTACAAAACATAATATATATGGTAAAATATGGCCTGTGTCAAGAAGAAAACAATAAGGAGAGTTTTTCCGATGGTGAAAGCAGATAATTATGATGCCTCCAGTATCACAGTGCTGGAGGGACTGGAGGCGGTGCGGAAACGCCCGGGCATGTATATTGGGAGTGTTTCCACAAAAGGACTGAACCATTTAATATATGAGATCGTAGACAATTCCGTGGACGAGCATCTGGCGGGGTTTTGTGATACCATAACCGTTACCCTGGAGGCGGACGGCTCTGCCACCATATCTGACAACGGAAGAGGGATCCCTGTGGGAATGCATGAAAAGGGGATCAGTGCAGAACGCCTGGTATTTACCACCCTTCACGCAGGGGGGAAATTCGATAATTCCGCATATAAGACCAGCGGTGGGCTGCACGGTGTGGGTTCCTCCGTGGTAAATGCCCTTTCCACGCGTCTGACCGTGCGGGTCAAGTCCGGGGGATTCATTTATGAAGATTCCTATGAGAGAGGAAACCCTGTTGTGGAACTGGTGGACGGCCTTCTGCCGGTGGCGGGGAAGACCAGGGAGTCGGGAACTACCATTAATTTCCTGCCGGACGACACTATTTTTGACAAGACCCGTTTCAAGGAGGATGACGTAAAGAGCCGTCTTCACGAGACGGCCTACCTGAATCCCAAGCTCACAATCGTTTTCCAGGACAAACGGAAAGAAACACCGGAGAAAATCACTTACAACGAACCGGAGGGTATTGTAGGTTTTATCAAGGATATGAATAAATCCCAGGAAGCTTTGCATGATGTGATCTATTTCAGCAGCGAGAGCGAAGGCATTTCCGTAGAAGTGGCGTTCCAATATATCAATGAGTTCCATGAGAATGTGCTGGGATTCTGTAACAATATATACAACTCCGAAGGCGGTACGCATCTTACCGGCTTTAAGACCATGTTCACGAACGTGATCAATACCTATGCCCGGGAACTGGGTATCTTGAAAGAGAAGGATGTGAACTTCACCGGAGCAGACGTGCGCAACGGCATGACTGCGGTGGTGTCCATCAAGCACCCGGATCCCCGGTTCGAGGGCCAGACGAAGACCAAGCTGGATAATCAGGATGCGGCGAAGGTGGTCAGCAAGGTGACGGGGGAGGAAATCACCCGCTTCTTTGACCGCAATCTGGAAACTTTGAAAAATATCATTTCCTGTGCGGAGAAAGCAGCCAAGATCCGTAAGACAGAGGAACGGGCCAGGACGAACATGCTGACCAAGCAGAAATTTTCCTTTGACTCCAACGGGAAGCTGGCAAACTGTGAGTCCAAGGATCCCTCCAAATGCGAAATCTTTATCGTAGAGGGAGATTCCGCCGGAGGCAGCGCAAAGACGGCCAGAAACCGGATGTTCCAGGCAATCCTTCCCATTCGCGGCAAGATATTGAATGTGGAGAAGGCAAGTATTGATAAGGTCCTGGCAAACGCAGAGATCAAGACCATGATCAATGCCTTTGGCTGCGGCTTTTCCGAGGGATACGGCAACGACTTTGACATATCCAAACTGCGTTATGACAAGATCATTATCATGGCGGATGCGGATGTGGACGGTTCCCATATTTCCACCCTGCTTCTGACTCTGTTCTACCGTTTTATGCCTGAGCTGATCTTTGAGGGGCATGTGTATATTGCCATGCCTCCGCTTTACAAAGCCATGCCCAGCAAGGGAAAAGAGGAGTATCTCTATGACGATAAGGCACTGGAGAAATACAGGAAGACCCACAAGGGGCCCTTTACGCTCCAGCGATACAAAGGCCTTGGGGAGATGGATGCCCAGCAGCTCTGGGAAACAACGCTGGACCCGGAGACCCGCCGCATGAAGCTTGTGGAGATCGAGGATGCGCGCATGGCCACGGAGATGACGGAGCTGCTGATGGGTACGGAGGTCCCTCCCCGGAAGGCGTTTATCTACAAACATGCGCAGGAGGCGGAACTGGATGTATAAGCAGGCATTGGAAAGTGAAAGTGCTGCCATTTTCAGACGCATTTCAGGAAAGGTATCATAAAAATGGAAGACAACAGCAGAATCATCAAAACGGAATACTCTGAGGAAATGCAGAAGTCCTTTATCGATTACGCCATGAGCGTGATCATAGCCAGGGCCCTGCCTGATGTCAGGGACGGCTTAAAACCGGTACAGCGAAGGACTCTTTACGATATGCACGAGCTGGGAATACGTTTCGACAGGCCTTACCGGAAAAGCGCCCGTATTGTGGGCGATACCATGGGTAAATACCATCCCCACGGGGACAGTTCCATCTATGACGCACTGGTGGTCATGAGCCAGGATTTCAAGAAGGAAATGCCCCTCATCGACGGACACGGCAATTTCGGAAATATCGAGGGGGACGGCGCCGCTGCCATGCGTTACACCGAGGCGAGGCTCCAGAAGGTGACCCAGGAGGCGTTCCTCGGTGATCTGGACAAGGACGTGGTGGACTTCATGCCCAACTTTGACGAGACGGAGAAGGAACCCACGGTGCTTCCGGTGAAGATCCCCAATTTTCTGGTGAACGGTTCAGAGGGCATCGCGGTGGGGATGACCACCAGCACGCCGCCCCACAACCTGAATGAAGTCATAGACGCCACAAAAGCGTACATGTTGGATGGAAATATTACCACGAAGGAATTGATGCGCCATATAAAGGGGCCGGATTTCCCCACCGGGGGCATTGTCACCAACAAGGACGAGCTGCTCAATATTTACGAGACCGGCGTGGGAAAGATCAAGATCCGGGGTAAGGTGGAGTATGAGAAAATAAAGGGCGGCAAGACCAATGTGGTCATTACGGAAATCCCCTACACCATGATCGGCGCCAATATCGCCAAGTTCCTGTCCGATGTGGCGGCACTGGCGGAGACCAAGAAGACACAGGATATTGTGGACATCTCCAACCAGTCCTCCAAGGAGGGCATCCGTATCGTGATCGAGCTTAGGAAGGATGCCGACCCCGAGAATTTTGTGAACCTGCTGTATAAGAAGACAAGGCTGGAGGATACCTTCGGCGTCAATATGCTTGCCATTTACAACGGCAGGCCGGAAACCATGGGGCTGAAGGCCGTTATCAAGGCAAATGTGGACTTTCAGTTTGAGATTGCTACCAGAAAATATACGAACCTACTGGCGAAAGAGCTGGAGAAGAAGGAGATCCAGGAGGGTCTCATCAAAGCCTGTAACGTGATTGACCTGATTATTGAAATCTTACGCGGCTCCAAGGACCGGGCTATGGCGAAAGCCTGCCTGGTGGAGGGAAAGATTGACGGAATCCGGTTCAAATCCAAAGAATCCAAAATTATGGCCACCCAGCTCATGTTTACGGAGAAGCAGGCCAATGCCATTTTGGAAATGCGCCTGTACAAATTGATCGGCCTGGAGATCGAAGCGCTGATCAACGAGCATGAGGACACACTGGCGAATATTTACCGCTATGAGGATATCCTGGATCGCAGGGACTCCATGGCTCAGGTCATTATGAACGAATTGGACGGTTATAAGAAGGAATACGGAAGAAAACGCAGGACATCTATTGAGAATGCGGAGGAAGCCGTTTACAGGGAAAAGGAAGTGGAAGAAACGGAGGTGATCTTCCTGATGGACCGCTTCGGCTATGCCAAGACAGTGGATATGGCCACATACGAGAGGAACAGGGAGGCGGCCGACAGCGAGAATAAATATATCCTTACCTGCAAAAATACAGGAAAAGTATGCCTTTTCACCAATACGGGCCAGCTCCACACTATCAAGGTCATGGATCTGCCTTTCGGTAAATTTCGTGACAAAGGCACGCCAATAGATAATGTCAGCAACTTTAATTCCGAGAAGGAACAGATTGTCTACATTGCCAGCCAGACGGACCTGAACCTGCGGCAATTGGTTTTCGTCACAGCACAGTCCATGATGAAGATCGTGGACGGCGGAGAGTTTGATGTGGCGAAGCGTACGGTAGCCGCCACAAAACTTTCCGAGGGAGACAGTGTGGTCAGCGTCACAACACTGCTGGAGCAGCGTAATATTATCCTGCAGACAAAGGAAGGATATTTCCTGCGCTTTTTAATCGAAGAGATCCCGGAGAAGAAAAAGGGCGCCGTGGGCGTCCGGGGAATGAAGCTCGGGGCGAAGGATAGCGTAGAAGGCGTATACTATACCAAAGTGATCGATAATGAGGAAATTGTCTACAAAGAAAAGCATATTACGCTGAACGATCTGAAGCTTGCAAAGCGCGACGGCAAGGGGACGAAGATTCGTGTATAAGCGTGAAGGGAATGAAGTTTTCGGGGCAGGATTTAGTCCCTGGGACTGTCGGTGCCGCCGGAGGCATGGGCGGAAATATAAGGAAATATCTGATAAAGGAGAAAATGATAGAATATGAGAGTGATCGCAGGAACTGCCAGAAGCCTTCCCTTGAAGGCGCCACAGGGGCTGGACACACGGCCGACCTCCGACCGGATCAAAGAAACGCTGTTTAATATGCTGCAGGCATATGTCCCCGGCGCTGTTTTTGTGGATCTTTACAGCGGAAGCGGCGGCATCGGCATCGAGGCGTTAAGCCGGGGGGCAAAAAAGGCATACTTTATTGAAAATGCGCCGAAAGCCATCTCCTGTATTCAGCACAATCTGGCATTTACGAAAATGGAAGACCGTGCTATAGTATTAAAGCAGGATGTATTCAGCGCCTTGCCCGGGATCAGTGAGAGGAACGTGGACGTAATCTTTATGGACCCTCCTTACCAGAGCGGGCAGGAAAAGAATGTCCTTGCAATGCTGTGGAATATGCGCTATGTCACGGAAGATACCCTGATTGTGGTGGAGGCCGCGTTGAAGACGGATTTTTCCTGGCTGGAGGAAATGGGGTATAGGGTAGAAAAGGATAAAAGGTACAAGACGAACAAGCATGTATTTCTCCGAAAAGCGCCAATGCCCTGACATTTTATGCCTGATGGAAAGGAACGGAAATTTATGAAAAGAGCAGTTTATCCCGGAAGCTTTGATCCGGTTACATACGGTCATTTGGATGTCATAAAGCGTGCTGCGGAAATATTTGATGTCCTTATTGTCAGTGTTTTAAACAATAAGGTTAAGACACCGTTGTTTTCTGTGGAGGAACGTGTTAAGATATTGGAGGAGGCTACAAAAGATATCCCCAATGTGCAGGTGGACAGCTTCAGCGGACTTTTGATCAACTATGCCGCTGAGAACAATCTTCATGTGGCGGTGAGAGGACTGCGGGCCATCACCGATTTTGAGTACGAACTGCAGATTGCCCAGACCAACCGGCTTCTTTCCAAGGGGAAGCTGGATACCATGTTTTTGACTACCAGTCTGGAATATGCTTACCTCAGTTCCTCAAGCGTAAAGGAGATTGCCTGCTTTGGCGGCGATATCAGCCAATGTGTCCCTGACTTCGTGGCTGATTTGATTTACGGGAAATATCAGATCAAAAGGTGAGGAGAGTGGAATGAGCAGCAGAATTGAACAACTAATTGACGAGTTAGAAGAATACATTGAAAGCTGTAAACCCAAGTTCATGTCCAATTCGGAGATCATAGTCAACAAGGATGAGATCGACGAACTGCTGCGTGAGCTGCGGATGAAGACGCCGGATGAGATCAAGCGTTACCAGAAGATCATAAGCAATAAAGAAGCAATTTTGAATGATGCCAGGGCAAAGGCGGAGGCGCTTATCAATGAGACGAACGTAAAGACCAACGAGCTGATCAGCGAGCATGAGATCATGCAGCAGGCTTACGCCCAGGCAAATGAAGTGGTGTCCATGGCGTCAAAACAGGCACAGGATATTCTGGATAAGGCAACCATGGAGGCCAATGAACTGAAAATGCAGGCGGCAAGATACACCGAGGGGCAGCTGGCAGATTTGGAGAACCTGATCCTGTCTGCCATCCAATCTGCAAGCGGCCATTACGAGGGATTGCTGGGGTCACTGAACCAGTATAAAGAGGTGATACAGTCCAACAGGCAGGCATTACAGCCTATGGAGGATCTGGAGGATATTTCCATGGGCGCTGTCGGCAATAACAGTGGAATTGACTTGATCTGACGAAACAATCCGGACATGTATAGGGGATTGTTATTGTACAGTTCATTTAACTTTAAGGACGGAAAGTGAAGAACCGGTTTTCGCAAGGAAGCGGGTTCTTTATTAAATAGTGCGGTTGTGTTTTAAAGCATTTGCATGTATAAGGCGGAAATAAGGAGGCCTATGATAAAAGATTTATTACGACGTTTTACTATACTGGTTGCCGCCATCCCTATCCTTTTGTACCCTATGGGGGCGGAGGCAGCCACCAGGCTGCAGGATACGGGAGACAAGCTTGTAGTGGTCATCGACCCGGGGCATGGAGGGGATAATCAAGGTACACTGGAAAATAACCATGAAGAAAAATTTATGACTATGGTTACCGCCCAGGCAATGTACGATGAACTGATAAAATATGACAATGTGGAAGTTTATCTGACCAGGACGGAAGATATAAAGATGTCCCTGGCGGAGCGGGCGGAATTTGCGGCAAGTGTGGATGCCGATTTTATGTTCAGCATCCATTATAACGCTTCGGAAAACCATGAGCTTTTCGGTTCTGAAGTGTGGGTTTCTTCCGTATCACCCTATAACGGTTACGGCCTACAGTTCGGATATGAATTCCTCACGGAAGCCAGGGATATGGGACTGCTGGTCCGTGGGGTAAAGACAAGGCTGGGGGACAAGGGTGACTATTATGGCATTATCCGGGAATCCGTGGAACGGAATCTGCCGGCCCTTATCATAGAACACTGCCATGTGGACAATGAAATGGACACGGATTTTTGCGATTCGGAAGCAGACTTAAAAGCCTTTGGCATTGCGGATGCCAGGGCAGTGGCAAAGTATTTCGGATTAAGCAGCAGTAAACTGGGTGTAGATTATTCCGGCCATGATCTCATAGATGCCAGCGCCACCTCCTTGAACAGTATCACGAAAAACGACGATACGGAACCGGATATCTGCCAGATCTCACTTTCTTCGGACGAAGGTTATGGCAGTGACGGTATCCTTACCATAGATGTGGCTGCGGCGGATTTTGATACGCCGCTTATGTATTACAGTTACAGCTTAGACGGCGGGGTTACTTTCTGCGAGAGGGAGGTCTGGCCCGGCTGCGATGCCTTGACCGGCGCTTATTCGGACACCTTTCAGCTGGATTTGGAGGTCCCTGCAAATGTGACACCGGAAATCATTTTTCGTGCCTATAATCCCTATGATCTGTATACGGACAGCAATCTTCTGACAGGGCCTGAAAGAGTTGTGGAAGAAACCCACGGCAGTGGCCCGGATAACCGGGACGGGGCGGGTCCCGCATCCGGGGAAACTGCGGCAGCCTCCGGGGAGAAGGAGTATCCCGGCACCACTACTTTCCGCCCAGCCGTCTCGGAAAGCGTAGAAGAAGAGCAGGAGGTCAGTCTTCTGAGTTTTTTAAAGCTGTGTTTGGCCTTTGTAGTTCTCTTGTTTATTACGGTTTTCGTGTCACAGTGTATTTCTTACCAGAAGCGCAGAAAACGGCGCCGTCAACGCAGGAATGAATTCGGTGACAGAAGAAACCAGATAAAATAATAGAATGCGTTGAGCAGTGTCAGGATGACCTTGTGTAAGGTGTAGTCCACAATGGAGAGATCCGTGTCCCGGATACAGCTATAGGTCTGGGCTATGCAGGAAAATCCTCCGAAGGACAGTACCAGAAGGCTATACAGAGGCGCCTGTACCTGCAGCATGTTTAATCCTCCGGTAATCTCCAACAGCGGCGCCGGCAGGGCCACCTGCTCACCAAACAGTACGTGGGGAATCAGGTTTAGCAGATTGAATAAGATCATATATCCCCCCAGGGTGAGAATACTGCGGATGGCGGCGCTGATGGACCGGTCCGTCTCGGAGAGCAGGCGTTCCCCTCTGTGAACGGAGGTTTTTTGATGCTTTTTAAAGGCATCCAGGATGCGGTGTGCCTTTGAGGGCGCGCCCCGCCGGGTGCAGATGCTCAGTTCGCCGGCAGCTTTTAGGGCAGCCTGTGGGGCGATATGTTTCCCCAGGCACTGATAGCGGGTGTAGCGCAGAAAGATCCCGTACAGAGCGGGAATGCCGTACATGCCGAACAGATATGGGGCAGTAAGCTCCCTGTGCAGGAGCGGCAGCACAAAGCTGCAGTAGTAGACCGGGCCGATATTGTTGCAGAAGGCAAGCAGATATTCCCCTTCCTCTCTGGTGAGCTGCCCTCTTGAATAGAGGTCTGAGACCACCCTGGCCCCCATGGGGAAGCCACATAGAAAACCCAGCATCATGCAATAACAGACATTTTTACGGACGTGATAAACGGGACGGACCAGAGGATAGATAAAGGAAGCAATGGTTTCCGTCAAACCTAGCCGTATAACGATTCCGGAAAGGATCATGAAAGGAAGCAGGGAAGGGATCATCTTTTCGAACCACAGCTTAAGGCCCATGGAGGCGTAGCTCAGGCTGAGTTCCGAGTGGGTCAGGATACAGGCGGTGCATAACAAGAACAAAAGAGTACCGGCCAGCCTTACGCCGGATATATGTATTCCGCGGGATTTCTTATGAGGCGGATTTGTTTTGTAAATCATAATGGCTCCAAAAATACAGGCTCCTTACTTGTATATGTAGTTTCAGGGAGGTTTTATGCGTCTTGACAAATATTTATGTGAACTGAACACAGGAAGCCGGAGCCAGGTCAGGGAATTGATCAGAAAAGGCCTTGTCTCTGTAAACGGCCTGGTGGTCCGCCAGGCCGACCATAAAATAGAAGAAGAAAAGGACTGCGTGGCGGTCCGGGGAAAAGAACTGGCATACCGGAAATTTGTCTATTATATGCTGAATAAGCCTCAGGGCGTGGTTTCCGCCACCCAGGACAATACCGCAGGAACGGTGACGGAGCTGCTTGCGGCGGAGGGAAGGAAGGATTTGTTCCCTGTGGGGCGGCTGGACAAAGACACGGAGGGACTGCTGCTTTTGACCAATGACGGGGAGTTGGCGCATCGCCTTCTGTCGCCGAAAAAGCATGTGGATAAGACTTATCAGGTAACAATTGCCCACCCTCTGTCAAAACAGGATATCCTGCAGCTGGAACAGGGTGTGGATATCGGGGAAAACAGGCTGACCCTGCCGGCCAGGGTTGAGATATTGTCGGAAAATACCATTTATCTGACCATACAGGAAGGAAAGTACCATCAGGTGAAGCGGATGCTGCAGGCGGTAAATAATCAGGTGGCCGCATTAAAAAGGATACGTTTTGGGGGGATTGTTTTAGATGAAAGGCTGGCGCCGGGAGATTACCGTCCCCTGACCCTGCAGGAGGAGAACTGCCTGCAAGAGAGTTCTGCCCAGGGAAATAAGATACAATGAAATGAATTTCCCCAATGATGCCTGCAGATTTCAGTATCCAAAGCGATGCTTCATGCAGAATGCGCTTTTCGGACATGGGTTAAGACACAGGAGGTAAAAATTACATGAAAGCTGATATGTTGAGGGATATTGATGCCATTATTTTTGATATGGACGGTTCGCTGGTGGATTCCATGTGGATGTGGCATGAGATTGATATCGAATACCTGGGCAGATACGGCATTGAACTGCCGCCGGGACTTCAGTCGAAGATTGAGGGCATGAGCTTCCATGAGACAGCGGTGTATTTTAAAGAACATTTCCCGATTCCGGACTCCCTGGAGGAGATCAAGCGGACCTGGAATGAGATGGCCTGGGATAAATATACGCATGAAGTACCGCTGAAACCCGGGATCCCTGAATTTTTAAAAGGCTGCAGGGACCGAGGGATCAAGCTTGGCATTGCCACCAGCAACTCAAGGGAACTGGTGGAAAACATAGCGGCGGTGCACCGTTTCAGGGATTATTTTACCTGTATCGTGACAGGCTGTGATGTGGAGAGAGGGAAGCCTTCGCCGGATATCTATTTTGCAGCGGCGACAGGTTTGGGGGTGGCTTGCGGACGCTGTCTGGTGTTTGAAGACATCCTGCCCGGCATCCAGGCAGGCAAAAATGCCGGAATGAAGGTCTGTGCCGTGGAAGACGTATATTCCGCCCCGGACCGGGAGGCCAAGAAAGAACTTGCAGATTATTATATAGAGGATTATTATGGATTTTTTGAAGAAAAATAACGGATTTTTACCTGTGTCTCCCGAGGATATGCGGGAGAGGGGGATCCAACAGCTTGATTTTGTGTATGTGACAGGGGATGCCTATGTGGACCATCCTTCCTTCGGCCATGCCATTATCAGCCGTGTACTGGAGGCCCACGGATATTCGGTGGGGATTCTTTCCCAGCCGGACTGGAAAAGGGATGACAGTATCAGCTTACTGGGATGCCCACGGCTGGGGTTTCTCATCTCAGCGGGAAATATGGACAGCTGTGTGAACCATTATTCCGTGTCCAGGAAAAGACGTTCCTCGGATGCCTACACTCCCGGCGGTGAAATGGGAAGGCGTCCCGACCACGCTACGGTTGTTTACGGGAATCTGATCCGCAGGACATATAAAAACATTCCTGTGATCATCGGCGGCATCGAGGCCAGTCTGCGCCGTATGGCACATTACGATTATTGGACAGACAGCTTTAAGCGTTCCGTGCTTTTGGACAGTCAGGCGGATATCATCTCATACGGGATGGGGGAGCGGTCCATTGTGGAAATTGCCGACGCACTGGCGGCAGGCATCGCGGTATCCGATATCACATTCATTCCGGGGACCGTTTACCGCACCAAAGATATCTCAGGAATATATGATGCCATAAAGCTGCCCTCCTATGAGGAAATGAAAGAAGACAAATCCCAGTATGCCAAAAGCTTTGCCATACAGAACGAAAATACGGATTTCTGCAATGGCAAAATATTGATAGAGGAGTATCCCAAGGGGATATATGTGGTCCAGAATCCGCCCCAGCAGCCCCTTACCACGGAAGAGATGGATGATGTCTATGCCCTTCCCTATATGCGGACATATCACCCTTCTTACGAAGAAAGAGGCGGCGTCCCGGCTATTGCAGAGATCAAGTTTTCACTGATCAGCAACCGGGGGTGCTTTGGCGGATGCAGCTTCTGTGCCCTGACGTTCCATCAGGGGAGGACAGTGCAGGTCAGGAGCCATGAATCCATTCTCAAGGAAGCGGAATTGTTGATACAGGAGCCGGACTTTAAAGGATACATTCATGATGTGGGGGGGCCTACGGCGAATTTCCGGCATCCGTCCTGCCAAAAGCAGATGTCCCACGGCGTCTGCAAGAACAAACAATGCCTTTTCCCTTCACCCTGCAAGAATCTCCATGTGGATCACTCCGATTATCTGGAACTTTTGCGGAAGCTTCGGAAACTTCCTGGGGTAAAGAAGGTATTTGTGCGTTCCGGTATCCGTTTTGATTATCTGCTGGCGGATCCGGATGATACCTTTTTCAGGGAGCTGGTGGAGCATCACGTGAGCGGGCAGCTTAAGGTGGCGCCGGAACACATTTCCGACGCGGTCCTTGCCAGGATGGGAAAACCGGAAAATGCGGTTTACGAACGCTTTGTGGCAAAATACAAAAAATGGAATGCACAGATGGGCAAAAACCAGTTCCTGGTGCCATACCTGATGTCTTCCCACCCCGGTTCTACCTTAAAAGAAGCCATAGAGCTGGCGGAGTACCTGAGGGATTTGGGATACATGCCGGAGCAGGTGCAGGATTTCTATCCCACGCCGTCCACCTTATCTACGGTCATGTACTACACGGGACTGGACCCCAGGGATATGAAGCCGGTTTATGTGTGCAGGAATCCTCATGAGAAAGCAATGCAGAGGGCATTGATACAGTACCGTAATCCGAAAAATTATGAGCTTGTCCATGAAGCGCTGACCAAAGCCGGCAGGACGGACCTCATCGGATTTGATAAAAAATGCCTGATCCGTCCCCGGAGGACGGCCAAGGAGAGGACGGCGGGAGACTACGGAAGTACTGGAGGGAAAAAGCGGCTCGGAAAGGAATTGCGCAAGGAAAGCGGTTCACAACAGAAGAGCAGTATGCGGCAGAAGAACGACACACAGTCAAATAAGATACCAAAGAAGAAAACCATACGGAACGTACATAAGAAAAAGAGTGTATGAGACCCATGATTGGGAGGAGTGCTGTAGACATTAAATTAGATTGACTTGGCAGAAAGGAAGGAATAGGATATGAACATTGCGATTATTACAGGGGCGTCCTCCGGTATCGGTATGGAGTTTGCCCTGCAAATGGACAGCTATTTTGTTACCATTGACGAATTTTGGCTGATCGCCAGAAACAGGGAACACTTGGAAGAGGTGGCGAAGGTATTGGACCACAAGGCCAGGATTATCGTTATGGATATCACGGATGAGAAGAAGCAGGATGCCCTGGAGGATCTGCTGATTGAGAAGAACGCTGTGGTGAGGGTGTTGGTCAATGCCGCCGGTTTCGGTGTTATGGGGCCTTTCAGTGAGCAGGAGAGGATGACGGCACAGGATATGGTACGATTAAACTGCGAGGCATTGACTGCGCTGACCCATCGCATGCTCCCCTATATGCGCAAAAACAGCAGGATCCTTCAGATGGCATCCAGTGCCGCCTTCCTGCCACAGCCGGATTTTGCGGTATATGCAGCCACAAAGGCATATGTACTGAGCTTTTCCAGAGCTTTGGGGGAGGAGCTCAGGGAGGCGGGAATTTATGTTACAAGCGTATGCCCGGGGCCCGTGGATACCCCCTTTTTTGATATTGCAGAGAAGACGGGAACTACCCTTTCCATCAAAAAATATACTATGGTAAGCCCGGAAAAGGTAGTGGCCCTGGCATTGAAGGATTCATACCACAAGCGCTCCATGTCGGTGTGCAGCCTGCCCATCAAATGTTTGCGCTGTCTTTCAAAGACGGTTCCCCACAGCTTTCTCTTAAAGGGGATGGGACTGTTGAAAAAGAAAGGATTATGAACATGCAATTACTCAGAATATTTTCCGCAGAAAAGTACAAAGGGACTAAGGACTATATCAACACCCAGAAGAAATTTGAGATTATTCGGACACTTCTCTATTTTGCGATCTCCGTTTCTCTGTTTGCGGCAGGGTATATCCAGACGGGAAGAAAGACAAACCTGCTGACGGTGGTGGCGGTCCTCGGCTGTCTCCCTGCCAGCAAGAGCGCAGTGAATGCCATTATGTTCCTCAGGTTTAAGAGCTGCGGGGAGGAAGCCGCTGCCGGGATTGAGAAACATTGTCAGGGGCTTCATACACTTTATGATATGGTATTTACTTCCTATCAGAAGAATTATGTAGTCAGCCATCTTGCAGTCAGGGGGAATACGGTCTGTGGGTATTCCGAAAAGCCGGATTTTCCGGAGAATGATTTTTATAAGCATATTGACAATATCTTAAAGATGGACGGCTTAAAAGATGTGACGGTGAAGATTTTTACGGATTTAAAAAAATATACGGATCGCCTGGAGCAAATGAAAGAGTTGGAAACGGATGAGAGCCGGTCGGAAACCATTGCAGGCACGCTGAAAAGCGTGGTCCTGTAACGGTCAGCCTGCTGTACCGTTGGCATTTTGCCATAAATCCGGCGGCCCCGTAAGCTTTGTGGTCCTATAGGATGTGGCGCTTCCGGGAAATGTGCCGGA
The DNA here is from genome assembly GCA_947643615.1 of uncultured Lachnospiraceae bacterium. Taxonomy (GTDB): domain Bacteria; phylum Bacillota; class Clostridia; order Lachnospirales; family Lachnospiraceae; genus Acetatifactor. The sequence goes on from CANRWO010000009.1 coordinate 43,346, forward strand.
ATGGAAACGAGGGAAATATGCAGTCAACTACCATTGGAAAGAATCAGGCGGGGCAACGCCTGGACAAATTTTTGCATAAGTTTCTGCCCAATGCCGGATCCGGTTTCTTGTATAAGATGCTGCGGAAAAAGAACATTACCTTGAATGGCAGGAAAGCAGAAGGAGCCGAATTGCTGCGAGAGGGTGATTCCGTATGCTTTTACTTCTCGGCGGAAACCTTTGAGAAGTTTTCAGGAAGGCCCATACAGGCGGAAAGCCGGACCGCCCTTTCCGCAAGGCCGGAATTTGCCGGAAAACCGTCATGCGTTTCCCTGGGGTCGGAAGAGGCCGAATCCTTGCCGGGCGTCTCCCTGGGGTCGGAAGAGGCCGAATCCCTGCCGGGCGTTTCCCCGGGGTCGGGAGAGGCCGAATCCTTGCCGGGCGTCTCCCCGGGGTCGGAAGAGGCGGTGGCGACAAACGGCTTCTCTAATCCCCTGGCCGCAGAATACAGGAAAGCATACCGGCTGCTCAAGGGAATACAGATAGTATACGAAGACGAGCACTTCCTGTTTTTAAATAAACCGTCTGGAATCCTGTCCCAGAAGGCAAAACCGGAGGACTGCAGCATCAATGAATGGATGATTGGTTATCTGCTGCAAGGGAACCCCTCCCTGGCAGATGAGCTTATCAGCTTCCGTCCTTCCGTCTGCAACCGTCTTGACCGGAACACCAGCGGCATTGTGCTGTGTGGAAAGACATTGGCAGGCCTGCAGTTCCTGAACCGGATTTTAAAAGAAAGACAGGTTCGGAAGTTTTACCAGACCATTTGTGTGGGCAAGCTGGAAGAGCCTGCGCAGATTCAGGGATATTTGGTGAAAGACGAGAAGAGTAACAGGGTCAGCGTGGCCTCCTCAAAACAAAAGGATTGCCCGAAACAGAATTCCATAAAGACAGGCTATATTCCCCTGAACGCCAACGGAGGCTTCACTTACCTGGAAGTGGAACTGTTCACCGGTAAGACGCACCAGATCCGCGCCCATCTGGCCGGTATAGGCCATCCCCTGGTTGGGGATTTCAAGTATGGGAATGTTCAGGTAAACCAGAAAATGAAGCGGGAATATGGGTTGGGGCATCATCTGCTCCACGCCTGCCGGGTGGCATTCCCAAAAGTTGCAGACGGACCGGGGGCGGCTCTCAGCCAGCGTGAATTTACTGTCCCGGAACCGGAGCAGTTTACCGCTGTGAGAAAGGCATTGGAATTGTAGTGTTACACAGGCAAAAATTGAAATATATGAAACAAGTGAAAACCGGGCAGGAAAGGGATAAGATATAATATGGCAACATGGAATTCCAGAGGCCTGAGAGGCTCCACCCTGGAGGATATGATCAACCGTACAAATGAAAAATACGAGGAAGCGGGCCTAGCCCTGATCCAGAAAATCCCAACTCCCATTACACCCATCAAAATAGACAAGGAGCAACGTCACATCACCCTCGCCTATTTTGAACAGAAGAGTACCGTTGACTATATCGGGGCAGTTCAGGGGATTCCCGTGTGCTTTGACGCAAAGGAATGCGCTGCGGATACCTTTGCCCTTCAGAATATACATGAACATCAGGTAAAGTTCATGGAAAACTTTGAGAAGCAGGGGGGCATTTCTTTCTTTCTGATCTATTACACCCATAAGGACGTCCTTTACTACCTGCCCCTGGAGATGCTGTTGTTTTTCTGGAATCGGGCACAGGGGGGAGGGCGGAAAAGCTTCCGTTACGAAGAACTGAACCCGGCCTATATCCTGCCTAAGAAACATGGTATTCTGGTTCCCTATCTGGATATGCTGCAGAGGGACTTAGAGGACAGGGATTGAGATAACACCGTCCATTGGGTAGCGGACGAAACCACCATTTTAGTCTGTTCATTCCCGCATGTTTTATGTTATACTATGTTATGTGGTTTTGTTTTTCCGGCTTTTCATGCCCGGATAGAAACAGATTCGGATGGAAAAAGAGCCGAATAGAAACAGGTTTGGATAGAAACAGGTTTGGATAAAAACAGGTCCGAATAAAAACAAGTTCGAACAAAACCGGATAGAAACGAGTGTCTAAAAGAAAGCGGCCCTGCACATGGCATGGTTAAAATGCGCAAAGGGATCTGCCCACATACACTATTATACAGTGGGGAAATGAGGAAAATATGAGCAAACGATTATTGCATACTCCCGAGGGTGTCCGGGATCTCTACGGAAAAGAATATGAGAGAAAGCTTTTTGTGGAGAAAAGACTGCATGAGAAGCTGAGGCTATACGGCTATGAGGATATCCAGACGCCCACCTTTGAATTTTTTGACGTCTTTTCAAAGGAGGTTGGAACTACCCCCAGTAAAGAACTGTATAAGTTCTTTGACAAGGAAAACAATACCCTTGTGCTGAGGCCTGATTTTACCCCGTCCATCGCCCGCTGCGCGGCTAAATATTTCTGCGGGGATCAGCTGCCCTTAAGGTTCAGCTATATGGGAAACACCTTTAATAATACATCAAGCCTTCAGGGGAAGCTTAAGGAAACGACCCAGATGGGCGCGGAGCTGATAGGCGAGCCTTCCGTGGAAGCGGACGGGGAGATGATCAGCCTGGTCATTGAAGCCCTCTTAAGCACAGGCCTGAACCGTTTCCAGGTCAGCATCGGCCAGGTGGAATATTTTAAAGGATTATGCGAGGAGGCCGGGTTGGATGAAGAGACGGAGTATGCTTTAAGAGACTGCATTTCCGGGAAAAACTATTTTGCAACCCAGGAGCTTTTGATTGAAAGAGAAGTGGCGGAACCTTACCAGAGCAGGCTGCTCCGGGTGGCGGATATGTTCGGAAATATGTGTTCCCTGGCGGAGGCCAGGGAGATGGTAAGCAATCCCCGTTCCATCGCGGCAATCCAACGCCTTGAGAAATTGTATGAAGTGCTGGAGGCTTACGGCGTGGCGGAATACATATCCTTTGACCTTGGAATGTTAAGCAAATATAATTATTACACAGGCGTCATTTTCAAGGCCTATACCTATGGCGTGGGGGAAGCCGTTGTAAAAGGCGGCAGGTATGACCGTCTTCTGGAACAGTTTGGCAAAAAGGCTCCCGCCGTGGGGTTCTGCGTGGTCATTGACAGCATAATGGAAGCACTCTCCAGACAGAGGGTCGAAATCCCTCTTCCAGAGGCTGCAAGGATATTGTATTATGATGGGGCAGATTACCGTGAGAAGCTGGCAATGGCCCGGAAGCTGCGGGGGGAGAATGTAGCGGTAGCGCTGGTAAGGAAGGACGACATAAATGAGTGACTATAGGTATCTGACCTTTGCCTTGGGCAAAGGAAGGCTGGCAAATAAGACAATGGAATTATTTGAAGAGATCGGGATTACCTGTGAGGAGATGAAGGACAAAAGCTCCCGGAAACTGATCTTTGTCAACGAAGAGCTGAAGCTCCGCTTCTTTCTGTCCAAAGGGCCGGACGTGCCCACCTATGTGGAATACGGCGCGGCAGATATTGGCATTGTGGGAAGGGATACTATTCTGGAGGAGAACCGGAATGTCTATGAGGTGCTGGATTTGGGTTATGGGAGGTGCCGCATGTGCGTCTGCGGTCCGGCCTCAGCCAGGGAGCTTCTGCAGCACCATGAAAGGATCCGGGTAGCCAGTAAATATCCCAACATTGCCAGGGACTATTTCTATGATAAGAAGCATCAAACCGTGGACATCATTAAGCTTAACGGTTCCGTTGAACTGGGACCTCTGGTAGAGTTGTCCGACGTGATCGTGGATATTGTGGAAACAGGTTCCACCTTAAAGGAGAACGGCCTTGAGGTACTGGAGGAGGTCTGCCCGCTGTCCGCCAGGATGATCGTGAACCCAGTGAGTATGCAGATGGAGACGGAGCGCATCAAGGATTTGGTAAATAGGCTGCGCAGGCGTTTGTCTTCTTAAACGGTACATATTGCGCGGAAAACTGCCTGTAGAAATTCGGGAGGACAATCAATGAAGAGCTTGCTTGAGACTACCATGAATACCAGAAGATTGGGACGGCCCGGAACCATACAGGGTGGGTTGCTTCGGAGCGATGAGATTAAGCATCCCAACGAAAGGGACATCCGATATCTGCTGGACAGTCAGATCACTACCATCATTGATATGCGCGGGAAAGCTGACGTGGCCAGGTTCCCCAGTCCGTTTGCGTCCAGGCAAGACTTTGATTATCATAACATTGCTATAGAAGAAGGCAGCAGCGTGCCGGAATCGGTGGCCGCAGTCCCGGGCAGCTATTTGGAGATTGCCGGTTCTGCCAATATGGCCCATGTGTTCCGGTGCATTGCCAATGCGCCCAGGGGGGCGCTGTTCCATTGTGCGGCGGGAAAGGACCGGACGGGAGTGGTTTCCGCCATCCTGCTCATGTTTGCAGGCGCGGGTCAGGAAGAGATTGTTGAAGATTACATGCTGACAAAAGAGTATAACCGAAGAAGGTTTGCGCTGGTACGGAAGAACTGTCCCCATATCGACATCAATATCATCATACCCAGGGAAGAGTATATGGTGCATTTCCTGCAGTTATTCCGTCACAGGTATGGCTGTGTGCAGTCCTATTTCCAGGCCATAGGCCTTGCGCCGGAGGAAACAGGGTTACTGGAAAGAAAATTGCAATACCTATCTCCAGATAAGCCGCAAAAATAACGATTGTAAAGGTATGCATATAAAGGGCACAAGGCAGAAAAATTATTGCAGCAGAAACGGAAAGACAGAAACAGAAAGGATAATAGCGGCAATGAAGCTCATCATTACAGACCTGGAAAATTTTAATATTGCGGTAGAAGGAGAATATAAGCTTATCAATCCCCACGGGGAGGTCCATCCCTGCATCGGCTGCTTTGGCTGCTGGGTCAGGACGCCGGGGAAATGTGTGATCCGTGACGGTTACGAGGGCACGGGGATAGAAATGGGAAAATGCAGTGAGCTTATATTTATCAGCAAGTGTTGTTACGGCGGCTTAAGTCCTTTCATAAAGACCGTGCAGGACAGGGCGATCTCTTACATACATCCCGATTTTGTCCTGCGTAAAGGTGAGATGCATCACAAGCGCAGGTATCAAAATATCATTTCCCTGTCCGCATATTTCTATGGGGAGAATATAACGGAACAGGAAAAGGAGACCGCCCGGAATATCCTGGAAGCAAACGCCGACAACTATGACGGGACGGTAAAGACGGTCTGTTTTTATCAAACGGCAGAGGAGCTGGAGGACATACGTTTATGAAGATTATATTAGCCAATGGCAGTCCCAAGGTAGGAGACAGCGCCAGCAGAATCTTTCTGGCCTATTTAAAAGATTACTTTACAGACCAATCCCGTCAGCAGCCGGAAGCTGTATTGAGGGACGAAGAACGAAAGATCCTGGAGGCGGAATTCCATGCCGCCCATATTCCGGAAGGAACCATGGAGGAACTGAAAAGTGCGGATGCGTTGATTTTTGCCTGTCCTCTTTATGTAGATGGCCTTCCAGGGCATTTGTTGTCCTGCCTTATGCAGATGGAAAGCCTGCTCCGAAATCCTCAATGGCAGAACCCGGGATTGCGGATTTACGGTATCGTGAACTGTGGCTTTTATGAGGGGATCCAGGCTCAATACGCCCTGGAACTTTTGCGAAACTGGTGTGCCAGAACAGGTCTAGCCTGGTGTGGCGGTATAGGTATCGGCGGAGGCGGTGGAATTTCCATGATGCCTGCGGTGGAGGGCGGTCATGGCCCCAGGGCGCCTGTGGAAAAGGCGCTGGCGGAAATGACGGACACGGTACTTCAACAGAAGATTCAGGAAAATAAGTATGTTTCCGTTGCCTTCCCCAGATTTCTATATAAACTGGCAGCACAGGCAGGGTGGCGCCAGTCGATCAGGGCAAACGGCGGTAAAGTAAGGGACTTGGGGAAGCGGCCGGAAGAGTAATACAGGAGGGTAATCCGCCTTTAGGGCAGGAACCCTTTTGGAATATGTATCCGCCTGGGCGGTTGGATGCCCTGAAACGCATCCGGCCGCCCGTCTGGCATCGCAATACAAATCCAGCGTCGGAAACTTTATGACCCCATGCTGACCACCACATGGTATTCCTTTTTTCCCTTTTCATAAGGGATCACGTTTCCTTCCACAGGCTTTCCTTCCACTGTCATGGAAGTCACGCCTTTCTCTGAATTCCCCGAATGTTTCACTTGTATGTGGTATATGCCTTCCCGGAACTGTCTGGTGACCTTAAAATCTCCGAACTCTTTGGGTACACAGGGATTTACGGACAGACCCTGATGGGTGGGGCAGACCCCTAAAATATACTGTGATATATTGACAAATGCCCATGCCGCCGTGCCGGAAAGCCAGCTGTTTTTCGCTTCTCCATGGAACTTTGCGTCCCGTCCCGCGATCATCTGGGAATACACATAGGGTTCGGTGCGATGGATCTCACTGATATCCTCCACATATGCAGGACATGTTTTCCGGTAGATTTCAAAAGCTCTGTCCCCTCTGCCCACGATCGTTTCGGCAATGGATACCCAGGGATTGCTGTGACAGAAAATGCCGGCATTTTCTTTATATCCCGGAGGATAAGAGGAAACCTCCCCCAATTCCAGATGATATTCGGTATAAGCGGGTTGCAGGATCATCACGCCGTAGTCGGTATCCAGCCTTTCTTTCACAGCGTCCAGAGCCTTCCCGGCAAGGCCTTCTTTTACACCTATCCCTGCCAGTACACAGAACCCCTGGGGTTCTATATAAATCTGTCCTTCTTTGCACTCTCTGGAACCCACTTTATGGCCGAAGGCATCGTAAGCCCTGAGGAACCAGTCACCGTCCCAGCCTTGGGCCAAAACGGTGTCATACATAACGCGGACTTCTTTTCTGGCACGCCCTGCCTCTGCTGCATCTCCCATTAGGTCGCACAGCAGGGCGTATTCCTCCCCGTATTTCACAAACATCCCTGCGATGAACACAGATTCCGCCACCGGCCCTTCGCTGGGGCCGAAGGTCTGGAATGATTCACCCGGATGTGCGGAAAAGCAATTCAAATTCAGGCAGTCGTTCCAGTCTGCCCGCCCAATCAGAGGAAGGCCATGGGGGCCTTTGTGGGTTACGGTAAAATCAAAGGAACGTTTCAGGTGCTCCATAAGCGGTTTGGCTTTTGCCATATCGTTATCAAACGGAACCATCTGTGTCAGGATACTGGTATCCCCAGTCTCTTTTACATAAGCGGAGGTCCCTGCGATAAGCCATAAGGGATCGTCGTTAAAACCGCTGCCGATATCGGAGTTGCCTTTCTTGGTCAATGGCTGGTACTGATGATAAGCGCTGCCGTCTTCAAATTGTGTGGATGCGATATCAATGATCCGTTCCCTGGCCCTGTCAGGAATCAAATGCACAAATCCCAGCAGATCCTGGCAGGAATCACGGAACCCCATTCCTCTGCCGATGCCGGATTCATAATAGGATGCGGAGCGGGACATATTGAAGGTAACCATACATTGATATTGGTTCCACACATTGACCATGCGGTTTATTTTTTCGTCGGATGTTTCTGCTGTATATTTGGAAAGCAGCTGTTTCCAATAGCCGCACAGTTTCCTGAAAGCGCTGTCTACCGCTTCTTCTGTGCCGTATTTTTCCAGAAGGGCATAGGCTCTTTCCTTATTGATCACTCCCGGAGACTCCCATTTCCTGTCTTCAGGATTCTCCACATAACCCAGCACAAACACATACGTACGGCTTTCCCCGGGAGCCAGAGCCAGATCCAGCTGATGAACCCCAATGGGAGACCAGCCGCTGGCAATGGAATTGGTACAGTTTCCTTTTTCCACTGCCTCCGGGTCTTCGGTGCCACGGTAAGCCCCAAGAAAGGCATCCCTGCTGGTATCGAAACCGGAGATGGGGGCATTGACGGAAAAAAGGCCAAAGTGATTACGCCTCTCCCTGTATTCCGTCTTATGGTAGATTGTGGATCCTGTAACCTCCACCTCCCCGGTGCTCAAATTGCGCTGGAAATTCTTCATGTCGTCGTCTGCGTTCCATAAACACCATTCCACATAGGAAAATACAGTAATCTTTTTTTCGGAAGGGGACTCATTGGTAATGGTGAAATTAGTGATTTCACAATTGTCTTCCATGGGAACAAATGTCAGGAGAGCGGCTTTCACCTGATCTTTGGAGGAGCTGAAACGGCTGTACCCCAACCCGTGGCGGCATTCGTAACTGTCCAGGGCGGCCTTGGAAGGCTGCCAGCCGGGATTCCACACCGTATCGCCGTCCTTGATATAAAAATATTTGCCGTTTATATCCTGGGGCACATTATTATAACGGTATCTGGTCAGCCGCAGAAGCTTTGCGTCTTTGTAGAAGGAATAGCCGCCGCAGGTATTGGATATCAGGCTGAAAAATTCATTGCAGCCAAGGTAATTGATCCAGGGAAGGGGCGTCCTGGGGGTAGTGACAACGTATTCCTGATGGGTATCGTCAAAATAACCAAACTTCATAATTCCCTCATTTCCGCGCTGCTTTATAAGGTGCGCATGCCTTTTCGCATAATCTAAATCTAATACCGGGATTCACAGGTATGTTACATTTGGAAAAATGAATGAATGTTTCGAAAACGTTTAAGCATATATGGCTTAATTTGAATTATACATAAGAAAAAAGAAAAATGCAATAGTATCAGTATAAGACATTATGTATAAAAACAGGGGTTTTAAATTAGTGATAAAGGATAAAAAAGACAATTGCATGAAAAAAATTAAAAAAATATGTTGCAAATTCTATAAAAACATTGTATATTAAAGTTACGAAAACGATTAAGTTAAGACAATTCCAACAAAACAACATTGATGATGCGGCATATCGATAGAGCCGGCTCTGGGAAGGAAAATGTATGGCATCTTTGAAAGATATATCCAAAATATGCGGAGTATCGGTGGCTACGGTAAGTAAAGCCTTGAACAACCAATCGGATATCGGCGAAGAGACAAAAGAACATATCAGGAAAGTGGCAAAAGAATTGGGTTATTCACCGAATTCTTCCGCCAGGGCACTGAAGACCCGGCGTACATATGGAATCGGAGTGTTGTTCGTGGACGAAGCAATGAGCGGCCTGACTCACGATTACTTTTCGGCAGTGCTGGACAGTTTTAAACGCACGGTTGAGAAATTCGGGTATGACATTACCTTTATCAATTGCTGTAAAGAGAGGGATAACAGAATGTCTTACCTGGAGCACAGCCGTTATAGGGGATTTGACGGCGTGGTGCTGGCCTGTATTGATTTTCATGACCCGGAAGTCATCGAATTGGTACAGAGCGATATCCCGGTAGTGACCATCGACCATCTTTTTAACGACCGGATTGGAGTTGTGTCCGATAATGTGGGCGGAATCCGGGAGCTTCTGGAATATATACACAGCTGCGGGCACAGCAGGATCGCTTATATCCATGGCGCGCCCTCGGCGGTAACCACCAACCGTCTCAGCAGCTTCTACCGGACGGCGGAACGGTTGGGGATGGAGATTCCGGATGAATATATCCGAGAGGCAGCCTACAGGGACACTCATACAACGTATCAGATGACAAACGAGCTGCTGGATCTGCCGGCCCCGCCTACCTGCATCCTGTACCCGGATGATTTCGCAGCCTTTGGAGGGATCAACGCCATCCGGGAGAGAGGGTTGCACATACCGGCGGATATATCTATAGCGGGTTACGACGGCATCCGGACAGCAAGGCATCTGGAACCGAAGCTGACAACCGTGCGGCAGGATACGGAACAGATCGGCTGTGTGGCGGCCAGACAGCTGGTAAGCCTGATTGAAAGGCCCAAAAGCACGGTGATCGAACATATCACAATATCCGGCACGGTGGTCGAAGGAAAGTCGGTTGCAAAAATTTAGGCATTTGTGCGAGGAGTTTCCCCGCGTATCCAAATAAATGCAAACATGCAGACAACACAAACTAATAGGGAGGTTATACTATGAAGAAGAAAATCATGAGCACCATTTTAGCGGCAATAACAATGGCTTCCATGTTGACAGGCTGCGGCGGCCAAACGGCAAATGGGGGAGGCGGTTCTGTTTCCGACGGAGGCAAGGTCTTGAATATCGCCTGCTGGAACGAAGAATTTAAGAGCCGTATGGAAGACCATTATCCCGGTTATCAGGTTGTGGACGCCACCACAGGTAAGATAGGAGATGTGACCGTAAGGTGGAACATTACTCCTAATGAGAACAACGCATATCAGAACAAGCTGGACGAAAACCTGTTGAACCAGGCATCCGCAGCTGCCGACGACAAGATTGACATTTTCCTGATTGAGGCCGACTATGCGTTAAAGTATGTGGACACAGAGTATGCGGTGCCGGTATCCGCACTGGGAATCACAGACGCAGACCTGGCAAATCAGTATCAGTACACCAAGGATGTGGTTACCGACTCTAACGGTAATATCAAAGGTGTATCATGGCAGGGGTGTCCCGGTGTATTGATCTACAGGCGTGACATTGCCAAAGAAGTCCTGGGCAGTGACGATCCCGATGCAGTGCAGGGTTATCTATCCGACTGGGATAAGTTCTCAGAGACGGCAGCCAGGATGCAGGAAGCAGGATATTATATGATGTCTTCCGCAAACGACAGCTACCGTGTCTACTCCAATAACGTGACCAGTAAATGGGTGGTTGACGGCAAGATCAATATTGATGACAACCTGATGGCATGGGTGGAAGATTCCAAGGCTATGGTAGACGCAGGACAGACAAATACTTATGACCTGTGGAGCAGTGACTGGAGCGCAGGTTTCTTCCAGGACGGTAAGGTATTCTGCTACTTTGGCCCCGCATGGTTCATTGATTTCTCCATGTCCGCAGGGACGGAAGGAGCTGTTGCTACCGACGGCGGCTGGGGTGCAGCGGCAGGCCCTCAGGGATTCTTCTGGGGAGGCACCTGGATTTGTGCGGCAAACGGAACCGATAATTCCGCGTTGGTAAAGGATATCATTCTCCAGATGACTACAAATGAAGAAATCATGACCGATATCGTTGTGGCAGACAATGACTTTGTAAACAACAAACCTGCCATGGAAGCCCTGGCAAGCGGTGCACAGAAGGTTAAGGATGAGAATGGCAATGATGTAGAATATTCCAGCAAGGTACTGGGCGGCCAGAATCCTCTGCCCATGTTCTGCGCAGGTGCCGAGAAAGTTGACCTGAGCAATCAGGGCGCATACGACCAGGGATGTAACGAAGAATTCCAGAAGGCCATGAAGAACTATTTCGACGGTAATGCAACTCTGGAAGCGGCATTAGAGCTTTTTTATAAGGCAGTGGAAGAGAAATATCCCGGACTGACTCACTGAACCCGGTAACGGTGCATGGCTTGCCCAGAACCGGAAAAAAGAAGATATGCGGGCCTGCTCGGTTGGCAGGCCCGGAATATCCTACAGGGCCGGCAGCAAAATGCCGTGGATATCGGCTTTTGCTTCGGGTTCTGTGATATCGGAAGAAAGCAAATATGCAATGTATGCTGACGGGGAGCTTTCGGACACAGGATCATTGCCCGCCGAGTTGGGCAGGGAGGTATCTATGAGCGGAAAAAAGAAGAGAGGAAAAGTTGTCAGCTATAACAAATGGGGATACATTTTTCTGATTCCTTTTGTGCTGGTATATGTAATATTTCAGCTGATTCCTCTGGTGACTACTATTTATAACAGCTTTTTTGAGAATTACCGCCAGGGTCTAATGCAGGTGGGGCCGAACTTCGTAGGGTTTGATAACTATAAGGCCATATTGACCAACGGGGATATGTGGGTTTATGCCCAGAATACATTTATCATGTGGATATTGGGGTTCATACCTCAGATCATAGTATCTCTGCTTCTGGGGGCATGGTTTTCCGATACCAGGCTGCGGCTAAAAGGGACGCGGTTTTTCAAGACGGTAATCTATCTTCCGAACCTGATTATGGCTTCTGCGTTTTCCATGCTGTTTTTCACGCTGTTTTCCGACGGCGGGCCTATCAACTCCATCTTAATGCAGATCGGGATCCTGGACAGTCCCTACAGCTTCCTGTCCCATGCAGGCAGCGCCAGGGGCCTGGTGGCCTTTATGAACTTTATCATGTGGTTCGGAAATACTACGATACTGCTCATGGCAGGTATGATGGGGATTGATACAGCCCTCTTCGAAGCGGCGGAAGTGGACGGAGCCACCTCCACACAGGTGTTTTTCAGGATCACGCTGCCGCTGCTCAAACCCATCCTGATCTATGTGATGATCACTTCCCTGATCGGCGGCCTCCAAATGTTCGATGTGCCTCAGATCCTGACCAATGGCACCGGGGATCCCATGAGATCCTCCATGACACTTATCATGTATTTGAATAAGCATCTGTTCAGCAAAAATTATGGCCTTGCCGGTGCGCTTTCTGTGTTCCTTTTCATTATCACGGCGATTCTGAGCATGCTGGTATACCGGTTCTCTAACAGGAAGGAGGCATAGATATGGCGAACAATAACGGGCAACAGTTGAAAAAAGGGATGAATATCCATGTCAGGAGAACATTGGCCTATATTGTGTTGGCAATCATATCTTTTCTCTGCCTATGCTGGTTTTATATCCTGGTTATAAACGCCACCAGATCCCATGCAGACCTGCAAAGAGGCTTTACGCCGATTCCCAGCAGTTTTCTGGCAAAGAACATGAACGGAGTGCTGCACGGCACGCTGCCGGTATTTTACGGGTTGATGAACAGCCTGATCGTTTCTTCACTGAGCGCAGTGCTGTGCACTTATTTTTCCGCTATGACGGCTTATGCCATCCATGCTTATCATTTTAAGATGAAGAGATTCATGTTCACTTTTATCTTGATGATTATGATGATACCAACGCAGGTAACGGCTCTGGGATTTGTACAGCTGATCGACAAAATGCATCTGAGGGATTCGTTGATTCCGTTGATCGTGCCGGCCATTGCCGCACCTATTACCTTTTTTTACATGAAACAATATATGGAGAGTGCGTTGCCTCTGGCCATTGTGGAATCGGCGAGGATTGACGGGGCGGGAGAGTTTAAGACCTTCAACACTATTGTGATCCCGATGATGAAACCTGCTATTGCGGTACAGGCAATTTTTACCTTTGTGTCCAGCTGGAATAATTACTTTACTCCGGCGCTGATATTGAACTCCGATAAGAGAAAGACCCTGCCCATACTGATCGCACAGCTGCGGAGTGCGGATTTCCTGAAATTCGATATGGGGCAGGTGTATGTAATGGTGGCTTTTTCCATACTTCCCGTTGTAGTGATCTACCTGCTTCTTTCCAAGTTCATCGTCCAGGGCGTGGCCATGGGCAGTGTGAAAGGTTAAACGTTTAAAGGAAGAGGATGTGTGTTACACGTCCTCTTCCTTTAAGCATTCTTTGCCGGGTACCTTTGCGGTATTGTCGTAGATTTTGGAAATTCCGGATAAAAACCTTTTGTCAGGCTTTGGTGTAACCAGGCTAACATGTTTATTTTTACATATACAAAAAATCGATTATAAATAAATGTAGTCAATATTTCAGAACAGTGCTATAATAATTTTATAAAAAATATGGTGCTTCGGAGATATACATAATATGGATATGTCATTGCTTGAAAAATTTCTATGAGGTTGCCAGGAACGGGGGCATTTATGCAAAATGAAAACAGTAACAGGCCATCACCTACTCCGAAAGGAGGAAAACAGGGCGGCGGGTTTGTCAGTATCGAGAAAAAGATATCTTCCAGCTTTGCCAGGACCATCGTGGTCTGTTGTATCGTCTTAGGGATTATCACCTCTATATTAAGTTATAATTCTTCTATAAACGCTGTTTCACAGACTATTAACAACACTTCTGACGTAGCGGCATATTATGTATCCGCGGCACTCCAGCAATACATTGCAATTGCATATGAGACAGGGAGCATAGCGCGACTTGCAGACCCTGGCCTGCCGGTGGAAGAGAAGGCGGCTATCCTGAACCAGAGGATTGAGGACCATGGTTTTGAGAGAGGATTTCTTATAGACAGCAACGGTATTGATGTCATCACAGGCACGGACTTTTCGGACCGGAAATTTTTCACCGAAGTTATGAATGGCAATACTTATATATCTACGCCTGCATACAGCGAAGTTACGAAATCGGTGTCCTATGCGGTTTCCGCACCCCTGTGGGAGGGCGGCGTTCCCGGTACGACGCCGGTGGGCGCCATAGTCTATGTCCCTAACGGGGAATCCCTGAACGATATCATGCGCTCCATCAAAGTAGGGGAGGGCGGTACTGCATTTATGCTTGACGCCAACGGCATCACCATTGCAGACCTGGATTCTTCGCTCGTAGGCGTGGAGGACAGCGTTGCCCTGGGGGATACCAATCCCAGGCTCCGAAAGTACAGCGAGATCTGTAAGCGCATGGTCACAGGGGAGGCAGGTACGGGAACCTACTCCTACGGAGGGGTAACAAAGGTAGTTGCCTATTCGCCGGTTCCCGGGACGGACGGCTGGAGTATCGGCGTGGCGGCAGTTCGGAACGAGTTTCTTGGAATGTTTTATCTTTCGCTGGGACTTACCGTCATCGTTGTCATCGCGTTTACGGTGTACGGCATCCGGAGCGGGGTGAGCCTGGGACGGAAGGTTGTGCAGCCTATCACGGTAGTGGTAAAGCGCCTTGAACTTTTGGCAGAGGGGGATCTCCATACCGAGACACCAGTGCCGGAGGTGAATGACGAGACGGCCACGCTGATGAACAGCCTTGCTCAGACAGTCCAGGATCTGAAAAACGTGATAAACGATATCGATGCCCATCTGGCGGAATTGTCGGAAGGCAATTTCCTGATTGCAATTGAGGATGACTACAAGGGCGACTTTGCAGAGATCAGCCGCTCCTTCCGGGGAATCGTGGCATCCCTGAGTACCGCCATGCGGGATATTGACAACAACGCGAAGAATGTCCAGAGAGGCGCGGAGGATTTGGCGGGCGCCGCAACGCAGCTGGCAGAAGGGGCCACTGACCAGGCCAGCGCCGTGGAAGAGCTGACGGCAACCATTGCGGAGATTTCCGAGAAGATTCGCATCAATGCGGAAAATGCAGAAAAGACTAGAGGAATCGTCTCGGAGATGAATAACAGGGTGATGGAAAGCAACGATCAAATGAAAAACAATACGGACGCCATGGAGAAGATCAGGGTGGCTTCCGACAAAATCGCGGCTATTATCAGCAGCATTGAAGATATCGCCGACCAGACAGCCCTGCTGGCGCTGAATGCCTCCATTGAGGCTGCAAGGGCCGGCGAACATGGAAAAGGGTTCGGAGTGGTAGCCACACAGGTTGGTGCGTTAGCAGACCAGAGTTCGGAAGCCGCAAGGAACACAAAGGATCTGATCCAGAATGCCATTGCCGCGGTGGATGAGGGCATCCAGTTTGCAAATTCTACAGCAAATTCCCTGATTTCCGTGGTTGAAAACGCCACCATCGTAAATAAATCGATGGAAGAGATCGCCACCGCATCCGATGATCAGGCAGTAGCGGCGGCCCAGGTTTCGGAAGGAATCCAGCAGATTGCCGAGGTTGTGGAATCCAATTCCGCGACTTCGGAGGAAAGCGCCGCAGCATCCGAAGAATTGTCCAGGCAGGCAGACTTGCTGAAGGAGTTGGTGGGCAGGTTCCAATATGAAAGAGAAAGCTGATATGAAAATTTTAGATTGTATTTGCACTTGTCCTGTTATCCGGCCATACAGGGTTGACTTTTCTATATCGGCAAGGGATAATTTTGAAAGGATTATGATGCAGTAGCTGCATGAGTTTGTGCTCGTAGATGAGTCTATTGAAAAAGGTAAAATGGAAAGGGAGAGCTTTGGAAATGCAAAAGAGTCTTAAGAAACTTCTCTGCTGGCTGATGGCGGCAATGCTTTGCGCTGAGGCAGGGACCCCGACGGTGCGGGCGGAGGCGGCTGCCGTGGGGGAGACCTTTCAGGAAGACACGCTCCAATATACGGTGGATGAAACAAATGCCGTTACGGGTATTGGCAGGGTTACCTGCACAGGGCCAAAGGACGGCTTGACCGAGATCCATGTCCCGGCTTCGGTGACCCATGACGGTGTGGAATATGAGGTTTGGCGTATCGGCAAAAATGCCTTTGGGGAAATAAACAAACATAATTCCCTGGCTACGGTAACCATAGCGGAAGGCGTGACGGTAATAGAGGAGAGGGCTTTCCAGAGTTGTGAAAGACTGGTAAGCATATCCCTGCCGGAAAGCCTTACGGAAATAGGGGAGGCTGCATTTCATGGCTGTCTTGATTTGCCAAGCATAAGCCTGCCGGGAGGAATTACTGAGATTAAGGACTCTACATTTATGAACTGCCATAGCTTAACCAAAGTCGATATTCCGGACGGGGTTAGGCATATCGGAGTTGCGGCGTTTATGAATGGTAGAAGATTGGAGAATATACAATTACCGGGGTCTCTTGAGTCGATTGGTGAGAGTGCGTTTGCCGGCTGTGAGGCTTTGGCTGAGGGAATAACGATTCCACAGAAGGTTCCAGTGATTTCATTGCTGACATTCGGATCATGCGAGAGTTTGCCGGAGATAACCCTCTGGGACACTACAAAAATCCAGGGACAGGGTGTATTCTCTGATTGCATAAAGCTGGGGACCTTAAAGATTGTTGTGACCAGTGACCCGCCGGTCCCTCTGGTGGTGGCTGACCCTGACGACTGCTTTGAGGGGTGCCCCACAGACCGCAGGCTGGTATTTTTGGACGGGAACGGGGCCGAGCTTAGGGGGGGTGCATTGGCAGCGGCACAGGAGGCTTACCGGGCTGTGGACGACGGGGACCCCACGGACGGCCTGTGGTATGGCTGGAAGATAGGCGAGACCCCTGCCCGCCCTTATGCCGTAACCATTAAGGTGAATAAGGATAACCAGCCATGGCCGGACTCCGGCAAGGTGTTCCAGCTGTCCCGGGACGGCGGGAACACGTACATAACCGACCTGGCCAAGGTTGGGGACGGGACATACCGCATTTATGAAATTACGGGGACGGGGCCGCTGGATACCGGCGTTGACATCACTGTAAACGGGAAGGATGCGGAAGCAACGGTGGATTACTATACAGTGGGTTTCTACGACGGGGACACCCTGTATGGCATGGATACCCCGCAGCATCCCCAGGTCGTGCTGAAGGGCGGCAGGGCGGTAAGGCCTGCGGACCCCGAGAAAAAGGGTTTTATATTCAAGGACTGGGTGACGGCGAAGGACGGGGATGTGCCCTTTGACTTCCCCACTGCCGGCATTACTGCCCCCACAAGCGTATATGCGGCCTGGGAGAAGGACGCAGCCATCGTTTACCATATTACCGCGTCGGCCGGTGAGGGAGGCAGCATATCCCCAGAGGGGGCTGTGGAGGTATATGGGGGTGGGGACCAACCCTTCACCATTACACCCCAGGAGGGTTACAAGATCAAGGAAGTGCTGGTGGACGGCCAACCCCAGGGAGCCATAACATCCTATACATTTACCAATGTCACGGAAGACCATACTATTTCCGTCTCGTTCCAAAAGAAAGAGGATCCCGGTGACACAGAAAACCCTGGTGAAGGAGAGCCGGGCGATACGGAGAAGCCTGGTGAAGGGGACCCAGACGATACGGAGAAGCCGGGAGAAGGGGACCCTGGCGATACGGAGAACCCCGGTGAAGGGGACCCCGGTGACACAGAGAACCCCGGTGAAGGGGACCCCGGTGACACAGAGAACCCCGGTGAAGGGGATCCGGATGACCCCGATGGCCCAGGCGCAGGAGAAACGCCTGGAGGGACTGACACCCCCGGGGACAGCCAGGAGGATGAAGGCGCGGGAACCCCTGGGGAAGAGGACCAAACGGACGATGATGACGGAAATACCGGTACAGCCTCCGGAGGAAGCGGCCATACAGGGAGGCCGGGGGACCCCGGCGCCGCCAAGGAGCCGAAGACCGGTGACGGGGCTCCTGTGGGAGTATATGCCACGGTGGCCATGGTATCCGGCCTGCTCTACACACAGCTGTATTTTGCCGGGAAAAAGGGAATGACAAAGGCACGTAAGAGTGAGCTGGTCTCAGCCATTGCGGGATGGGCGAAAAAGGGAGGAAAGTGCCGCAGGTATGCGGCTCTGGCAGCCATCTTTTTCATCCTGGTGTACTACCACAGCATCGGGAAGTGCACTGAGGCGGAATTTGGGGAAAATATGCAGGCTGTCAAATAAATGACCTATCATGCCGAAATCAAAAAAGGGCCACCTCAAATCGGGGTGGCCTGTTTGGCAGTCAGGCTGTGCCGATAGTCCCTCCTCCGCCTTGCAGACTGAAAATTCATTCTGCGCTATTTTTATCTCTGACAAGTGTTTTATTTTCAAAAATAATATGGTATACTGGAACGAATCATTTTGGCAAAATAAAAACGAAAACAGTATTTGTGTACATAGTACATTTACATATGCAAATAAGGATCAAACCGGATTTTACAGAAAGGAAGGTATCAGAAAATGAGGATTATTGCTTTGACAAACGAGGCAAAAAAAGATATCCTTGATAATCTGCTCAAGAGAAGCCCTAACAATTATGCGGAGTATGAAGCTACCGTAAATCAGATTATATCCGATGTACGCACCCGGCGGGACGAGGCGGTTTTTGACTATACGCTGAAATTTGATAAGTTTGCGCTGGACGCCCATAATATCAAAGTGACCAAAGAGGAAATGAAAGAAGCATATGAGAAGTTAGATGCCGGCCTGGTGGGCACCATCAAAAGGGCCGCGGAAAATATCCGTACCTTCCATATGAAGCAGCTGCGCAACAGTTGGTTTGATACCGGGTCTGACGGCAGCATCCTGGGCATGAAGATTACCCCCATTGCCAGAGCCGGCGTCTATGTGCCCGGCGGAAAGGCGGCATACCCTTCCAGCGTTCTCATGAATGTGATTCCCGCGAAGGTAGCGGGCGTTGACAATATCATTATCACTACGCCTCCCGGGACTGACGGCAAAGTCAATCCGGGAACCCTGGTTGCCGCAGACATTGCAGGAGTGGATACCATATATAAAGTAGGCGGGGCACAGGCAATTGCCGCCATGGCATTCGGCACGGAATCAATTCCCAAAGTGGATAAAGTGACAGGCCCCGGCAATATTTTTGTGGCGCTGGCGAAAAAGGCAGTTTACGGATATGTCAGCATCGACTCCATTGCCGGGCCCAGCGAGATATTGGTGCTTGCGGATGAAACGGCAAACCCCCGCTATGTGGCGGCAGACCTGCTTTCCCAGGCAGAGCACGACGAGATGGCCAGCGCTATTTTGATCACAACCTCGGAAGAATTGGCACAAAAAGTTTCTGACCAGGTGGATGCCTTTGTCAATGAGCTTCCCCGGAAGGCAATCATGCAAAAGTCCCTGGATAATTACGGGTATATCCTTGTGGCGGAAACGTTGGGGGATGCCATTGACGCAGTGAATGAGATTGCCTCCGAGCACCTTGAGATTTTGACGGCTAACCCGTTTGAGGTAATGACCAGGGTGCGCAATGCAGGCGCCATATTTATGGGTGAGTATGCATCCGAGCCGCTGGGGGACTATTTTGCGGGGCCCAACCACATACTCCCTACCAACGGAACGGCGAAGTTCTTCTCTCCCGTGAACGTGGACGATTTTATTAAAAAGACCAGCATCATCTCTTATTCCAGGGAGGCCCTTGAAAAGGTGCATGAGGATATTGAGGCTTTTGCCGAGAGCGAAGGTCTGACGGCCCACGCCAACAGCATAAAAGTCCGGTTTGAAAACGGGCAATAATAACCGTAAGAATACATAGAATCATTTTGCCGTTTGTACATAAATTTTACTGCAATGGCAGGCGCAGGGGAAATTTGGGATGGCAGCAAATAAGGGATGGAGGATATTTTATGGCACGGATGGCTACGATAAACCGGAAAACAAAAGAAACGGATATTTCCGTGACGTTGGATCTGGATGGGGCGGGGATACCGGAGGTTTCCACCGGCATCGGTTTCTTTGACCATATGCTGGAAGGTTTCTCCAAGCATGGCTTTTTTGACCTGAAATGTATGGTAAAGGGTGACCTGAATGTGGACGGGCACCATACGGTGGAGGATACGGGGATTGTCCTTGGCCAGGCCATTGCCAGGGCGGTGGGAGATAAGAAGGGAATCCGCAGGTATGGTTCGTTTATCCTGCCCATGGACGATGCATTGGCGCTTTGCGCAGTGGACCTCTGCGGCAGGCCCTACCTGAATTTTGACTGTACTTTCCCTGTTGAGCGGGTTGGCGGGCTGGATACAGAGCTTGTCAGGGAATTTTTCTACGCCATTTCTTACAGTGCCGGCATGAATTTGCATATAAAAATGCTGGACGGCATGAACGCACATCATATGATAGAAGCTATGTTTAAGGCTTTTGCAAAAGCTTTGGACCAGGCGGTTGGGACGGATCCGCGCATCCAGGATGTGCTCAGTACAAAAGGAAGCCTGTAAGGCTGCGAAAGGTGTGATTTCCATATGATAACGAAAAAATTTGTACCCTGTATCTATTTGTACCATGAACATGCGGTAAAGAGCCTTTCCGACATTTCCATTGTGGAGACGGATCCCATACGCCTTGTGCATTCGTATAATGAAAACAACGCCGATGAATTGATCGTATTCGATATGTCGGAGGGGGATGAAGAGCATGAGGCGGCACTTGACATGCTAAAAGAAATTTGTGAGACCGCCGAAATGGATGTAATCGGAACCGGAAATATAAAACGCATGGAGGATGTGAAGAAGCTGCTCTATGCCGGATGCAAAAAGGCGATCCTTAACTACGAAAAAGAGAGCAATATCGGTATAACCGAGGAAGTTTCGCTGAAGTTCGGCAGGGACAAAATCCTTGTAAGCTATAATGACCCTCAGGTCATTGCCCAAAACAGGGATATGGTTGAAAAATATGCGGCGGCCATGGTTCTGATGAACCCTCACCGGATCCGGGAGACACAGGAGGTCACCGGCCTGCCTTTTTATGTCCAAATCAACCAGATCGCATTGAACAAACTGATGGAAATCCTGGCTTACGATAATGTGTGCGGTGTTACGGGAAATACGATCAATGATAATTGCAGGGAAATTTTATCCCTGAAGAATCTCTGCCGTGACAACGGGATACAGGTGGAGACTTTTGAGGCCGCATTTAAATGGCCTGATTTTAAGAAAAACAGCGATGGCATGGTGCCTGTGGTGGTACAGGATTACCGTACCTTGGAAGTACTGATGGTGGCCTATATGAATGAGGAAGCCTATGAGCAGACTGTCAGTACTGGCAAGATGACTTACTTCAGCCGCAGCCGCGGCGAGCTTTGGTTAAAAGGGGCCACCAGCGGCCACTACCAGTATGTGAAGAGCCTTACTGCGGACTGTGATATGGACACTATCCTGGCAAAAGTCTCCCAGGTGGGGGCAGCATGCCATACGGGGGCAAGGAGCTGCTTCTTCCACGAGATCACAAAAAAAGATTATGAGGAGAGTACGAATCCTTTGCAGGTCTTTGAGGAAGTTTTCGAAGTGATCAAAGACCGTAAGTTGCACCCTAAGGAAGGTTCTTATACCAACTACCTGTTCGATAAGGGAATTGACAAGATATTAAAGAAGCTGGGGGAGGAGGCAACGGAGATTGTCATCGCCGCCAAGAATCCCAACCCCAATGAGATTAAATATGAAATCAGCGACTTTTTATATCATATGATGGTATTGATGGCGGAGAAGGATGTAACCTGGGAGGAGATTACCACAGAGCTGGCAAACAGGTAACATACTGAGGGAAGGAAGGACAGGTTCATAGTAAAATACAAAGCGGCATTGAAACACTTTGAGGAATGACTATCCTTCCGCCCCTCGGCAAGTGTCTCAATGCCGCTATGAAAATTCAAGCAAGTCTTAAGTTCTTTACAATTCACCCATCAGGAAACGGCAGGCGTTCATCAATGTCTCCGGTTTTTTCCCGGCGATAAAGTAATAATCCATCTGGTTTTCTCCCTCTGTATGCAGGTATGTTCCGTAAGCCGGCATATCGCAGCCGATTACCGGATTCTGTGAGGCGGTGAGGATGCCGTACCCCTGGTCGGAGAAAAGGAATGGCAGTCCCTTAGGGGAGGAAATATATCTGGCTGTTCCTCTCATGGGGAGAGCTTTCCCACCTTTTGCATTTCCGCCTATGGCGTCCACCGCAAAAATCTGCTCTTTTTTGGCAAATTCCAGAAAGAGCCAGGACTGCAGCATATCCGCCCCATAAGTTTCCTGTTGCCTGCATTCTTTGCCGCGTTCCGCCAGCAAAAGCTTTTTGTCCCGGGAGAGGTAACGTATGGCGCCGGTGGATTTGTCCGCCTGCAGAACCAACTCTTCTGTGGAAAGGGTTACTGCAGGCCCGGATTCTTTGTAAGTCCAAAACCGCTCCAGGCGCCTTACCCGGATCAGGGGGTGGGTTTCCTCCAGCAGTTTGCCGTTTTTGGAGAAAGTGACCCGCACAATTCCGCTTCCCACAGGGGAGAGGCGCAGGATGCCATAGCGGCTCTGGAGGTATAGGCCGTCAGGCTGTTTCGATACCCAGCGAACGGACAGGTCGATTTTGTTGTGGCCCAGAGGCCGCAGCTTTTCCGTAGGAGGGAAATCTCCGAAATCCGGGAAAGAACCTCCCACAGCTTTTCCCGGAGCAGGCGGGCAGGATAGGGTGCTTTGGGACAGTTGGCCAAAGGAATTGCCCTGACTAATTTGGTCAACATTCTGGCGGTTCGATTTCACGGAAGCTTGACTGATATGGTCATCCAGACCGGCCGGGTCATTATGGGCATAGGCGCTGCCTTTGCCGCTTCGGTAAGTCTGCATAATGGCTGACCCGGGGGATGGCGCGTCTGTTGTTGCGGCCGAAGCCTTTACCCTGAGCCTGTTGGAGGGACTGGCTGCAACAGCCTTTGGCTTTTTTATGCCAGGTATTTTATTCGGCAGATCCTTATGAAACGGTGCTTCTGATGCCCTTTTCCCGCCAGCGGCCGTCCCCTTCAGGTTAGCATGGGGTGGGAGATCCGGTACGGCAGAGCTGCCGGAACTGTTTTCCAGGGTTGGATTTTCAGGTGAAGCTGCCTCCCGGGCCAAACTTCTGTCTGCGTTTTCCGGTTCCGGCACAGGATCCGCAATCAGGCCGGTGAGATTTCCGGTATGGAGCACACAGAGTTCATGCAGCGCCCTGGTGGCGGCTACATACAGGAGCCTTGCATGTCCGTCATCTACCGGATATTCCTCCCTGGTGGGATTTAAAATCAGCACGGCATCAAATTCTAACCCTTTGGTATATTCCACGGGAAGCACCATGATCCCGTTGCCGAATTCTGCTTTCTCCGGGTCGGTTTCCATGATTTCGATCTGTGTCCCAAGTCCCTTGGCCGCACGGTCTGCGCCTTCCTGGTCTCGGCATATGACGGCAATGGTGGGAAGCTCCTTTTCCTGCCAGGCACGGCACTGGCGGGCTGCCTCCTGCCACAGGGCAGTTTCCTCCCCAAGCTTGGGATCCTGGCCTTTCGGCGGGATGGAATTTTTCCGGGGTGCTTTCACGGTTCCCTGACTGCCGCCATTGACGTCACCGGAAATGCCATGTCCGGATGGGGGCAGCTGTGGTATCCGGACTTCCCTGACTTCTACGGGGTTCCCGTGGCGGATAATCGGTTCCACCGGATAGCGCATAAATTTTCCATGGCTCAGTATATCCGTGGCAAAATGAGATATCTCCACCGTATTTCGATAGCTTTTCTTCAGGATGCCAAAGCTGGACATTGGATCCTTTTCCAGCAGGAGCCTTTTGAGCTCCTCCCAGTCATTCAACCCAAAGCCAAAGCGGATATTCTGGGATACATCCCCCATAACGGTATAAGTACAGTCTTTTATACAGAAGTGCAGGCAGTTATATACCATCATGCCAAAGTCCTGTGCCTCGTCAATAACGATGTGGTGGGCTTCACTGATGACTTCCGTCTCCTTAGTGCGCTTATAAATATAAGCCAGCGCAGCCAGGTCGTATACATCGAAATCCGTTCCGGGAAGCTCTATATGGATCCCCGCCGTCGCCTGTTCTTTCAGGAAATCATCATAAAGCTTGTAGGTGGACAGCTTCCAGTCCTTTCCCCCGTAGCGGTTGCGGTAGGCTTTCAGGATAGCTTTCCGTTCGGCCTCGGTATATTTAACGCCCTTTCCCAAGAATTCATCCTTCACCTTTATCAGCAGCCGCTCATTCAACATGTTGATCTTGCTCTGGATGGACACGGCAGGGTTCTGGCGGATATATCGCTCCACGGCCTGTCCGTCTACCAACAGCACCAGGCTCTTGGGATCCGGCACCATGCCTTGGCTTCTGTCATAGACCCCGTTGCGGCCGTTTTCTATCCCTTCCACAAACTCCCTGGGGTTCAGATAAATGGAATCGCAGGAGATCATGCTGCGCTCCAGCTGATCGCAGAACAGCTTCAGTGACTGAAACCAGCCTTCCGTGCCTTTTACCTTCCCTGCATCCGTGCTTTGGGTCCCTTTGCGGATACAGTATTTTTTTTCGTCCCAATCTTCGTACAGCAATCTGACAAAGAGCTGTTCCATTGTCATCTGACGTACGCCGTTGACATCCAGGCTGGGAAGCACGCCGGTGATATAATTCAGCAGGATGCGGTTGCTTCCTACGATATAGAAATCTTCCGGCCGGATGCGTTCCGCATAGTTGTATAAAATAAAGGAAATGCGGTGCATGGCCACGGTGGTTTTGCCGGAACCGGCCACCCCCTGTACAATTATATTGTGATAAGGAGATTTGCGGATAATTTCGTTTTGTTCTTTCTGGATGGTGGCCACGATTTCACCCAGTACGGCCTGCTTGTTCCTTGCAAGATATTTGGTGAGCAGGTCGTCGTTGGAAATCACTTCGCTGTCAAAATAATCCAGAAGCTTTCCCTGATCGATCTCATATGTGCGCTTCAGCTGTAAGTCAATCCAAAGAGGCGTGCCGGAGGGAGAGAGGTAACTGCACCTTCCCAACCCGTTTTCATAATAGGCGTTTGCTACCGGGGCGCGCCAGTCGATCACTTCCTGATGGACGGAATCACGGGAGATGCCGCCTCTGCCGATATAGATGGATTCTTCTTTGCCGGTGGACTCGTCAAGAAAACAGATCCTTCCGAAATAGGGTTTCTTTACAGCCTTTTCGTTCCGTTCCAGTGCCCGCTTCATGTGGTCGTGCAGCGTAATGGTATTGGTCAGGATTACATACACTTCAGCGTCATCATCATGGTAATGCTCCAGCATCTCATCAATATCCGCCTTCATTTCCCGAACCTGACGGCCATAGCTATCCATGTTGGCATGGATTACATCGAGTGTCTCTTCCAGGTGCTTCTCCTCGTCTTCCCGGGAGGTTCCCTGAACGTGCCTGTGCTCTTCAAGTTTCATTTGGTACTCCTTTCTTTCTGCCATATTTGCGTACTACGGTTTGGCTAAGAATCACCGTAGCAAAAGTATATCAAATACTAAAAAAAATACTAGACTTTTCTTTTGGATTGTGATATCATACATACTAGAATTTGACCTAAAATAAGGGATTGAGAAGTCGCCGTTGCAAGGTAGCCGGATATGCTGCCAATGCAATGGTTTTTTGTTTTTCACATGTTTCCGGCTTATCGGTTTTGTGCTTTAATTACATTTTTTCATATGTTTCGTTACATTTTGCCCCAGTTTTCCCGAAATACTACCGATATAAATTACGAGGAGAGCGAATGGCATGAACATAGGAATTTGTGACGACGAGAAGGAAATCTGCCTGCAGATTAAGAAGCTGATCCTGACAATGGCGCCCGAATGCCAGGTTGTATATTATTGTTCCGGGAAACAGCTCCTTTCGGAGAGGCAGCATTTTGATATACTCTTTTTGGACATACAGATGTCCGATACAAACGGAATGGAAATAGCCAGGACTTTGCGGGAACGGAAGGACGACACCGTACTGATTTTTGTGACGGCGTTAAAGGAGTATGTTTTTGAGGCTTTTGATGTATCGGCTTTCCATTATCTGTTAAAACCCTTGGCCAAGGATAAATTTAACAGTGTTTTCCAGGAAGCGTTAAAGGAGGCGGAAAAACGTGCCAGGAGCAGAGAAGAGTCTCTGTTCTTCCAAACAAAATCAAGGAGTTTCACCCTGTTAAAGAGCGATATCCTGTATGTGGAAAACTGCAGGCGCAAGGTAGACATCCACACCCTGAACCAGACAGAATCCATTTACGCTACCATGGCCCATATGGAAGGGTTGCTGGGCGGCGGTTTTTTCCGCTGCCACCGGGGCTACCTGGTGAATATGTCGCATATCGCGCAATACAGTGCGGATAGCATACTTTTGCACAATGGAGAGACGATCTATCTGTCAAAAGAAAAGTATA
Organism: uncultured Lachnospiraceae bacterium; assembly: GCA_947643615.1. Taxonomy (GTDB): domain Bacteria; phylum Bacillota; class Clostridia; order Lachnospirales; family Lachnospiraceae; genus Acetatifactor. The sequence goes on from CANRWO010000009.1 coordinate 69,859, forward strand.
ATGATTTTGTGGCCGCCTACATGGGTTACTTAAAACAGGAGGGCGTTTGCGGTGTCTGATTTTTATGTTGTTGCCGTGAATATAGCGGATGCCGCCATGCATTTTGTGTGGGCAGCCGTTATGTGCCTTTTGTACCGTCATTTTTTCCGGCTGAAATCCCATCCGGATTCCCGGTTATTTACTTTTCTCCCCGGAGTCCTGTGGCTCGTCATTAAGAAAACCATCGATTCTGCTATAGTGATTGCAACACTTACGACTCCCGAAGACAGCATGAAGGGCCTGGCAAAGCTGTTGCTGGTCTACGGGAGCCTGTTTTTGGTTTCTTTTTGCTTCTATACGGGTACCAGGAAACAATTGGCTTTGATTACTATGATGTTTGCGGCAGTCAGTGAGATTGGCCGTTTTATGTCTTTTACCTTGTCGATTTTCTGGAATATGGTCTACGACCTGGGCTGCCGGTGGTTCGAGCAGGGGTATCCCCGGGTGACTGTTGAAGATTATATTTTTTATACGAAAGTCCTGGGGATCATTCAGCAGTTTTCCTACGCTATTGTTTTTGTTGCCGTTACGTTTTATGCTTGCCGTTACGTAAAAAGAGTCTATAAAAGCAGGGATCTGCCCCTACACAGGACGGAGTTCCTTTTTCTCATGCTTCCCTGCGTAAGCAGTTTCCTGCTGTGCACCCTGCTGAGGGTCATAATGTACACCACGGAAAATGCCATGCCCAAGCTTGTCTTTGAAGCGTTCCCTCTGCTCAAGGGCATCGTTCCCTTTTTGCTTGTCCTGTGCCTGTTTTCCATTCTTTTCAGTGTCAAATTGTATCAGGAGATGCTGGCCCTTAACGAAGAGCGGAACAGAAGGGCTGTGTTGGAAAAGCAGGTGGTCAGCATGGAAGAGCATGCAAGGGAATTGGAACGTCTGTATTCCGGCGTCCGTTCCATGAAGCACGACATGAAGAACCAGCTGGCGGTATTGGGCAGTTTGATCGGACGCAGGGAAGGCGGAGAAGAGCTGCCCGGATATCTGGAGCAGCTCAACCATACCCTGGGAAAATTGGACTTGCCTTTTCAAACCGGCAGTACGGTGGTGGATTCCCTGCTTTCCATGAAATACCATGAAGTCTGTGAGAAGCTCCCTGGGGTGCGCTTTGAAGCGGATGGCCTTATTTTTCCGAAAGATTGCCCTGTCCAGCCAACCGATCTCTGTATTATTCTTGGCAATGCCTTGGACAATGCCATTGAGGCGTGCGAAAAAGCAAAAGGGAGCACAGGGCAGGAAGAGGGGTTTATCCGCCTCCGGTCCCAATGCTGCCGGGAGACGCTTTTATTGATCATGGAGAACAACTTTGACGGGGAACTGAGGCTCTGCCGGGGAAACGCTTTCCCTGGGACCACAAAGGCCGACAGCGACGCCCACGGTATCGGTATGCATAACATCAGGACGGCTGCCCGGCGGTGTGGGGGCGGCGTGACATGGGAAGCCAAGGGAAACTGTTTTATATTGACGGTGATGCTTACCATGCGCCGTGGCATGACCTGAATTGCAAACCGCGCCATGCGCCGAAGCTTGCTTATAAAACGTAAATCCCGGATTGCAATGGACCCTCATGTACCATGAAGCGGAACTAATCAGCCGCTTTATTCCGGTTATAAGCGGCTTGGTTACATTTGGCTTGCCTGTAAGATTATTTTTCCGATATATTCAATGTCAGCAGGGAACATATTGTGGCAGGATATTTTTAACCCCCAAATATGGACTGTTCCTGCAAGGACATAAGTTCATAAAATTCTATAAAAAAGAAAGGAGAGGCGTGGATCATGAGTTATGGTATGTTCGGTTACAATCTCTTAAATCCAGGCGGTTACGACCCCTATGGAATGAATATGGCAAATTCATTGTACATGATGAACTTTTACGGACAATTGAAAGATTCTTTCGCCAGCGACGCTGCCAAAGTGTCAAAGAGCACCGGGAATACCGCAGCAGGTTCGGGCACCACAGGTAAGGCAGCTGATTTCCAGACAGCCTTTCAGGATGCTTTCCGCAAGGCGCTGCAGGAGTCCATAGGCCTTACGGACGACAGCCAGAATGAGACACAGCAGACGGTCTCCAAGTCGGGGACAGCAGGAAGAGCGGCTATGTCAAACCGCACTGCATCTGCCCAGGGCGCATATCAGGCTGTGAGCAGCTACGGCACCCATCCGTCCCGTTTTTGGACATCAAGCTTTGCAAGAAGTTGATGTATAAAGAGCAACATTAGTTGCGCTTATTCAGAGGAACTTTGTGGAAAGCGACACAAAGACGCCTCGCTTACAATTTACCTATCCGTGATTGCCGCGAGTTATGAGCCAAGTGGTTGCACAGAATCAGGGGGTTCTGGCCCATTTTGGCGAATGCCGCGGGACTGCGGCCCGGCATGGATGAATCGCTTTAGAAAGGTATGAGCTATCTATGAGAATTACGACACAGATGTTGAACAGATCCGCCCAAAAGGCAGGTCTCCCTACCAACAGGACTTCACTGCTTAATTATGTGAACGGAAACAATTCAAATGTTTCTCTTGCAAATACCCTGTCCAAGACAAATAAAAAGGCAGACGCCACAAAGAAATCGGATTATGAGAAACTGGAAAAGTCTGCGGACCAGACGGCAGCTTCTACCAATAAACTGTTGTCCGCAGGCAGTGAGAATGTCTCGGCTTCCGATTTAAAGGCCTTTGTGGAAAAATACAATGAAATGCTGAAAAATCTGGGGAAATCCTCCGATAATTTAAACCTGTTCTATGCCCAGACCGCCAAGGATACCGTAAAGGAACACAAGCAGGAGCTGGCGGAAATCGGCATTAGCGTTGCAAAGGACGGGACATTGAGCTTTGACCAGGCTAAATTCGAAAAGCTCTGTGCGGAACAGTCCGGTAAAACGCCTTCAGAGAACCCTTCTGCAGAGAATACTGCCGCCGGGGCCCAGCCACCAGCACAGGAGAATGACGCATCATCGGATAAGGCAGAGGCAGGCGCAGAGGAATCCAAAGCGCCGGAAACAAATTCCGCAACCCTGCTGGCCGCAAAGCTGAATGCACTCTTTGCCAAAGAGGGCGGCTTCTTTTCAAAGATAGGGTTCCTGGCTTCCAGGGTCTCCGATTATGCGGACGCCAATGTGGAAAGCTACTCCGGTTATTACAATGCCGCCGGTTCCAGGGCAGGTTTATACTCTGACGGGAAATACAACTTCTGGAGCTGATGCTAACCTACATGTAAGAGCAGTTTACTGCGGTCAGCATATTTTAAAGGCCGGCGCAACAACACAAAATAGATTGATTCGTGGGGAGTATTTTATTATTGTTCTGATGTTGTGCCGGCCGAGGTATCCTGAGACATGGCTGCTACCATTTTTTCTATATTTTCTTCAAAATCCGCCGAAATCGCCTGATAGATTTGTTCAGAGGTGATTCCGGCGATTTTGGTCTGATTCCGGTCCATTGAAATGACCGCCGCGCCCAGGAGGATTGCTACCACAAGCCGGAGCTTAAAGGAGGAAAATGGCGGCCTGGCATCGGCATCAGAAACCTCCTGGTCTGTTTTGCCGGGTGTTTCTCCGGTAAAACTTTTCCCATAAAGAATTCTCTCTCTGTTGGAGAGGTCGTATTGATTTTCATGATAGCGGGAGCGAACCTGCTGAATCAGCCGAAGCCTTTGTTCTGTAGTCACATTACTCATATCAGTCCTCATTTCTGCGCTGCTCAAAGGGTATATCCCCTCTTATGCATAAACGACTTTGTGCCAAACAGCGCACAGGCACAAATCGCAGTGCAAAAAATTCATTTTTCAAATTCGGTTATTACAAATTATGTACATTTTCACTATTTAGAACAAGTTATAGGAAGATACATAAAAAATGAAGAAGTTCCCAGTGTGAAAAAAACATGTTTTTTGTTTCCGTGGGAAATAATGAGAACAGAGGATGATATTCCTATACGAAAGATCGGAAATTTGAAATAAATAGCACCAATAAATATAGAGACTAAAATCCGCAATGGCGGTAGAATGTGTGGGGTGAAAATGAAGAAAAAAGCAGCAATTATTTTTGCGGTTACTCTAACGGCCGCGTTGGCGCCTGCATCCGGGAGCACGAGGGGGACCGATGCAGATATCAGCGCAATCATCAGCCATACCGTAGTGATCGGCGATTCCTCCGATGTCGTTACGGCAGACTGGAACGAGATGCTGGAGAAACTGGATTTAGCCATCCAGGAAGGGAAAGGGCGGAATGTGAATATTACCGTAGGTGATTCCGCCGTGGTTTCCGCCGATGTATTGAACCGCCTGGCCGGCAAGCACGCCACGTTGGCGCTGCATATGGCAGACGACCTTACCTTCAGCATAAGCGGCCGGGAAATCGGCCATGTGGACTACCCTTTGCAGATCACATTGTGCGAGGAATCCGGAATCCCCGGCGAAGTGGCAGCACGGGCGTTGGAAGGAGTTACGATCAGCCGCCAATTCAGCATGAGGGAAAAAGAAGCTTACCCATGCCGCATTAATGTGCATCTTTCCTTGGGAGCCCAAAATGCCGGCAGGCATGCCGTCCTTTATTCTTATGACGAGTTTGACGGTACAATGAGACAGGAGGGAGTGTATCGGATCCAGGAATCCGGAAACGCGATGTTCGGAATAAACAGAGGAGATGACTATCTGGTGAAGGTAATGAAAGGCTATACTGTGGAATCCGGAGATGTGCTTTCCCGCATCGCGGTAAAGAACGGCATCAGCCTGAAATCCCTGATGGCAGCAAATCCCCAGATCACAGACAGTGACAAGATCCGTGTGGGGCAGCTGATCAATATTCCCGCCCAATGACGGGACGGCTTTGCGAAAATACAGTAATGGAACGGCATCAGGCTGTGGTGTATTTCCCAAGGAGGACGGAAGGTGCGGAAAAAGCCGCCCCGGGGAAACCTGCAGTCCTGATGCTTTTGTATTTCCCGAATTGTTTTCTGGCAGATGTGCATCACAATTTGCGGGAGATGAAATCGTCTTACAGATGATTAACCAAATAATAGGCGCATAGCGGGTTATGTAACCAGAATTTGGCGCAAATATACCACGAAGTGGGTGTGCAGACGGCGGGAACGATTTTACAAACATACTCTGGGGTAAAATAAGAATGGAAATAATATCATCCGTATGTTACAATCAATTTATATATTTAGGGGAAGTGTTCCACAAAAAGGAATTTTTATAGAAAGAATCTTCATGAAAAGAAACCTTCAATGAAAGAAACTTTCAATGAAAGAAACCTTCAATGAAAGAAATCTTCAGTGAAAGAAATCTCTATAGAAATAAAACTTTATAAAAAGAAACCTTCATAGAAAGGAATCTCCATAGAAAGGAATCGGAAAAATGGAAGGCAATGGAAAAGCGTTAGGCGAAAAAGTACTGGGAAATATCGCAAAAGTGATCGTCGGTAAGGAGCAGGTTACCAGACTGCTTTTGACCGCCCTTCTGGCGGACGGGCATGTGCTTTTGGAGGACGTGCCGGGGACCGGCAAGACAAAACTGGCTAAGACACTGGCTAAGACCATAGCAGGGGAATTCTCAAGGATTCAGTTTACACCTGACCTGCTTCCCAGCGACATCACCGGTTTGAACATATTTGACACCAAAGAAAACGAATTTGTGTTAAGGAAAGGGCCTGTATTTGCCAACATCCTCCTGGCGGACGAGATCAACCGCGCCACGCCCAGGACCCAGGCAGGGCTTTTGGAGTGTATGGAAGAGCGCCAGGTGACCATTGACGGGGTCTCCTACATACCAGGGGCCCCTTTCTTTGTGATTGCTACCCAGAACCCTGTGGAGACGGCCGGGACTTTCCCTCTGCCGGAGGCACAGATGGATCGCTTTATGATGAAGCTTTCCATGGGGTTGCCGGGAAGGGAAGAAGAGCTTGCCATCCTGCAGCGGTACATGTCAGACGAGCCTTTGGACGGGTTGCAGAGCGTGCTGACCCTGGAAGAGCTGCTGCAGGCCAGGCAGGAAGCCAACCGGGTCTTTGTACATAAGTGCGTTCTGGAATATATGGTTGCGCTTGTGGAACCCACCAGACAGGGCGGCAGTATCGTCATGGGGGTCAGTCCCAGGGGGAACCTGGCGCTGCTACGCTGCGCTAAAGCATATGCCTATCTGGATGGGAGAAGCTATGTGACACCCGATGATATCAAGGCGCTGGCCGTTCCCGTCCTTGCCCACAGGCTGGTGCTGGGTTACGGTTCCGGCGGGAGCGACAGCGCCGGCGACTTTATCCTAAAACTGCTGGAAACCACTGCCGTGCCCACAGAGGATTTTACCGCATGATAAAATTATTAGGGATTGGCCTGCTCTTTTTCTTGCTTTTTGTACTCCAGAAACTGGTATACCAACGGTTATGGCACAGGGGCCTTACGGTGGATATCGGTTTTTCCAGGGAACACATTTTTGAAGGGGAAGAGAGCACGCTGAGAGAGATCGTACAAAATAAAAAAAGGCTCCCGTTGCCCATGCTGAAAGTCAAATTCAAGACCGACCGCCATCTGGTCTTTGGAGGCAGCGTGGAAGGCGCCCGCACTACGGACCAGTTTTACCGCAACGATATGTTCCGGGTAGGGGGCGGTGAAAAAATCACCCGTACGTTAAAATTTACCGGGGGCAGGAGAGGGTTTTACGAGATTGACGGGGCAAGCCTTGTGGTATCCGATATCTTCCTGACTACGCAGATGACGGATGAGCTGCCCTTACATACGGAGATTTATGTGTACCCTAGGCCCTATGACAGCCAGGAGCTGCGTCGGTCACTGACGCAGTTAAACGGGGAAGTCCTGTCCAAACGCCATCTTCTGGAAGACCCCTTTGAGTACAGGGGGATCCGTGAGTACCAGCCTTTCGACGATATGCGCAGCATTAACTGGAAAGCCACCGCTAAGACAGGGGAGCTGAAGGTAAACCAGAAAAACTATACCTCCTTAAAGTCCATCCGTATTTTTTGCAATGTGGAGGACGACAGCATTATGAAAAAGGAGGCCTGTGTGGAAGCATCCCTGCAGCTTGTGGCAGGCCTGGGCGCCTTTTTCTTAAAACAGGGGATCCAGACGGCATGTTATGGCAACGGCGTGGATATCAAAACCCACAACCCGCTTGTCATTGAGGCAAAGGCAGGGGACGGCCAGTTCGAGGCCATCTGCAGGGGACTTGCCCGGTTGGATCTGGATCAGCCTGTGGTTGACTTTTCCGGCTGCTTTGAGGAGAGGCTTTTTTCCGAGGCCAAAGGGACGATCACCTGCTTTGTCTCCCCCAACCACTATGATGATTTTCTAAAGCTTTTGGAAAAATACGGGGATGCCGGGAATGAGTTTTACTGGTTCTACCCCATCATGGGGGAGGAAGAGCCAAAGCTTCCCGAATCACTGCAAAAGCAGGTGCGGTTTATCCATCTTGACCGGTAGGCCTGCCTGGGTTTCCGGGCCTGCTTTTTTGTGTATGTCGGTTGGAATACCGTTTCCGGCAGGGAAAGCCGGAAAACGGAAAGCTGGATGAGGTAATAAAATGGTTAAAACGGAACGTTTGGAGTTGGTTATAGAGATTTTGACATCGCAGATGAACCACTGGGTCTTTTTCCCGCTGGTGATGACGGCGCTGGGACTTTTTATGCAGATCAGCGGAAACCAAATGGAGGATGGCCCGGGACTCCTGCAGTGGGCATTTTATGGTTTGATCCCTGTGGCCTGCTTTTGGATAAGAAATTTTGTGAACCGCTTCTGGCTGTTTGTGATCTGCCATGTGGCGGCCATAGCGGCGGCGCTGTCTGTGGCACGTTTCCTGCTTCACGGTAATATGGTGCTGGGTGGGATTTGTGCGGCGGCGTATGTGGTTTATTCTTTCACGCTGCGCATCAAAGAGGAGCCGGATATCTATTCCGGGGTTATCCATCCGGTCACTGCACTGGTAGTTTCCGCGGTGGCAAATTTTATGTTCCACAGGCAGGAGGTGCCTGATTGGGATAAGTATTATGTGTTCATTTTGATTGGTGTGTTGGCCGGTTACCTGATTATTTATTACCTCAGGCATTATCTCAGTTTCCTGCGTGTGAACAAGTCCAGCACAGGCTATCTGCCTGCCAGGGATATCCTCCAATCAGGCATAGGTTTTGTTCTGCCATATACGCTGGTGGGAGTGTTGATCCTTCTATTGAGCCTGAATGTGCAGTGGCTGGAGCATGTTTTACGGTTTCTGAAAGAAGTGCTGAAAATTGTTTTGACACTCATTTTGCGGTTATTGCCAGGGGGAGGAAGTAAAGAAGAACTGCTTCCTCCGGAAAATACGGGTTCCGCTTCTAATGGGGGAATGCTCCCGCTGCCCAAGTCAGAGACGTTCTGGCTGTGGGAAGTGTTGGAATACGTGGCAATTATCGCTTTTGCGATATGGGGCATCTATCTATTTGTTAAGGCGTTCCGGTGGTTTATTCAGTACCTGAAAGTGCAGTTTGGCAGGCAGATGGGCAGTAAACAAATCGTAACCGGCCTGGACGATGTATTTGATGTAAGGGAGAAATGTAAGATTGACAAGCAGAAAAACGAAAGCGGGGGAGCAGGACTGTTCCAACGTTTTACCCCTGTGGAGAGGGTCCGCAGGCTTTATAAAAAGAGCGTGCTTTCAGGCACTGTGGGGGCGGAGGACAGGGAAAGCCTGAGATATATGACTGCCAAAGAGTGCGGCGAGAAACTTTCCCTGCCGGATATGGCGGAAATATATGGCCAGGCACGCTATTCCGGCAAGGAGATTGTCCCGGAGGATGTAAAGCGGATGAAACTTGCCTGTAGCAAAAAGTATGCCCCACAGGATTATGGTAGCTGACAGAGACGGAGGACAGGTATGGAAGGTCAATTGGCGCTTTCTGAAGATATTTTAATGAAAATAGAAAAACCGGAGCGGTATATCGGGCACGAAGTGAACTCAGTGGTGAAAGACAAGGACAAGATACGTGTCCGCTTTGCCATGTGTTTTCCCGATGTATACGAGATCGGTATGTCACATCTGGGAATCCAGATTTTATATGACATGTTCAATTCCATGGAGGATGTATGGTGCGAACGCGTTTACTCCCCCTGGATTGACCTTGATGCTGTCATGCGCAGTGAAAAGATACCGCTGTTTGCCCTGGAGTCCCAGGATCCTGTCAAAGATTTTGACTTTCTGGGAATTACCATCCAATATGAGATGTGTTATACCAATATTTTACAGGTGCTGGATCTTAGCCAAATCCCTTTGCTGGCAAAAGAGCGCGGTGAAGACTGCCCTATCGTGATCGGCGGGGGGCCCTGTGTTTATAACCCTGAGCCTCTGGCGGATTTTTTTGATATTTTCTATATTGGGGAAGGGGAAACACAATACCGGAACCTTATAACGTTGTATGAGCATTGTAAGGAAGAACAGACGGGGCGTGAAGAGTTTCTCCGCCGTGCGGCAAAACTGCCGGGAATGTATGTGCCCCGGTTTTATGCGGTGGAATATAATGAGGACGGGACCATCCATTCCTTTACCCCTGTGGAGGACGGGATTCCCGCCACTGTACGGAAAGAGATTGTGACCGATGTGACGGATACCTATTATCCCATGAAACCTGTGGTGCCTTTTATTAAGGTGACCCAGGACAGGGTAGTGCTGGAGATACAGAGAGGCTGTATCCGAGGCTGCCGTTTCTGCCAGGCAGGGCAGCTGTACCGTCCTGTCAGGGAAAGGGATGTGGAGACTCTGAAAAAATATGCCATGGAAATGCTGAAAAACACAGGGCATGAGGAGATCTCCTTAAGCTCCCTTAGTTCCAGCGATTACTCAAAGCTTCCCGAACTGATTGACTTTTTAATAGAAGAATGCGGCAGGCAGCATATCAATATTTCCCTGCCCTCCCTCAGGATTGATGCTTTTTCCCTGGATGTCATGAGCAAAGTACAGGATGTGAAAAAGTCCAGCCTTACCTTTGCGCCGGAAGCAGGCAGCCAGAGGCTCCGCAATGTGATTAACAAAGGTTTGACCGAGGAGGCCATTCTCCGCGGGTCGGCGCTTGCCTTTGAAGGCGGATGGACAAGGGTAAAGCTCTATTTTATGCTGGGTTTGCCCACAGAGACGGAAGAGGATATCAGAGGGATCGCAGAACTGTCCAACAAGATTGCGGCAGTCTTTTTTGAGACGGTGCCAAAGGAAAAGCGTGTCAACGGTAAGGTCCAAATCGTAGCCAGCACTTCCTTTTTTGTCCCCAAGCCTTTTACGCCTTTCCAGTGGGCGAAGCAATGCACCAAAGAGGAGTTCCTGGACAAGGCATATCAGACCAGGACGGCTATTTCCGAACAGTTAAACCAGAAGAGCATTAAATACAATTGGCATGAGGCAGATGCCAGCGTTATGGAAGGTGTGCTGGCAAGAGGAGACAGAAGGCTGGGGGAAGTGATCCGGAGAGTCTATGAAAAAGGTAGCTTTTATGACGCATGGGGTGAATATTATCACAATGACAGATGGCTGGAAACCATTGCGGAATGCGGATTGTCCGGGGATTTCTACACCCACAGGGAACGGCCCGTGGATGAGATCCTGCCATGGGATTTCATTGATTGTGGCATCACCAAGGAGTTTTTAGTACGTGAGTGGGAGAAGGCAAAACGGGAAGAGGTCTCTGACAATTGTAAACAGAAGTGCCAGGGCTGCGGCGCCGCACAGTTTGGCTGCGGAATCTGTTTTGAGCCAAAGCCAGAAACTCCCTGATATAATGCAGGCTGCTGAAATAACATGAGCAAAATTGCCAACACAGGAAAAGGAGATTCCGAACCGATATGAAGCTTCGTGTAAAATTTAGGAAATTTGGCCCAATCCGTTTTATAGGGCATTTGGATGTCATGCGCTTTTTTCAGAAAGCTATCCGCAGGGCCGGGATTGATGTGGCGTACACCACAGGCTTCAGCCCACACCAGATCATGTCCTTCGCGGCGCCCCTTGGGGTAGGCTTGTGCAGTAACGGGGAATATATGGATATTGAGGTTAATTCCATGGAGTCTTGCCAGGATATATTGGAGAGGCTTAACCGGGTAAGTGTGCCGGGAATAGAAGTAATCTCTGTGAAAATACTCCCGGAGGGAGCCGAAAATGCAATGGCAAGCGTAGCTGCAGCTTCCTATACCGTGCGTTTCCGTGAAGGAAAGGAACCGGCTGCAGACATAGAGGCCGCCCTGCCAGGATTTCTCGAAAGGGAACATATACCGATTACCAAAAAGACAAAAAAGGGGAGCCGGGAAGTAGATTTAAAACCAGGCATTTTCAGGCTGGAATGGCAGTCCGGTGCTTTTTTCATGCTTGTTGACGCATCCAGCGGAGGAAATATCAAGCCTGTACAGCTCTTGGAAGCTTTGCTGGCAGAATGCGGGGAAACCCTGCAGGAAAACGCCCTGAGCATCACCAGAGAAGACGTATACACGGATATTGGGACAAAGGACACCCCTGAACTGGTACCGTTGGAGGATATCGGATCCCCTTCTTGATTACATCCATATCAATGTGGACGAGCCGTTAATTTTATGCCCTTTTCAGAATTTTCACACGCTAATTTGTGCCGGAGCGTCACAAATTTGTTTGATGGCAGACGCAAATTTAATATTTGCGTCGCCCCGTCGCGTAAACGCTCCGGAATGGAGACTGGTATGAAAAAGAAGGCGTTGATAGTTGTATTAACATGCATATTGATTATAGGAATTATCATTATTAGTTGTCATATTTTTGGCGGCAAAAAACCATTTAAAGATTTGGAACCATCGGAAATAGTGTCAGCCACGGTACGATTGAATCCGCCAGGCACAACCATTCAAATTGTAGAAATCGAGGAATTAACCGGATATTTGAATGATGTAGTTATCTATAATAGAGACAATTCCTATACAAAGTATAGCGGACAAGGCGTGATATTTACGCTGATGTTATCAGACGGAACACAGACAAAAGTTATGGCGTATAACCCATTTTTTGTGATGGATGGTGTTGGTTATAAGACGAAATATGAACCATGTCAAGCACTCAGTGCATATGCAAACAGACTGTTAAATGATGAAAATGCCAATATAATAGTAGAAGAGCCACCCTGCTTAACTGTCATAAGTGATGAAACTGCTTTCGGTGCGCTGTTGGGGACTTATTCGTGGCAGAAAAGAAATAGCGATGGAACATCTACAGAAACACAAGCCGATAGTCCGCATCCCCTAGATTGCGAAAATTTGTTTCTCAAATTTGATACTACAGAAACAACAGCTACTTTGAATTTCACAGAGAACCCCAGTTCAATTTTACATATTCAGTGCTGGAATGAGAAACATTGGAACAACCATGATGCAAGCAGTGAAAATATAGCTATTGACGGTTATGAAATAGAGTTGAAACCAGGCGGATATATTTATGAAGTCGTTGCCGAATGGGATACTGAAAAAAGTGGTTATGGTGGGATAGCACACTATTATTTCTATGTACAGGTTTTGGGAAATGGGCAGTAGGAACACTTTTCTGAAAAGGAAATAATTTTAAGAAGCATGGCAATAAAGAAAGGCAAAAGAAATGAGCAGACAGATCCAAAAGAAACCCACTTTATCCCTATCTCCCAAAGAGGTTTCGGAACGCGGTACGAAACAGGGGAAGATACTTTTTACTTCCTATCAGGAAAAAGAATGTGCACTGCTGATACAAAATGACCGGCTGACCGCAGCACAGTTCCTTTCCGGGGAAAGAAGTAAGGTAGGGGGCATTTATGTCGGCCAGGTTAAAAATGTGGCGTCAAATATCAACGCCTGCTTTGTGGAGATAGCAGATAAGGAACTTTGTTTTCTTCCCCTGAAGAAAACCTCCGAGCCATACTTGTTAAACCGAACCTATGACGGAAGGCTGGTGGCAGGAGATATACTTCTGGTTCAGGTGGACAGAGATGCCCAGAAGACTAAGCAGGCATCCCTAACCACACAGATATCTCTTTCAAACGAGTATTTTGTGCTTTCCATGGGGAATCAAAAAGTAAATTGCTCATCAAAGCTATGGAAGGCTCAGCGGGAAAAGGTCAAAAAAGAAGTTTGGGGCCTTTTTTCGGAGAGGGGTATTTTCCAAAACGGCTTTTTGGTTCAGGACTGGAATATGCTGTTGTCCCCTGCCTGCATCCAGGGACTGCTGGCGGCAGGGGTGCAGACAGAGCACGTCCCTCTGCCATCCACAGGCTGCATCATCCGCACACAGGCGGCAGAAGAGGCTCCCCAAAATCTATTGGATCGTTTTTACGCCCTTGCGGAGCAATACGTAAATCTTTTACATACCGCCAGGCATAAAAACTGTTTTTCCTGCCTGAAGGAACCTCCCTGCGCTGTGGAGACTGCACTGTGCAGCCTGGCCTCTGCGCAGGAGTATGAAGAAATCGTAACGGACAGCGAGTACATGTTCGGAGAAGTGGAAAAATATTGTGGTGCACAGGAGCATCCTAAACCTGTACGCTTTTATTCGGACGACTTGCTGTCCTTATCCAAATTATATTCTATTGAAAAGAAGATGTCTATGGCGCTGGATCGCCGTGTATGGCTGAAATCGGGTGGTTACATTGTAATCGATGCAACGGAGGCTCTGACGGTCATTGATGTCAATTCGGGCAAATATGAAACGGGTAAAGGCACGGAGGAAGCGGCGTTACATGTCAACCAGGAGGCGGCGGAAGAAATTGCGCTACAGCTGCGCCTTCGAAATATATCGGGCATAATTATCGTGGATTTTATCAATATGGCACAGGATAGTTCCAAAAACCAGGTTTTATCCCTGTTGAAGCGCCTGACGGATAAGGATAGCATCAAGACTACCGTGGTGGACCTGACTCCCCTTGGCCTGGTGGAAATCACCAGGAAAAAAGTGAGCAAATCCCTTTGGGAACAGTATAATGAATTGCAAAAAATGCTGGTGTAGCAGTCGTCGATAGGAATGGAGGGTATGATTTATGGAACTGATCCGCTTTGAAAAGGTAAGGGACGGAAAATATCTCAAAAATTATGAGATCACATATCTCAATAAATTAGGCAGGGAGAAAAAATACGAGATTGTAAGCAGGAGAGACCTGTCAGGAGCAAAAGACTTGGGAGGTGCACCCAGCGGAGTTTCTATCATTGCTACTAATAATGATAGCCTTTTGTTGCTTCATGAATTCCGTATGGGTGTAAACCGCAACGTCTATAACCTATGTGCGGGAATGATTGAAAACGGTGAAGATATTGAAGCATGTATTGTCCGCGAGTTATATGAAGAGACAGGACTTAAAGTAAAGGAAATCAAAAAAATCCTGCCGCCATCTTTTGCCGCCGTAGCATTTTCTGATACAACTACATATATTGCCTTTGTGGAAGTTGAAGGTGATTTTGAAGATAATTCCTCTGCAAATGAACAAATATCCGCAAAATTTTATACCCGCCCGGAAGTAACTGCACTGATCGATGCCGGTGAGCCTTTCAGTTCCCGTGCACAGTTGGCTGCATACCTGTTTTCTGTAGGAGGCATATAAGATAAGAATAACGGGATTAAACTGGTTCTGCCAATCATATTATACAAAGCTTATTAAGCCAACTTGTCAAGTATGGTGCCCCGGAGCAAGGGGAAAGAGTGATGTTGGCAGAAATACAACTATGCGCAAAAGACAAGTTTAACGAATAGTTGCGAGGATGCTATAAGGTTTTGTACTATTAAATGGCCTCAACTATTCGTTAAACTTGCTACCTGATAATGAAGTACTTGCTATCTGGTAATGAAGTAATTCCTGCTTTCTGGCAACAAAGCTTTCCGATAGTTTGAGTTGGTTGATTGCTATAAGGTTTTTTATATTATTAAATGGTCCCAACGCTTGTTGTAGGGTTTAGTGAAATTTTTTTGAATGTGCTCAGTCTTTTGTGTTATTAAATAGAACGTCCAAAGAGTTTGCCCTAAGAGCCGGATACATCAAAATCCGGATATTGATTAAGTTTTTTAAGGCTTTAATCCGGTATACCACCATCATATTTTTGGCTTTGTTTAGCTCTTATGGTACATGCCGGTATAGTCCTATTGTGTACCGTTTGTATGCAACATAGCCTTACAAACTGTGTAATGCTCATATTGTACTCTCCGGCCATTTTGCTTATTTGGAGATATATTTCCTCACTTAAGCGGAAGTTCATTTGTTTTGTACTTTTCTCTTTTTCTGTATAATAATCATTAGCATTAAGCAACCAACTACCATTAATGATATCCATACAGCATATTTTAGCATACGTTGTAGCATCAATATCGTATGCTTTTGCGTAATCTTTTATTAATTGGAATGTTTCTTCCGATAAACGGAAATTAATTTGATGCTTTTTCATCGGTTTATTCTCCTAATTTTTATATGTGTACTTTTATGTATTCAACTTTTGGCAATATGAAGCAATGAACAATATGCAACCATGATTATATGAAGAAAAGGTTTTGTTTGATGATTCAGATAAGGCTGATTAAGTAATCAGTGATATTTACCATGATATTCAAGCTGTTTTTTAAGGCATAATAAATAACCCGGTGGAAGAATATATAAAGTGTAAATATAAAGCAAAAATATAAAATAAATATAGAAAATAAATACATAATAAGTAATAAGCCATTTATGGGAAATTATAACTTTTAGACATAAAGGGAGCACATGTTATGCATAAACTTAAAATTGGGAATTAATGCATATCTTGTAAATGATTTGAAGTATAAAAGAAGCAAAACTATAAACACTATAAAAACTTAAGAAATGTTATGTATAGTCCGGAATATAAGCCAAATAATGTATTAGTAATGTTGTAAAATTTGTTAATTTGACCATAACACTGAAAAATCCAAACGTACTGCTTCAATCTGCAATTAATAATTATTCTACGGGGGTTTATCAGATATAATTCAGACAATTTACAAGATGTGTATTGATTGGAAATAAATGAATTCGCCAAATGCCATTAATGCATAGGCATTTGGCGAATTCATTAGTAGGAATCATACTTTACATATTCATTTTCCGGTGATGTATTTATTCGCCTAAATTATTCCCAGCTACTGGATCTGTGTATCCCCTGCTGAAGAATTATTCTGGGAGCTTACGGTAGCCACTTTCCCGGCCAGGAAACCGGACAATACAGCCTGCAGGTCAACTCCTGTTGATTCTTTTAAGCCGTCCGTAATTTGTACCACTGTACCCATGACATCTTTCATGAGCTTTGCAGAATTCCCATCACCGTACATAGTAATCCTGTCTACATTGGACAAAGGTTCTGCCGCATTCTTGACTACTTCGGGCAATGCCTTAAAGTACATTTCCAGCACAGCGGCTTCGCCCATCTTTGCCATAGCTTCAGCCTTTTTCTCAATACCTTCCGCTTCTGCTACAGCTTTTGCACGGATTGCTTCGGCTTCAGCTACGCCGCGGGTACGGATACCTTCCGCCTCCTGCTCCATGGTGTACTTCTTGGCGTCAGCCTGCGCCCTCATAGCTTCAGACTCTTTTTCAGTTTCAAATTTCTTAGCTTCAGCCTCACGCTGACGTTCATATAACTGAGCATCTGCAAATTGCTGCTTTGCAAACTTTTCAGCCTCAGCCTTTTTCTTAACCTGAGCATCCAACGCCTGCTCCATTACTTCGGCTTCTCTCTGCTTTAAGAGGATTTCTTTCTCCTGCTTCGCAATATTTGCATTTGCAGTGGTAACTTCTACGGTTTTCCGCTGCTCTTCTTCCTGGATCTTATACGCCGCATCAGCCTCTGCACGCTTAACATCAGCTTCTCGTTTTAATTCAGCCTTCTGGATATCCAGTTCATTCTTTTTCTTGGCAATTTCAGATTCCGCATTCACCTCGGCCTCATTAGCTTCCCGTTTTGCCTGAGCCTGGGCCTTAGCTATCTCCTTCTCGCTTTCCGCCCTGGAAATAGCGGCGTTTTTCTGGATCTTTACAATATTGTCCACGCCGAGGTTTTCAATGACTCCGTTGCCGTCCACAAAGTTTTGTACGTTAAAACTAATGATATCCAAACCCATTGCAGCAAGATCCGGTTCAGCGTTTTCCTTTACAAGCATTGCGAACTTCTGCCTGTCAGATACCATCTCTTCTAATGCCATCTTGCCGACGATCTCACGGACATTACCTTCCAAAACCTCTCTGGCAACATGCCCTATGTATTCCGGCTTCTTGTTCAGGAAATTCTGTGCCGCCAGCTTTAAACGCTCCTCATTGTCGCTGATTTTCACATTAACGGTTGCATCCACATTGATATTGATGTAATCTGCCGTAGGGACCGCACTTGAAGTTTTTACGTCAATAGGGATCAGCTGCAGGTTCAGGGCATCCTTGCGTTCCAAAAAAGGAATTTTTATTCCTGCTTTACCGATCAGTACTTTAGGTCTTTTCCGAAGTCCTGATATGATCAGGGCAGTATCCGGTGAAGCTTTCACATAACCGGTAAGAAATATGACTATCAGAAAGATAATAACTATTACTGCTACAGATGTTACAATGTTAAACATATGTTCCCCTCCACTTTCTCTTATGTATATTTTATGTGTCCCTGCATGTCTATCATACCATAGTTCCGTAACAGGTTCAAAAGATTTCTCAGGACATTAAACTTTTTATTATATAAAATATTGCACTTTCAACCGCAGATTTCTTCTGAATCCAGCCATACGGTAAATGGGCCGTCGTTTAGGAGTGATACTTTCATTTCGGCTCCGAAGCTGCCCTCTTCTACTTTCTCAATCTCCTGCCTGCATCGTTGAATAATATACTGGTATAATTCATTTGCCATTTCCGGGGAACCGGCATGGATGAAAGACGGACGGTTTCCTTTTTTGCAGTCCGCATATAGAGTAAATTGGGAAATCAACAGCATTTGTCCATCCACTGTCTTAATATCCAAGTTGGTCTTGCCGTTTTCATCTTCAAATATCCTAAGTCCGATTAATTTTTTGACCATCTTATCTGCAATCGCTTCCGTATCAGTACCGGTGATACCCACAAAGACCAGATATCCCTTACCAATACTCCCGATTACCTGATTTTCTACTTCAACGCTCGCCTGCGTTACTCTCTGAACCAAAAATCTCATTTGTCTCCCCCTGTGCTTCATAAGAGAATTCCAAAACTTATTTGTCTATAGAAGTATTGTCCTGCTTTTTCTGCTTGATATGCTTTGATTTTGTATGCTTATTTTCCGGCATACTCACATGTAAACCGTTTCCGTCTATATAGTCAAGCTTCTCATATTGTTTTGTCTCATAGGGCAGCTTCTTCTTTTGCAAAGCGGAGTTGACCAGTGAACGGATAGCCGCATAGATCACCGCAAAAATAGGCACACCGATGATCATGCCCAATACCCCGAACAAACCGCCGAACAGGGTGATGGAAGATATTACCCAAAAGCCGGTAAGGCCTGTGGAGCTTCCCAGGATCTTAGGCCCCAGGACATTGCCGTCGAATTGCTGCAGAATCAGGATAAACAATAAAAAGTAAACACAATTCAGGGGATGGATCGGGTCTACGATAAAGACTAATATACCGCAGGGGATCGCTCCCAGGTATGGGCCAAAGAAAGGGATTACATTCGTGACTCCAATGATCACACTGACCAACGCCGCATACGGAGTATGCAGGATGGATGTACCGATAAAACACAGTATTCCGATGATAATGGAATCCAGTATCTTCCCGCTTATGAATCCGATAAATGTCCTGTGCGTAAAACGGAAATTACGGATCACTATGTTGGCCATGTCCCTTTCAAATACCGCATAAACAATCTTTTTAGCCTGACCGGCAAATTTTTCCTTGCTGGCAAGGACATAGATTGAAATGATAAAACCGATTATACTGTCCCATAATACTCCAAGGACATTGATGACGCTGAGGGACACCGTGCGGATCAAAGGACTGATCTTAGTAAAATCATTCATCCATTTTTCAAGCTCATCCGAATATTTATTTACATTTCGGACAACATATTCTCCCACTTCAGGATTATCCTCAAGCAGTTTATCCAGCCACTTGATAAAATTATTGGTATAAGATTCAAAATTGGTAATGATATTTTGGATACTGGGAATGATCTGCGACAGCAGCATTGCGACCAGCAGATAGATCAACGATACAAACAGGAATGCGGTGACCAGTATGCCGATTCCTCTTATTACAGAGTTTCGCTTTGCAGTTTCCTTAATCCCGCACTTATTACAAAGCGGGATCAAAATCTTATCTTCCAGGAAGTTCAAAATGGGGGTAAGCAGATATGCCATAACCAAACCCAGCATAACCGGCATTACAATATCTGCTACCATTCCTATACCCAACCGGATACTGGAATGGTGGAACATAAAATAATAAAAGACAATGCTGGCTGCGATTACCAGAAATGCTGTCAACCCCCATTTAAAATACTTATTGTCAATTTTGAACTTCATAAAATTTTCCCCTCTTTGGTATGGATTTAATTCTATAATACTCTTATCTGACGAAAGGCGCAAGTTCAAATCGAATGAAATAACCCTGGTCATGTTGGCAGACAGGGCAAACTGCCGGCGCTTTCGTACCCTTTGACACAAATCCGCAGTTCAGGCACATCCATTCCTCTTCTACGTTGGAGACAAAGAGCTTGCCTTCTTTGAGCAGCTGGGCAAATTTTCCGAATCGGTCACCATGGATCTTTTCAATTTCGGCTATTTGCAGGAAAGTTGCCGCGATCCTGTCGAAGCCTTCTTCTTTTGCCTTCTCGCCAAATGATTTGTAGACATCATCATGTTCCTCATATTCATTATGTTGTGCCATAGAAAGCAAATCTGCCACGTTGACAGAAATATCCACCGGGTAACCACCGTCAATGAGGATAGTCTCCCCTGCCATCTCTTTTAAGTGATTATAAAAAATCTCGGCATGTTCCTTTTCCTGAGAGGCTGTGAATGCAAAAACTGCGCTGACCACATACAAACCGTCCTTCTTTGCCTGGGAAGCCGCAAAGGTATATCTGTTCCTGGCCTGGCTTTCTCCGGCAAAGGCCCTCATCAGGTTGTCTTTTGTAATGCTGTTTCTAAATTCCACCGCCATAGATTTACTCTCCTTATACTTTTGGGTTGAAAGTGACATTTGTTTCAATCAATATACTGCATAAACGGACAATAACAGTATATCCATATAAAAGCAAAATATAATCCCGGAACTCTTTGATTTCTGCAAAGAATCGTTTATAATGTAAAAGATAAAATCATTTCGTTACGGAGGGATAAATGAAACTGCAGCAAGTGCTAAGCCATGTCCGGAGGGCAGTGGATGATTACCATATGATTCAGGACGGGGACAGGATTGCAATCGGGATATCCGGAGGCAAAGACAGTCTCACACTCCTGTATGCAATGAATGACCTGAAACGCTTTTATCCCGAACACTTCGAGATTCATGCGGTGACGGTGGATCTTGGGTTTGATAACCTGAATTTGGACAGGATCCGGGAATTATGTAATACACTCCGTGTAGAATACACCGTAGTCAAAACGGATATTGCCAAAATTATATTTGAAGAGCGCAAAGAGGAAAACCCCTGTTCTCTCTGTGCTAAAATGAGGAAAGGCGCATTAAATCAGGCTATCAAAGAGGCTGGCTGCAACAAAGTTGCATATGCGCATCATAAGGATGATGTGGTAGAAACCATGCTGATGTCCCTGATTTATGAGGGCCGATTCCATACATTTGCCCCAGTCACTTACCTGGACCGCATGGATCTTACCGTTATCAGGCCATTAATGTATATGAATGAAGCCGATGTAATTGGTTTTGTAAACAAATATGATGTCCCGGTAGTAAAAAGTCCCTGCCCGGCAGACGGGCATACCAAACGGGAATATGTGAAAAATCTTCTTCGGCAGTTAAATCTTGAAAACCCCGGCGTAAAAGAGCGTATGTTTACCGCTGTCAGAACCGGAAATATGAAAGGTTGGGTGGAGTATTTTGGCAGTAATGAAATCAGATAATTACCATGACGAACAAAATAAACATAACATTTTGAAAATGCGTTCCGTCTTGGAAACGCTTCCCGGGTTCTGCAAAACATTTTTTCGGGGCATTGAAGAATATACATCCACCCGCACCAGGCTGGCTTACGCCTATGATATCCGTCTTTTTTTCGAATATCTGCATGAAAACAATGCTGTATGCAGGAAAACGGACATAATGGAATATCCGATTTCTATCCTGGATGATATCAAACGGGCAGATATTGAAGAATATCTGCAATTTATGTCCCTTTACCAGAAGGATGGCAAGGACATTACCAACGAAGAGAGGGGAAAAGCAAGGAAGCTTGCCTCTCTGCGCAGTTTTTATAATTATTTCTTCCAAAATGAAATGATAAGCACCAACCCTGCCGCATTGGTCCCTCTGCCAAAACTGCATGAAAAAGAGATTGTCCGCCTGGAACCGAACGAAGTAGCCATATTGTTGGATCAGGTGGAGGACGGCACAAAGCTGACAAAAAAGGAGCTGGAATATCATAAAAAGACAAAACTTCGTGATGTGGCGCTGCTGACACTGCTCCTGGGTACCGGAATCCGTGTTTCTGAATGTGTCGGATTGGATATTTCAGATATCAATTTTGAAGTAAACGGACTTAAAATCAGGCGCAAAGGCGGATATGAGGCTGTCATTTATTTTGGTCAAGAGGTGGAGACCGCTCTTCTGGACTATCTGGAGGAGCGTAATCATATCATCCCTGCCAGTGGGCATGAGAAAGCGCTGTTTTTATCGTTGCAAAACCGCAGGATGGCAGTGCGTTCTGTTGAAAACCTGGTTAAAAAATATTCTTCCAGAGTGACTACTTTAAAAAAGATTACCCCTCACAAGCTTAGAAGTACCTACGGTACAACACTCTACCAGGAATCAGGAGATATCTATCTGGTAGCGGATGTGCTGGGCCACAAGGACGTTAATACAACCCGGAAACATTATGCCGCCCAGGCGGACGAGCGTCGCCGAAAAGCTGCAAAAATGGTACATTTAAGAGAAAACTGATGGCAGACCTATTGGATAAATTCTGCAGAATAGTAAGGCACCACCAGCGATTGCCCCACCAAAAGAGAATCGCGGTTATTTAAGTGGTTGATGTTTTCTACTTCCTTTATATAGGTATCTTTACTCTCATAATGACCGTAATCAATATACCTGTCCGCAATGCTCCAAAGCGTCTCTCCGCTCTGGACGGTAATACAGGTATAATATTTAAAACCGGTATTTGCCTGGGTCCTAATAGAGCTGTAAGATATTGTACATATGGTAACCATACAGATCAGGGCCGCTATTGCCAATCCTGCGGACAGGCATTTTTGCCTGTGCCTTGCACCTGCTCTTCTATCCAATCCGTGGAACTGTACCTGTGCAATCATAAGTATTCTCTCCCTATATTTATAAAATATGATTGATGCCACTACAGCAGCCTGAAAATAGACATTTGCAGTGTATCAGCTCACTTGTTCGGAACATCCGTTCTTTTCTTGTATATGGACTATATCATAGGAACATTTGTTTGTCAATAGAGAAATCGAACATATTTTTGGAATATATGTTTGCTTTTTGCTTCAGGATATGTTATGATCCTGAGTTTGACACCAAAAACCGCAAAAAAGTCCCAGAGGCCTTGAATTTACT
>CANRWO010000010.1 GCA_947643615.1 uncultured Lachnospiraceae bacterium
ATCAGGGCATATTTGAGGCTCTGACTCAAATTGCCGATTGAAAAATAAAGTCATCGGACTTATTTTTCAATCTACACTTCTTCCTCCGGAATCAATTTAATAATTTCCTCAAATGGCATATTATGTTTATCACATTCCATCGCGCAATGGTACTCTAAAATGTCATTAGCTGCCCTCTGCATTGCCGGAACCGCCGCCCTCGTAAGGTGATTCGCATAAATCACAATATTGACCCCTCTTCTTTTAAATTCCTCCTCCTTCACAGAATGGAAAGATGTAGGGACCACCACTAACAAAGTATGGCTATTTTTACTGCGAAAACGGTCAATAAAAGTGAATATTTCCTCTGGATCTTTCTTCCTGCTATGTATCATAATGGCATCTGCACCGGCATCCACATATGCCCATGCCCGGCGCAATGCATCCTCCATGCCCTTTTCCAGGATCAGACTTTCGATTCTTGCGCATATCATAAAATCCTTTGTTTTTTGCGCACGTTTTCCCGCTTTTATCTTTCTACTGAAGTTTTCTATATCCTCCTGGGTCTGCGGTACCTGTGTCCCGAATAAGGAATTCTTCTTCAATCCTGTCTTATCCTCTATAATTACCATGGATACTCCCATACGCTCCAGCGTCCTAACCGTATATACGAAATGCTCCACCAGCCCTCCCGTATCCCCGTCAAAAATGATTGGTTTGGTCGTGACCTCCATGATATCGTCAATTGTGCGAAAACGGGAAGTCATATCAACAAGTTCAATATCCGGTTTCCCTTTTTCAGTAGAATCACACAAAGAGCTCAGCCACATGGCATCAAACTGCCGCGGTGCCCCGTCCTGATAGACCATGCTATTCTCTACTATAAGGCCGGTCAATCCACTGTGGGCTTCCATCACAACAACCATCTTTTTCATCTCAATACACTTTTTCAGGCGCATTCTCCTGAAGTCCGGCAAAGAAACTTCTTTTCGTGTTCTCTTTTCCAGATCGCAATACTTCTTATTCTCCGAATAAGGATACTCTATCAGCCTGCCACCATATTCCGCCAGCAGGGAGACAACTTCGTCCCGAACCGGTTTTTGAAAACCGCTGCGCCAGTCATCCCCGTGTACCACGTAATGAGGTTTGTATTTCTGCAGATTTTCCCTGTAACTCAAGGTTCTCTGTTCAACAACCTTATGTACACCCGCAATATTTTCAAACAGCACCATTCTCTCATCAAATGGTAAAAGCGGAATTCTCTTATAATCCATTACCGCCGCATCCGACAATACGCCAATGACCAACTTCCCATGCTTCGCCGCTTTCCTGATCAAAGCAATATGCCCGCTGTGCAGCACATCCGTAGAAAAGCACATATATACGATTCGGCTGTCGATTTCCTTTATCCGTGCAGATACTGTTACCAGGTCTTCATAATTATCCACCTCACCGCATAGTCTTTCCCCTATGTCAAAAGGCACCAGCCTAAATTTCATAGATATTTCATTAAATGCATTTTCCGCATAACATGTCCTACGGTCATTCTCACAATAATACGCTATTTTCTCCTTCCAATATTCCCAATCTGACCCAAGTAGTTTATATAATGGCCATGCCGCTACCGCATCCCTGAATAAATCAATTCCGATCTCCGTTACTCTGCCCTGCCTTACTACCGCCTTGAAGTCTTTCTTGGGCAATGCCTGCCTGGGATTGACTGCTACACAGCTCTCTTGGCAATTGATCATATCCTCTAAAATGCCGTCTTCAAAGACCAAATCGCCATGCAGCAACAAAATATCCCCATCCAAATATTTTCTTGCACAATAAATAGAGTAGATATAATTAGTTTTGTCGTATTCTCCGTTTCTCACATATGTAATTTCCAGACCATACTCTAACTCCTGGCAATAGCGCACCAGAACCTCGTCAAACCTTCCGGTGGTAATGATGACTTCCCTGATTCCTGCTTCTTTCAGCTGCCGGAGCTGTCTGCTCAGTATAGTCTCTTTATGCGAAATTTCCGTCATACATTTAGGATGTTCCGAAGCCAGCGTTCCCATACGGCTCCCCATCCCTGAATTTAATATCAATGCCCGCACGCCTTTTCCCTCATTTCTCGACTTGATCCTGCCAGTTTCTTTCCTCCGGCTTGCTTACCCGGTAACCGCTTTCCCAACAGGAATCATGACGGCTTCTTTCGTACTCTTCAAACAGCAAGTAATCATGGATTCCGGTACCTTCAAGCTGGCTGCTGATATCCCGGGCATATTCCGTCTTTGTGGTGATGACAATAATATAGTCACCATAAATTTCCTGCAGTTCCGCAAATGAGATCACCCTCTTCCCATATACCTCACGTCCCACCATTCCGGCATTGTTATCCACAAAACAAGCCACATTGTGCGCCCCGAAATACTCCGCTGCTTCCTTACCAATCAAACCGCATCCGAACAAAATATACTTTTTGTCCGGCCTTTCTTTATGCAGGAATCTGATATCCCTGACTTGCTGTTCTTCATACAGCGTAACTCCTGTAAAATTTTCCGATTCCTCCTTTCTTACTGCTGTATAATGCCCACCTAGGATCTTAACGTTCCTGTTTCGATGACACTGCATATAACGGTACAGATCCGACAGAAAATATTCCGACCATTCACCGTTTTCCGTAATATATATAAGCCACTCCCCATGGCAGGCTTCCAGTATGCTTTTCCGGTCAAGGTTATTTACAAGATGTACTTTATATTGATTCTGAAAGCGCAGGGTCGTTTCGGTTTCCAGCGCTATCAACTCGTGATATGGCCCGCTCATGTCCAGCAGGGATTCCATTGTCCCCACCTCCACATGCTCCATTTGCAGGATCACGGAAAACATTTTAGGAATATCAGCCTTCCGGAATCCTATATTCGGTTGATAACAGAAATCCTTTGCCCCGCTATACTTGTCCTGCAGTATTTTATGGTATTTTTTAGCCACCTCCGGATATTGTTCTTTTAGATTTACCTCGTAGTCTCCGTATGTTTCCAGGTCCATCAGCCACTCGCATCTTGGGTCATTCACCCCATACACATACTTCCATCTGCCGTCACGGACATAAAAAAGATCCGATTCCATAGGACTCTCTATTTCATGGGAACCACCCCATGTAGCCTTTTCCCTGAAGAAAATATTGTCTTGATATTTCCCATTGAAAATATAATCATATTGGTCTTTTCCCTGCCCTGGTATGGATAGATTTCCCAGGGCCAAATGACAAAGAGTCGGCGCCTCGTCTAATGACGAAATCGGTTCTGTCAGGCATTGTGCAGGAATCTCTTTTCCTATTAGCGCAAAAAAGGCTTTTACAGACTCTTCATATTGGCGGTCTCCGTTTTCCATATCATCCTTCACATAATCCCTGTCCAAAATCACCCCGTGGTCAGAAGCAATAACCACAAGATCGTCTTCCGAAATTTCATATTCATAAAACAGCCTTTCAAATTCCCCTGCTGTCATCATCACGTTTTCCGCATATTGTTGGCTGGTCCAGAAAGTTCCGGATTCACCATTCAACTCATGCAGCAATTCAATGTGATGATATACAAATTTATTTTTTTTACACCTGTTTACATCTTCAATAAACCGTCTTCTCCTATCCGTCCTTGTCAGATTCGTATTCTGTAATACCCTGCCAATTCTGTACCCGCTTGTTTCCCATATGTTAAAGCCGGACATAGGCACCGTCCTCTCGCCAAAAGCATCACAATACCGAAAGGTTTCGTATCCAGATAACCTAAAATAATCGGCAATTGTAAATATTTCCTGGTTAATCTGCCTCAATGCATTCTTACACCATCCTGCCGCTCCGTTATAAGATGATAACAGGGAAGTAAAAATAGAATGCATGGATGTGTGCGTACCGGCATTGGCCGTGACCACATGAGTGAACACGCTTCCCCTTAAAAGTATTTGGTCAATAAAGTTTCTTTTCTTTCCGGTTTCGCCAAGATTCAGGAAATCAGGCCGCAATCCATCTATCAAAAACCAAAAAACATTCTGATACTTTTTTTCCTCTATATCACATGATATTTTTTTCATACTCACCTGTCTCCTGTCCTTGTATATCCATTTGCAACGCCTCTATAAAGCCTTCCAGGCATGTATCATCCGTAGGCTGGAAAAACCGATCCAACATTGTTATCCGTTTTTCTTTATAAACATCACATCCAAAAGTTTCTTCACATTTTATAACCAGTTCCTCCGGCCTCACTGCACAACATGCAAAATCATGCATTTCTTGCTTAAAGTCATTATTTTCCTGCAATGGAGAATACAAAAGCAGCAAATCAATGTTTTTATTTAGCAAAGGCACTTCTGAGGCCGCCCCGGACATAGCATCACATAGCGCAATATTACCCACTTTTACAATTTCGCTAAAATTCGAATTTCCGCCACAAACAATATCTGAAATTTTATAAAGAATATTTTTGTGTTCCTGCTCCGACTTCAACCGGGAAGTGCAATGATGCGCCTTTGTCACAACAAAAAATCGTTCCCTCAATTTCATTATTTGTTCACCATACCAGGAAATGGAGGAACCCTTATCCCAAGTGGGGAAATACAGGAGAACAGGTTTATTATTCACATTTTTCTTTCTGATCTCTTTTTCCAGGTTGAAGGTTTCCTCAAAAAGCATTGGACATTTCCACATATATTTAGGATATCCCATGGCGAAGACCTGTGGAATTCTGCTCTTCTGCTGGAGCTCCTGACAAAGATGTTGCCCATGCACAAGCTTATAATCAAACCCCTGAATCGATCTCTCCGATTCAAAAAAATTATTTTCATTAAACGAATAACCATACGACATATGTATCTTTTTCTTATGATATTTGCTAAGCAAATACGCATCCTGGGTGGTAAACGCAGCCTCGCAATCCGCATTGCAGACCTTGGAATATACCGCCTGATTTGTCTCCAGGATTTTTACCGCCCTGTCATAATCAAACCATTTTCCTGACGTATTGTACTCTGTCGGTTCTGCTACAAACCGTACATGGAATCCTTTTTTTTCGAACAGATAATACAATGGCAGAAAATGATATATTTCAAAAGCATCAACCAGATAAAACTCAATATTGATGCTCTTATCCGATCTCTCCGTCTTCCTCTCCTGCATTTTCTGAAAACCTCCATACCCTTGCGTTTATGCCCGTACACGCCATTTTACCTGAACAGATTGTCCCCTGTAATTACATCCTTTTCCCTCATACAGATTCTGTTTTGGCAGACGCCACATAATATTCGTTACCGTCTGGAAAATACCAGCACTGAATGCGTTGGTTCTTTGGACACGATCGCCCCTTCAGCACCATATATATCAATTTCCTCCGTCAAATCTGCTCCCTGTGTCACAGATTCTATAATATTTTTGCACGTAGCGTCCCACTGGATCCTATGCGAATCTCGATATAAATTTTTAATGTATGGACTATCCGTCCGTGCAGCTACTAAAACAATATGTCCCTTGTTATGTGTAATTCGTATCATCTCTTCCATTACTTTTCTCCAATTGGGAACTACATGAAGCGTATTTGCACAAAACGCAACATCTTGCGAATTCTCGGATAAATCCGCCATATCCCTAATATCAGACAAAAGCGACGTTAAACCTGAATGAGTTTCGGCAAGTTGATGAAATACATTCAATCTGTTCGAATCATTATCTACTCCTAACACTTCCATTTGCCGAAGTGCAAAAAACAATGACCAGAACCCATATCCGCATGCAACATCAAGCAACTTACGTCCCTGCATATCATATTTTTTACATATCATATTGATCGGATCTATCAAAACCTTGGATGTGTAATCTTTCCATTCCTTAATGTGATACAAATATTCATGACGCATACCCTGCTGCCAAATAATATCCAGTATTTCAGAATAATTATATTCCCCGCATGGATTGACATGGCTTAACTCAGAAAAACTAATTATTTGCCCTGCGCCACAACCTGACAGCATGCTCCGCATTTCTCTTTCCTGTGCAGGGTCAGCCGTTGCCGTGACCACTGGCTTTCCCTGTAAGCGCACCTTTGCCTCGGCAGGCGAAATAACAGGAATACCACTCACATTAAAAATACCTGACAGTTCTCTATTACTGTCAATAAAAAACTCAACCTTTCCCTCCAGAACCGACAATGCGGCCTTTCCCGCATTTCCCGCGCCAAAAATGACCCACTTATTCCTTTTTTCTTCCATTTCTTACCCCTCCGCGTCATATTTGATAAGAGTTCTATATAGCAGGCTTCATCAATTTGCTTTATTTTTTCGACTCTTTTCCCAATACCCACGCGTTAAACAATCCATCCGCAATGCCATCCTCGTATGGAACGTTTTGAATAACTTCCAAAGTGCATCCCGTCTCCTCTGCGATCCACCCAAACAAACTGTCCTCAAACCATTGTTCCCACTCGTCTATCTCAAGCAGACCCAGCGCTGCTTTGTTTTTGTCAATAATAACTGCTTTCCCGCCGGGTTTGACTACGCGCAGCATCTCCCTCACCGCATTGTCCGGGAAGATGCTGTGTTCCAGTGATTCCACCGCATACACCATATCAAAGGTATTATCCGGATAAGGGATCTGTGTCAGGATTCCGCTTCGCGTCTCTATGGCAGGATCTATTTCCCTCATCACCTGATCGGACAGATCCACTCCGCAGCACTTCACCCCAGGCAGCGCCCTGTGCAGATTCTTCAGATATCTTCCCTTGCCGCATCCCACATCGCAGACGCTTTCCGCTTTCATCTCCTGCACCTTCCGAAAAATCACCTGATACCGGCCGTCCTCCTCCGCTATGGTATCTGAAAAAACAGCGGCCTGCCCTTCAAACTCCAGCTTGTTCTTAAAATACACCGCATCCAGGAAATACTTCACCGCCCAGCTGATCTCCCTGTCCGCAAAGTAGTCAGGATATTCCTTTCTGTCCGCCGCCCTGGGTGCATCTGACGTGGGGTAGCTGCCATACCATCCGCCACTTTCATTCTGTAACCCGGCGGCATATGTAAGCGCCCTGCTGCCATGTCCCAGATCCCCCAGCTTAAACCACACCACTGCCAGCTGGAACAGTCCCGTGGAACAGACCCAGTTCACATCCCTGTACGCGGGAACATACCCTTTCTCATCCAGGATCCGCTCCATATGCCCCATGGCTTCCCTTACAAGGCCCTCCTGCCCGATATCAAGCAGTCCTTCCATAACGTAAGCATAGAAATGAGACAGGAAACTGAAATCACATATTTTATCCTTATAGTTTCGAATATAATATCCTGCCGTTTTCTCCGCCGCACTGCGGTACCTTTCTTCCCCAAATACTTCCGCCGCTTCATGCAGGGGAGATAAACAATACAGATGGATCAGTTCGGAACAGATTCCTTCCTCCCCCCAGGCTTCTCTGGAAGGGGTTGTCAGCCTGCCGCTTTCTTCCATGTTCTCCAGAAGCCAGTCGCACCCTCTTCTGATCGCCTCATCCGCACCATCAACCCTGTCCCTGACAGCCAGGAGTCCTTTTAAAATCTGTGCGGAATCGAATACATAAGGATCCCTCCCTTCCGTGTCATACCAGGCGCCGTCAGAGTGCTGTATGGAAATCAGCCATTTTGCATACGACTCCGCCTGATCCGTGAATCCCCAACGCATCAGAGTAGGTATATAATATCCCGTCACCTCGGGATAACTCGTCCTCAGCATACTGCTGTGGGCAATCCCCTTACCGGCCTCCGTATACTCTTGGATCCATCCCCTTGCCTTCCCGCAGATTTCCAGCCAGGAAACGGCCGTTTCCCCGGAGGGTCTCTTCATATGGCGGACCATCTCCAGATACACCTCATACCCGGTAATATGGTTTTCCTCCAGCTGTTCCGCCAGAACGGGAATCTTCCTTGCGTCCACCGAAATAACCACCCGGTAATCTTCATGCATCTTCTTTAATGCCTCAAAAGAGATCACTTCTATTCCGTTTACCCTGCTTCCTGCCAAGGCGGCGTTATTATCCACATAGTATGCCACCCTGTCGCTCCCGAAATAGTCCAATGCCTTTTTTCCAAACGCCCCGGCGCCAAACAATATGATTTTCCTGCTCTCGTCCATCCCTCTTTCCCCTTCTATCCACTTTAATGTCCCAGGCAATTCCTTCCCGCCAAAAAACTTTCCCTGCAGATCCGCCCTTTTACCGGGATCCTGTCTCCACATTTCGATAAACAAAACTTCCTTCTGCCGCCCCTGGGCCCGGGACAGCAAGAAATCCAGTTCCCTGATACGGAGCCTGTATAACTGCCGTTCAATTTTCTCCGCCTTAGTCTGCGTCAGGCTCCTGCCATGATTGCGGTATTCATACAGACAATGGGGCAGATGCGCCACGGGATACCGTCTTGCAATGCGGATCCAATAATCGTAATCCTCCACCAGAAACAGATCCGGGTCATATCCTCCCACCGCCTCGGCCGCTTCCCTCCGGTAGAGGAAACAGGCCCCTACACAATTACTGCCATAAAGCTCCTCCGGCTCCCTGGACACAGATCCGGTCTTTTCACCCTCTTCATCTATATAATCCATATCCCCATATACCATTCCGGTCTCCTGGCTTTTTTCCAGGTATCCCATCATTTCCTCCAGGGCTTCCGGCAGATAGCGGTTGTCGTCCGATGTCCAAGTGAAATATTTCCCCCGGGCATGGCCGAAACCAATATTGAGAGAGAGAGGCAGTTTCCGGTTTGTCTCATTGCTGATCACCCGGATACGTGCATCTTCCGCACGGTAAGCTTCCATAATAGCCAAAGTGGAATCGGTAGAACAGTCATTGACCAGGATCAGCTCCCAATCCTCAAGAGTCTGCCCTAACACACTGTCAACCGCTTCCCGCAAATACTTTTCTCCGTTATAAACCGGCATCACAATGCTGACCGATGGCCGATGGTTTTCCTCACTCATATCCCTTATACCCTTTCTCTGCTCCCTGCGGTTCCAAAACAGCCGGAAGCCATTCCAGATACTTTTCGTCCGGTTTTATGTAACCGATCTTCTCCGCACTGACCCCCCATTCCATAAGGTGACCCGCTATTTCCCCGCACACCCCCGTATCCAGAACCGCTATGAAAACACTGTCGTACCCATAACCCGCCATCATCTCCGGGGGACTCACCGGCAGGCCCAACGCCTGGTATTCCTGATATTTCTGGTCCACCCACAAACAGTCCTGATCTGGCCTCCATGAGGTAAGCATACGGCGTATTGCCTGCCCAAACCCGCCTGCCCCGTATAAAACCATTCTTTCCCCGGTGAAATACCGGTCGAAGGATTCGCAACCCACAAAAGAATCCGTTGCTTTCAGCAGCAGGATAAAGAGTATATAGCGATATAGCTGGGGTAGCAGCAGCTCCCGTTCCCCACACTGCCCGAATGCATTTTTCAAATCCTGGTATAACCCTCTGACACGGCAAATCGCCGTAGGGCGCCAGACCATGGAATCCTGCCTTTTCCGGTAATGGTAGGGCGCATATCGAAGGATCTGTATGCGCTCGGACCGCAGCAGCATCCGGAATGTGCAGTCCGCATCCTCTCCCAATTCCACTTCGTCACTGACCAGTGGCTGTATCTCCTTCAGCAATTCCTTCCTGGCCATCTTACATACCAGGTTGGGAAGGATGCCGAAGCGGAAAAATGTTCCCTGGCAAAGCATCCGGGGATAGATTTTTTCCCTGATTTCCTTCCTGGCCCCATAATAGCCTTCCGCCGGCAGATTCTCTTTTTCCACGGATCTTTCTCCGTATTCCTCCACCAGTCCGTAAAGGATCATGTCTACGTTTCGTGCCGCCATACGTTTCAGTATGGCTTCATAAGCTTCCAGGTCAATCCAGTCATCCGCGTCCACAAAAGTAATGTATTCTCCCCTGGCAACGGCAACTCCCGCTTTCCTGGCACTGACCAGCCCCCCATTCTCCCTGTGAACCACAACGACCCGCCGGTCCACAGCGGCATATGCGTCGCAAAGCTCCGGACAACTGTCCGTTGACCCGTCGTCCACCAGTATAATTTCCAGGTTCCGGTAGGTCTGGCCCGTCACGCTGTCAATACATTGCTTCAGATACTGCTCCGCATTATATATGGGTATTACAACACTGACCAAGGGTTCCCAGCCTGCCTTCATTGTTTTTTCCCCGTTTTCTGTCTTTATGTATTTCCTCTTTCCATCCTCTGCAAAACTGCCTGATACAGCTTCCGTGTCTTCTCCCTCTGTTCTTTCGCCTTTTGGTCCAGCCATCCCCCGTTAAAATGATGGATGGAAAAAGTATTCTCCGTTACGGTAAGCTCTCCACTCATATAATCGTAGGGATGGAAATAGTCCGATGAATACACGGTCATGCCGCCAATGTTCTGGACTTGATTATCAATGCGCATTCCCGCTCTGATAAATGGCCTGGTCTCATAGATTCCACAGGTTTCCAGGTTTAAGCTGCCGTCTTCCTTAATAAAAGATATCTTTTCCCTCTCCTGCAGCATTTCCCAAAGCATGGGATGGTGGGCCACCGCCCCACTGCAGCCTCCCATATTAATGTTCCCCCACTTTTCAACACCGCAAAAAGCCGGCTGATACAGAAGCTCGTCCAGGTTTCTCACCAGCTCCACATCGGTATCCATATAAATCCCGCCCTGGTGGTACAAAATATCAAGCCTGGCATAATCCGGTATAAAACCCCATTTCTTGTGTTCATATGCCGCCGCCATATAAGGGTTCTTTCCCACATCATAATTGCTTTCATCCCAACGCCTGATTTCATATCCAGGGCAGCATCTCTCCCAGCCTTCGATGTTTCTCTTGAATTCGTCCGGCATCTCTTTGCCGGAAAACCAGCAATAATGAATCACCTTGGGAATGACAGGCTCCTTTTCCAGCATAACCGGAGAGGCCTTCACTGCATTCTTTAACTCTGTGACTTGCATGACCGGTGCAATATAGGCTTCCACCTCCTCCAACTCCTTAAGCTCGTCCAAAGCCTTTACTATGGGATAGAAATGGCTGTTGGTAATGATCAACGCTATATTCCTCCTGCCACCGCAATATGCCTGCAGAGTCTCCGGGCTTTTGATCTCATAACCATAACCCCCTACCGAGATCTTTTGTCCCTGTTTAAAAGGATCCGCGTCCACATAAAAGCGCAGGTATTCTCTCAACCGGAAGAAATCTATCCTGTCCGGGATCACGATCTGCCCGATCATTCCGGCGCCGTATACAATGATCTCTTTTTGTTCTTCCCGGATTCTATTCGCCAGCTCCCCGTAGGAAAGATTTCTTAATTCCATCCTCTTAACCTGATCACGCGCCCTGTGCGTGAAGCCTTTCCTGATTTTCCTTAATTGTATGTAATCTTCTTTTCCTGTCGGCCAAAGAGTTCATTCCCGGTCTTTTACCATGCAATAGCGGATGAGCAACTCCAAATCGGCATAACCTTCGTCTTCAAACAGCAGCGCTTTTCTGTCCAAAAGTAATCCGAAGTTCTTTTCGCTCACGGCTTTTTGCACTGCAGGAGCCGGCTCGAAATTTTCTCTCTGTCGGTGCACCTCCATTGTTTCCAGGTCAATTTCCAACAGCTCTCCTGCACTCCGCAACAAACAAATCAAAGTATTTCCTGACTGTTTAAAGCAGGAACCCATTTCTTTTTCACAGAAAATATGATCCCCAAATGCACACAATGTCCGAAGTTCTCTCTTCTCCTGATCCAGCATATACAAATAGCTGACATTGCCGGAATACAGGAATAAATTTCCCCCGGCAAAACAAATGTCCAGATACGGGTTATATCTGATCTTACAGTAAAGGGGCAGTGGAAAAACAAACCTGTCCAAAAGGCCCTTTTCCCGGTTCCAGCAGACAATATCCGAAACGTCCTTTAACGTATACCAGAAATTCTCTCCGTCATATGTAATGTTCTGCACGCATTTGTCCGGCAGTAAGAGGGTTTCCACCGTACGGGAAACTACATTGGTAATATGCAGCCTGCCCGTTTCCTCCTCCAGTGTATAAAAACAGTCCCCATCCATGGTTCCGTGCCTCAGGGAAGATTCACCAGAAAACAGCTCCCACCAGCTTTCCTGCACAGGTTCCTCCGCCTGTGCGCCAAGGCTCCACAATCCCTGTGATCCCTGGTAGGGCAGCATGTACAGCCTGTCGGCCCGCATAAAAGATTCCCAGGTTCCCTGGCTTACTGCCAGCTCCCCCTTTTTCCCGAGGAAATCACATTCTTTCTGTTCTCCGCTTTCCATATCATAAATATGCAGGCATTGAGCGGCAGCAGGCAGAAAGCAGATCCTGTTCCGCTGCCTCGCACATCTCAGATGCAAATCCCGCACATCATCCCCATACCCGTTCCAGGATATCTGCCCGCATACGGCCCCTGTCTCCCTATCCGCTATCACCAGGGCATTGTAGTTGGTATTTGAAAAGTACAGCTTATCGTTATCTTTCACATAATCAGCCATACTGAAATAAATTCTGCACTCCTTTTCACGTTTCCAGTTTTCTTCCCGATTCCCCGTTTGTTCTATGGAAGAAATCAATACCGGTTTATCCGAATTTTGGAACGGCTGTATCACGGCATTCATCTCTCCGTA
This sequence comes from uncultured Lachnospiraceae bacterium, assembly GCA_947643615.1. GTDB lineage: Bacteria > Bacillota > Clostridia > Lachnospirales > Lachnospiraceae > Acetatifactor. The sequence continues at coordinate 12,635 of CANRWO010000010.1, forward strand.
ATAAGCATCGCAGGCATCCACTGCCCGTTCGATATTATCCGTTTCATCACAGATCCCCCAGGCCTCCTCCTTGTAACGATCCAATATCCCCTGATACCGCATGCCAAGATCCTGTGATACCTGGTCCAAAATGTTTCTCATCACAGGCTGCGGCCTCCACCACAGAAGTACCGTATCTTTTGCCTGCTTCAGAATCCCAAGCGTTTGTTCCAACTTATCCAGGGCCTTATTGCCGTACACTGTATAAACTGCCGTATCATTGGCGCTCAGGATAATCTTTTTTCTGGTACCGTCCGCTTTCAGAGTGAGGGGGAGCCATTCCGCCGGAAGCTCCAGGGTTTCCTCCTTCACCACGATCTCATCAATGGACACCAATCCCACTTCCGTCGCCCGCTGCTGCAGGTCCTTTACATACTCGCGCAGCTGCTTCAATTGCCTGGCATAAAAGGGATAGTCATGTGTTCCTCCCTTTTTCAGACAGTAGTTGTAATTCTGATAAATACAGCGTAGTATTTCGTCATATCCTGCCGGAATCGGCAGCATAAAGTCCTCAAAGGTAGCGCTGTAACCGTCCGTAAACCATTCCTTCGGATATACTTTATATGGCATTTGGATATAATCCACATACTCTACCAGGTCGTCACTCTCTTTTTCACCATACATCATGGCTATGTAATTGGCCCACCTCCAGAGTTCCGAGGACATTTTACCCCATTCCCCTTCTCTGATCAGTCGGTGGTCAATCCGCAGTTTACAGTTTTTCTCCAAATACTGGATACCAAGCTTAATTTCTTTAATTACACTTTTCTTTTCCTGTGAACTTTTTTCCTTATCCTTACTCCAAATCTCCGATCCGGCCTTGGTATTGCAGCAATCTTTCTGTTGCTCATACTCCTTCGGTACATCCTCGGCAGTATCATAATCGCCCCTGCCTATATTTTTTGCCAATTGGGCCATCCTGCATGCCATGGCAAAAAGTTCCTGCTGCACTAACCTGTCCTTCTTATCCCGGGGAAGATAATCCAGAGGAAAAATATCCAACCCAACCGTAAAAGGGCAGCCATGGTACTGTTCCAACCACGTGTCGGAAACATTGATGCCGGTTCCGTTATTCAGACAGGTATGGTACTGGTCATACCCTTCCTCTGTCAGAGGACTGCGGACACGATAACTTTCCGGCAGTTCCTTTGGCAGGATCTGCATTAATTTATTATAATCCGGGCGCTTCATCCAGATATCCATGTCGTCATCCCAAGGCACAAAGCCTTCATGGCGTATGGCCCCTAACAGGGTCCCGTAGGCAGCATACCATTGCAACCCATGCCGGCTGCAAATCTCCGCCACCTTCTGCAGCACCTCCAGCTCCGCCGCCCACAGCGTCTTCATTGTTGTATCAAGGTAAAATCCTTCCCGGATTTCCTGCTCAAAAAACCCCTCCCGAAATTCCAGCATATCCTGCTCCTCCCTGCACATGGGGAAATCATCAAAAAAAGTGCCCCGTTATCCCACGAAAGCACTTTCCTGCCATCCCTGTTCGCCTCCATGCAGCTGCTGGCCTTCCTGCCTTCCGGAGCCTTTTGCTCCGTACTGTCCAGTAGCTACAAATGATTCTACCCCCCCCCCGAGTATTTTTGTCAAGACATTTGCGTCTTTTCTTACCATAAATTGGCACGGCTCATTACAGTTCACACGCGCCATTCTCAAAACCGCACTTTCAGTGCTCACCGCTGCTGCGCAGCTGTTTTTGCTCATAAAATGGCGCTCCCTTCGTCCGTTCGTACCCAGATAACTTCTTATGCAGGCATAAATTTATCTGGGTACGACTGACGTGTGAACTGTAACCACAGCACATTGTTATATTCCGGTGAAAAGGTGATTATTTTAATCGCCGTATCAAATCAGCTCATGAAGCTTGGCAATGGCCTTATCGATCCCTCCCACTTCGTCAATGATTCCGTATTTTACCGCATCTTCCCCCACCAGGATCGTCCCCACATCCTTGGTCAGGATCCCGGTCTCTGTCATCAGCTCCTCATATACCTTCTTATTTGCCCTGCAATGGTTGCAGACAAAGCTGGTGATGCGGTCCTGAATCAGTTTAAAGTATTCAAAAGTTTGGGGGACTCCTATCACGGTCCCGTTCATCCGCACCGGATGGATCACCATGGTCCCGGTAGGCACTATGAAAGAATAGTCCGTGCTTACCGCAATAGGCACCCCGATAGAATGGCTTCCGCCCAATACAAGGGAGACAGTGGGTTTGCTCAGGGAAGCGATCATCTCCGCGATAGCCAGTCCTGCCTCCACATCCCCACCCATAGTATTGAGCAGCACCAGTACGCCCTGGATGTCTTTGCTGTCCTCAATGGCCGCCAGGCTTGGCAGGATATGTTCATATTTTGTAGTTTTGGAATTGTTGGAAAGATTTTCATGTCCTTCGATCTCCCCAATGATAGAGATCAAGTGGATATCCTCCATCTTACCGTTCTGATCCAGTTCCACCTGGCCTGTCTTCTCGATCCGCTCATCCTTCTTTTCCTCGATATCCAGCTTATCCTTCCTCTTCTCCTGCGACATGGCCCTGTTCCTTTCTACTGCAATAGATTTCAAGACGAAAATGAGAGCAGCCATCACTGGCTGCTCTCTTATCATTTCCATAATTCACATTTCTATACCCATACGCGCTTTTCGCCCGGCTGATCAGCCAAACTCTTCAGAGGTCAAAATCATCATCCTCCGCCACAAAAACATCATAACCCTCTAATTCTTTGTTTGAATCCAGCTTGTAATCCATGACGCGCTTCTCATGCTTTTTGGGAAGGGGAAGGGGATTTTCCAGAAACTCGATCTTACGTTTCATCTGCGGCTCTTCCACCCCAGTCCCTTCTCCCACCGGCATATCTGCTATATTTTCCGGCGCACGCTCCCGGCTTACTGGGTTTATATTCTCTTCCGCCATGTCGGCTCTTTCTGTTTTATCCTTTTCTCCCATTGTTTTTCTCTCCTCTTTCGTCCCCTTACCTGTCTGCGGCTTTTGACCATGGCCCTCCGGCCCATGGTCCGTGCCCGGCCGGCCCAGCGCCTCCCACTGGATATACGCTTCTTCCTTCTCCTCCGCTGCCGCCTCTTCCTCTTCTTTCATCCCTGCATCTGTCTGCAGTTCCTGTACATCAACATCTGTTTCCGGCCTGCTCAGTGCCTCCCATTGAATCTCTGCTTCCTCTTTTCCCTCCGGCACAGCCTCTATCTCTTCTTCTGCCTCCATGTCTGTCTCCAGTTCCTGTAAATCTTCATCACTGTCCTCCTCTGTCCCGCCGTACGTTTCCGGCCCGAGCAGCTCCTCCCATGGAAGCTTCCCCTCTGTATCCGGCCTCCGCACAGGATAAACTGTCATACTTTCCTTTATTCCCAGGCCTGCCAGTACGGTACTGAAGAGAAAGATATAGACCAATCCGTCCATCTCCTCCGTGTACATCCCCAGGCACTGCATCAATATCCCTGCGCAAAGGCAAAACGTCCACGCAGTGAACCGGTCCGCCCCTTTGCTGCACCAGAACCCGAAAACCCCCCAGGCCATAAAGCAGAGAAGCAAAGTGATCATCCACACGGTATCAAAACCGGAAATCGTCACGGAAAGCTGCAGTCCTTTCCCACGATACAGCTCCGCCCAGGCCCTGAGAATCCCCAGGGCAGGCTTGCCGCTGCCAAACGCATCTGCCAATATGCACACACACGCCCCTGCCAGAAAACCCATCAAAACACCGGCAATCCCGTCTGCAATCTTCTTCTCTTCACCCGGTCTCCGTATGAAAATAACACCCAGCATAAGGGGCAGAAGCAAAAACCCCGCCAGATCCAGATAGCACAAAAGGGCAGCCGCCATGCCTGACACCAACCAGAATCCCAAGCCAAAAACATGTTTCACGCCCCTTGATACGAGAAGAAGCACAGAGGAAAACAAAAGCAAATATAACATGTCCGGTGAGAGAACCAGAGACTTCTCCACCATATAGGGCGTGAGCATGAAAAAGGCCACCGACACCACGGAAGGAATCCTGCCCGCCATCTTCCTCAACGACAGATAAAGCAACAGCGCTCCCAGCATTTGCAGTATGATCTGCATCCATACCGCCGCAGCCGCTTTATTTCCCAATAATAGAAAACACAGACGCAGCGCCCACAGGTAAAAGTAGACTGCCCCGTGTGAGAATTGGGGTAGGCCCTGCCCGTCTGCAGAAACATGTGCGAGCTTCAGATACATTGATTCCTCGAACCCTGTAAATGGCTCCGAACAAAACCTGGAAGTACGGAGGAAGATCCCCGCCGCAAACAGCGCCAGAACCAGCGCCCCCTCCATCCACGCGAAACCTTCACCCGGACTTCGGATGCCTACATTCAGCCTGACTGCCGTCCAATGCAGCGCAAACACAAGAATACCCGCAAACAAGAGATAACCCGCGGGTATAATGATCTCAAAGTAACCTCCCATTCCGAAAGAATCACAGATCACTCTGCCGGTAAATACCATAGCTGTTCCGACAATCAGCAGATAGGCCGCCCACATCAGGCAGCTGAATGCATTCTTCTTCCAACTCATTCGTATCGCAATCCTTTATAAACAGCGTCTCATATAACTTTTTCAATATTATAACGCGGCCTCTGTTTCACTTCAATATATATTTTACCGATATACTGCCCCACAAGGCCGATGGCCAAAAGCTGCAGTCCGCCCAGGAACCAGATGGACAGGATCATGGACGTCCATCCCGGAACCACATGCCCTGTAAAATAAGATACAAATGCATAGATTGCTGCTAAGACCGCGGCAAAGATAATAAACATTCCCACTCCCAGGATCAGGCTGATGGGTTTGACACTGAAAGAGGATATTCCGTTGAAGGCAAGCGCCAGCATCTTTTTCAAGGGATATTTGGATTCCCCTGCCACACGCTCCTTACGGTCATAAAAAACCTTTTCCGTCCGGTAGCCGATCAGGGGCATCATACCGCGCAGAAAAAGATTTGTCTCTTTATATTTGGAGAATTCCTCCACCGCTCGCTTGGACATAAGACGGAAATCCGCATGGTTATATACCGTCTTGACTCCCATCATGTCCATCAGCTTATAAAATCCCTGGGCTGTAGTCCTCTTAAAGAAGGTATCTGTCTTGCGCTCCTTCCTGACCCCGTACACAATGTCATTTCCCTCATGGAATTTATCGATCATCTCCTCAATGACGGATACGTCATCCTGAAGGTCCGCATCTATGGAAATAGTCACGTCGCTCATGTCCTTGGCGGTAAGAAGTCCCGCTGTCAGTGCAAACTGATGCCCCACATTTCCCGCAAGCTTTACTCCGTGGACCTGGGCCGGATACGTCCTGTTCTCCTCCTCGATCAGTTCCCATGTACGATCCTTGCTTCCGTCATTTACAAACAGGATAAAACTGTCCTCTGCGACCTTCCCTTTCTGAACCAGATCGGCAAGCACCCCCCGCAACGCCTTGGAAGCAATTTTCAAGACTTCTTCTTCGTTATAACAGGGAACTACAATAGCCAGTTTGTCCATATATATCTTCCTTTCATTCGTCCCAATTATGGTACACCGCCTGGACGTCGTCGTCATCTTCCAGCATATCCAAAGTCCTCTGGAGGTTCTTAATGGCCGTCTCGTCTGTCAGGGCCACATAGTTCTGGGGGATCATGGTAACCTCCGCGCTCAGCATGGGGATACCTGCATCCTCCAGCGCCTTACGCACATCCTCAAAACTGTCAGGGGCGGTGAGGACTTCATAACTGTCCTCCTCCTCGTTAAAATCCTCCGCTCCGGCATCCAGTGCCGTCATCATCAAGTCGTCCGCCTCCATATCGCATTCTTCCCTGTCAATGATGATTTGGCCTCTCTTATCAAACATAAAAGATACGCAGCCGGGTGTACCGATATTTCCCTGGCCCTTGGTAAAAGCACTCCTTACGTTTGCCGCGGTACGGTTCTTATTGTCCGTCAGCGTGTCAACAATGATGGCAATACCGCTGGGGCCATACCCCTCGTAGGTCATATATTCATAATTCACATTTCCCACGTCGCCCGCCGCCTTCTTGATGCCTCTCTCTATGGTATCGTTGGGCATGTTGTTTGCCTTTGCCTTGGCAATAACGGTGGCCAGCTTAAAGTTATTGTTCGGGTCGGGCCCTCCCTCTTTTACGGCAACCGCAATCTCCCTTCCGATGATGGTAAATATTTTACCCTTTGCGGCATCGTTTTTTTCTTTTTTGTGCTTAATATTTGCAAATTTTGAATGTCCTGACATAACCAAATACTCCTTCTTTTTTATTCTTCTGTCTCGCTTATGAGGTCATACCTGCAAAATAACCCGTAAAATAAGGTTTTCCTCCAAAATATCCCTTGACAGCATATCATTTTTTTCCGCTTTCTTCAAGTGTGGATTCCTCCTCTTCGGGGCAGCGCTTTGCAGAATCGCTTTCCTCTTCCGTTTCCGGCTCCGGCAGCCTCGTCACAAGGACGCTCTGGATCATCTTATTTTCCACCGATAATATCTTAAAATTATATCCGCCATGGTCTACGTCAAACTGTTCGTCCGGTTCCGGTATTTTATCCATCCTGGAGATGAGGAACCCGTTTACCGTCTCAAACTCCTCATCGTCAAAGGAAATCCCGAAGCTCTCCTCCAATTCCTCAAGGGGGGTGTTCCCTTCAATCACATATTCGTCATTCCCTTTGTCTTCAATGTATTCTTTATCTTCATCGTACTCATCCAGAATATTTCCCACAATCTCCTCCAGGATGTCCTCCATGGCCAGCAGCCCGTCCGTCTGCCCGTACTCATCCACCACGATGACCATCTGCAGCTTGTCCGCCTGCATTTCCCGGAACAGCTCGTTGATATTTTTCGTCCGGGGCACAAAATAGGCTTCCCGCAGAAGACCCTCCAATTCCCGCAGAGGGCAGTTCATCTTCTCTCCGTCTGCATGGAATCGCATGGCATCCTTCAAGTGCAGGATTCCGATGATATGGTCTATATTCTCTTCATAGACAGGGTATCTGCTGTTCTTGCCCGCCAGCATGAACAAAATGGCATCGTTCAGCTCAGTCTCCGCATCAATGGCCACCACATTTTTTCTGTGGGTCATAATGTCCTGGGCTTCCTTGTCGCCCAATTCGAATATATTCGTGATCATCTCCGCCTCGCTGGCCTGGATCACGCCCTGCTCATGGCCCTCATTGACCATATGGATGATCTCTTCTTCCGTCACATCCGCTTCCCCCGCCTTGTCCCTTACGCCGAACAGCCGCAGGATAGCGCCTGTGGTCAATGTCACGATCCCCGTAAAGGGCGCCAAAAGCTTTGTCACCAGATACACCGGGGTAATGCAGGCATATGCCCAGCGTTCCGGGACTCTCGCCGCCACTTTCTTTGGCAGCAGCACACCCAGAGTCAGCACTATGTACAGCAGCAGGATCGTTGATAAGACTGCTGCCAGGACCAGGACCGCTTCCGCAGGCAGCCAGTCAAGCTTCAGCTGCCTCTCCGTCAGGGCCGACAGCCAGCGGGACATGGCTCCCAGCAATGTGCTGAGATGCACCGCCCCCAGGACAATATTGATCAGGGTAGTGATCAGCTGTACTGTATTGACATACTCCGTGGGATTTCCGATAATCTTCTCCAGCCTGAGCGATTTTTTATCCTTATCTTCCTGTGCCCGCCTTTCTATCTCCTTGGTATTCAGTGCCGTAATGGCAGCGCCGAAACCGTAAAAAAACATGTCTACAAACAGCAGTATGGCAAATACGATCATACTGGCAGTAGGTCCGTCGTCGTCCATAAACCGATTCCTCTCTCTTCCTTCCTTTGTGTTATAATATCCCTAAATATACCATTTTGGTATCTATTCGTCAAGAACTGCGTTGGCCGCTGCGCCATAACCTTATGTATCCAGTTCCAGACTGATCATCAGGGCTCTGTCCACTCTTTTCATGATGTCGCCGTCCAGGTGGCAGACCTTATCCTTCAGGCGCTTCTTGTCTATGGTCCGGAGCTGTTCCAACAATACCACAGAATCCTTATCCATGTCATACATTGAAGCGTTCAGCTCTATATGCGTGGGCAGCTTAGCCTTATTCATCTTGGAAGTGATGGCCGCGCATATGATGGTAGGGCTGTGCTTATTCCCCACATCGTTCTGGACGATAAGGACCGGCCTTATCCCCCCTTGTTCAGACCCTACCACAGGCCTTAGATCCGCATAATATACATCTCCTCTTCTCATACTGCCTCCGTTCATGTTATGTCCGCCCGTCCGGCAGGGACGGCAAAGGGCCATAACTTGATATACACTGACGTGTTTTATCTATGTACGGTAGTATAGACACTTTTGGGAAGGCTATTCAACTCTGCAGGCAAACAATTCCCCCTGTTTCCGATAAATCCTGGGGATACGCTTTCCAATGTCGCAGGCCAGCTCATAATGGAACCTCCCTGACATCTCACCCAGCAGTTCCGCGCTGATTTGTTCCTTCCCGTCCGAGCCAAGGAGCACCACTCTGTCTCCCTCTTTCGCATCGGGGATAAGGCTTACGTCCACCATAAACTGATCCATGCAGACCCTGCCCAAAACAGGCGCCCTCCTCCCCCTGACCAGAACATACCCCTTGTTGGAAAGGCTTCTGGGATATCCGTCCCCGTATCCTAAAGGCACCGTGGCGATACGCATATCCCTGTCTGCGGTAAACGTTCCCCCATAGCTTACGGACTGCCCCCTGGGGAGAGTTTTTACACATACCAGGTGGCTGTACAGCGAAAGCGCCGGCTTTAGCGGCACGCTGTCCCTGCTGACCTCCCCGGAGGGATATAACCCATATAAAGCGATCCCTGCTCTCACCGCGTCCATGTTTGCCTGAGGCAGTTCCAGGATCCCCGCGCTGTTGGAGCAATGCTTTACCGGGATATGGATGCCCAGCTTTTCCTTTATCATGCGGATAAATCCCTGGAAAACTTCCGTCTGCCTTATGGCATCGCTTTTATCCGCCTCATCCGCCCTGGCAAAATGGGTGAATATCCCCTCTATGACAATACCCGTCGAAAGGGCCCCGCCATGGTTCCCTCCCCCGCTCTCCATCAAAGCCTCCACAAAACGGAGCCCTTCTTCGTCCGGGGTGATCCCTATGCGGTTCATCCCCGTGTCCACCTTTACATGCACCCGTATAGGCTTACCCACCCTCTCAGACGCTTCTTTCAGAAGGGGGATGGTATCCCGGCGAAATACGGCCGGCCGTATTTCCTCCTCCGCCAGCTGCTCGTAACAATATGGAAAAGTATAACCCAGCACCAAAATAGGCTTACGGATACCTGACTGCCGCAGGATATGGGCCTCCTCCGGGGTAGCCACAGCAAAACCGAACAAAAAGTCCAGGGGTTCCAGGGTTTGCGAAATGGGCACGCTTCCATGCCCGTATCCGTCCGTCTTGACCACTCCGATCATTTCGGTTCCCGGTGCAATCCTTTCCTTCATATTTTTCATATTGGACACGATGGCATCCAGATTCACCTCCGCATACCCTCTTTGATAACGCTCCAGTGATGATTCCTCCAGCTTGATCATTGTACCTCTTTCCCTCCTGTGCACTCCTCCGCACCTGATATGGGCCACAGGCGCCTTATCTCTGTGCTTTCCTGTTCTAGTACATCGTTGCATTAATTCTTGAGTAATCAGCACTCGCTGTTCACGCCATCGCCGCGTTGTCGTCAGTCAACGATGCCACCGCATCGCCTCCTTCCTCCGCCTTACGCTGACGCAAACATCTAGCACTGATTTACTTCAAGATTAACGCAATGCTGTACTAGTATAATCCACCTAAATTATCCCTATGTTTCGCTGGCGCAGAAAGATTATTTCATATGCAAGTACACCGAATATGAAGCAATTGGCAGCTTGGCTTGCTATCCAAAACTTAATTTTCGTTGTACGGACTTTGTAACAGCATGGGGCCTAAAGGCAGCAGGAAAGCGCTTCCGCAATATCCCCCGCCATGCATCCCCGCAATCCCATCCTGGATGCCGCCTCATCTCCCGCTTTCCCATGGATGTAAACTGCCATGGCAGCCGCCATGAAAGGGTCCTCCACCTGTGCCAGCAGCGCTCCCATGGCCCCGGACAGGACATCGCCGCTTCCTGCCGTAGCCATACCGCTGTTCCCGCAGAGGTTCAGATAGAAGGAACCCCTTTCCCTGCATACAAAGGTTCTGGCATCCTTTGCCGCCACTGTCACATGGAAACGTTCCGCCAGCTCTTTCCCGTATCGGTCAAGGCACTGCTTTAACTCCTGCACAGGGATCCCTGTCAACCGGGAAAGCTCACCCACGTGGGGAGTCAGCACGATTTTCCGTCCTTTCTCCCCCTGGGCAGCCAACAGCTGCTGCAGTTCGGTGTCCTCCGCCAGCAGGTTTAACCCGTCTGCATCGATCACCAACGGCTTTTTTCCATACTTCAAAATCTGGCGCAAATTATTGGAAGCCGACTGGCTCTTCCCGATCCCTGGGCCGGCCACTACCACATCCGCCCATTCCAATCCGTCCCCCAGCTCCCACTGTGTCCCAAACAAGGCCTCCGGCACCGCCGTTTGGAGCACCGCCCTGTTTTCCTCCGGAGTGATGACCTTAACCATGCCAGCCCCCATACGGTATGCGGCCCTGGCCGCCAGAACCGCTGCCCCTGCCATATTCACGCTGCCTGCCAACAGCAGTATCTTACCGAATGTCCCCTTGTTGCCATCCCCTGCCCTGGGTGGCAGCAGTGTTGCGGGTTCCTCCGTAAAAGTAAACGCCCCAGGCTCCCTGCCGTAAAAGCTTTTCTTGTTAATCCCGATATCGGCCAAAATGATTTCTCCCGCCAGCTCACAACCCGGATAAAGTCCAAGGCCCCTTTTCATAAAGCCAAAGGTAACCGTTGCATCCGCTTTTACGGCAATACCCCAAACCTTCCCGGTATCTGTGTCAATGCCGCTGGGAAGATCCAAGGCCAGCTTAAAACCTTTTATTTCACGCAGCGCGGAAACGGCTTTGGCATACTCCCCCGTCACCTCCCGGGAAAGGCCTACCCCGAAAAGGGCATCCACTATAATAGTATATTCACTTCTTTTGGGAATGCTACCGAAATCTACCGGATAATTCTCTAAGATATGCCTCTGGGCCTTCCACTGCCCGGTTGCCTTCTCCGTATTGCCCACACACCAGACCTCCGCCTCCCAGCCCTTCTCCGAAAGGAGCCGGGCCAAAGCAAGTCCGTCGCCGCCGTTATTTCCGGTTCCGGCAAGGATCAGGGCACTCCCTGCCTCCCATCGCCCCATAATAAATTCCCGTGCAGCCAGTGCCGCCCGCTCCATGAGCACCATGCCCGGGATCCCAATCCTGTCTATGGTATTGCCGTCATATTCTTTCATTTCCCCGGCTGTAACAAGATATTGAACTTCCATATATGCTCCTTTCCCGGTAAGGGTTCCTTTTTCTTAAACCGGCGTACTAATGGCCCTGTCATCAATGGAAAAGACTGCCCCAGTAAAAAGGCAGTCCCTTTCCCACAATTCTAATTTTCGGTATTGTTTTCACCCGTTTTCTCCGGCGCATCAGGTTTCCGTATGACCGGATGCTGTGTTTCGGGATCATACTCCAGGTCGAACATATCCATCACATCCGCGCCAAAGAGATCGTTCAGATAGGAATACATGGCATGGTTCTTTTGCTCCATCTCCTGCTTTTTGATCAGCCGCTTTTTTAATTCAATGCGGATCTTTGTCACCCATCTGGCGATCTCCTGGATCTTCTCCGAATTTTCCTGCATATCGTCATAGCAGAACTCCATGGTGGCAAGCATCAGCTGGATGTTCAGCTGGTCGATCTGCTTCGGCAGATCCAGCAGTTCGTCCTCATACTCTTCCAGTTTCTCATTGCTCTCTTCAATCTTTTGTTTATGCTGCTCGATCTTCCTGGTCTGGGCATTAGTAGGGTTATCCCCTGCCTCATCCACCATGGTGACAATCTCGCCCATAAGCTTCTTCTTAAGCCGCTTAAGCTCCTTTTTCTCTGTATTCAGCTTACCCTGACGCTTTAACAGGGCGTTCATTTGGTCCTCAATATCCTTGACCGCTTTCCGCTCCTCCTCATCCAACAAGCGATACCACTTATTGTCCAACGTCAATATAGGGATATTTTTCCCCTGGAGCGCTGCCGTGAAAAGATCCTGTTTTTCCTTACTGATATTACGCTTCATAAGTACCTCCCGTCAGGCTTTGAGCGTTGCATCCTGTTCCTTCATATAGCGGCTGATGTTATAGGAAAGCTTCATCAGGCTGTCGGAAAGGTGGACATTTTCCACCTGGATCCCCTGGGGCACGTTCAAGTCCACATGGGCAAAATTCCAGATGGCACGGACACCGTTCTGCACCAGCTTCTCCGCCACCTCCACGGCGCCTGCCTTGGGTATGGTCAGCACGGCAATGTCAATGTCGTTATCCCGCATAAACTGGCCCAGCTTCTCCATGGGCATGACTTTCACCCCCCTGACCTCCCTGCCCGCCAGCTTCGGGTTTGCATCAAAAATCCCCTTAAATATAAAGCCTCTTCTCTCAAAATTAATGTAATTCCCCAAAGCCTGCCCCAGGTTGCCCGCACCGATAATGATAAAATTATGCCTGCGGTTTAAACCCAGGATATTGCCGATCTCATTGTATAAATACTCTACGTTATATCCATACCCCTGCTGCCCAAAACCGCCGAAATTATTAAAGTCCTGCCTGATCTGGGATGCAGTCACCTTCATCAGTTCACTCAAATCCTGTGACGAGATTCTCTCGATTCCCTCGTCTTTCAATTCTCCAAGATACCGAAAGTATCTGGGCAGACGGCCTATGACTGCCTGCGATATTTCCTTCTCTTCCAAGAATATTCCCTCCAAAAATTTTACATGCAGGCCATCATGCCTGCACACTTATCATTTATATTTTATACAAAAATAATGATAACACCGTGTTAAAAGTTTGTCAATGAATTGACAGGATATTTTGAATAAAGTAAACTAATCCTGTTATGGTCTGAATCATAATTCACACAGATACAGAGGAAGGTTGTAGAAATGATACTATCATGTCAGAACATCTGTAAAGCATTTCAGGAAAAAAAGGTGCTGGAGCATGTCAGCTTTCATATTGAAGATTACGAAAAAGCCGCTATTGTGGGGATCAATGGTGCAGGTAAGACTACACTCCTGCGCATCATCACAGGGGAAATGCAGGCCGACGACGGCACGGTCACCCTGTCCAAGGACAAGACCCTGGGGTATCTGGCGCAGAACGGCGCCGTAGACACATCCAATACCATTTATAACGAGCTTCTCAGCGCAAAACGGGAGCTCACCGACCTGGAAGATAAAATCCGGGAATGCGAACTCTCCATGCAGTCTGCAAAAGGCGCCGAGCTGGAAGCATTGATGAGCCGGTATACCGGCCTCACCCATGCATATGAGACCGGCGGCGGTTATACTTACAAAAGCGAGCTTGTGGGGGTGCTGAAAGGACTTGGTTTTACCGAAGAGGAATTCCCCAAATCCGTCTCCACCCTCTCCGGAGGCCAGAAGACGCGTGTTGCATTGGGAAAACTTCTGATCCAGAAGCCGGACATCATCATCCTGGACGAACCCACCAACCATCTGGATATGAATTCCATCGCGTGGCTGGAAACCTACCTGATCAATTACAAAGGCGCCGTGGTCATTGTCTCCCACGACCGCTATTTCCTGGACCGCATTGCCGTCAAAATCGTTGAGATCGACCAGGCCAGGGCCACCTCTTTCAGCGGCAATTACTCTGATTACGCCATGAAAAAGGAACAGCTCAGAGCCGCCGCAATGAACGCTTACCTGAACCAGCAGCGCGAGATCCGGCATCAGGAGGAAGTCATCGAAAAGCTGAAATCCTTCAACCGGGAAAAATCCATAAAACGGGCGGAAAGCCGTGAAAAAATGCTGGACAAGATCGAAGTGTTGGAAAAACCCACCGAGGTGCGGGCAGACATGCGGCTGAAACTGACTCCCCGGATCACCAGCGGAAACGATGTCCTGGCCGTGGAAGGCCTGAGCAAGTCCTTCGGCCCCCAACTCCTGTTCCGGGATGTAAGCTTCGAGCTCAAACGGGGGGAACACGTGGCCGTCATCGGAGACAACGGCACAGGTAAGACTACACTGTTAAAAATCCTGAATCAGCTGATCCCGGCGGACAGCGGCGAATTCCGCCTGGGCGCCAAGGTAGAGATCGGCTATTACGACCAGGAGCACCATGTGCTCCACGGAGAGAAGACACTCTTTGAAGAGATCTCCGATGATTACCCTACCCTTACCAACACGGAAATACGAAATACCCTGGCCGCGTTCCTGTACACCGGAGACGACGTTTTCAAGAGGATAAACGACTTAAGCGGCGGCGAACGAGGACGCGTGTCCCTTGCCAAGCTGATGCTCAGTAACGCTAACTTCCTGATCCTGGATGAGCCTACCAACCATCTGGATATCCTGTCAAAAGAAATTCTGGAGGACGCGCTGAACAGCTATGAAGGGACCGTGCTGTATGTATCCCATGACCGCTATTTTATCAATAAGACTGCCCACCGCATCTTAGACCTTGCGGCCTGCACCTTTGTCAATTATGTCGGAAATTACGATTACTATCTGGAAAAGCGCGATACCGTCATGGCATCGGTGACACCCGCAAGTCCCTCCTCGGGCGACGTCTTCTCCTCTCCCCGGCAGGCAGAGTCCGAGGTAAAGCAAGACTGGAAGGCCCAGAAAGAGGAACAGGCAAGGCTCCGTAAGAAGGAAAATGACTTAAGGAAATGCGAAGAGAAAATTGCGGCCCTGGAAGCGCGCAATGCGGAGCTGGACAGCGAGATGTCCGATCCCGTCACTGCTACCCAGTCCGTAAAGCTCCAGGAGCTGGCTGCGGAACAGGAGCGCAACAATGCCCAGTTGGAAAAGCTGTACGAAGAATGGGAAGTCCTAATGTACTGACCGTATTACATTTCGCAGAATAATCCAACCCTAATATATGCACTTAAAAGAGGGTGTCGCAAAATCATCAAATTAGATGTTCGAGCGGCACCCTCTTTTCTGTTTCAACCCCTTTTTTCAATAGAGACTGTCCAAAGTCTCCCTTATGGCTTTAATAAAGTCCAGGCTGTTCAGTATCACAGGATTCTCACAGGTAGAGATCAGGGACAAACTCCTGGTCATTTTGCCCTCCTCCACCGTCTTTATGCAGGCTTTGTCCAGTTTATCGGCAAATTCCTGAAGCTCCTTAATGCCGTCCAGCTCTCCCCTTTTTCTCAGCGCACCGGTCCAGGCAAAAATAGTGGCAATGGAATTGGTGGAAGTCTCCTCCCCTTTCAGGTGCTTATAATAATGGCGTTGTACCGTGCCGTGCGCCGCCTCATACTCATAAACCCCGCTGGGAGATACCAGGACGGAAGTCATCATGGACAGGTCACCGTAGGCAGTGGCTACCATATCGGACATAACATCCCCGTCATAATTCTTGCAGGCCCAGATATATCCCCCTTCGGAACGGATCACACGGGCAACCGCGTCGTCGATCAAAGTATAAAAATACTCAATCCCAAGTTCTTCAAATTTTGCCTTGAATTCCCCGTCATATATCTCCTGGAAAATATCTTTAAAAGTATGGTCATACTTTTTGGAAATGGTATCCTTGGTGGAAAACCACAAATCCTGTTTTGTATCCACAGCATAGGAGAAACATGCCCTGGCAAAGCTGGAGATGGACTTCTCCGTATTATGGATCCCCTGAAGGATTCCCGGGCCGTCGAAATCATGTATCAGTTCCCTGGTTTCCGTACCGTCAGCTGCCGTAAACACCAGCTCCGCCCTGCCTGCGCCAGGCACTTTGATCTCCGTGTTCTTATACACATCGCCATAAGCATGGCGGGCGATCGTGATGGGTTTCGTCCAATTCTTCACATAAGGGACAATACCCTTTACAAGTATGGGGGCGCGGAAAACCGTGCCGTCGAGGATCGCACGGATGGTCCCGTTGGGGCTCTTCCACATCTCTTTCAGGTCATACTCCTTCATCCTGGCGCCGTTAGGGGTGATGGTGGCGCATTTCACGGCTACGCCATACTTCAATGTGGCATTGGCCGAATCCACCGTCACCTGGTCGTCAGTCTCATTCCTGTGCTCCAATCCCAGGTCGTAATACTCCGTCTTCAAGTCTATGTATGGGATCAGCAGTTCCTCCTTTATCATCTTCCAGAGGATCCTGGTCATTTCGTCCCCGTCCATCTCCACAAGGGGAGTCGTCATTTTAATCTTATCCATTGTTTTCTCCTTTCCGGTATATTCTACCCTGTTTTGCTCAACGGTTCTCGTATGCCTCATGCAGTCCGTTCTCAACCATATTGCTATAAGCGTTGATCATATGCTGGTGGGCAAGCTTTTCGGCCAGATCCGCATCTTTTGCCTTAATTGCCTCCATGATCCCCTTATGCTCTTCGTTAGACTTAGGCCCCCTGTTGGCGTTCGAGAGGGTCTTTTTCCTGACCCGCAGCACATATTGATGGAAATCCTTCAATTGATGCTCCAGCATTTTACTGTCACATGCCTCATACAAAATATCGTGAAAACGATTGTCCAGCTCCGCCAGCTGCTCCAAATGCCCCTTCCTGGCGTGGAATTCCGCCAAATAGACATTCTCCTCCATCTCGTCCATCTGCTCCAGGGTAATATGTTCCGTGGCCCATCTGGCACAGAGTCCTTCTAACAGGGAGCGGATCATGTATATATCCTTCACATCCTTTTCCGTGATCCCCGTCACATAAGCCCCCTTGTTGGGGATAATCTGGATCAGGCCTTCCAGCTCCAACTGCCTGAACGCCTCCCGCACCGGGGTACGGCTGACACCCAGTTCCTCACCGATAGCCACTTCCTTCAGCTCTTCATGCTCCTCATATTTCCCGCTCAGGATATCATCCCTCAGCTTGTGGAACACACGTCCCCGGAGGGAATACTTGTCCGTGACCTCCTGCTTTACATCATAATTTCCCATTTCCATGCCTTTCTTGCTTTATTTGCTTCTCAACTTTCCCGTTCCATACTGTCCATGCCGTTCGGATACATTTTCCCCTATCTAGTATAATCCACCTAAATTATCCCTATGTTTCGCTGGTCTAAATTTCCACCTGACTGCGTTGGCTTCACTCAACGATGCCACCGCATCGCCTCGTTCAGCCGCCTTGCAGGCTGAAAATTTATCCTGCGCCAAACATACGGGCAATTAGGGTGGATTATACTAGTGTATCCAAACAAAGGGGATCAGATGGTAATATTTTTCTCACTGCATATGCGGTTCAGGCATGCCACAATTTCCTCATCCGTCAAAACAGTGACACGGCCGCCTGCATATTCCTCGTCTACCCACTGTTTGATCTCTTTCACCAGCAGGGAAGCCTTATCGATCTGCTTCTCCCCTTTGAGCTTATAATATGTATTGATCCAATGGGCAATGCCTGCGAGTCCGGAAGTATTGGATATGGCGCAGAGTACCGGGCGGTTCAAGAATTTCTCGGTATCAAATATATTATATATCTCTTCATTTTTCAACAATCCGTCCGCATGTATCCCCGCCCTGGTAACATTGAAATTTTTACCCACAAAGGGGGTCCGGGGCGGAATTTGATACCCGATTTCCTTCTCATAATACTCTGCCAGCTCCGTGATCACCGTGGTATCCATTCCGTTCAGATTACCCTTCAGCTGGGCATACTCAAATACCATGGCCTCCAAAGGTGTGTTCCCGGTTCTCTCCCCGATCCCGAACAGCGAGGTATTGATACCGGAACAGCCGTACAGCCACGCCGTAGTCGAATTTGACACCGCTTTATAAAAATCATTATGCCCATGCCATTCGATCAGCTCATGGGGCACTCCGGCATGGGTGTGGATCGCGTAGATGATGCCCTGTACGCTCCGGGGAATCACCGCCCCGGGATAGTTGACACCGTAACCCATGGTATCACAGGCGCGGACTTTTATGGGAATCCCATACTCTTCCATCAGCTTCATCAGTTCCAGGCAGAAAGGCACCACATAACCGTAAATATCCGCTCTGGTAATATCCTCCAGATGGCACCGGGGACTGATGCCCTCCTCCAGGCATTCCCGGATCACGCTTAAATAGTGGTCCATGGCCTGGCGCCTGGTCATTTTCAGTTTCAGGAAAATATGGTAATCCGAACAGCTCACCAAAATCCCCGTTTCCTTCATTCCGATTTCCTTCACCAGCTTAAAGTCCTCTTTGCTGGCACGGATCCAGCTGGTCACTTCCGGAAATTCATATCCTCTCTCCATACATTTATAGACGGCGTCACGATCCTTTTTACTGTAGAGGAAAAATTCACTGGCGCGGATCATTCCGTTAGGCCCCCCCAGCTTATGCAGATAGTCAAAAATAGTCACGATCTGCTCCGTGGTATAAGGCGCCCGGGACTGTTGCCCGTCGCGGAACGTGGTATCCGTGATCCAGATATCTCTGGGCATATTGTGGGGCACTATCCTGTCGTTAAAGGGAATCTTGGGAATCTCGGAATACGGGAACATATTGCGGAAAACGTTTGGCTTTTCCACGTCATCCAGAATATACATGTGCTCCTCAATCTCCAACAGATTGTTTTTCTGATTCATTGACACCGGACGGTACTGAAATGTTTGATTGTC
Organism: uncultured Lachnospiraceae bacterium; assembly: GCA_947643615.1. GTDB lineage: Bacteria > Bacillota > Clostridia > Lachnospirales > Lachnospiraceae > Acetatifactor. Next base: position 31,425 of record CANRWO010000010.1, read on the forward strand.
TCTCATATTAATCCTCACTTCTGCGCTGCCCAGGAGGGTATATAAACACCTCTCTTTATGCATGAGCGACTTTGTGGCAAGCAGCGCACAGACACAAATCGCTGTGTGAAAAATGAATTCAAAAGCACAGTCCACATCTCGTATTATTGTATACAACTATACTGAATGTGTCAATGTATTTTTTAGAAAAGCTTTTGTCAACCAAGCTTTTGTCAATCCCGCAGCAGCCTCCTTACCTGAACCATGCCCCATCCCTGTTGATTCCAGGGCAGGTGCAGGTCCCGGGCGGTATATTGCAGCCTCCGTTTGCATTCCTCGTTAGTCATCTGGGGAAACTTCTGCATGGCAAGGGCTGCCGCCCCGGAAACAATGGGTGTGGCCATGGATGTACCGCTCTTAGCCGTATAAGCGTTCCGAAATTTCCCATGAAGCCTGTAATAATGTATATTACAAGATACGATATCTGTCCCCGGCGCCACCAGGTCCGGTTTCCTGAGCGCAGCCCCCTCAACTCCTCTGCCGGAATAAGTCTCACACCGTCCGGGAGAGTCTATTTCATATCTGCCGTCATGGCATCCCACTGTCACCGCCTTGCTGCTTCCGCCCACTGCGGAGATGGTGCCCGGGTCAGGCCCTTTATTGCCCGCTGCGCAGACTACAAGGATGCCGCTGTCCCAAACCTCCTCTATCATTGCTTTCAGCTGCTGTTCTTTTTGAGCCTCTTCCAACGTGCCGATTCCTACGGAAATATTTAAAATCCTGACTCTGCACTGTTTCCTGATCCTTAAAATCCAGTCCAGGCCCCTCAGCATACTCTCTGTGGAGCCGTCCCCCTTCTCATCCAATACCTTTCCTACCACAAGCCGGACTCCCGGCGCCATCCCCATGTATTTCCCCTGGGATGCCGCGCCGCTTCCGCAGATGATTCCGCATACATGTGTTCCATGGCCGTTATCATCATACGCCAGGGGCCTGCGGCCAACAAAATCCTGGAAGCGGATCAGCCTGCCTGTCAGGTCGGGATGTTCCCCCATGCCGGTATCCAATACCCCTATCGTGATCCCGCCTCCGTCTATCCCGTCTAAATAAGGGATTTCTAACTGTTCTCTCACTCTCTGCATAATAATAAGCGTCCCGGCATATACTTAATTCATTGTATGCCGGGACGCTCTATTGGTTCCCATTCCTATACCGATCAATAATCCTAGTGTGCTGTTTATCTTCTGCCGCGCTGAAGGGTTCCCACTACAATCAGCAAGATCCCCAGCGCAAGCGCCATGCCGCTGACCGCCATTTTTATCCCGGAAACCGTACTTCCGTTCTTTGCCGTACCGGGCGCGCCGCTGTGGCTTTCCAGTTCAACACTTAATTCCTGGGGTACTTCCTGGGTCTCGTCAACCCCCAAACCATAAATTCCAAAAGGAGACAAATGGTTCGTCCTGAACCTCACCGATTCCACCCCTTCCATCATCACGCGCTCTGCCGCCAATAACTCCGGCTGTCCGTTTCGGTCAAGGGTCAGGACCTGCAGCTTCTGGCCGCTTAAATTTTCCGGCAAAGGAAGTATCACGGTCAAGGTCTGGCGCCCCAGCTTTGTGATGGGGATTGCCCCTGAATCCACCAATTCCATGTTGTACACGGTCATACCCTCCGGTACTGAGGACTTAAAGGATCTGGCACAAGCCTGCTCCAATTGGGAAATGTCTTCCAGATAGGATATCGTCAGGGTGTATCTCCGTGCCGCCCCTTCCAGCTGCGCATATGCACGTTCCATACCGACAACGGTCACGCCAGGCTCTTGGGTCTCTTCCGGCACATTCCGGTAACTCTCGTTGGAAAGCCTTGCCGCCGTCTCCTCATAACTGTTGGGGATCTCAAACGCTTCTCCCGCAAAATTCACTTCCGCATCCCCAAAGGCCCTAATCCCTACCTCCTTCACAGATGCCGGCAGCGTAACCTGCTGTAAACCGCAGCCTTCAAAAGCACGGTCCTTGACCTGCTGTACCTGGCTGCCTAAGGTCATTGCCGTCAGGTTACCGCAGCCTTCAAAAGCGCCCTCTCCGATCACCGTGACACTCTCAGGGAAAGCCACTCCCTCCAACTCCGTGTGACCCTGGAAGGCCTCTGCGGCTATCACTCTCACGCCATCGGGAATCATCGCCTGGGAATCCGTCCCACGGTATGCCACAAGAACGCCTCCGCTGATCAGATAGTTCCCGTCACTGCTCTCATTGCCGTCCACTTCGGCTCCACCCAGGAAATTTTCCCTCCAGGGAGTGTAGGAGAAAGCCTTCGGCTCCACCACCGTAATACTGCTGGGAAGAGACACTCTCCCTAGATTGTCACAGTGGTAAAACGCACCATAAGATATTTCCTTTACGCCGACAGGTACTGTAACGCCCGTCACAGAGCTTCTTGCAAAGGAAAACTGGCCCAGTTCGGTGATGCCCAGCGGAATTTCCACTTCACCCAGCTCCCCGTTCCGGTAATATGCCTGATCCGCAATGATCCTGTTGTCCACTATGGTATATTTGGATACGCCCTCCTCCCCGGCAGCCTGCATCAAATCCCCCACAGGCACGGAGGTATCCTCCTCAGGAGGCAACCCTTCCAGGTTGCTCATAACCACAGGTAAAGTGTTGTCGATAAAAAACATCGCCTGGTTTCCCACTATCTGCGTGCTCCCAAGCACATTTCCGGGAACCGGCGTGGTGGAAGGCTCGTTAGGGGTATCATTGTCAGGGGCAGGCGTGTTCTCGGGAGTATCTCCCCCCGGATATTCCGGCACATCCTGGTATTCCGGCATTTCCTTCTGACGCTCATAAAATTCCTGGGCATATTTATCCGCCACCGTGCCCGGGTCACAATGTATGGTCAGCCTGTAACAGCCGTCAAAAGCGGTCTCATGGATATCCGTGGTCTCCGGCGGAATACTGATATCTCTCAGGTTCACGCAATCTGCGAAGGCCGAAACACCAATGGAATTGATATTGGAAGGAATGGACATCTGCTCCAAACCACTACAATTGGTAAAAGCAAAATCTCCCACCGCTTTCAAACCCTTCCCCAATACCACCGTATCCAGCTTGTCACAACCCCAAAATGCATATGCCTCAATTCTTCGGACGGAATTAGGAACGACCACCAATTCCACTCTTGTGTTGTCCTCAAAAGCACCCTCTCCGATGACCTCCACAGTGTCCGGAATTGAAACATTTGTCTCCGTACCGCGATATTTTACTAAAACGCCTCCCTCAATTTTAAAATCGGAAGCAGATGACGATGCCGCATCTGCCTCCGATACAGGGAGCTGCATAATAATCAGCGCTGCTATGATCAGCAGGATTCCGCTAAACCGTTTCCTTTTTCTCATATGCTTTCCCTTTTCTGTTCTTCAAACTTTCGCTTTTCCGCCCTTCAAGTCCCCGGCTTTCTGCTCTTTCGGCTTTGGCCTTTAAGGATCCGGGCCATGTTTCCCGAAGCTTTCAGAGCTTTCCCGGCCTTCCGCACATACAGGCTCAGCTTATGCCTTTACTTTCACCTTCTGGCTTTTTCTCTTATCCTTCTGCATGAACATCACAAAGGACAGGCAAGCCAGGCCGACGGACAGGAACCATTTCGGGTGGATACCGTCTCCCGTCTTAGGAGTGGAGTCAGTATTTCCTCCTGCCGACAGGTTCGCCGTGTCCGCATAGATCACATATGGCGAAAAATGGTCTGCCGTAAAAGTAATACAGGATACTCCTGAAATTGTCGTAAACTTGGGAGTCAGTTTATCAAGTTTATCATTTACCACACCCGCCACTCTGTTATTGCCGGCATAGGTAATCAAAGAATCCGGTATGGGCAATGTAATCGTAACGGTAATACCTGTGGTATCTGTAATCTTATTGGTTCCCGTGGAATCATACAGTGAGATATCCATGGGGAAGTACTTAATATTATCCAAGCTGCCGTACTCAGCCATCAAAGCTCTCACTACCGCTTCGGACGCCGCGGAATTTTCTGTGATCTTAATCACAAAATTATCCGATGAACCGTTTACCGTAGCTGCCACCACACCGGTATTGGAAATTCCGTTCTTATCGATGACAACCGTAGTACCTCCGTTCGAGATAGTTCCGGTGTTGTTGGGCCTTCCCCCGCCGTTTGCAGTGGAAGTAGTACCGCTGCCGTTACTGCTGGAAGTCTTTGCCCTGTAATGAGCCGTCACGGTAACATTGGTTGACGGCATGGTAATCACCGTAGCCGATATTCCGGTGCTGGCAATTTTGGTACCTGCGGGATCAATGGTCCAGTTGCTGAATTCCATGCCTTTCGCCGGATCATTAGCGGCAATGATCGCCTGGGTCCCTTCCACATAGCTTCCGGACCCATGTCCGTTGATTACAGTCAAGGTAAAATATTTTCCTGAGTTTGTGCTGGAACTGTTCCCGCTGTTGGTGTTGTTATTATTGTTATTGTTGTTATTATCTCCACCGGGTTTATTGTTATCGCCGCCGGGATTATTATTGTCTCCACCAGGATTATTATTGTCTCCACCGGGATTATTATTGTCGCCGCCGGGATTATTATTGTCGCCGCCGGGATTATTATTGTCGCCGCCGGGATTATTATTGTCGCCGCCGTTTGACGTATACACTGCACGGAAGATCACATCTTCCGTAATGGTATCCAGATCCTCGATGGTATACTGCCCAGGGAAACCGGGACTCGTACTCTCCCATCCGCTGAATGTCATCCCTTCTACGATCGGAGGCTGGGGAATGTAAATATTCCCTCCCACAAAGACTTCGTTGGACCAGATCACTTTGTTATCTTTGTCCAGGAAAGTCACGGTATGCTTATCCGCTTCTCCGTATACGGCGCGCACTTCAAGGATTGCTACATCACCGCCCACATTTGTGTAGTTCGTCTTAGGCAGCCATGACTGCTTGAACACTAACCCGTTAATCTCCTTGGGCAGCTCCTCAAAAGCACCTTCCTTCCAGAGTTTATCTACATCTACAGAGTCCCCCGCTTTTACGTTCTCCTCCGTGTGTACATATACCTTGTTACCCTCTTCGTTCTCATAGTAGAAATTAATCGTATAGTAAGAGATTTCATCCGTCTTTTTCCACTTCAGGTTCGGATGGTCCTTATTATTGTCGGAGAACCTCTGGGCGTAGGACCCCTCCGGACTAAAGAAAGTACAATAATTAGGCACTCCGCCGAAGGCAGTGGACTCTATAATGTTCAGGCCCGAAGGAATATTGTACAGGTATCGGATACTGCTGTTCTCAAAAGCAAATCCTTCTATGGACTGTATCGTGTGCGGAAGCGTAACGGAACTCAGGTGCTTTGCATTGGAAAAGGCATATCTTGGAATCGCTGTGATAGAAGACTCGCTGAAATCCGCCACCTCTATCTTCGTATCCCGGAATGCTTCCTCCGCAATCTCCGTAGTCCTTGCCAGCACTTCCTTGGAAGGCAGCTGGTAATCCGCCCCGTTCAAATACTCGATCAGCTTCGAGATCGTCCCGTCTGCCGCCCTGCCGAAGAGTACGCTCTCCTCACAGATAAAATTATTGTTGGGCTGGATATAGTTCAGGTTAACACGGTCAAGCTTATTACACCCTACAAAAGGCACCAGGCCCATTTCGCTCACATTCTGGGCTATATTAACATTCTTAAGGTAGCTGCAGTCCATAAAGGCATAATCGCCGATCTTCTCCGTACCGGAACCTATATTGACAGTCTCCAGCATTTTACAGTTGGCGAAACTTTCCTTCGTGATCTCGCTGAGGTTCACCGTAAAAGTCTTACCCAGAGGCTGGCCGTTGGCGGAAATCAGGCTGTCCGCCACGGTGATATCCCCGCCGGAAACCGTATCCTCCTTCAAATCCCCAGTGCTCTGCAGGTACTTGTAATCACCCTGGGCTTCCTTTCTGTCGAACAGGCCTTCCTCAATCGCCACAATCCCTTCGGGAAGCAATATATTCAAAGTGCTGTTAACGATTTCCTGCTCATATCCGTTGAGGCTGCCGAACTGGAGATCATATTCGTAATCCCCGCCTATTTTATTATTATAGGACTCCACATACTGCTCCAGCATTTCCTGCTCACTGTCAGTCATACCCAAGTATTTGTAGAAAGCCACAAACGCCGCCGGCTCGTAATTTTTATCCATGGTGAAATAAGGATAATTACTGCTGTTAAAGGAGCCTCCCTGCTGCATCAGCTGCTGAATCGTGGGGTAATTGGTCAGCGTAGCCACGCCGTCCCGGTTCTCCACGGTAAGGTTGCTGGGCCATCCACTGTAATAGGTAATATGTGTGGGGGTCTGGCTTCCCGAGCTGATAAATACATTCTTATCCATTGCATACTGGAACGGGCCCACACTGGATTCCACCGCCCCTGTAAAGTAGAGCTTCGGGTCGCTGTCTAAATAGCAGGTATGCCCTGCTCCCAGGGACTGTGTGGCAAAGGCATCCGTGCCGATATTCTGCAGGCTTATCTTGGAAGCATCCTCAAAGATCACAGAATTCAATCTGTGGCATCCCTTAAATGCCCTGGGGCCAATGCTGGTGATCGTTGGCGGAATCACAACACTCACCAAATCATGGTTGTCTTCAAATCCACCCTCTCCTATAGCCGTCACGGAAAGAGGCCCGATAACTCCTGGTATCTTTAAATTCTGCAATCCGTTATCAATCTGGACACGCGTAATCTCACCGATTGTACTGTCGGCCACACGCGTCACCTCAAAAACCGCATTCAGCGCATAAGTATGATCCGTGTCATTGAAAGCGGAAGATTCGTCCGGAACCTTTTTCTCATAAACTTCCTGGCCGGTATACTTATAAGAGAAATACTGGCCTACCACCGTATCTTCCAGGTCACACCCCTTGGCGCCTTCAAAATAGAAACCGGAATTGCTCTCCTGCCGGAAATCATTAAAGGAATAATAGGCCGCATCCTTCTCCTCAAAATTCATTGTAGGCCAATTGCCGGTGGCATAAATACGTTTCAAATTGATGCAGCGCATAAAGGTACTGATGGGTATCGTCTCTCCGTATGTAACAGGGAAAGTGATGTCCCCAAGGCTGGTACAGGCTGCAAAAGCATAATAACCGAGGTTCTGCAGGGCTCCAGTATCCCCTTCTATGAGCATATTCACACTGGCAAGCCTGCCACAACCCTCAAAGGCGGAGTCACCGATCTTGACCACTTTCTTTGCATCAAACCCCAACAATGAGGCACAGTTGCTGAATGCATGGTCTCCGATCACTACGCTGGTAGCCGTATCGTCTATCTTGAAGGAAGCAAGGGAAGGGCATCCGCTGAATGCATAGTTGCCGATCTCCTTGATGGTATTGCTCAGTTCAACGGTTTTGATATCCGTCCCGGCGAAGGCATAGTTGCCGATACCTACCAGGTTAGGTTCCACCACCAGGGAATTCACATTCGCGCCGCTGAAAATTCCGTGGTCAGCAGTCACGTCTTTCGCCTGAGTCTTGCTGGTGGCCCCTACGTCCACATACTGGTTCCCGATATAGTACACCGGAATTCCCTTGATACGCTGGGTGAGCGTACTCGTTGCCCGCCTCCATGTGCTCTCGGGTATCTCTGATCCGTCCGCCAGAGAAGGGACACCGTCATCATCAAATTTGTAACCCGGATCCGAGTAGCTCGTCAAACCACTGATAAAATAAAGCCCTTCGTTGGGATTCGTGTTTTCGTCATACTCCTGCTCTTTCCATGTAGATATATTATCAAACAGGCAGGGACGGTACTCATAATGGGGAACCGGTACCGTGTCACCGCCGCTGACCGTTTCATCCGTTCCTACCTGCGCCCGGTAAAACAGAAGTTCTCCATGATTCCCGCCTATAGCACAGGAACGCCCCATGAAAGAAGTATAGGCATCCACTGTCCTGGGGATTGTCAGCTTGTCGCCCACATTGTTCTGCTGCATCTGGTTGTTGTAACCGACGATAACAGCATAAGCATTCTGCGTATGCATATTTGCTACCACAAACTGCAGGTTCAGATTCTCGCTGGTGTATATTTTTTCGTCAAATTCATTTCCCGTCACATCAGGGATCGCCGTTTTTTCCCATAACATACCGGCAGGCGGTGTTTCTTTCAACCCCGCTATGGACACCTTCATAGGATCCGCATCACCTGCCCCGCCCGTATGGGGCCTGTCAATCCTGGCCACCGGAGGAACCACAGCATTACCGTCCGCCGCCTGCAACCCCTCTGTAGGAATTGCCGCCACTGCAAGCGCAGATGCAAGGAACAACGCCCCTAACGTCTTCCTTACCGATCTCTTCAATCTTCTGTTTTTACCCTTTTTCATAACAGCCTTCGCCATCTTCTTTACTCCTTTGCGATTTTCTTCGCTACCACTACAAATCTGCCGTTCTTCTCCTGATTGTCACAGGTGGAAAGCGTCAGCAGCTGGTCCCCATACTGGGCGGTCACGCCTGTATCGTAGTACGACATTTCCGCCATCTCCTGCATGTAAGAATCAAATTCCTGCTCACTGTTTACATCAATGAACTGGTAATATTTGAAAGCGATCTCCTCCTCACTGTACACATGGGAACGGAACACATACATCACCTGGTAAGTGCCCTTCTCATATATCGTGTCAAACTGGATAAGGGGATGCTCCTTATAATATGCTTCACTGCCGTATCGGTCCAGATTGCCGAACATCTGGCCGCTCTTCATGTGGTGCCCATACAAAATCAAGTTTGTGCTGGGTTCCAGTATATCACAGTCCTTATCCATAAAAATTGACCCATTCTTATCATATTCCTGATTCAGGTTATGGTCAAGATAATATTCATTATCCGTTGTCTGCATGACAGGATAATCTATATTTGTATCGTCAATTTTGAGCCATCCGATTAGCTTTTGGTTCTTATTTAATAAAATTTTAAATTCTTCCAGCACCTCCCGCGATTCCGGAGGCGCCTCGTCCAGTGTGAACTGGGGTGTCGCTACCGGGGAATCACTAGCGTCACGGGCCGCGGAGGCCCTGATATTCCGCAGGTCGCTGAGAGACTCATAAGTGCTGTTTGTTCTATAATTATAATAGGAATATATCCCGAAATATCCCAGGCATCCCGCCGCCGCCACACTGCATAACGCTATGGTCAGCTTCCTGCGCCTCTCCCGCTTCCGAAGCTCCTCCATGACCGCCTCGTCTACTTCAGGCCCTGCCTGCCCCGGTGACTGCCCGCCGGCGTCCCCGCCACGGGTTCGTTTTTCGCCGGCATCTCTTTTCATCCTTCCGGCACCTTTCCCGGAGGCTTTCTTTCCCGTGCCGGCTGACTTGATCCGCTCCTCTACCTCATCCTTAAAGTCCTGCCCCAGGAGCGTCATGAACTTGTATTTCCCCTTTTTCAAGTCATCCTGCAGCCGCTGGAGCTGTGCCTTGTCCTGCAGGTCAGTTTCCTTCCGGAGCTTATCCATGAGCTCCTTGTCGCGCACCGCACGCGCATAATCGCCCTGGGTACGGAACTGCCTGCCCTCCACTACAAAAACCTTTTGCGCCATACTCATTTCCCTATATATTTACTTATACTCATACGCATTGTTATGCTATCATATCTTCTATTTTACTATATGTCGAAATTAATTCAAGTGTTTTATCTACATATAGAAAACTTTTTTCTTATTTCTCTATAAATATCATGCGTTTTCAAATATTTACCCATAATATACGGCACCTTTTATGGGAGTTATTGCCTGATGATTTTTCAAACCCTCCCCAGGAAACATTGACATGCTCCCCTGCATACAATAAACCATAAATAAACCCATGGAGGCTAATCAAATGAGTGATTTAACTGCTACAAACTGTGGATGCAACGATTCCTGCGGATGTGCACAGAACAATAACGGATGGGGTGGCGGATGTAACTGGATATGGATTATCCTGCTTCTGTCCTGCTGCGGCGGCGGCAGCTTCTTCGGCGGCGGCAACTGCGGATGCAACAGCGGCTGTGGCTGCAATAATGATTGTGGTTGCGGTTGTGGTTCCAGCATGTTCGGCGGCGGCAATTCCTGCAGCTGGCTGATCTGGATTCTCCTGATCTCCTGCTTCTGCGGCGGCAACGGCGGCGGATGCTGCTAATCTCCTGCTAAAAGCAGCGCCGGCAGAATATGCTGCCGGTCTCCCAGGAGACCGCAGAAGTCGGCGCTGCACCCAATGTCAGGGTGTGAAAGGGCTCCCTCGGGAGCCTTTTCACATGTAGACAGGTACTCATAACTGTGCCTGACCTTACATAGGATAGTAATATACTGCTTCCTGTGTATGACGACACAATATATGGGAAGCCGGAAAGGACTGGGGAATTCCATGGAAGAAAACGAGCTGGGGAGCATCGCTGCATTTGATTCCCTGTTTACCACCAACCGCATCCAGATCATGAAAGTGCTCCTGCCCTATTTAAAACCGGAACAACAGGGAGCTTTCGCTGTATGCATTAAAATGATGGAATTAAATTACACCCTGTCCTTTTTTAAAAACAACCCTCATGCCACGTCCTTCCGCCTCCCACAAAAAAGCGACACCTCTCAATTATGGGATGAAATACTTCCCTTCTGCGGGCCTGCGGAACGCAGTAATGTGGAGAACATGAAAAATATGATGCAAAGCATGAAACAAATGCAGGAAATGATGGAGACAATGCAGATGATGCAGGAAATGTTCCCTGAAGGGATGGATATGGAGAACATGGACCTGTCTTCCATCATGGAGATGATGGGAAATAACACATGATACAATTCCGGCATATTATAAACCGGAAAGAACCAAAATATAAAAATAGAGTAGCCGGAGAAAGGAGTTTTCGATATGGCAGAGCAGGAAAGGCCGAAATGGATGTCCGACGAGCTGGTAAAAGACATTTCACCGAAAAAGCTGGATTTTCTGTCCCAAATGTTCACACAGGGACAGGGAAAAGGCCAAAAAGAAATGATGATGTTCCTGATGCCCATGATGAAAAAGGCAAAGCAGGAAAATCTCGTTTTTACCCCCCAGGAAATGCAGGCTGCCATCGCGGCCATCAAAAAGCACAGCACACAGGAGGAACTGGAAAAGATCAACGATATACTTGAAAAGAATGCAAAACAGGGCGGTCATTGACCGCCCTGCTTTTATGGGACTGACTCCGCAATACCCGTCAGAATGTACCGTCTCATCAATCGTCCGTATTGTTCTCGGCAACCTTCGCCGCCCTTGCCGCCACTTCCTTCTCCTGCACATCGGAGGGCGCCTGCTCGTAACGTGCAAACTCATAGGCATATTCGCCCCTGCCGCCGGTCATGGAACGCAGGTCGGTACAGTAGCCATGGAGGCTGCTCATGGGAATATCCGCCTCGACCACCTGCTTGCCCCCTACAATGGGATTCATGCCAAGGACACGCCCTCTCCTCTTATTCAAGTCACCCATGACATCACCTGTATAGGCGTCGGGCACCGTGACTTTGATCGACGCGATGGGTTCAAGCAGTATAGGCTTTGCCTCCATAAATCCTTTCTTAAACGCCTGGATAGTAGCCATCTTGAAAGCCTGCTCCGAGGAATCTACCGGATGATAGGAGCCGTCGTACAGCACTGCTTTCACACCCACTACCGGATAAGCCGCCATAGGGCCTTTGATCACGGATTCCTGCAACCCCTTCTCCACAGCGGGGAAATAGTTCTTAGGCACAGCGCCTCCTACTACCTCCTGTTCAAACACAAAAGCGGTCTCCAAGTCCTCCGAAGGGGAAAAGCGCATCTTTACATGCCCGTACTGCCCATGCCCGCCGGACTGTTTCTTGTACTTATACTCCACATCCGATTTGCTCTTTATGGTCTCCCTGTAGGCAATCTTCGGCTTAGCCAGCTCTACCTCTACCTTGTATTCGTTCAGCAGCCTGCTGACAATAATCTCCAAATGCTGGTCGCCCATGCCATAGAGCAGCGTCTGCCTGTTCTCGGCGTCATTCACTACCTTCAGTGTCTGGTCCTCATGGGTCAGCTTCTGCAGGGCCTGTGAGATCTTATCCACATCCCCTTTATTCTTAGGCTTATACCGCATATATGTATAAGGCGTGGAAATATCAAATTTCCCGTATTTGATGGTGGTCGCCTTAGTGGACAGGCTGTTGCCGGTCCTGGCCGCCGTAAGCTTTGCCAAAGCGCCGATATCGCCGGCATGCAGCTCCGGGACCTCGATAGGCTTGTTGCCCTGGAGCACATAAATCTTACCCACCTTCTCCTCAATATCACGATCTACGTTATAGAGCAGGTCATCCGTCTTCAGCACGCCTGAATTGACCTTGATAAGGGAATATTTACCAATAAACGGGTCAACGATGGTCTTCCAGATGTATGCGGACTTGGCCTTGGAAAAATCGTAATCCGCATTGTAAATCTCATTGGTCTTCATATTGATGCCCGCTATCTGCCTGTTCTCAGGACTGGGGAAATACTTCACCATATCGTCAAGCAGCGTATAGACACCCTGGCACAAAACATTGGATCCCATTGTCATAGGCACGATACTGCAGTCGCAGACATTGGTGCGCAGCGCCGCCCTGATCTCCGCCTCGGAGAAACTCTCCCCTCCGAAATACCGCTCCATCATCTCTTCGCTGGTCTCCGCCACGGCTTCCATCAGCGTATCGCGGCAGATCTGCAGGTTCGCCTTGCTGTACTCAGGCACATCGCAGGGAACCACTTCTTTACCCTGCCAGCGGTTGCCGGATTCCGTGATAACATTGACATATCCCACAAACTTCTCGTCCTCACGGATGGGCAGGTTAAAGGGCGCCATCTTCTTGCCGTATAGATTCGTCATATCTTCCACTACCTGGCGGAAGGAGGCGTTATCCACATCCATATTGGAGACATAGACAATCCTGGGCAGCTTATACTTCTCGCAAAGTTCCCATGCCTTCTGGGTCCCCACCTCAATGCCGGACTTGCCGTTCACAACAATCACAGCCGCACCTGCCGCACTGACAGCTTCCTCCACTTCGCCAACAAAGTCAAAATAGCCGGGGGCATCAATGACATTGATTTTGTGGCCTTCCCATTCAATGGGGATCACAGAAGTATTGATGGAGAAATGGCGCTTCTGCTCTTCTTTCCCGTAATCACTTATGGTATTTCCGTCAGTTACCTTCCCCATCCTGGAAGTGATGCCTGCCAGATAGGCAAAGCTCTCCGCCAGACTTGTCTTACCGCTGCCGCCATGACCTAACAGCACAACATTACGAATCTTGTCGGTTGTGTAAACTTTCATACTCAAAAACCATACCTTTCCGCAGCCTGCGAATCCGGGTCGCAGGCACAAATTTGTGTGCAAATGCTCTTTTTCATACTACTCGCATCTGCCCGCTTAAGCGGGCACTCCACTCAGGATGTAAAACGCCTGGGCAGGCACTCCAATCAGAATGATGACAAGCATCGGAACTATAAATTTTTCCGCAGCCATGAAAGATCTGCATTTTGCTATGGAGCCGCGAAATTCGGCTTCCGGGTTTTCCCTATTTGCAGCATAATGTTACAAATTTGGATGTTTTGCCAGCTAAAATTTCTGACTTCAAACCCCCATGAGATTATTTTACTAAATATTTTCGCATTTTACAATAGAAAATTGTCTAAACTTTACATACATTTTGCCACAGTGTTACCTGCACAAGAAAAAAAGGTGTGAAATCCTTTCTTAAACAACAAAGGATTCCGCACCTTTCCGAAGTGGAAGCAATGGGGCTCGAACCCATGGCCTTTCGCGTGTGAGGCGAACGCTCATCCCAGCTGAGCTATGCTTCCGTGACTATTATTATAACACGACGAGGTAAAAATGCAATAATCTTTACCTGAATTTTTCTGATTTTCTTTCTATTTCTTTCATTTTCTTACATTGAACCAATTTTGCAGCAATCTGCAGATTTTGCGTTAAACTGCTGATATTGATTTTACTCTAATCTGCTGGTATTGATTCTGCATTAATCTGCTGATATTGATTTTACTCTAATCTGCTGGTATCCATTCTGCGTTAATCTGCCGATATTGATTTTACTCTAATCTGCTGATACTGATTCTGCGTTAATCTAATCTGATGATGCCCTTGATTTTCGCACGTTAAAGTGGTATAGTGTAGCAATATGGAGGTAATTACTATGTCCCAGCTTACTTGTGGTTTTATCGGCCTTGGGTTGATCGGCGGGTCAATTGCCAGGGCCTTGAAAAATTCCGTCCCCGGAATCAGAATCGTCGCCTATGACTTAAACGGCCAGTCGCTGAAGCTGGCCCGGGAACAGCATATAGCAGATGTGGCGGCAGACAGGATCGACCATCGCTTCTCCTGCTGTGATTATATATTCTTATGCGCCCCCGTCCAGAAAAACGACGCCAACCTGGCCGCAGTGAAGGAAATCATGTCACCGGACTGCCTTTTAACGGATGTAGGGAGCGTTAAAGCTGCCATACACGCCGCTGTCCGGGATGCCGGGCTGGAGCACTGCTTCATCGGCGGGCATCCCATGGCAGGCAGCGAACGCACCGGATTTGCCAACTCCAAGGCTTCCCTCCTGGAAAATATTTACTACATTCTGACCCCCACCGACAAAGTATCTCCCGAGAAGCTTGGAAATTTCCGCAGCCTGGTAGCAGGCATGGGCGCCATTCCCCTGGTTATGGACTGCCGCCGGCACGATTATGTCACTGCCGCCGTCAGCCATCTTCCCCATGTGATAGCCTCTTCCCTGGTCAACCTGGTACACGACAGCGATTCCGGGGAGGGACTCATGAAAATGGTTGCGGCAGGCGGCTTTAAGGATATCACCAGGATCGCCTCTTCCTCCACGGTGATGTGGCAGCAAATCTGTCTCACCAATACGGAAAATATTTCACGGCTTCTGGGGGATTATATTGATGCCCTCACCGACATCAGGGAAACATTGGACAATAAAGACAAAGAAGGTTTGTACGATTTCTTTGAAAGAGCCCGCATGTACCGGGATTCATTCATCAGCGCTTCCAGCGGGCCCATCAAGCGCTCCTTCAGCGCTAATGTGGATATTGCCGACAAAGCAGGCGCCCTTGCCCGGATCGCCACACTGCTGTCGGAGCGCAATATCAGCATCAAAAATATCGGCATCACCCATAACCGGGAAACCGAAGACGGCGTGCTGCAGTTGGAATTTTACGAAGAAGCTGCCCTGCAGGAAGCGGTTACGCTTCTGGAGTCGGAGGGGTATTCGCCCCACATTCGGATGTGATTCGCCGGCGGCGCCGCAAAAGGATCTTACCGGCCAAAATGCAGAAAAGCATGCCCGCGGCTCCGCCCAGGGTGTCCAGGCAGACATCCCTTAAGTTCCCGTCCCGTCCCGGCACGAACAGCTGGTGAAACTCGTCCGCAGCCGCCGACACCGCCACCCAGGCTACCGTCAACAAATACAGAGCCTTCCCCCGCTTCACCCATTGGCTCCAGAGCACATAGACAAGGACCCCCATACAGGCGTATTCGGTAAAATGCGCCATTTTTCTGATAGGATGCTCTAAATACTCTGCCCATTGCTCCTTCCTCTCCAGGCTCCACTGCCTGCCGGACAGCGAACTGATTACTTCCACACATTTTTCAGAAACCGCCCTGCTCAGAGAACCCGACTCATCCGCATCCTGGGCCGAAAAGCGGAAAATAAGCCCGTACAGGAGCGCCAGCATGATCCCGGCGCCCACCGAAACCATTACTCGCTTACTGATTTTTCTTGACGTCTTCAATGGTCTGATATACCTCGATCCTGGCAGATTCCGAATCCGGCATCCCTACGAATATTGCTCCATAGGAATAACACTCTTCCTTTAATTCGATACGCACAATGCGAAGGATTGCATGAATGACCTCCTTAGTCCAGATTGTCAGGAAAGATTCATATACCTCTCCCACCTGAAGCTGTTCCTCACACACAAAGCCAATCCCGCTTTTCGATACATCCGTGATCTCAATGGACACCTGCTGATCTTTGCCGTCATCCAATCTCTTTATAACAAGCCTAGACTGCATGCTTGTCCTTTTGTTTTTTCTTCTCTCCACCATACGTATACCCCTGCCTTTCCCGCATGAGCCTTTCCCCTGCGGAAACAGGCCCAAATACGTAAACCCCTTTTATTCTATTGAATGAGCATCGCATCCCCAAAACTGAAGAACCGATACCTCTCCCTCACCGCTTCCTGATATGCCTGCAATACTTTTTCCCTTCCGGCAAGCGCCGACACCAGCATTACCAGCGTGGATTCCGGCAAATGGAAATTGGTGACCAATGCATCCAGCACTTTAAAATGATATCCGGGATAAATAAAAATCTGCGTGTTCCCGCTCCCCTCGCGCACCCTGCCGTTTTCATCCGCAGCGCTCTCAATGGTGCGGCAGCTGGTAGTGCCCACACAGACCACCCTGCCGCCGGCATCCTTTACCCCATTAATGATATCGGCAGCTTTCTCCGATACCTGATAGTACTCGGTATGCATATGATGTTCCAATATCTTTTCTTCCTTCACCGGGCGGAACGTCCCAAGCCCTACATGCAGGGTCACATATGCGGTCTTGACACCCTTTTCCTCAATTCGCTGCAGCAGCTCCTCTGTAAAATGCAGTCCCGCCGTGGGCGCTGCAGCGGAGCCTTCATACCTTGCATAGACTGTCTGGTAACGGTTCCTATCCTGAAGCTTGTGAGTGATATAGGGGGGAAGGGGCATTTCTCCCAGCTTGTCCAGCGTTTCCTCAAATATGCCTTCATACTCGAAGCGGATCAGACGGTTACCTTCTTCCACCGTCTCCAAAACCTCTGCTTTCAGCAGGCCCCCGCCGAACGACAGCCTTGTGCCGGGGCGGCACTTTTTCCCGGGTTTCACCAGAGTCTCCCAAATATCGCCCTGCCGCCGCTTTAGCAGCAGGACTTCCACACGGGCCCCTGTTCCCTCCCGCTCTCCCAACAGCCTCGCGGGGATCACCTTGGTATCGTTCAGCACCAGGCAGTCCCCCGGCGCCAGATAGTCTACGATTTCCCGGAACACATGATGGGACACATCCCCCGATTCCCTGTCCAACACCAAAAGCCTTGATGCCGAGCGATCCTCCAAGGGATCCTGGGCGATCAGCTCCGGGGGCAGGTCAAAATAAAAATCCGATTTCCTTAATTCCATATGCAACGCTTTCTCCAAAACCTGGTTTACCCGCCGGGCATGCCCGGCGCAGGGTTTTCTCTATTACACGTACACAATCCGTCATACATGCCCGGCGGAGGCAGTCCCGACGGAATGGCCTGTCTTACATGGAAGCCTCTTCCACAAACGCCTTATAGCCTCTGTATGCCTCATAAACGTCCGCCTTGCTGGTAGCCTCCCAGGGAGCGTGCATGTTCAGTACCGCCACGCCGCTGTCCACCACATTCATGCCATACAGCGCCAGGATGTATGCGATGGTACCGCCGCCGCCCAAATCCACCTTGCCCAATTCCGC
Source organism: uncultured Lachnospiraceae bacterium (assembly GCA_947643615.1). Classification (GTDB taxonomy): domain Bacteria; phylum Bacillota; class Clostridia; order Lachnospirales; family Lachnospiraceae; genus Acetatifactor. The sequence continues at coordinate 48,941 of CANRWO010000010.1, forward strand.
GGTCTGGAAGTTCACCTTTTTATCCGCCATGACTTTGCGCAGATGAGCCAGGTACTCCGCATTGGCGTCATTGGAGCCGCTCTTCCCTCTGGCGCCCATAAATTTATTGAACACCATGCCGCCGCCCAGATAGGCTACATTTTTCTTGTCAAAGCAGGAGGCAAAGGAAGGGTCATAGGCGCTGCTCACATCGGAGGAAAGCATGCAGCTGCGGGCCAGGCATCTCCGCAGGTTCAATTCACTGTACTCCCCGCAAAGCGCCATCACCTCCGCCACCGCATTCTCAAAAAATTTAGACTGCATACCGGTTGCCCCTACGGAACCAATCTCTTCCTTGTCCACCAGGATACAGCAGGCGGTCCTGGCAGAATCCTTCACATCCAGCATGGCCCTCATGGAAGTAAAGGCACAAACCCTGTCATCCTGGCCATATGCCAGGATCATGCTGCGGTCAAAGCCTGCTTCACGGGCCCTGCCTGCAGGAACCACTTCCAGCTCGGCGGAGATAAAGTCCTCCTCCTCTATTCCGTAACTGTCCCGCAATATCTCCAGGACACCGGCCTTGACTGCTTCCTTGGCATGTTCCTTGTCAGTTTCTTTCTCATGCTCCTTGTCTTTTCCCTTCTCCGCTTTCTTGTCAAAGACCAGAGGTTTATTGCCGATAATAATATCCAAAGCTTCCCCTTCGATCACCTTGGATGCCTTTTTCTCCAGCTGCTCCTGGGAAAGATGTACCAGCAGATCGGATATAAAGAAAACAGGATCTTCCTCATTCTCACCGATGTTCAATTCCACGGTGGTTCCGTCCTTCTTCACCACCACTCCGTGAATGGCAAGGGGAATGGTAACCCACTGATACTTCTTCACCCCGCCGTAGTAATGGGTGTCCAGGAAAGCAAAACCGCCCTCCTCATAAAGGGGGTTCTGCTTGATATCCAGCCTCGGGCTGTCGATATGGGCGCCTAAAATATTCATGCCCTCCGCCATGGGCCTGTCGCCGATACGGAACATGGCAATTGATTTATTCATGCATACACTATATACCTTATCGCCCCTGTAGAGCTTTTCCCCATTTTTAATGACGCTCTCCAGTTCCCTGTAGCCTTCCCCCTCGATGGTATTCACAATGGTATCGATGCACTCCCGTTCCGTCTTGCCGTTATCCAGGAAATCCCTGTACTCCAGGTTCAGGCTCTCCAGTTTCTTCAAATGTTTCGCGTCAAAGGTTTCCCATACATTTTTCTTATCCATCTTAATCCTCCATATCGGAGCGTTTTGCACAGGCACGTGAGCCGAATGTCCGATTCGGCCCTGTGATTCAAATTTGTGGCTCCGGCACAAATTTGTGTGCGAAAGTAACTCCCGTTTATATATACTTTACGCCACGGTCAGCTGCGCAGATCAATATCCAGCTGGTTTTTCAGGTTCTTCAATATCTTCTTCACAAACCGGTCCACGGTATCCGGTTCAAACGCTTCCTCTCCCGGCACAAAATCGATGGTGAATGCCATACTGCGCTTATCCTCCGGTATCTGTTCTCCCTCATACACGTCAAACAATTTGATGCTCCTGATATGGGAACAGGATTTTTTCATAATGTCTTCCACCTGCCCACAGGTGACCTTCCTGTCCATAACAAGCGCCAGGTCGCGGCTCTCCTCCGGGAACTTGGGCAGCGGTGTGAACGATGCCGCCCTTTCACGCATTGCATAGAGCGCCTTCAAATCCATCTCCAGGATATAGGCCCCTGTCCGCAAATCAAGCTTTTCACAGACCTCATAGGCTGCCTTACCCAGATACCCTACTTCTTTTCCCTGGCAGAAAACAGCTGCTGCCTGATAGGGATGAAGGAAAGGCTTTTTCACGGGTTCATAACTGAAATCCAGGAACAGAGTCTCCGCCGTTTTCTCCGCTAACCCTTTCAGGGTGAAGAAACTTTCCTTCTCCCCAAAGATGCCGATACAAAGAGTATCACGCTCGTCAGGGTAACTGTTCAGCGGCAGCTCCTCCGGCACAAACACATTGCCCATCTCAAACAGCCTTCCTTCCAGATTTCCCTTTTTCTGGTTCCTGGCAATGGCATTCAGCATGGATGCCGCCAGGGTAGTGCGCATGAGAGAGAGCTCTTCATTGATGGGATTGAGGATGGGGATGGCATTTCTCTCGGGCGCCTCCTGGGGCAGGCGCAGCAGATCCAGGTCTGACGGTGAGAAAAAGGAGTAGTGGATGCACTCATATGCCCCTGCGCTGCAAAGCGCCCTCTTCAGCTTCAGCTCCCTCTTCTGCTTCAGGTCCAACCCGCCCATTGTAACCTTGGCATCCGGCATAAAGGCAGGGACAACATGGTCATATCCGTACATGCGGATGACTTCCTCCGCCACATCCGGGTAGGAATCCATGTCCTCACGGTAAGCAGGCACCTGTAATGTCAGCTCATCCCCCGCAACGGAAGGATTGAAATCCAGGTTTTTCATAATACGCAGTATTTCGTTTTGCGGCACGTCGATACCCAGAACATCATTTACCTTTCTGACGCTTGCCTTCATCTCCCTGGGTTCAATGGAATTTCCCGTATTTACATCCACATGGGTACGGGAAACCTTGCCGCAGCCCAACTCCTCGACAAGGTGCAGCGCCCGCTCCATGGCATGTACCGTAGTATACTCATCCACGCCTTTCTCATACCTTGCGCTGGCATCCGTGCGCTTGCCCAGGGCACGGGAAGTCCTTCGGATATTATCCCGCATGAACTTAGCCGATTCAAACAAAACCTCTGTGGTGGTGTCGCGGATCTCGGAGTTCAATCCACCCATGACCCCCGCCAGGGCAACAGGCTTCACACCGTCACAGATCACAAGATGACTGCTGTTCAGGGTATACTCCTGGGCATCCAACGTTACCAGCTTCTCCTCCTCCCCTGCACGCCTTACGTTGATGGCATTGCCCTCCAGATAATCGCAGTCAAATGCATGCATGGGCTGCCCCATCTCCAGAAGCACATAGTTGGTAATGTCCACAATATTAGAGATGGCATCCTGTCCCACAAGAGCAAGCCTGCGTTTCATCCAAAGGGGGGACTCCCCGATTTTCACGTCATACACAAAATGCCCGATATACCTGGGACAAAGGTCGGGGGCATCTACGGTAACGGAAAAACCCTCCTTCTCCGCTTCCGTCTCCGTGTATTCCAGGGAAGGCTGTTTCAGCTCCTTGTCGAGCACTGCCGCCACTTCCCTGGCTATGCCCAAGATGCTCTGGCAGTCCGGCCTGTTGGCGGTGATGGAAATATCAAAGATCCAGTCGTCCAGTCCCAGCATAGGCTTCACGTCCGCCCCCGTTTCCGCATCCTCCGGCAGCTCCAAAAGCCCGTTGTAGCCTGCCCCGGGGAACATGCTCTCGCTGACGCCCAGTTCCACGCCGGAACAGAGCATCCCCTCGGATTCGTACCCCCGCAGCTTGCCCTTTTTGATGGTCATAGTGCCCTCCACGGTCTTATGGTCCTTGGCGGTCATATAGACGGTGGCTCCCACCAGAGCCACAGGGAATTTCCCCCCTGCCCTGACATTATCCGCGCCGCAGCAAATCTGGAAGACCCCGTGTGATCCCGCATTTACCCTGCACACATGCAGATGGGTCTCGGGGATGGGTTCACACTCCTCCACCGATCCCACTACTACCTTGCTGATCTCTTTTCCTACCTCTGTAAGCTCTTCCACTTCAAAGCCGCAGGAAAAAAGCTTCTTCTCCAGCTCCTGAGGCGTGATATCTATATCAACGTAATCCTTTAACCAACTTAACGGTACTAACATATTTTTCCTCCTTCTCCGTTTGGCATTTATGGCTCCCCGGGTGATGATCCCCGCCGCCCGGGCAGCTTAATTATCATTGATCTGCCTCAGCACACGCAGGTCAGACTCAAACAGCAGCTTCACATTGTTGATGCCGTATTTCAGCATGGCAGCGCGGTCCAGGCCAATACCGAATGCCAGTCCGCTGTACTTCTCCGAATCAATGCCGCAGTTTTCCAGCACCCTCCTGTTCACAATGCCGGCGCCCAAAAGTTCGATCCAGCCTGTGCCCTTACAAAGCCTGCAGCCCTTGCCGCCGCAGGAAAAACAGCTCACGTCTACCTCCACGGAGGGTTCCGTAAAGGGGAAATAGGAAGGGCGCAGCCGGGTAGTGGTATCCTCCCCAAAAATCTTCTTCGCAAAAAGCTCCAGCATTCCCTTCAGGTCACACATAGTGATCCTCTCATCCACCACCAGTCCCTCCATCTGGTGGAACATGGGAGAATGGGTAGCATCATCATCGGAGCGGAACACCTTGCCTGGCGCGGCAACAATCTTGATGGGCGGTTTTTTCTTCTCCATGGTATGGATCTGGGCCCCGCTGGTCTGGGTAGCCAGCAGGTATTCCGGTGACAGGTAAAAGGTATCCTGCATATCCCTGGCCGGATGGTCCTTGGGTATATTCAAAGCCTCAAAATTATAATAATCATTCTCGATTTCCCGTGTCTCGGCAACCTCGAACCCCATCCCCACGAAAATATCCATCAGCTGGTTGCGGATCTGGGTGACCGGATGCAGATTACCTGTCTCCGTCTCCCGGGCAGGCATAGTCACATCAATTTTCTCGGATTCGTACCTCCGTTCAAGCTCCCTGGCTTTCAGCTTCTCATCCAGTTCAGAAAACTTCTGCTGCGCCCAATCCTTCAATTCGTTGATATTTTTACCGAAGGCTGCCCGTTCCTCAGGGGCAATATTTTTCATTTCCTTCATCAACTGGCCGATCTTGCCTGTCTTGGAATCCAAAAACTGCTTCCTCAGTTCAAAAGCCGCCGCCCTGGATGCGGCGAGCTGGTCAATTCCATTCAGGATCTCCTGTTTGATGCCTGCTAATCTGTCATTCATTGAGCTCTCCTCCATTCTTTTCCGTTAAACAATAATAGCATCCACGCTATGCAAAGATCCCATTGCCACAAATAAAACCCCATGCACAGCTTCCTGCGCATGGGGCGAAATAATCCGCGGTACCACCCTGCTTCCGCCATCCGTACATACGGATCTGCGGCTCTCATTAACGCGTAACGTGCGCCTCACGTCCAAAACTAACAGCATCCCTCTCGGGAATAGCCTTCACTCCGGCGGCTCCGGTGGGAAATTCAGGGCCTCATTTGAACATAAGGAAGCTTTCAGCCGACGACTTCCTCTCTCTGAAGGAAAATGTACCCCTACTGTGCACCATCCATGCCTTTTATTTTTTGTTGTCCTCTATTTTAGCGGTTCAAGCCGTAAAAGTCAATACCCTGCCACAAAATCGCCCATGGCCCACCTATTAAAAGTTACTGTTCACACGCACCATTCGCAAACCCGCACTTTCAGTGCTCGCCGCTGCCACGCAGCTGTTTTTGCTCATAAAATGACGCTCCCTCCGTTCACAGCAACAGATCCACAGAAATCCCAAAACACTGATTTCCCCCAGGCCTGTCCCGGGTTTGTCGCGCAAAAGCAGCCTGGAAACACCCCGCGGCGGCAAGTAAACAATAGCATTAAAAATGCTTCACCAACACCTTGTTCACCGGACTGAAATAGCGGTTCATATAGGCACCTATCATAATGATATACATACAGAAATACATCCACAGCAGCACAATGATAATGATGGACAAGCTGCCGTAAATACCGTAAGAATTGCCGTAGGTCACGTAAATGGAAAAACCCCACGAGAAAACGCTCCACACCACGGCCGCGAAAATCGCTCCCGGTATTTGTTCCTTAAACTTCATTTTCACGTCCGGCACATACGTGTAAACAGCGGCAAACAGCAGAGTCAAAACTGCCCAGACAAATATAAACCGAAAATTCATGGCAAAAGACGCCAACGCCTCCAGCTGGGGAATCCGATGGAGCGCCAGCGTCACCAGCTGGTCGCCGAATACCATAATGAACAGGGACAGGATCACCACCAGCAGCATTACCACCGTATACAGGGATGCCACTGCCCTTATCAGAAAATAGTTTCTTTTTTCCTCCACCCCGTTTAAAACATTCAGGCCTGTCATCAGCGCCATTACCCCCTTTGCCGCAGACCAGATGGTGGTAAAGATCGCAATGGACAAAATTCCCGCCGACTTGTCATAGACATCCGCAATCAGGCTTTCCACCAGAGGGTCGATCCTGTCAGGGGTCAGGTCCGTCACCGCAGTCACCAGGTTTTCCTCCGTCAGCGGCGTATAAGGAATGATTGTACATATCATAATCAGCATAGGCACCAGCGACAGGAAAAAGAAAAAGGCTATACTTGCCGCATAAGCGCTGATATTCTGCTTTTTCATATGGGCGGTAAAATCCTGCCCGATCCATATCATTTTACGAATCACTTTCACCCTCCGCGCCATTATGGCCTGCCCGTCAAAAGGCCTGGTCATATACATTTTCCAGATAACAGCCGTCGTAAAAGAACAGGAGGATGTCCTGGGCGTTATAGCCGCTTTTCGCCATCTCCTTAGCGCCGTTCTGGCTCATGCCGACACCGTGGCCGAAACCACCGCCGGTCAGGCTATATCCTACCACATTTCCCTTCTCTTTACCAGTCGTAATCACAAAAAAACCGCTGGGCAGAAGGTTGGGGCTGGCAGCCTGGCTCCCATCCTGCCTCAGTACCTTGCTCTCCCCGTCGTTCAGGACATAACGGATATTGTGCTCGGAGATGACCTTGTAGGTATGCTCCTTCGTCTCTATGATCAGCTCATCCGCCACGCCCCCGCTGCCGCGCTTGTCAATGTAGATCTCCTTAACCGCATCCAGCTCTTCAATCTCCTGGCTGACATACTCCCCGTCCACCAATGTGAGGACAAGCTTGCTGTTGGCATCATACCTCTTCCGCAGCGCCTCCAGCATATGTTCCGTATCCAGTTCCTTTACCTCATATGTCCAGCGATACCAGTTCTCATCCGCCTCGAAGTCATTTTCATTCCTCCCCCGTATGAACTCATCAAAATGCCCCTCATCCTGCAGATAACTTCCCAGGTCACCGCCTTCGGGGTTTAATGCCCTGGCATGGAGATAATCAATCTGTGCGGCCGCCTCCGTCTTCCAGATCGTAGCCTCCGTACCTGCGCCGCAGGAGGTGGAATAATAATAAGTACCCGCGGTGACTCCCTGTCCGGTCAGCAGAAGCTGCCCATATGTTTCTTTCACTGCGGTGCTGGTGCTCTCCTGTTCCAGTATATTGTTATAGACCTGATAGGATGTGCTGTCATCCACATGCGCGCCATACTGGGGGTATCCGGCATGTTCCATATGCCCGTAAGCATAAGTCCTTGCGCAGACTGCCTGGGCTTTCAGCGCCTCCCCGGGATATTTGGACGGCATCTCACTGGGGACCACACTGTAGAGGTATTCTTCCAGAAGGACTTCGTTGATCACGATCATTCCCTCTTCCGTATTTAGCAGCTCCAAAGCTCCCCTATAAGAAGGTATGCCCTGGTTCCTTCCCACGTTTTTCAGTATCAGCTTCCCTGTCAGGGCCTCCGGTTGAATCCAAACCCTTCCGCCTTCAAAATAACTGCTGTCACGGTCGATCGTAACCTCTTCCCCGGCCTGGTAAGTCTCCTGGATCCGGTTGTCATAAGGGCCGTAAGTCACCGTAAAACCATTGTTTCCTGACAGGACCAGCTGTTCGTGGTAAAGGCCTCCGTAGTCTCCGCTCTTAAGCAATACGCGGATATATTCCATGGCCTCCTCCCTGGCAAGCAGGATACCGCAGACACTGCCGTCCTCCAGCACAAGATCCGTAAAACTGTACCCGAAACAAATATCCCTGAAGGTGCACATCGCCATCTCGTCATACAGCCGATACCCTTTATAATCTTCATCCAGGGGAAGCACTCCGTAACCCTCTACTTCTACCCCATTCTCGTCTGCGCTGAGTATTCTGCCATTGATCTTCTCCGTTTTGGCAAACACTCCTGTCACAGCCCCGTCCGTCAGGACGACATCCGCCACCTGCTCCCGGACAGAAGGGTCAGGGCCGAACATCACGGCGCCCAGATCCTCCTGTGCCCCCTCGTGCACAATTCCGTATGGATAACTTTCCCTTTCACCATCCCGGAAGACTGCCAGTTCCTTATCCCCCACATCCAGGATCCACACATTCGTCAACACTTTCACCACCGGGACATGGGGTTGCGGAAACAGGGGATTCTCCTGGGTCCCCCCTGTATCCCTATGTACAAGCAGGGAAATGAATTTCCCCAACAACAGTATCAACAGCAGCAGAAAACCCAGAAGGCAAATGAATGCCTTCAACTGCATCCTCTGGGATCTGTTCAGACCGTTTCCGTTGCCGTTATTGCCTCTGTTCCTGCCTCTGTCCAACAGCGTTTTCCTCACATTCCAAAATTTCTAAACCGAATTTCCACATGCCGCAGCTCCATACGCCTTGCATCCATACAAACATATCATGTCCGTTAATTCCAGTCCGTTATATTCTATTTCCCTTGTCTGCATCTTATACCTCAAAAGAGCAGCCCTTATGGACTGCTCTTTTGTTCTGTTTACATATCCCCAAAATGCCGCCTCCTGTTTTTTGACTCCTAGCAGCGCTAGGTGGGTGACCGCAACCTGCCTTTTGCCTTCCCTTCCAATCCTTGTATCCAAGTGAGGGCTTGACAGCCAGCCGGCAATGTAGGAATCCCGTTTAAAGTAAATGTAGGTTCAAAAATGAACAGGAGTTATCGCACACTTCAGGTTACTCTTATTATAACGAAACACTTAGCAAAATACAACAGCAATTTTTGGTTTTTGCACCTTTATTTAGTGAATTTTTACATTGAACTTTTAAAATAGGGGTAGTATCATTTATTTTGTCCTAGAAATTTTTTTAAAGAGAGGAATAATATATGAGGAAAAAGTTATTGACACTTGTACTTACGGCTACGATGGTTCTTTCCTTCGCAGCATGTGGTTCCGACGGCTTGAATTCCGCAAGTAACGGAAGTTCTTCCGCTGCACAGTCTACTGCAAGCACTCCTTCATCTTCCGCTCCCGAAGCATCCAGCTCACAGGCAGACGATGCGGCTATGACCCTGGAAGAGTGGATGAACTCCGATGAGGCAAAGCAGGCTGAAGAGCAGACCAACACTGCTCTGGCATCTACCGGTATGACCGTTAAACTGGCTGCAGACGGTAACGTCTTTGTTTACGAGTACACCCTTCCCGGCGGCGACGAGTACAGCGGACTGACCAGCGAAGCATTAGCTGCCGCTTTCGATCCCGTTATTGAGGCAAATAAGCAGGGACTTGCAGATTTGTTCGAATCTTTCGAGTCTTCATACGGCATTAAGCTGGACGGTGCACGTTTTACATTTCTTGCATCTGACGGAACCGAGATTTACTCCGGAGACGTAGCAAACGAATAAAATAAAAAAAGGACTGCCGCATTAAATGTGGCAGTCCTTTTTTTATTTTATAGGAAACTGCGTCCTGGATGGGGAAGAATGCGAAGCATTCTTCGAAGCGCCGCAGGCGGCGCTTTTTTATCTTATTGTACCTGATGCGCATCATCCGGCTGTGGCAAAAAACACATTCTTGTTCCAATATTTTCTTTTCACAAAACAAACCCCATAGGCCTCCCGGCCCATGGGGTTTTGGTATTTAAGTTCAACTACCCTGCTGATCCTACTGCTTATTTCTGAGGGCCTGCGGATACAAGTGCCTTACCCGCATCGTTGCCTTCATACTTCGCAAAGTTCTTAACAAATCTGGAAGACAGATCGTCTGCCTTTGCTTCCCAGTCAGCAACATTTGCATAAGTGTCGCGAGGGTCAAGGATGTTGGTATCCACACCGGGCAGCTCCGTAGGAATGTCAAAGTTAAAGATCGGAAGCTTCTTGGTAGGCGCATTGTTGATGTCTCCGCTCAGGATAGCATCAATGATACCTCTTGTATCCTTGATGGAAATTCTCTTGCCGGTGCCGTTCCATCCGGTATTTACCAGATATGCTTTAGCGCCGCTCTTCTCCATTCTCTTAACCAGCTCTTCTGCATACTTTGTGGGATGCAGCTCCAGGAATGCCTGGCCGAAGCATGCGGAGAAGGTAGGTGTAGGCTCTGTGATTCCACGCTCCGTACCTGCCAGCTTAGCAGTAAACCCGGAAAGGAAGTAATATTGGGTCTGCTCAGGTGTCAGAATGGATACGGGAGGAAGTACGCCGAATGCATCCGCAGACAGGAAAATCACATTCTTAGCTGCCGGTGCAGCGGAAACAGGACGTACAATATTGTTGATATGGCTGATAGGATAAGAAACACGGGTATTCTCGGTTACGCTCTTATCGTCAAAATCAATCTTGCCGGCCTCATCTACGGTTACATTCTCAAGCAGTGCGTCGCGCTTGATGGCGTTGTAGATGTCGGGTTCGGAATCCTTGTCCAGGTTGATAACCTTCGCATAGCAGCCGCCCTCGAAGTTGAACACGCCGTTGTCATCCCAGCCATGCTCGTCGTCGCCGATCAACAGACGCTTGGGATCGGTGGACAGGGTGGTCTTGCCGGTTCCGGAAAGTCCGAAGAAAATGGCAGTATTCTCACCGTTCATATCGGTATTTGCGGAGCAATGCATGGAAGCGATGCCCTTCAGCGGCAGATAGTAGTTCATCATGGAGAACATACCCTTCTTCATCTCACCGCCGTACCATGTGTTGATGATAACCTGCTCGCGGCTGGAAATGTTGAAAGCCACACAGGTCTCGGAGTTCAGGTTCAGCTCCTTATAATTTTCAACCTTTGCCTTGGAAGCATTATATACAACGAAGTCAGGCTCAAAGCTCTCCAGTTCCTCTGCGCTGGGCTGGATGAACATATTCTTGATGAAATGGGCCTGCCATGCAACTTCCACGATAAAACGTACTGCCATACGGGTATCCTTGTTAGCACCGCAGAAAGCGTCTACAACAAACAGTCTCTTATTGCAAAGCTCCTTCTGTGCGATATCCTTTACGGTTGCCCATACTTCCTCTGACATGGGATGATTGTCGTTCTTATACTCGTCGGAAGTCCACCATACGGTATTCTTAGAGTTCTCATCCATAACGATATACTTATCTTTGGGAGAACGCCCTGTGTAAATTCCGGTCATTACATTCACTGCGCCAAGCTCAGTTTCCTGACCCTTTTCAAATCCTTCCAGACCAGCCTTGGTCTCTTCCTCAAACAGTACTTCATAGGAAGGATTGTGCACTACTTCCGTAGTTCCGGTAATGCCATACTTGCTTAAATTGATCTCTGCCATCTCGCGTTTTACCTCTCTTCTTTCATGATATCTTTAGGTAGATTCCTATAGACTCCAGTCGTTATAACTTTAACATGCCGATAGTGAAAAGTCAATAAATGGGAAAGATTTTATAAAAAGTTTAGAGCGTGTTTAAGCTACCTCGGTCTCCTTCTTCAGCCATTTTGCTTCCTCCTCCGTCAAATAGGGGGAAACCTTTTCATATACCCTCTGCTGGTACTCCTTCAGCATGTTTTTCTGTATCTCGCTCATACGGCTTAAGTCAATTGCATCCATATCAATAGGCACCCAGGTCAGGGTCTTGAAATGCATAAACTGCCCGTACTCGTTCTTTACATCATTTTCCGCCACCATGATATTCTCAATACGGATGCCGTGGCTCCCCTCTATATAGACGCCGGGTTCATTGGAAATATCCATGCCTGCTTCCAGGACCGCCTCCGCCATGCCGTCCGTGAATCTCCAACGCATATTCTGGGGGCCTTCGTGGACATTCAAAATATACCCCACTCCATGGCCCGTGCCGCATTTGTAATCAAGGGCCATATCCCACACAGGCTGCCTGGCCAGAATGTCCAGATTCCTCCCGGTGCATCCGTAGATCCAGCGGGCATTGGACAGCTGCAGCATTCCGGCCGCCACCGCAGTATAATGCTTTTTGGCCTCGTCCGGCACAGGCCCCAGTGCAACCGTCCTGGTCACGTCGGTAGTGCCTCCCATGTACTGTCCGCCGGAATCGATCAGGTAAAGTCCCTCCGGCTTCAACACCGCATGGTTGTGGGAGGTGGGTTCATAGTGCATCATGGCTGCATTGGCGCCGTAAGCGGATATGGAGGGGAAGGACAGGTCAATCCATTCAGGGATCTCCCTTCTCAGCTTCTCCAGATAGTCCGCCGCAGTGATCTCCGTGATCTCCTGCCTGCCGATATTCGTCTTAAGCCAGTATATATATTTGGTCAGAGCCACACTGTCTTTTAAATAGATTGCTTCCATATTGGCAAGCTCCACCGGATTCTTTACCGCCTTTAACAGCTCCGTGGGATTCGTTTTCTCTACCACAGCCTGTCTCTCTGCCAGGGTCTTGGATAAGGTATAGCTGCAATGGCGGCTGTCTATCAGCACTTTCCCGCCCCCGGGAAGCGCCTTCAGATAATCCACAGTCTCCCAATAGTCCTTCACCGTGATCTTCTTCTCCCCAAAATATTCCAAGGCGGCCTCGTCCAGTACGTTCTTCTGGATGAACAATACTGCCTCGTCCTTAGTCAGGTAGCCGTAAGACATGGCCACGGGATTGCATTCCACGTCACAGCCTCTGATATTAAAAAGCCACATCAGGTCGTCCAGCTTCGTCAGGAGAAAACTGTCCGCTCCCGCCTGGGAAACCTTGTCCATCACTTCCTTCTGTTTCTCCTCCGTGCTCCTGCCTGCCAGCTCCTCGGGCAGGACCGTTACCTTTCCATGGGGGAATTCGGGCCGCTCCTTCCAAATCCTCTCCGCAAGATCCTTCTCATAGGCAAAGGAAATCTTCTTCCCCGCCAGCTTTTCCTCCAGTTTCTTCCCTTCCCTGGCGGAAATCACCCTGCCGTCAAAACCCAGGGTCTGCCCCTGTCCCATTTTCTGCTCCAGGAAATCTTCGATGGAAGGGACTCCCTCGTCCAGCATCCGGAACAGCTCTACGCATGTACCTTCCAGTTCATGCTCCGCCTGGATAAAATATCTCCCGTCCGTCCAGAGACCCGCGCCATCCTGCCATACCAGCAATGTCCCGTTGGACCCGGAAAAATTACAGAAGTATTCCCTGACTTTAAAGTAGTCGTTTACATACTCAGAATTATGGAAATCTGCCGTGGGCATCATATAATAGTCAATGCCCTCCTCCTTCATAAGTTCCCTCAATGCCTTCAAACGATTTTGAATTACCTGATTTTCCATCTTAACCCCCATTTCTGCGCGCTCCCTGCGCCGTGAGAAACATGTAACGCCTGTGCGGATTTGAAGGCCGATTTATTGGCCTTGCATTCTTCGGTGCGAACCCTTAATAGCCTTCCGTTTTCTCTCCCTTACACAGGCCAACCGCCCGGGATGTCCCGATACGGTCACAGCCAAGTCCTATGAACATTTCCAGGTCTTCCAGCGTGGAAATGCCTCCGGCCGCTTTGATCTTCACCCCGGGGCCGATATGCTCCCGAAACAGCTCCACATCCTCCCTGACGGCGCCGCCTGTCCCAAACCCGGTGGATGTCTTGATATAATCCGCCCCTGCCCGGGTGACAATGCCGCACATTTTTATCTTTTCTTCCTCCGTGAGATAACAGGTTTCAATAATCACCTTTAAAATATGATCCCCGCATATCTTTTTCAGGGTCCGGATCTCCTCCTCAACCTTTTCCCAGTATCCGTTCTTGACATCACTGATATTTACCACCATGTCAATCTCGTCGCAGCCGTCTTCCAGGGCCCGGGCCGTCTCCGCGGCCTTGGCCTCCGTCACGCTGTACCCCAGCGGGAACCCCACCACGGTACAGATCGTAACCCGGTCTCCGTATGTGTCCCGTATCGCTTTTATATAAGTAGGAGGCACACATACGCTGGCCGTATGGTATTGGGCCGCCTCATCACATAATTTCTGGATATCCTCCCATGTGGCGTATGCCTTAAGCTGAGTGTGGTCCACTTTCGTTAACATTTCTTCCGCTGTCATAATCTCTCCTTTTCCACAGACGATCTCCCAAAACCTGCTCCCCGGGAAAAGCAATCCTTTCCGGCATTTTCCCGGAAACAGGCCCCTGCATATTTTGTGCCAAAGCTATTCTATGACCTGTCTTTTCCGCCGCGGCAGACGGGCCTTCCAAAACATTCTCAGGGATGCTGAACACAGTATACAACAAAACTGCCCCGCAGCAAAACTGCGGGGACCGAATCCGGAAACCTTAACGGCCCCCTATCGTCTTGGGAAGCACTGATGAAAACGTTTCCCAAGACGGATCTGCGCTACGGAACAGTATTTTCCCAAATGAGAAAACGATGACAGAGTCAGCGCTATTTTAAAAATTCTCTCACAACGTCTTTCATCTGGCCCACATCGCACTGCCTGTCATGTACCACCGGCGCAGTGCGGATTTCCTCAATAGCCTGGGGTACGGCTACATTTGCGATCCCGGAGAGCTGGTCTACCAGCTCAAAATCACCCATGTCGTCATACTTCCCATCAATGGCGTTCATAACGCTTCTGGTAAACTTGAAGGGACTGGCTGTAGAAGCAATCACCGTCTTTGCATGGTCGCCCGTCTCCTCCACATACTTCCGGTACACTGCGGAGGCCACTGCGGTATGGGTATCAATGACATACCCGCAGCTGTTGTAGAGGCGGCTGATTTCCTCCGCCGTCTCCTTTTCATCGGCATAGCTGCCGTAGAAGTCAGCCAGCGCATCTCTCATTTCGGGAGTGATCTCATACCTGCCCTCCCCTGCCAGCGCCGCCATCCATGCTTGGTTCCGTTCCGCATCCTCCCCTGCAATACGGTAGATCAGCCGCTCCAGGTTACTGGAGATGAGGATATCCATGGAAGGGGAAGTGGTCAGCACAAACTCCCTGTTCCTGTCATAGACTCCGGTCCGGAAGAAATCGTACAACACCTTGTTCTCATTGGACGCACAGATCAGCTTACCGATGGGAAGTCCCATGTTCTTTGCATAAAATGCCGCCAGAATATTGCCAAAATTGCCGGTGGGTACTACCACATTGATCTTCTCCCCCTCTGCAATCTTCCCTTCTTTCAGCAGGGTCGCGTATGCATAGACATAATAGCAGATCTGGGGAACCAGGCGTCCGATATTGATGGAATTAGCGGAAGAAAACTGGAACCCTTTGCCCTCCAGCTCCTCTGCCAGCTCCCTGTCGGAAAATATCTTCTTCACCCCGGTCTGGGCATCGTCAAAATTACCGTGGATCCCCACCACAAGGGTATTATCCCCCTTCTGGGTGACCATCTGCTTTTCCTGGATGGGGCTGACGCCGTTTTTCGGATAAAACACAATAATGCGGGTCCCCTCCACATTTGCAAAGCCTGCCAGCGCCGCCTTGCCGGTATCGCCGGAGGTGGCCGTCAGAATCACGATCTCGTTCTGTATTTGATTCTTTCGGGCGGATGTGATCATCAGATGAGGCAAAATGGACAATGCCATGTCCTTAAAAGCTATGGTCGCTCCATGGAACAGTTCCAGGTAATAAGCTCCCTCCGCCTCCGCCAAAGGCGCTATCACTTCCGTGTCAAACTTGGAGTCATAAGCCTTTTCAATACAGCTTTTCAGTTCCTCTTCCGTAAAGTCGGTAAGATAAAGCTTCATGACCTCATATGCGACCTCCCGGTAGGTCATACCTGCAAATTCCTTTAACTCCTTGTCCAACACCGGGATATGGTCCGGCACAAACAGGCCGCCGTCCTCCGACAGTCCCTTCAGGATCGCCTCGGAGGCTTTTACCTGAACCGCCTTCCCTCTTGTACTGTTATATAATACTTCCATACTGATACCCATGCCTTTCCCGCATGAACCTTTCCCCCATGGACTCTGTCATCCGGGGCAGGCCTATAAACGTAAATTGATAATTTTAATCTTCTGCCGGACAACCCGGCAGGCGCAAACTTGCGCGTGGTACATTCTTCTCCGCACCCATGTCAGTATACCAAAAAATAACCCGGCACGCAAGGCAGTGCGGTAAAATCTGTCATTTAAAAAATTCATGCCCACCATGCTGGAACAGAAATTCCAGGTTCTCGTCAAACCACCGCATTTTTGTGCTGTCTGCATATTTTCTCGCCGCAAAATACAGCGCACCCTGGGAAATGTCCTCCCCCATCAAGGCCCGTTCCACAGCCTCACGGGTTTCCGGGCTGACCTCTACCCGGTAAATCCTCCCGCTGGAAACAGGCGAAAACTGCGCCACCCCGTTTTCCTGCTGGAATACCACATCCGTAACCGTGGACGGAAACATGTCGTCATTGACCCGGTTCAGTATCACATTCGCCACAAGCAGCCTGCCGTCCTCATCCTCGCTCCCGGCCTCCGACTCCACGATCCTGAGCAGGACGTCCAGCTCGGATGCCTCCAGAACATAGGCCACCTCCTGTTCCATCACCTGGAAGTCCACCACCCTCTGCCCGGATACGGCGCGGTCCGCAATCCCCAGGGCCCTGCTCTCCTCCCTGCCCTCCCCGGCTGCTTCCGCTTTGTCGTCAACATCCTGCAACGTCAGATGTATCAGGAAAGCCGGCTGGGTCATCAGCTTTGCCCTGCCTACCCCTCGGATACAAAAGAATCCTGTAAGAAATATCATATTACAAAGTATCAATAAACCAACTGCCTTTTTATACATTATTTTCTGCCCTTTCTCATATTAATCTCCATTCCGGAGCGTGCTTTTACCGCCGGTGTCCCAACCGCTTATTCACATGGCAGACAGGCATTGCCTGTCCGATATATCAAATATATGAGATAAGGTTAAAAAATATGTAACAATTCAGTCATAATTTCTTAATATACACTTTTCTTGCACTTTCCCCGGAAAATGATATACTACTGATAGGCCTGGAAAGCGATCACTTCCACGAAGAGGAACAAGGCCTGTTTCCGTGTGGGAAAGGTATGGGTATCAATATGGAACATTATGAAGGCGTGTTTTCTTCCGTCCGAAAAAACGGCGATATTTATTTCCGCTCTTCCCTGACCTACAGGCGCAAGCATATCAGCCTTGGCAGTTTCCCATGCCCTGAATCGGCCCACGCCGCATATCTGGAAGGCCTGCGCCTGCTGGACACGCCTAAGGCGGCGTTGGATGAATACACCGACGACTCTCCGCTCCCCTTCGGGAAATGGGTTTCCCTCCTTAATTTCCGGGACAACGGCATCTATTTCGGCAACCCCATTTACATGGGGCAGAAATTATTTTATTACTATCTCTCGCCCACCCATGTCCTGAAATTTGACCTTGACGATCTTTTTTACTATTCCTCACACAGGATCATGTGCAGGGGAAGGCACTATTTTGTGGCCGATTACGGACTCCAGGTCAGCATTTCGTCGCGTTACGGCATCAAACCCTATGCAAAAGAAGGCAGGGATTTCCGTTTTATCAACAATGACCCTTCCGACTTCCGCCGTGAAAACCTGGAAATCTTTAATATCTATCACGGGGTCAACCGGGACCGGCAAAAAAACGGACAGTATTTATATACTGTCCGCATCCACATCAATGGAAATTATATAGTAGGCCGCTATTCTTCCGAGTGGGAAGCCGCCATCGCTTACAATAAAGCAATAGACATCCTGAAAAAGAACGGGGTCACAAAAAAATACACACCAAATTATATCGAGGGCCTTGCCCCCAGCAAATACGCCGATATTTACACAAAGGTGGCGGTCTCTCCCAAAGTAAAGGAATACCGCCCCCCTACTTCTCCGAATAGTCAATGAAGCTGATGTTCAGGTCCACATATCCGGCAATCCCGTCTATATTGCCGGACTTACTGTACTGCCACATGGTGAACTTATAAGGGTAATCGGGAATATCCGCCTCCTGTGACAGCCACACATCATATGCCGTCAGCTTAGACATATCGATTTCCTTGATCAGCCACTGTTTGTTGCCATAGATCATTGTCTTGTAGCCTGCAGCGGCAATCGTGTCCAAAAATGCCTTGGTGATAGCGGTCCTCTCCGTTTTGGAAAGATGGTCCGTCCTGGCGGTATCGTTTTCAATCAGTTCCATATTGAACGCCACCGGATAGCTGATTTGATATTCCCCAAGGTTCTCAATCACCAGGTTAGCCTCTTCCCTGGCCTCATCCTCCGTGATCGCCTGGGAATAGAAATAAACCCCCACATCAAGTCCCGCGTCCGTGGCACGCTTGATATTGTCACTGAAATATTCGTCAACGATCAGCTGGCCGGTACCATATCCCCTGGCGCCCACGCGAATCATGACAAAGTCGATGCCCGCCTTTTTCACCTTCACAAAGTCAATGTAATCCTGAAATTTTGAAACGTCAACTCCTACAAAGGAGATCTGTTTTCCGTCCACAAAATACTTCATCAAGTCAGACTGGCATACTAATTTGGTAAAGTCATACTCATGCTTTGGCAAGTAAGGACTGATCAGTACCCACTCCTCTTTCCCGTTGGAGTACTGGATCAGCGTGTGCTTCCCGTCCGTGGCAGGGTCATTCTCCACCACCTCCGGGGACGCCGACGGTTCCGGCGTGGCGGAAGGCGACTCCGAAGGGGGGTACATATCCCAAAAGTCCAGGTCGTCCGGCGTCAGCTTACTGCCGGACAGGATCTCATCCACTTCCGGATATACTATGACGGGGGAAGTCGGCCCGGGTGTCTGCTGCGCACTCTGGGAGGGGGCCGTATTATGATTCCCGTTACCCCTGTGGTCATCATTCATCATAAGTACAACTACCAGGATCACCGCTACGAACAGTGTCACTGCCACGATTGCAGACACCACCGTAGGCGTCAACCCTGATCGGTCATCATAGTCATCAGGTAATCTCATTTCTATACCCACGCCTTTCCCGCATGAGCCTTTCCCATGCCGGAACAGACCCAAATACGTATATTAAAACAATTATCTTAAGCGGCTGCCGCAGGATTTCTAACCTTGTTCCGATTCCCCCAGGCGTATGATCGCCTTCTTGGGGCATTTCTCCATACACATACCGCAGGCAATGCACTTCTCCTGGTCTATTTTAGCATGTAATTCCTCCACTGTCACTGCCTGGCTGGGACAATTCCTGACGCAGATCCCACAGCCGATGCATCCCGTGGCACAGGCCTTCATGGTAACAGGCCCTTTGTCCCTGGAACTGCATGCAACGGCAATCTTCGCCTTGTAAGGGATCAGGGAGATCAGGTGTTTGGGGCATGCCGCAATACATTTGCCACACGCTTTACATGCCTCTTTGTCTACCACTGCTACCCCGTTCACCACATGGATCGCATCAAAAGGGCATACTTTCACACAAGTGCCATATCCCAGGCAGCCGCTGCCGCAGGACTTTTCACCGCCCCCGGGCACAAACCCCATCATGCGGCAGTCTTGAGCGCCGCAATAGTCATAGTCCTTGTTTGCCCTCTCACAGTCCCCCTGGCAGGCCACAAATGCCACCTGGCGCTCCGTGCCCGCGGCTTCCACTCCCATGATCGCCGCGATCCGTTTTCCCACAGGTTCTCCGCCCACAGGACAGCCGTTGACCGGCGCTTCTCCCTTTGCAATAGCCGCCGCCAAACCGGAGCACCCCGCATAGCCGCAGCCACCGCAGTTATTCCCGGGAAGTGCGGCCAACACAGCCTCCTCTTTCTCATCCACCTGCACCTTAAACTTTATACCTGCGATCCCAAGGAAAAGGCCCACGAAGATACCTACAGCCGCCACTACCACCGCGGCGGTCAAAATTCCAATCATACTCATGTGTCAGCCTCCTGTTTTCATTATAACAATCCCGAAAATCCCACAAATGCAATCGCCATCAAACCTGCGGTCAAAAGCACGATGGGCATGCCCTGGAAAGATTTCGGCACATCATTATATTCGATCTTTTCCCGTATGCCGGCAAGAATCACTATGGATACCGTAAAACCCACCGCTGTGGCAAAGCCGTTCACCGTACCCGTGAGAATACCGTATTCCGCCTGCTCGTTATTGATCGCCACGCCAAGCACGGCACAGTTGGTAGTGATCAGCGGCAGATATACGCCCAAAGCCTCGTAGAGGGAGGGCATCACCTTGCGCAGGAACATCTCCACAAACTGGACCAATGCCGCAATGACCAGGATAAACACGATGGTATCCAGGTAGCGGACTTCAAACCGGATCAGGACAAACTGGTTGATGAGGCCGGCCACAAAGCTTGCCAGTGTGATGACAAAGATTACCGCACCGCCCATTCCGGCGGCCGTCTTTACCTTTCTGGACACTCCCAAAAAAGGGCAGAGGCCCAGGAACTGGCTCAGCACCACATTGCTTACCAAAGAGGAGCCGATCAATATGACTAACAAATCTTTTACGTTATCCATTAATTCTCCCCCTTATCCAAGTCAATAAATTCAAATTCGGCGCTGTCGGACTGTGCTTTTGCCGTATTGGGGTTCACCGTGTTCACCTTCGACGGCCCGGCCTTTGGCAGGTCGGCCTTCGTTTCCTCAGCGCTTGCGGCGCCTGTGTCATAAAAACGTTTGGAGCATCCCTTGTCAGAGCAGTTCATGCAGTCTTCGCTGCAGCCGGAACCGATCTTCTCATAGGGTTTCCCTTCCTTTTTCCGCCTGTTTTTCATGCAGTTCTGGACAGCCACCAGCATAGCCAGCACAAAAAACGCGCCGGGGGCCTGGCTGAAAATCCGGATCGGCTCAAACCCCTCCGGCATCAGTGCGGCGCCAAACAGCTTTCCTGCCCCCAGGAGCTCCCGGAGCGCACCGATGCAAGTCAGTGCAAAGGAAAAGCCAAGTCCCATCCCGATACCGTCAAACAGGGAAGGGACCGGCGGATTGGAGTACGCATAACTTTCCGCACGCCCCAATATAATACAGTTTACTACGATCAAAGGGATATAGACTCCCAACGATTTATTCAATGCCGGCAAGTAGGCCTCCAGCAAAAGCTGCACCACCGTCACAAAGGATGCTATGATAACGATAAATGCCGGAATACGCACTCTTCCCGGGATCACCCTGCGCAGCAGGGATATGAACAGATTGCTCATAGCCAGCACCACCATGGTAGTCAGTCCCATACCCAGGCCGTTCATGGCCGAAGTGGTAACCGCCAGCGTAGGGCACATGCCCAGCATCAGGACAAAGGTAGGGTTCTCCTTCACCAGTCCGTTATAGAGCCTTTCACCTGCTTTATTCATGGCCCGCACCTCCCCCCAAAAGTTCAAGGGCTGTTTTCAGTCCCCCGTTTACAGCGTTCGTAACCGCTTTCGTAGTGATCGTTGCCGATGAAATGGCATCCACTTCATTGGTACCCGGCGTTGCCCCTGTCTTAGTATAGACAAAGCTGTCAACTTTCCGCCCCTGGAACTGGGGTACCAGTACATTGGGGGCTTCCATGCCTAGTCCGGCCGTCTCATTGATTTCCAGGATGGACACACCGTTTACGGTCCCGTCCGCTCCTACGCCTACATAGAGCACGATGTCGCCACCATACCCTTTGGTAGAGACGGCCTCCACCACATAACCATAAAAGCCGGACCCGTCGGCAGCGCTGTAGATGGTCCCAATCTCCACATTTTCCAGGGCAAGCTCCTCCCGGAGTCCGGCGGAAGGCTCCGTATCAAGCACCTCAAAGGTCAAAGCCGTCCCCTTTTCTTGCGCCTGTGGGAAAACTGCTATACAGGCCTCCTCTATGGCACGTTCCTGCTGCAGCCTCCTGGGCTCCTTCGTCACCTCGTATACCAACCCCAGGAGCAGGCCGGACAATAATGTAATGGCAAACAGGATCCCCGCCTCTCTCAGCATGGTCCCAAAATCACTTTTTCCTCTCATGCCCGCTTACCTCCCCTCTGATAGCCAAAGGCAACCGGTTTCGTCACTCTCTCGATCAAAGGCACCAGGAGATTGCCCAGGACGATCGCGTAAGACACTCCTTCCGCTCCGGGGCCGAAAATCCTGAATATCCCCGTCATAATCCCCAGGAAAATGCCGAATACGTACTGTCCCTTTATTGTGATAGGCCGGGTCACATAATCCGTGGCCATAAAAAATGCCCCCAGCATCAAACCGCCTCCGGCAAGCTGTGCCGACAGATACGCGGGGTCAAATCCCCGCCCGCCGAAAATACCGGCAAACAATACAAAAGTAACTATGTAGCTTCCGGGGATCCTCAGGTCGATGACTCCCAGGGCCAGCAGGAAACAGGCTCCCGCCACCAGCGCAATCACCGAAGTCTCCCCTATGGTTCCCGCCGTATGCCCCATGACCATATCCATGACGTTCACCTGTTCCCCCGCCTTTAACGCAGCCAGCGGCGTTGCACCGGTATAGGCGTCACATTCAAACGCAGTCATGGCCGTGGGAAAAGAAATCAGCAGGAAACATCTTGCGGCAAGCGCCGGGTTCATAAAGTTCTGCCCCAGGCCACCAAACAGCATTTTCACCGTCAGGATAGCAAACACACCGCCTAACGCCGCCATCCACAGCGGAATCGTCGCCGGCAGGTTCAGGGCTAGCAGAAGTCCCGTCACCACGGCGGACAAATCCGAGACAGTCGCCTTCTTTTTATACAGCCCAAACAGAAATTCCGTCAGTACCGTGCTGGCAACGGTCACCAGGATCACCGCCAGCGCCCTCACGCCAAAATTATAGATTCCAAAGCCGGTTGCAGGCATCAGGGCAATGACCACAGCCAGCATAATCCCGTTGGTAGTCACTTTTGAACGGATATGCGGATTGGATGATACCTTCATTCGTTCACTCACGTTCTCTTCCTCCTATCATGATTCTCCCTTTTGCCCCTGTCATTTCTTTCTCTTGGCAAGCTGGATCTTGCGCATGGATTTGATTTCCTGGGTCAGGGGACGTTTGGCCGGGCAGACAAAGCTGCAGCAGCCGCACTCGCAGCACTCCATGCCGTTATTTTCCAGGAAAGCCTCTTCGTCAAAATGCTCCGCGCAATCCGCCAGCCTGCTGGGGATCACCCGCCCGGGACAGACCTCCACACATCTGCCGCAGTTAATGCAGGGGCCAGGCTCCATGGCGGAAACCTCGTCTTTCGTAAACGCAAGCAGAGCCGTGGATGTCTTTGTGGTGGGCACGTTCAAGTCAAACATGGCAAACCCCATCATAGGCCCGCCACAGACCACCTTCTCCGGCGGTACCTTAAAACCTCCGGCGGCTTCGATCAGCTCCCTGTAACTTGTTCCGATAGGAACCCGGAAATTCTGCGGTTTGGCTACCGCATCACCTGTTACGGTTACGATCCTCTCGATCAGTGGACGCCCCTGGGCCACTGCCCTGTACACCGCCACCACCGTATCCACATTATTCACAACGCACCCCACGTCTGCGGGAAGCATGGAAGAATTGATCCGCCTTCCCGTGGAAGCATAAATCAGCTGCCGTTCCGCACCCTGGGGATATTTGGTCTTCAAAGCCTTGACACTGATCCGGGGTTCTTCTTTGGTAAGCTTCCTTAGCAGCTCGATGCAGTCCGGTTTATTATCCTCCACCGCCAGTATGCCATGCGCATTTTGGAACAACAGCAGCAGGATTTTTAACCCGCCCACCAGCTTCTCCGGCTCCTCCAGCATCCTCCGGTAGTCCGATGTCAGGTAGGGTTCACATTCTGCACAGTTGGCAATCACATAATCTATTTGATCGGGTTCCTTGGGGCACAGCTTAACATGCGTAGGGAATCCGGCCCCGCCCATGCCCACAATACCCGCCTCGCGGATACAGTCGATAATATCCTCCCTGCACATGTCCTCCAAGGGCGCTTTCGGAGAAAAGGCAACAGCCTCATACTTCTTATCATTGTCAATGATAATGCTCATGACCATATCCCCTGTAACGACGCGCCTCGGTTCCACCGCCTTTACCGTGCCGGAAACGGATGCATAAATAGGGGCAGATACAAACCCGCCGCCTTCCGCTATTTTCTGGCCCGCCAACACCCTGTCTCCCTTTTTCACAATTGCCTTTGCCGGCGCCCCTATGTGCTGGCTCAGGGGGTAGACAACCTCGCCCTCCGGCAGGATATCCCGGATCGGTTTATCCTTGGAAAGATCCTTTCCGTCATAAGGGTGGATTCCGCCCACAAACGTAAATTTTGCCATAATCATTGTCCTTTCATTCCAGTTCCGTCTCTTCCGTCCCGAGACTGTTTTATCTTGTCGACTTTGATAGTTTAAATATACTATTTTTTTATAGAAAATACTACTGCAAAATAAAAAATTGTGCTATTATATCTGTAGATATGTAACAATTCAGACAGATTGACCACTGTGATGCAGTTACTATATATTCACTTGGAGGCAGTAATGAGGATTTCGAAAGAAACTTTTGAAAATTTTAAAATATCCTATCCCTTGGAAAAGCTGGCGCCCCTGGAGCGTATCCTCTTTTTAGATATTGAGACCACCGGTTTTACAGCGCGCTCCTCCTATCTGTATCTGATCGGCTGCGCATATTATCAGAACGGGAGCTGGCACGCCATACAATGGCTGGCGGAAAATTATGACCAGGAAGCCGCCGTGCTGAAATCATTCTTTGATTTTGCAAAATATTTCCGCTATATGGTCCACTTTAACGGGAATAATTTTGACCTGCCGTTTATCACCCAGAAATGCGAACAGCTCTCGCTTCCATACACGTTTGAAGGTTTTCAGGGCATTGACCTGTATAAGCGGATCATCCCCTACAAATATTTTCTGAAGCTTCCAAACTGTAAGCAGAAGACATTGGAACAATTTCTGGGCATTGACCGCAAGGACGTATTTACCGGCGGGGAACTGATCGGCATTTACCAGGACTATGTGAAAAATCCCAGCGAGTTTGCCGAAAATGCCCTGCTGCTGCACAATGCGGACGACTTAAAGGGCATGCTGGAAACGCTTCCCATGCTGACCTATTACGACCTTTTTAACGAACCGGTAAAAGCGAGGAAGGTCCAGGCAAATTCCTATAAGGACGTAAACGGGAACCGTCGCAGGGAACTGCTGATTACATTGTCCCTGGAGAACCGGCTGCCCATGCCTGTGTCCTCTGTCGCCGGAGGCTGCTACTTCCGGGGAGAAGGTTTTGAGGCATGTATTAAAATCCCCATTTTTGAGGAAGAATTAAAGTACTTTTACTCCAATTACCAGGATTATTTTTACCTTCCCACCGAAGATGTGGCCCTCCATAAGTCGGTAGCCAGGTTTGTGGATAAGAATCACCGCATTCCCGCTTCTGCGGCAAACTGCTATACCCGCAAGACAGCCTGTTACCTGCCTCAGTGGGATTTCCTGTTCCTGCCTTTCTTTAAAAGGGACTATAAGAGCCGCGATCTTTTCTTTGAATTAACGGACGAATTAAAAAGGAACCGTCAGGCATTCTCCACCTACGCTGCCCATGTCCTGAATATGATGGCTTCCGCATACTGAGAAAGCTTTTTTAACAGAGCGAATATTAATTATTCGATGTACCAGACAGCTAAAAGGGAACCCCTGTGAGGGTTCCCTTTTTATGTCCTTGTGTTTGCTGTTATGTTCCGGTACAATGGCCGTCAATAGCCAAGTAAAATAACCCCTGCCTCCCGGCTGCCTTATGGCCTCTGGTAAAAGAAGGAATTCTTCCTGTCGTACCCTATTTCCTTATAATTGACTATCTGCTCCGTACTGCCGATAAACAATACACCGCCTGAAGCAAGCGACTTGTTGAACTTACGGAATACCTCCTCCTTTGCCTCCTCGGTAAAGTAAATCAGCACATTCCGGCAGACAATCAGATGATAATCCTTGGGATAAGCATCTTTTAACAGGTTATGTTCCTTAAACTCAACGCGTTCCTTAATCTCATCCGATATCTTATAAGAAGGCCCCACCTTTGTGAAATACTTTTTCTTAAATTCATCGGGAACGGACGCTATGCTTTTCTCATTGTACACACCGACCTTGGCTTTCGCAATGATCTGCTTGTCAAGATCGGTAGCGTAAATTTTAATATTGCTCAAAGGCAAGTGCCTGGACAAAGCCATCACAAGCGAATAAGGCTCGTCGCCGGTAGAACATGCGGCACTCCAAATCTTAAGGTTCTTGCCAAATTTCCTGATCAGTTCAGGGAAAACATCTGCCTCTATCAGTTTCCATTGTTCAGGATTACGGTAAAACTCAGACACATTAATGGTAATATAGCTGACAAACTCATCAAATAAATCCTTGTCTGACTTCAGGCTGGCAACGTACTTATCATACCCTTCTATCTTATGCTTGGTGATCAAAGTATCGATGCGGCGCTTCATCTGTTTTTCCTTATAACAGTCAAGGTCAATGGATGTCAGCGCCAATATCTCCCGTTTAAAATATTCATAATCATATGTCATATCAACATACCGTCCCGACTCTTATTCTGCGTCTTCCTCACTCTGGGCTGCAATTACCGCATCAATGTCTACAGACACAACATCCGCATCGGACTCTTCCTCCGAGTATTCAGGCGCAAGCATTGCCTTTACACTCAGGGAAATCTTCTTGTCTGCCTCATTAAAGTCAACCACTTTAGCCGTCACTTCCTGGCCTACGGACAATACATCCGAAGGCTTCTCCACATGCTCTTTTGCAATCTGGGACACATGCAGCAACGCGTCCACTCCGGGTTCCAGCTCTACGAATGCGCCAAAATCCGTCATCCTTGCTACTTTTCCTGTCACAACATTGCCCACCGCATATTTGGAAACGGCATCCTTCCAGGGATTGGCGTCATCAAATTTCAGGGAAAGTGCAATCTTGCTGCCGCTGATCTCTTTGATCAGGACTTTCAACTGGTCGCCTACCTTGAACACCTTTTTAGGATGCTCTACCCTGCCCCAGGACATCTCGGAAATATGAAGCAGTCCATCGGCGCCGCCCAAATCAATGAATGCACCGAAGTCCGTCACGTTCTTAACGGTTCCCTCTACAATGTCGCCCTCCTGGATCCTCTCAAAGAGTTCTCTCTGGAGTTCTGCCTTTTTCGCTGCCACAAGCTGCCTGCGGTCGCCGATATACCTTCTTCTCTTGGGATTGTATTCGCTGATAACAAACTCAATCTCCTGGCCCGCATATTTATTCAGATCCTTCTCATAGGTGTCGGAAACAAGGCTGGCAGGGATAAATATCCTGACTTCATCCACGATAACGCTCAACCCTCCGCCAAGGACCTGAGCCACAGTCGCCTTCAGCACTTCTTTATTATTATATGCTTCTTCGATCCTCTTATTACCTCTGTCGGCCGCAAGGCGCTTGTAAGTCAAAACAACCTGTCCTTCACCGTCATTTACTTTTAAAACCTTTACCTCCATGGTATCGCCGGGTTTGACTACCGTTGTAAGGTCTACGCTTGAGTCATTGGTATACTCGCTCTTGGTAAGAATACCGTCGGATTTGTATCCGATGTTTAAGATGATCTCGTCTGCCTTGACATCGATGACTGTACCTTCGACTACCTCTCCTGAATGTATTGTCTTAATTGAATCTTCCAACATTTGTTCAAAAGTTAATTCTGACATAATTTTGAACCTCCTCGATTAATTTATTTGGGGTGGAAGCCCCCGCGGTAATACCCACCAGTCGAACAGCTTTAGGTAGTTCTAAATGCAAGTCATCCAGTGTCTGTATATAATAGGTATGCGCACACTCCCCGCTGCATATTTCATACAGCTTTCTGGTGTTGGAACTGTGCTTCCCACCTATTACGATCATAACGTCAGCCTCTCTTGCAAGCTCCCTGGCTGAGCTCTGTCGTTCCTCTGTCGCATTACATATGGTATTAACAACATTAACATTGTAACCTTTTTTCTGGAAAATTTCAACTATAGAATGAAATTTATTGTAGTTAAATGTCGTTTGGGACACCACGCACATTTTTTTCCCGTAGGGAGGGACGAAACTTTCCGCCTCTTCCTCCGTCTCCAGCACCGTCACAGGGCCTTTGCACCAGCCTACGATCCCTTCTACTTCGGGATGGTGGGGATCCCCGATAATCACGGTATATTCGCCCTCCCTGCCGGCCTTTCCCACTATCTTATGGATCTTTTTTACAAAAGGGCATGTGGCGTCTATACACTCCAGGTTCTTCTGTGCCAGGATATGGTGTATCTTTTCCGGGACACCGTGGGCACGGATCACCACACAGCCGTTGTCCAACGAATTAAGTGCCTCCTCCCCTTCCAGGACGGCAGCGCCCTTTTCTTCCAGGTCTCTCACCACTTCCTCATTGTGCACAATAGGACCATAGGTGTATATAGTTTTCCCTGTTTCTACCTGTTCATACACGGTATCCACCGCGCGTTTCACGCCGAAGCAAAATCCGGCGCACTTTGCAAGCCTTATTTCCATAATATTTTATTCCGTTTCCGTCCCCCGGCTTCCGTGCCTGCTTCTGTAAAGCAGGAACCCACATCGCTTTCGGACTGTTATTCCCGGGAACAATGGTCCAATGGGGTGGGTTGGCAGATTGACAGGACCCTGGCGACCACTTCCTCCACGGCCATACCGGAGGTATCCAGCAGCACCGCGTCCTCAGCCTGTTTTAAGGGCGATATTTCCCTGTGCATGTCCTGGTAATCCCGCTCCTCGATATCCTCCTGTATCTTTTTCAGGTCGCATGCCTCACCTTTTGCAGTCAATTCGTCATACCTTCTCTTTGCCCTTACCTCACTGCTGGCGGTAAGATAGATCTTACGATCCGCATGGGGCAGCACGCAGGTACCGATGTCCCTGCCGTCCATAATACAGTCGCTCTCCGCCGCCAGCCGCTTCTGCAGCTCCCTCAGCTTCTCCCTCACCTGGGGGATCACACTGACATAAGAAGAAGCCGCATGCCCCACTTCCTCCGTGCGGAGATAGGCATTTACATTCTCTCCGTTCAAAAAGACCACCTGCACGCCGTCCTGGTAGCGAATGGTGATATCCGCTTCCCGGCACTTTTTTATGATTGCCTCCGTATCCTGCAGATCAATCCCTTCCCTGATCATAAACAGCGTCATGGCCCGGTACATGGCCCCCGTATCCACATAAATCAGGTTCATTTCTTTTGCCGCCGCTCTGGCAATCGTGCTTTTCCCTGCCCCTGCAGGGCCGTCAATGGCAATATTGTAACTCATTTTTCCTCCTATTCCGCCGTTCCCGGCACAAGCATTCAGTGAGAACCTGCCAAATATCCTGTGGACCAGGCGATCTGGAGATTAAAGCCTCCCGTCAGGGCATCCAGATCCAGCACCTCACCCGCAAAATACAACCCGTCAACCTTCCGGGACTCCATAGTGGATGGATTAATCTCCTTGACAGAGACACCGCCCCTGGTAATAATGGCCTCCTCAAATCCCCTTGTCCCTGCCACAGTGAGAGGCAGTTTCTTGATCAATCCGCAAAACCTCCTGCGCTCCTCCCGGGTAATTTCATTCACTTTCTTTTCAGGCTGTATCCCTGACAATTCTATCATAACGGGGATTAATTTCACAGGGAAAAGTCCTCCCAAGGAATTTTTGAACTGCCTGTTCTTGTTTTCGTCAAAATCCCGCAAAATACGCCTGTCCAGCTGTTCCTCGTCCATAGCCGGCTTCAGGTCGATATATAGCTTTGCATCCTGCTCCCCATGATAATAGCTGCTGGCAGTAAGGATCAGCGGGCCGCTGACCCCGAAATGGGTAAACAGCATCTCCCCAAAGCCTTCATACAGGCATTTCCTGCCTGCGGACATGGTAACGGATACATTTTTCAGGGAAAGCCCCATCAGCTTCCCGCACCACTTTTCCTCTATATTAAAGGGCACCAGAGCCGGACGAAGTTCTGTCACCTTATGCCCCGTCAGCTCTGCAAAGCGGTAACCGTCTCCGGTGGAGCCGGTGGACGGGTAGGAAATACCGCCGGTGCATATTATTCCTTTGTCACCGGATATGCGGCCGCCACCCACAAGGCTGACCGCTGCAAATGCCATATTCTCCTTCACTTTATAGCCATTCCCGAAATCCCTTATTTTTTCGGTTCCCTCATCCGCTTCCTGCATTCTTGTCCAAATAGCTTCCACTTCCGTGTTCAGCCGTATTTCCACGCCACGCTTTTTCAGCTCCCGCTGGAAAGCGGCAATCACATCAGAGGAATGGTCTGACGTGGGAAACACTCTGTCTCCCCGCTCAACCTTTAACGGACAGCCTGCCTTTTCCAGAAAGGCCATGACCGCCTGATTGTCGTATCCGTAAAAGGCGCTGTAAAGGAACTTACTGTTGGTACACACATTTCGGAACAGAGCATCCATATCCGCGGCATTGGTCACATTGCAACGCCCTTTGCCGGTAATGAACAGCTTTTTCCCCAGCTTCTCGTTTTTTTCGATGAGGCAGACCTCCGCCCCACTGTCAGCCGCCGCTATGGCCGCCATCATGCCCGCAGCACCGCCCCCTACTACAATCACTTTCTTCATTCTACTTACTGCCTTTCTGTCCCCACAATCTCCTTACACTGACTCCGACTGCCCCCTCTGCAACCAGTATGACCAGAACCAGAATCGTGAAATACCCATGTAATATTTCCGTAACATTTTCACATTATTTACGGTGCAGGGAATAGTCCAAAATCGGTTCGTTATCAATAAAATTGATCTCGTCGTTTAAGTATACCTGATAATTATTCCAGGTTTCCTCCAGCATCTCCAGATTATGCTTGACATCTTTGGGAGACCTCATGCACAACGCCACCACCAATGCATTGATCACGCTAAGAGGCGCCACCAGTGAATCCACTATGGAGACCATGTCGCTTCTTGCCAACAGGTTACAGGAAGAATACAGGCTCATAGGCGAATGGGTGGAATCCGTCAAGGCGATCACCTTGGCATTCCGGTCACTGGCAAACTCCATGGCTTTCAGGGTTCGCATGGAATACCTGGGGAAACTGATACCGATAAAGCAATCATTCTCATTTATGCGGATCATCTGTTCAAAAGTCTCACTGACACTGGTAGTGTTTAACAGCATCACTCCCCCGCGGATCATATTAAGGTAAAAATGCAGGAACTCCGCCAGTGGCCCGTTGCTGCGGAGTCCCATAATATAAATAGTGTCTGCAGCCAGGATCGTCTCCACTGCAGACTCAAATGCCGCCGGATCCAAATTGTCTATGGTATGCTGGAGCTTTTCAATATCCGCGGCAAGCACAGAGGTAAGTACCTCGGACTGTGTGCTTTTGCCATATTTGGCATCCATCTTCTGGATGTTACTCAGTTTACCCTTCACGCATTCCTCCAGTGCACGCTGGAACTCCGGGTAACCCGCATAACCTACCCGGTCGGCAAAACGCACCACGGTGGATTCGCTGATCCCCAGCGTCTCCCCAAGTTTGGCCGCCGTCATAAACACCGCCTGGTCATAATGCCCGGAAATGAATTTGGCGATGGCCTTATGGCTCTTGCTCATCTTATCATATTGGTCTGATATCCTGCTCAAAATATCATTATTATTGTCCATACATCAAGCTCCTCAATGCTTACCTGCAAAGGCTTCATAGGAGCGCTCCAGTAATTCCATTGTCTGAACATCATTGAGGTCATAGTCCCCTGTCATCGTCATACACGCAGCACCGTGGATAAATATCCACATCTTTATAAAAAGTTCACTGGGATTGGCGCAGCCTGCAGCTTTGGCAAGGTTAATCTCACTAACGACATTACCTTCCGAACCGTTCAGCAACTCATACATACCCTTTTTATAAGGAATGTCCATTGCAAACAGCAGTTCAAACAGATGGCGCTCCTCCTTGGCAAAAGCAATATATGCCATGCCAAGATTCGAAAACGGCATCTTACCCGTTCTTGGATAGCGGCTGTAATAATCACGGAAAAAAGCGGCGGCCTTATCATAGACTGCCCTCCACAGCTCGTCCATGTTCTTGTACACACGGAATATGGGTTGAGTGGAACAGCCTGCTTTCGCAGCCACCTTTCTCGCCGTAACATCTGCGAACCCTTCCTCCCTTGTCATTGCAAACGCAGTATCAAGAATCATATCGATTGTAATGGTTTCTTTACGAGCCATAATATCTTCCTTCCGTTCTGTCTTTTGTGCTGTTTTATCGCATTACACTTGTTATCTTACCTAACCCGCCATTGTTTTGTCAATAGAAATTACTAAAATATTAAAATATTGTTACATATAACCAAAAAAACAGCACCGGTTTTTTCCCGATGCTGTTTCTGTTCTGCCAATAAAATCTTCCCGCATTTATACCTTATACAGGATATGCCCCATTCTTGGTGTCAGCCTGGGTCATATCAACCTTGTCCTGCTGCGCCTGGCGGTATTTGAAGAAGTCTGTTGCAACCTGAGGGAACAATGCATAGGAAAGTACATCCTCATCCTGCTGCTTCCATTCTTTCATTTCGCTCTCCAGCTTATCCATCTCGCTGGGCAGTGTATCCGCAAAGCGTCCTGTAAGCCTGGTCTCGCCGGGGATAACCTTATCGATGATCTCCTGGCTCATAGGCTTAACGGTCTGGCCGTACTCACCGCGGAGCACCGCCTTGGTCTCCTTGGTAGCCATCTTATATCTCTCACCCATCAGCACATTAAATACTGCCTGAGTACCTACGATCTGGGAAGAAGGAGTTACCAGAGGAGGCTCACCCAGATCCTTACGAACCTGAGGAATTTCCTTCAGCACATCATAGTACTTGTCTTCCGCATTCTGCTCCTTCAGCTGGCTCACCATATTGGAAAGCATACCGCCGGGTACCTGGTACAGAAGTGTCTTAATATCAACGCCCATAACTCTGGGATTCAACAGACCGTTTTTCAGGCACTCATCCCTGTAAGGACGGAAGTAATCCGCGATCTCCGCCAACAGGTTCTGGTCAAAGCCTGTGTCATAAGGGGTTCCCTTGAAGGTCTCTACCATCACCTCAGTAGCAGGCTGTGACGTACCCATTGCCAGAGGGCTCATGGCAGTATCGATGACATCCACTCCTGCCTCTACCGCTTTCAGGTAAGTCATTCCCGCTACACCGGAAGTATAATGGGTATGGAGCTGGATGGGAAGCTTTGTGTTCTCCTTCATGGCTTTGATCAGCTCGCTGGCCTTGTAGGGAACCAGCAGGCCTGCCATATCCTTGATACAGATGGAATCCGCACCCATCTCCTCGATCTTCTTCGCCGTATCTGCCCAATACTCCAGGGTGTACGCGTCGCCCAGGGTGTAGGACAGCGCTACCTGGGCATGGCCCCTGCCTTCCTGCTTCTTCATTCTATTTGTGGCATTTACTGCCTCCTGAAGGTTAGGCAAATAGTTCAAGCAGTCGAAAATACGGATGATATCGATTCCGTTTGCAATGGACTTCTGGACGAAAGCATCCACAACGTCGTCTGCATAAGGCCTGTAACCCAGGATATTCTGGCCGCGGAACAGCATCTGCAGCTTGGTGTTCTTGAAGCCGTCACGCAGCTTGCGGAGTCTGTCCCAGGGATCTTCCTTCAGGAAACGAAGGGATGCGTCAAAGGTTGCCCCGCCCCAGCACTCTACGGAATGATAGCCGACTTTATCCATTTTACCCACAATGGGCAGCATGAACTCGGTAGGCATCCTGGTAGCGATCAGAGACTGGTGGGCATCACGCAGTATGGTTTCCGTAATTTTTATCGGTTTTTTAACATTATCTGACATTTACGAATTTCCTCCATGTTTTATAATATAAAATTCACTTTCATCCATGCACAGCTTAAAATACCCCGAAGATGGCCATGAATGTACCTGCGGCCACAGCGGTTCCGATAACACCTGCTACGTTAGGTCCCATTGCATGCATCAGCAGGAAATTGGTAGGATCTGCTTCCGCACCTACCTTCTGGGATACACGGGCTGCCATGGGAACGGCAGACACTCCGGCGGAACCAATCAGAGGATTTACCTTGCCCTTTGTCAGGATACACATCAGTTTACCGAACAATACACCGGCTGCCGTACCGAACATGAAGGCAATCAGACCCAGGCCTACGATTTTCAGTGTATCAAGGTTCAAAAATGCCTCCGCGCTGGTGGTAGCGCCTACGGAAGTACCCAGCAGGATTACCACGATATACATCATTGCATTGGAAGCGGTATCGGTCAGCTGCCTTACCACACCGGATTCCCTGAACAGGTTACCCAGCATGAGCATTCCCACAAGGGGAGCGGTAGTAGGCAGGATCAAGCACACTACGATGGTGATAATAACGGGGAACAGAATCCTCTCCAGCTTGGATACGGGACGGAGCTGGCCCATCTTGATCTTGCGTTCCTTCTCCGTAGTGAACAGCTTCATGATGGGAGGCTGGATAATGGGTACCAGTGACATATAGGAGTATGCCGCCACCGCGATAGGGCCCATGATTCCGGTCTGCCCCAGCTTACCTGCCAGGAAGATGGAGGTAGGGCCGTCGGCGCCGCCGATAATGGAGATAGCTGCAGCCGCCTTGTCATTAAACCCAAGGAAAATTGCGCCAAAGTATGCGGCAAAGATACCGAACTGCGCCGCCGCACCCAGCAAAAAGCTTTTCGGGTTGGCAATCAGGGGACCGAAATCGGTCATGGCGCCCACACCCATAAAGATCAGGCAGGGAAGGATTGCCAGCTCATCTAATTTATAAAAATAATACAGCAGGCCGCCTACACCGTTGGCGGCGTCCTCTGCATGGAGCATGATGTCGGGATAAATATTGACCAACAGCATACCGAAGGCTATGGGAGTTAAGAGCAGGGGCTCAAACTCATGCCGGATAGCCAGATAAAGGAAAAAGCACGCAACTGCTATCATGACGTAATTACCCCATGTGAGGTTGAAAAACGCCGTCTGATGAAGCAGATTGTTAAGCGTAGAACCTATATATTCCATTTGTTGACCTCCTGTTGTTTATCTGCAATACAGCCTGGATTCTCTCAAGATCAGTTCAATGTTGCCAGAACTGCGCCTGCCTCCACTGCATCGCCAACAGTTACGTCAATACTTGCCACTGTGCCGTCCTGGGGAGCCACAACAGGGATCTCCATCTTCATGGCCTCAACAATGACAACCGCATCACCGCGCTTTACGGCATCGCCAACCTTCTTCTCGATCTTGAATACCTTACCTGCCGCACCGGCTTCGATCTTCACACTGCCTGCACCGCCGGCCGCCTTGGGAGCTGCCGCGGGAACCGCCTTAGGCGCTGCCTTGGGAGCTGCGGGAGCCTTTGCCGCTACGGGAGCGCCTGTAGATGCGCCCTCTTCCACAGTTACATCATATACGTTTCCGTTTACGGTAATAGTATAATTTTTCATTCTTAATATCCTCCATTCTGCCGCTTACGCGGCTTACAGATCCAAATTTATCTTTTTATTTCTTTTTTATTTCTTTCTTTTTCATTTCTATTTTTTCCATCCTTTTCAGATCTTGGCACAATTTCCTCCCTATCGCCGTCAGCAGCACAAACCGCTCCCACAGGATCTTGCGCTTCCAAAATTCCTGCGCTTTGGGGGAATCTTACGTTTCCGGAATTCTTGCACTTCCGGAATTCCTGTGTTTCCAGGAATTTTACGTTTCCGGGATTCCTGTGCTTCCGGAAATACTGCCCCAGCCGGCGGCATAAATATTCGGGAAACTGCTGCGGATTCGGGATTCCCTTGGGAAACTTCCGAATTCTCCGGCCCGGATCCAAAAAGAAGGGTTCACAGCCTCGTCTGCAGGTTTGTCCTTTTCCCTCACGCTCTTCTGCGGATGGAACGCACTACAAATCCGTCCGTGGAAGCCGCGCCCTGGCATGCCGCTACTGCCGCTGCAATGACCGCTACCAACTCCAGGTCGTCCGTCTCGCCCACAATCTCTTCCTGAACAGCGCTCTGTGCCACTGTACTCTCCACAACTGTCTCCGCAGGCTTCTTAGCAAGCTTCGCCTGAAGCTTGGGAATAAAGCTGAAGCAGGAAATGATCAGGCAGATCAGGATCAATACCGCGAATACAGTGCCCATACCGATCACTGTGTTCAGGGCAGCCTTTGTCATCAGCTCGCCCATGGTGGAAACGGGGTTCAGGGAAACGGATTCAACGTCCATGAACATATCATTGGAAAAGATCACCTCTGCCACTGCATCCTTCTTTTCGCCCTTCATCACTGCTTCCACAACGATGGTATCACCTTTTATTTCAGCAGTTATCTCACCGTAATCCGTTATGTTGCCTGTGGTTTCCTTGGCGGAATGGAAAGACTCAACGGCGCTCTTCACCACGTAACCGGTGATATTCATCTGCTCTTCGCTTCCCATGATATAAGTAATCTCGTCCAAGGTGTATATATCAAGGGACGCAGCCATATCGTCATCCATATAAGCGGCAAAGAAAGGTAACACTCTCGCAACGGCCACCTGCTCCGCATGATTCAGTTTCTCCTGCTCATACGCGGACAGGCTCTCCTCTTCTCCGCATGCGGTCAGTCCCAAGATACAGGCAATCATACAGATCAAAGTCACAAATTTCTTCATTTTATAATCACCCTTTCTATACTGTTCCGTGCTTTTTAGCGGGACGGTCTTCGCTCTTGGTAAAGAGCATCTCGAAAGCGCCGATCACATACTTTCTGGTATCCGCAGCTTCCACGATCTGATCCACATATCCTCTCCGGGCAGCGCTTGCCACACTGAGCTTCTGGGCGTCATATTCGGCGGCCTTCTCGTTGATCACATCAGCGCCCTGGCCGTCATACATGATCTTTGCCGCAAGCTTACCGTCCATGGTCCCGATCTCCGCATCCGGCCATGCCATGGTAATGTCGGCGCCCACTGCCTTGGAATTCATAACAATGGCCGCAGTCCCAAGAGCCTTGCCGATGACTACGTTCACCTTGGGTACGGTGGCATTGGCAAATGCATATGTGAGCTTTGCGGCAGCCTTCGCAATATTTTTCTCCGAACACAGAGTAGCCTCATACCCCTTTACGTTGGTCAGGGTCAGGAGGGGGATATCGAAAGCGTCACAGAAACGGACGAAATCGGCAGCCTTTTCACAACCCTCCGCAGTAAGGACGGCATCCAGCTTCTCCGCCACTTTTCCCTCTTCATCGCAGATCTCGCTGCGGTTTGCAACAGCGCCCACAGTCACGCCGTCCAGCTTCAGGAAGCCTGTTACCATATTCTTGGCATAACCGGTTTTCACCTCGTAAAAATCGTTGTTGTCAGCCAGAATGGACAGTGCGATGGAAGTATCCCCCACGCAGCCGGCTATCTCGGCATTAACCCGGTTCAGGTCATCGGTGCACTCCACCATGTCGCTGCCCTCCGCGTTGTTGGAAGGAAGGAAATCGATCAGCTCCCTGATCTTGGTGAAGATAGCCGCCTCGTCGCCTACCACATCCACAATTCCGCTCTCCTCAGACTGGAATGCGGCGGAAGAAGAATCACACTTGGTGACCACATTGCCGTCCAATGCGTTAGGCGCATTCACGAACAGCTTGGCATTCTTCTCCTCCATGAAAGTAAAATCCGTCAAAGTGGGGAACAGGGCAAGACCGCCGCCACAGGTTCCAAGTATTGCCGTAATCTGGGGAATCACACCGGAAGCCAGCGTCTGCTTCATATAAATTGCCCCGAACGCATTCAGCGCATCGGTAGCCTCCTGCAGCCTCAATCCCGCAGAATCGATCAAGCCGATTACAGGCGCGCCTGTCTTCATTGCCAAATCGTAGAGATTCGTAATCTTCTTCGCATGCATCTCGCCGACGCTGCCGTTCATTACGGAAGCATCCTGACTGTAGACATACA
>CANRWO010000011.1 GCA_947643615.1 uncultured Lachnospiraceae bacterium
TGAGGGCGGTTGGTATGGATGGGGAACAGCTTACCCGGATGATTGCTGCGGAAGCTTTTACTTACGCTATCTCTGGTCTTATAGTCGGCAGTGGTACAGGACTTGTTTTAAGCCGCTTTTTGTATTTGAAATTGGTCACACAGTTTTTTGGAAGCCAGTGGAGCCTGCCCATAGTTTTGCTTGCTATTATTGTTCTATTCGATATGGTTTCTGCTGCGGCAGCAGTATATGCACCTGCAAAGAGGATTAGAAACATGCCAATTACAGCAACTATTAATGAATTGTAATATGGATAAATTATAAAAATTTGCTGCACGATGGAAGGGTTGTCGTGCAGCAGAAGATTGTAAAGTGGTAGATTTATTTGGCAGCAAAATATATTTTACAGACAGAAATAGCAAAGCAATAATTTTCACCCGAGAAGTTCTCACAAATGAATTATTATTGCGATAATTTGGGAATTGTGGTTTCTACACACGAGCAAAAACAGCAACATGCAACAAAGAGCCACCTGACAGCACCCGCCCACAAAAATGACCGTAGAAAGGCACTATGTAGGCTCTGAAAAAATGGAAGCGGTATTCAAGCGGATAGCTGAGGAGCAGATTACAAAAAAGGTCAGGGAGAAAGAGTTGAAGTAAAATTCAGTTGTTTTAAGAAAAATGCTAAGATATAATATAAATGTGATTGGATACCTTTATGTTAATAAGTGTAATTTGAGTCAGGGCATTAAGGAAAAGGGAGATTTATATTGGGTGTGCAAGAAACTGTAAAACGTAGATAAGATATAATTGGACTACAAAAGAAGGGATAGTTGGAGAAAGTGAGTTTATATATTTTGCCTGTACAACGCGTATTATTAGAGTATATATTAAAACTTGGGGATATGATTTTTTTCCCAGGAGATGTATCAAATGAAGCTATTGAATATAGTAATCTTTCGGATGATGAAAAAGAGAAATTAAGATTAGTTGTAGAACACAATCGCAGTTTCTTTACAGAACAGCTAACAGGTTTACCTTTTCTTATGTTATCATCTAACTATGATATTAGTGAGATAAAAAAAGATACTACTATTCTTGAGAAAATTTTCACTGATGCAAATAGACGGTTTGATTACATTAGAATCTTAGAATGCCCATTTAACAAACCGGAATATACTATAGGAATCCCTGGACTAATAGATGGTAAAAGAATATTATTTTCAATTAACGACGATTATTCAATAGGTACATACATAAACGGAGAAGAAGATTTTTATTTAATGCAAAAAGGAATTGGACTTGACTTAGGCGTGACGGAGGAAAACGATCCCAGATTATATAAAGTGATTTATTCAAACAGAAATGACGAAGTATATAACTTATTTAGGCGATATATAGCTGAAGCATGCGAGGCATTGCAGATTATTGATGAGACAAGATGCTTTATTTTTTTGTTTTCGAAAATAGATGGAATGGGACTTTGTGATACATACAGTTTTACAGATAACAAGAAAAGAATCTTATCAATTGTTGCTGAAAATCAATCAAATTTTGATGTTGTTAGTTCGCAGTTATATTTTTTCAAAAGAAATAAGAACTGAAGTTGTTCATAAGGGGAAAAGAATAGAAGAATTAGTACCAACTGGGAAAGCACACGAGATAAATCAGGAGCTTTTTAATATAATAATACAGTTTTGTACAAAGGTTATTGATAGCGAAATAACCAATATTGAATCGTTAAAAAAATATATTTTAAACGAAGTAAGCAAGTATTCATATAAAATGCCGCAAGAGCAATCACTCGAGGGATTACCCGTTGTTTATTATCAAAAGACAACATATGTTGCCTCGTTAGAAGGATTACAGATTGACTATCCGGAGAAAAGGGGAAACTATTTACTTCTACCGAGTTTGAATCAGTTTCGATTTGACAGATACTATAAAAATTATGTATCAAAAGATATGGGAAGGGATTATGAATCAGTTTTTAGTGATTTTTCAATAGAAGACTTTGAATATATAATAGAAATATTATGTCGTTGTGAAGGAATTGATGATAGATATCCGCTAGTTATAGGTTTAAATATGCCCAAAATAAGTGATGAATATATATATTCACCAGTAATCAGGGAACAATTTGTGGATTATATTTGCAATGAACTCAATGAATGTTTGTATTATGATATGTTATCAGGAGGTGATATTTTTAATGAAGAAGTATTACCTCCTAGAGTTGGGTTAAAAACAGGTATTAGGGTAATTTATGAGTTTGTAGAAGATAAGGAAGACTTGTTCTTGCAATTTATACCGGGAAGGTTATTTAGTGAGTATCAGATTCCTGCCAGAGCTTATAATTGTATCAAACTTTATAAAGACGATATATATGAAATATTGTACGGTAATGCGAATTATATTGATAATTTGTGTAAGCGTTCTCTGGTGAATATTTGTGAGTCAGAATATGTCAGAGATTGGACACAACGAATCAGTTACTTATTTGATACTTTTGATGGAATTGATCCACGAAATTATAACAAGGAAAAGGTAATAAAATTAGTTTTCACAATATTAGCTGTTGATAAGGCGGATTATTTACGAAACAAACAAAAATATGAGCAACTGAAAAATAAATATAGAAATCCGATTCTTCATGGAGGAAAATCCATATTTGAAATTGAACCAGATATTAATGAGATAAAAGAGTTGGATATATATTTGCGAAAGACTATTCAGGATTATTGCTTAAAAATCCATTCATTAAGTATTTCGACATGGGAAGAATTGGATAATGCATATAGAGCGCAGCAAAATCGACTAAGATTATAATATGAGATAGTTTATGCAATTTACCAAAGATGAGCCAAGCTTTGCAAAAATTGCAGACTCCATTATAGAAATATTGTGAAAGAATTATTTGATATGGACGAGGAAACGATCATCATTACACCTGAAGATGTGGAAATAGTCGATGCATCTGAATATAGAGAAGAACTGACAGAGCATTTTGGACAAATACCGGAAGTTGCTAAACCCCTTTTAAAAGAAGCAAGGTCGGCATTTTCCAAAATTGAAAAAGCTCTTTACACAGCACCGGCATTTATAAATGCAGTGAAAGCTGCCGTTCCGGAAATGACGCTCCAGGCAGTGCTGACTGATGAGCAGAAACAGCAAATTGCTAAAGTCGCCTTAAAGTTGATGACGAAAAAAAACGGATCGCTTATGGCTAACCTTATAAATCCGGAGACAAAGAAAATTGTTACAACTATTCCCCTTAAATCAGTACAGATAGCGCCGGAAATGTCACAGGCAATGATGAGCTTTTCTACGCAAATGCAGATGGCGCAGATTGCCGAGCAGTACGGAGGTTTAAGAATGATGGATGATTCAGATGTAAGAGTTTGTAAAAACAAGAACTGCCCGACGGCTATAAACATAAGTATTGTGAGGCCTGCCGAAATAAGCATGCGCAGACGGCAAAAAATGTTTTCAAAGGCATCGGAGCTGGTGCTGCAACCGTAGTGAGTTTTGTTGTGATTATTGCTATTGGCGGGAAGATTGATCCAAAGAAGTGAGGATATGGTAGTGTCAATGAAGCTACCATAAAAGGTTCATCTATAAGTACAATTCTTATCTTTTCTATGGCAGATGCATCAGGGTTAGAGTATCATAAAAATCAGGTTATAGGGGGAAAAATGAGTTTATTTGATATTGTGGTAGGTGTTTTTGAGGAAAAGATGAAAGCATCTGTTGCCGAATGTGTTCAAGGAATCATAGACAAGAAAAAAATTGAGGAGATTTTTAATGAACTTTGTGCCAGGCAGGAAGGATATGCATTATTTGAGAATCAGGGCACTGTGGACGGAATCGACTTTTATGTTCTAACAAATATATTGCGCACAGAACTTATTGAAAATGCGTTATCTTTCTACCGTGAAGATGATCGTAAAAAAGCAGAAGACGTAAGACAGAGACTTTACAGGGAAGTGCAGGAACAAACAGGTGCAGTGACAAAGGAACAAAAAGAGTCTGTAACCCATTTTTTGGAGCATGTTTATGAACTGACAGGTTTTTATTTACTAAAATGCTTAGGCAAAGAAGATAGACTTGCTATAAATATTAGCTCAGTAATGGTAAAAAAACAGATTGATAAAATACATGAAGAAATAAGAAATGAGATAAAAAAGATAACTGCCGATCAGAAAAGTGAAAAAGAATGTAAACTGCCAATCGAGGATTTCGGCAATTACCATAAAAGGCAAAAAGGCAATAATGGCGCGTATGGGCTCCTTGATATTAGCGATAAACTGTTTCCGGCATTATCTGCATGGGACGGAGTGCAATATCTTAATGAGAAAGGTAATTCGGTTCCTCTTTATACCTGCCTTACTAAAGAATGGGGATCACATGATAGAAAACATTTGCTCCTAACAGGTGGGGGTGGTATGGGAAAAACCGTTTCATTATTTCGACTTTGGGACAAGCTGCTTGAGGATGGAATTTGCTCTTTGTATATACCATTGCATGTTATAATGGGTATAGCGACAAAGGACTGCTTAACCGATGATGTCATTAGAAATTTCATAACAGATAATGTGTGGCATGGTAATGCGCAAAAGGCAGGGCAGTTTTTAGATCATTTATCCGAATCTGCAGATAAGCCTATGTTTGTTCTGTTGCTGGATGGTTTTAATGAAGTACCTGGCGGGAATAGAAGAGCCGCTATAGCGGCAATCAAAAAATGGATGGTATACTCGGGAGTCCAAGTAGTTATTAGTTCACGGTATGATTTTCGAAAAGATATTAAGGTAGATGAGCTGAGTGAATTAATAATAGAACCATTGTCAGATGAACAAATAGCAATGTGGTTTAAATTATGTGAAATGCCGGTTCCTAATAAAAATGAAAAGGTATATGAACTTTTAAAAACACCTTTTATGCTGACACTGTATACACAAGTAGAAAATAGATATAATCAGGGAAAAGATGCGAATTATGTAAAATGGGTGGAGCATGCATATACATCAAGTGACTTAATGTGGAATTTTATGCAATGCCAGATTTTAAAAATGGCAAATGACCATCTCAAACCTGATGGAGATATAATGAAGGCAGTCATAGCATCCATGTATATTTTACCCTATATATGTTGGGTAATGGAGTGGAAGGAACTTTTTGTTGTTGAATCCAGAGAACTTAATCTGTGGATAACGGAAGCTGTCATATTATATAAAAATAAATGGAAAGAATATCCTGATTCATGGATAGACTTCTTGGAAATTGAACTTGGCGATATTCAGTGGGAAGTCAAAGATTTTAGCCGAATATTGATAAATGAACTGAACCTTTTGACTCATCGAAATGGTAAAACATATTCTCTGCTGCACCAGAATTTCAGAGATTTTTTAGCTGCTGTACATTTATGCTATGCAGTGGAGACAGATACGCTGGGAGCGGCTGTTGATACCTGGGGGAAACGCCCGTTTTCTAATAATGTTGTTACTTTTTTGGCAGAATGGATGCCAGAAGAATTAGCAGACGCTATGTTTCAATCGCTGCGGGGCAAACAGATATCCAAGGGAAACTACATATTTTTTAATCTGATTCGTGTTATTCGTAGAATCAAAAAAGAGGATCTGTCAGGTATGGATTTCTCAGATATGGATTTGCGATCTGTTGTGTTGAACGGTGCCCGTCTGGTAAACGGAGAACAACGTGCTGTTTTTCGCAATGCACGAATAAATTATGGGACGCTGGTTATGCAAGGTCATCATGATAAGGTTTATTTTGTGGCTTTTTCGGAGGATGGCAGTCAGCTGCTCAGCGTTTCAGCTTTTGAAATTCGCATATGGGATCTTACGACAGGAAGCTGTGTTCATGAAATTGGCGAAGGTCCCTATGAGCCAGGCGGTTCTTATAAGTACAATCAACCGGAATATCAAAAAAAGTTTGTGATGGCAGACGGGAGAGAATTTGTTTGGATTGGAGAAAATGAAACTTGTGCTCAAAACTATATAGAAACTTTTAAATACCTGCTCCAATGTAGTGATGGTTGGAAAGAAAAAGCAACAAATCCTTTTGTAGATCCTAACCGCTTAGATTATAATATAGAAAGTTTGGAAAGGCTTTTTAAACATAAGAAAGACTTGAGAACGGCTGAAATACAGGAGGATGCCATCATAGTTTCTCTTCCGACAGGTGAAAAAAGAATGCTGACAGGAAATCTGGCTATGGCAACCTGTGTTAATTTGTCAAAAGATATGAAATACTGTGTGGCAGGTTTGGAGGATGGTGGAATCTGCATATGGGATTTGGAAACTGGGAGGTTGATTAAGGAACTATCCAAAAGTACGCATCAAATATGTTATGTTGATGGAGATCGGACACTGTTTATTGGCCAGACAACAGGTATTGTTATGATTTGGGAATGCGAGAAGGAGAAATATGAAACATGCCGTTGTATGTTGGAAGGCAGAAAGTCTCCTGTTACTGCAGTTTCTTTGGCAGAAGATATATGCATTGTTTCCCATGAAGATGATGTGGCTGAAATATGGAGTGTTTCGGAAAATCAAATCATAAAAACGCTGGAACATTATCAGTATGTAAGTATTACTGATGATTTGAATTTTATTTGTGCCCAAACATCAAAGGGAGATGTCTGGTACTATAACCTGGAAACAAAAGAAAAAAAAGTATTATGGACAGGGGTGGACAGAACCCAAGCAGTACTATGTTATCGTACAAGCATATACAAATGGAGTAATAGCCATAGGGATCTT
This sequence comes from uncultured Lachnospiraceae bacterium, assembly GCA_947643615.1. Classification (GTDB taxonomy): domain Bacteria; phylum Bacillota; class Clostridia; order Lachnospirales; family Lachnospiraceae; genus Acetatifactor. Next base: position 6,761 of record CANRWO010000011.1, read on the forward strand.
GCGTTAGCAATATTTAGATTAGAAGATGAGCAATTTCGTCCAACATATGATGAAGGACGATATAATTATCGTGATGGCCCATATATTACATGTAGGCATAATTGGGTTATGATACGCCGAAGATATTTGCCTGCGCCATATGGTATTTACACCATAATTAATTTAAATTTGTATGGTTGCGATTTTACGGGTGCTGTATTCGAGACATTAGAACTTGCGGCGAAAGTTCAAAGCAACGGTGGAATTTTAAAATTGTCAGAGGAGTACCACACAAGATTACTTCCTGAATGGGCGCGTACAACACCTGCATGGTTGCGTACATCTGATCCTGATTGATTGACAGGTGAGTGGTGCATGGACGAGCAGGGAACCCTTGCGGTATTTGACAGCATCACAGCGGACATGACCGTGTATGCGGTCTACACTACGGCATATACCGTTACCCTGCAGGGAGGCGCAGGCTGGCAGCACAAACTTTGTGAAAGAGGGCGGCAGCTTCACCTTCCGTTTTGCCTTAAGTGACGGTTACGAAAAGACCACTGATTTTGCGGTGAAAGTAAATGGTGCCAAAGTGGAACTGACAGCGGACGACACCTATACCATCATTGATGTCAGGGAGTTTATCTGGCTGGCAATTATCATTGCACTGGCATTGATTATATATATCATATGGAAAAAGAAATGCCAGGCAAATCGGACGGTTCAGGGGTAGAATTTTGTTGTTTTGAAGAAGAATCTAAGATATACTATAAGAGTGCCTGATACCTTTTTGTTGATGACGATAGTCCATACGAAAAGGTATCAGACACTCAACATTTTGACAAATAAGAATTATTTTTACAGGTGATGAATATGAGATTTGCAATTATTTCAGACATACATGGAAATCTTCCGGCATTAGATGCGGTGCTTGAGGATGCAAATAATAATAATATTGATAACTTTATCTTTGCTGGTGACTATTGTTCCAGTAATCCGTATCCCAATGAATGCATTCAAAGAATACGCTGTTTAGATAAAAAGCATATTGTACGGGGAAACGAAGAAAAATATTTAGAGAATCTTATTGATAAAGATCAAAAAACATGGATTGATGGGCAGATGCAAATATCATATTATTGCTATCGGGCTATCAGTGCTGATAATCTCGATTTTATATTGTCGATGCCCAATATGCTGAAATGCACATATAATGATGTCGATATACACATAGCGCATTCATCTGAGGAATTCATCGCAGATTGTGAACATAAAGAATGGTCAACAGCACAAGTTGCGAAAAGATACAGGGGCAAAGATATAACAGCAGATTCTTTTCGGGCAGATATACATAATTATTTTGATAACTATGATAGGTTTCAACAGATTTTTTCAGAATTGGATCAAGGAGTGTACATATTTGGCCATTCTCATATTCAGTGGAGTTACCGGTCAGCAGATGGAAAAACTATTTTAATCAATCCAGGTTCTTGTGGCTTGCCAATGGATGGAGTAGTAGGCAGTATCCCGTATACAATACTTGATATTTCGGACACAGGCAATATCATTGTGGAAGAAAGGCGTATTCCTTTTGACATGGAGGAATATATAGATGTTTTAATAAAAAGTGACCAGTTTGTAAAAGCGAATGTATGGAGTAGAATTATTATTCAAGAGTTGAGAACAGCCAGAGAGTATATGTTTGACTTCCTTAGATTTGCAGGGGAATATGCTGATAAAATAAATGATAAAAGACGTCCTTTTATGTTAGATACATGGGAAAAGGCATATGAATTGTGGTTAAAACAATGAAGAAGCTTTCCGGTGCCAGGGAAGCGGAAAAATAAAATATTTTACAAAATGACAACAAGGAGAGCAATTGCTGCATAATATAATAAAGACTGGTGAAAGCTTAAAAGGAGAATAATATAATGAAGCGATGTGTTCCTTTGGAATCCGCTGCAGAAACCTTATGCAATCAAAGCTCTGTGCCTCCGTTGATTTTTCAAATGCCGCCTGAGAAGGGTAGAAGAATATTGGAAGAAATGCAGGATACACCGGTATATAAGTATCCTGCCGATATATCCTCGGTTTGTATAGACACTGGGATGTGGGGCAGCATTCCTGTATATTTTATTGCGCCCAAAGATAAAAAAATCAAAAATATTATATTCTATATTCACGGTGCAGGCTGGGTATTCGGCAGCTTCCATACTCACGAAAAGTTAGTCAGAGAGCTTTCGGCAAGGACAAATTCATTGGTAGTGTTTCCTGAATACAGCCGGTCACCGGAAGCAAAATATCCTACAGCAATTGAACAGTGCTATTTTATTCTTTCCCAAATAAAGGAAATCATTGGAGAGTGTTTTTCCATGCTTGGCTGTACGCCACTCATAGTTGCAGGGGACAGTGTCGGCGGCAATATGGCAATTGCCATGGCTCTCATGTCAGCAATGCGGCAAGGCCCGTGTATTCACAGGCTGCTGCTATATTATCCGGTAACAAACGCCTGCTTCGACACTCCAAGTTATTGCCAGTTTGCAGTGGATTATTACCTGTATCGGGATGGGATGAAATGGTTTTGGCAGCAGTATACAGCTTCTTTGAAGGATCAAAATCAGATCACTGCATCTCCTCTTCGTGCCGGAATAGATTGTCTGAAATGTTTTCCGCCGACTATGATCATAAACGGCCAGGCAGATGTTCTACGCAGCGAAGGAGAAGCCTTTGGCGAGAAGCTGCGATGTGCAGGTGTTGAGGTAACGGCTTTGCGGGTACAGGGCACCATTCATGATTTTGTGATGCTGAATGCACTGGACAGCACGAATGCCTGCCGTACTGCTATGGATGCGTCAACCCAGTGGATCAACCGTCATTGCCAGTGTTCCCTTGCCGAAGACAGAAATAATTGATTATAGCACCTCTTACGCTGATGTTTCATATAATATCTGCATTCCGGGAAACCACATCAGGATTGTAAAAATGTCTTGTGTCGGCAAACAGTGCATTTTTTTAAAACAGTGTAAAGGAGTTGCGTGAGGAACGGGTTGGCAGCACATTATAGTATATTATGCATTTTGACAAAAAATCTGGACATCCATGCTAGAATTTGTTAATATTATACAATAGAGTATAACAATATCAGGAGCAGCCGATATAGGCTGCGGATGCATGGAGGAAAAAATATGGGCGTTCCTAATAAGGATGAAAACGGTACACTCGGCAAAAACAGCCAGGAGCTTCACTTGCAGAGAATTGTGAAGAAATCCAATTTTGCGCTGATACTGGGAGGCATATTACTTGTAATATTTATAGTAATGAATTTTTATACTACATTGGTTGAGGCAGACCGCCTTGAGACCGTCCAGCTTTTGAACCAATACCGACTGGGTTCAAAGGCTCTTACATACGCTGTGCAGGCATACTCGGTGACCTGTAATGAAGAGTATTATAATGATTATATGAGAGAACTTAACGAGGACAGAAACAGGGATATTGCTTGGGAAGGTTTGAAGGGAAATAATATTACCGCTGCGGAGTGGAGCGAGATGGAACGCATTGCGGAACTTTCCAACGGACTTGTTCCGTTGGAAGAGGAAGCAATGAGGGCGGCAGCCTCCGGTGACCGGGAACAGGCAATTTCTTATGTGTTTGGCGAAAAATATGAGGCTGACATTGCAGTTATCAGTTCACAGACGGATGCAGCTATTGATCAGATTCAGGAAAGACTTGACAGTAAAAAAAGTTTTTTGGTAATCGTGCAGACAATCGTAGAATTTTTGTTTGTATTGTCTTTCTTATATGTGATACGACAGATTATTGCTACCATCAAGTTTTCCAGGGAGGAGCTTTTGGTTCCTATTAAAAAGGTTTCCAACCAGATGGTGGCCCTGTCGGAAGGAGATTTACACGAAGCCTTCGATATGGAAGCGGATGACAGTGAGGTCGGAAAAATGGTTGCTGCCATCCATTTTATGAAGGAAAACCTGGTTAAAATCATTGGTGAGATTACAACAGTATTGGAGCAGATGGGTAATGGGAACTATGATATTACCTTGGAGCAGAACTATGTGGGAGACTTTTCTGTGATTAGGGAATCCTTCTATAAGATTAGCCAGGAAATCAGGCATACTCTGCGCAATCTCCGTGAAATGTCGGAGCAGATCCAGAGCGGATCCCTGCAATTGGCAGATGCGGCAACAAACCTGGCAGAGTCCAGCACCATACAAGCTACGACGGTTTTTGATCTTACTACTTTAGCGGAAAATTTATATGCGGACATGGACAAAAACTCCAATGATGCCCGAGAGTGTGTGGAAATTGCATCCCAGGCGGGCATGACGCTGGCAGCAGGTAATGAGAAAATGCATGAACTGAAAGATGCCATTGGCGAGATAAGGAAATGTTCTGAGCAGATTAATACCATTATCGGAGCTATTGAAGATATTGCCACACAGACGAACTTGCTTTCTTTAAATGCGGCAATTGAAGCAGCCCGTGCGGGAGAAGCCGGAAGAGGTTTTGCCGTGGTGGCGGACCAGGTTAAGAATCTGGCGGAGGAATCGGCCAAATCCGCAAAAGAGACCACTCAATTGATCGAGACTACCGTAGCAGCAGTGGAAAAGGGAAATATGATAGCTGATGAGACAGCTGAGAACATGAGTGCAGTTATAGGAGGTGCAAAGCTTGCTACCGAAAAAATGACCCAGATCTCCGAGTTGTTAAACCAGAATGTAGAATACATGAAGAAAATAGATGTAGATTTGGGTAACATTTCAGCTGCGGTGGATGACAATGCCGCAACAAGCGAGGAGACAGCTGCAATCAGCCAGGAACAGAACGGGCAAGTGGAGCGTATGGCAGAACTGATGGACAAATTTGTGATCTGACTTGAACGTGTTGGACCGATGAAATATAGAATCTCACAATCCTGAATTGAGTGCCCGCTCAAGCGGGCAGATGGGAGTTTATGTAGAAAAGGGCAGCGGAGGAATGAGGATTAAATTGAAAAAGGGAAAGAAATTATTTTCATTATTTGCTATAATGTGTATTTTATTAACCGGCTGCGGTGGGGAAAGGCAAAGCGGAACGGAAAAAGAAGAAAACAACCCGGCCCAAGTTACCTTTGAAGGATTGAGTATAGAAGGAGAGACGGTTTCTTCGGCAATACTTTCCGACTCAAAACTTACAATGGTAAATGTTTGGGCAACTTATTGCAACCCTTGCCTGAGGGAAATGCCCGGTCTTGGGGAGCTGGCCAACGAATATAGTTCGGAGGAATTTCAGATTATCGGAATTATCAGCGATGTGCAAGAAGGTGCCGACGAAAAGATACTGGATTATGCCACAGGACTGATCCAGCAGACAGGCGCGGACTATACACACTTGATATTAAATGAATCCGTGTATAATGCTCTCCTAACGGATGTATCGGCAGTTCCCACCACGTTTTTTATTGACCAGGACGGAGTCATACTGGACACTGTGGTTGGTTCCATGGAAAAGAAGGCATGGGAGGAATTGATTAATGCGCTTTTGGAAGAATAAAAGCTGTTTCAGATGGTTATGTGGGGTGTTTACGGGAATTATATTTCTTGGTATTGGTGCTGCCTGTGGACAATTTAACGTAATTTGGAAGAAAGCAGTGATGATCTGTATGGAATGTATCGGGATAGGATGACAGGTAAAATGAAAAACCTACGATTGAAAGTACAGCTTCTATATACAATTCTTACAAACGGATATATATATGGATTTCTAAGCGGCAAAATTTATAGAGGAAAAATGAAATATGCCTGTGTCCCGGGGTTGAATTGCTATTCCTGCCCCGGGGCCATTGCGTCATGCCCTATAGGTGCGCTTCAGGCTTTGTTGAACCAACAGGGATATCAAATACCTTTTGCGGCGCTTGGTTTCTTTTTCCTGTTCGGAAGCCTTTTGGGACGATTTGTCTGCGGATGGCTTTGCCCCTTTGGGTTAGTGCAGGATTTGCTGCATAAAATCCCTGTCTTCCGAAAGAGAAAAAGGCTGCCCCTGCATTCTGTATTGAAATATGGCAAGTATCTCGTCCTGTTATTGTTAGTATGTGTGGGGTCATTTTTTCTGTTTGGCGGTTATGCAAAAGTTCCTGCGTTTTGTAAATATTTATGCCCGTCGGGAACATTCTTTGGGGCAATCCCGCTTCTCGCCTCAAATGAAATGCTGCGCAGCCAGGCAGGAGGACTTTTTATCTGGAAATTGGGGATATTGCTATTTATAGTTTTCTTATCGGTTAAAGTGTACAGGCCGTTCTGCCAGTATCTGTGTCCTTTGGGAGCAATCTATGGATGGTTCAATCGATTCAGCCTTGTGCAGATCCATTGGGAGAAGGAACATTGCGTATCCTGTATGGCTTGTGAAAAGGCATGTCCTGTATCCCTTTCTGTGGAGGAAATATCCTGTTCTCCTGAGTGCATACGGTGCGGCAAATGTGTGGAAGCATGTCCGCAGCATTGCCTGCATTTTGCCAAAACAAAGAAAAAATAATTGAGTACATGGGAAAAAGGCAGTAAAAAATTCACCCGTCAGACTGTTCTGCTCTGTTTAATCCGGATAATAAGTTCGGCTTAAAACAAAGCAAGGAAAGCTGACGGGTGAATTCTTAATGTTAAAATATTTTATAGTTTAATGTAAAGCTAAAATCATCCTGTTATACAAAATGTGATATCCATTACTTAAGCTGGAAACCTTGGGTCTGCTCCTGAAGGAGGTTGACCTGTTCAAACAGTTCTGTGCTGACAGTTGCGGATTCTTCGCTGTTAGCGGAGTTCGTCTGAACCACGGCAGAAATCTGTCCGAGTCCTTCGGCTACTTGTGAGATAGCGGTAGCTTCCGTATGTACTGCATCGGTAATGTCGCTGATGGCGTTGTTGGATTGCAATACCAGGTCTAAAGTCTTCTGTAATGTAGAGGAAACCTCTTCCACAATCTGGTTGCCCCTCTCCGCTGCCTTCACGGAATTTTCTATTAATTCCTTGGTAGCCTTGGCAGCCTGCTCTGACTGTCCGGCAAGGCTCCGTACCTCTTCAGCCACTACTGCAAAACCCTTTCCTGATTCACCGGCACGGCTGGCTTCTACGGCTGCATTCAGAGCAAGTATATTGGTCTGGAAAGAAATATTCTCAATGGTGGAAATAATTTTTTCAATCTGTGCGGATGTGGAGCTTATATCCTGCATTGCGTCAACAAGCTGTTCCATCTGCTGGCTGCTGAGGGTCACCTGATCCCCCGTAAGTTGGGCATTGTCATGTACATTGGAAGCCATCTCAATATTTTGCTTTGCGCTCCTGGACAAGTCATTCAGAGTAGCGGCAAGCTCTTCCACCGCACTGGCCTGTTCCGTGGCACCTTGTGCAAGCATCTGGGCGCCATTGGAAAGATTCTTAGCATAATCAAATACTTTGTGCTCAACCTGGGTGATATTGGCCATCGCAGAGGAAAGCGAGGTGGTAAAGCTGTCAATGGATTCCTCAATGGAACGGAAATCACCAATAAAGGGAACCGAAGTGGTTACATTAAAGTTACCCATGGAAAGCTGGTGCATGATACGGTTGATATCTTCCACATACTGACTCGTCTGTTCCAGGGACTGCTTAAGGATCTTGGCCAGATCGCCGATTTCATCATTGGAACGGTAATTCAGTTCCAATTTCAGGCAGCCTTCCTGTAAAGGCCTTGTCTTGTCAGTGATGCTCAGGATAGGCCTTACCACACGCTTCATGACATAAATTACCAGGCTCAAAAGGCAAAGCAGAGCCAGGCATAAGCCTGAGGCGGTCACAATATGCATAACGGATATGGTATAACGCATATTCTCTATACTTGCGTCATTCAGTACTGTGCCCCGTTCTATTACTTCATCCAGCAGGCCCACCAGCACGTTCAGGTTACTCTGAATCGTTTCATTATAATATTTCTGAGCCTGCTCAGGATCCTGTTCGGAAAGATCCAGCACATAAATGGCCGACTCATGAAGTTCTTTGTGCAGAGGCTCCAGTTGGGAGCGGAGGTTCAGGATGGTTTCATCGGTAGTCCCTGCGTCTCCGTAGAGCCATTGCCCTAACACACAGCCGGTAGGATCCGTGCTGCCAGTGAATTCCGTTCCGGCATACAGAGCGTTACTGAGGTTGCTTGACCACTTGTAATGGGCCACTTCTGCCTTCTGGGCCCGTGATAACAAGACATTTACCGCAATACTGGCCTCCTCGGAACGATCCATGTTGATAATGTTTTTGGTTGTCAGCACACTGAAAAGCAGCATGGACAAAAAGGCGGCGGCCACCCGGGTTCCAACCATTATCTTTACACTTTTGCGCATTTTGATTCTCCTTTTCATTTTATATGTAAAATATTTTTTTAACAAAAGATAAACCTACAGATTAAAAAAACAGCTCTGCCTTATGGTAACATAGCCGTATTTGGTACCCTGCCATAAAATAGAACCGGAATGATCTCTAAATATTTGTATTCCCCCATACTTTAATAAAGAACTAAAAGAATATAATCTGTGGCGTTTATAGCTATTTTATCATAGCCCAAATTTTATTTCAATACTTTCTTAAATACTTGCAAATTATTTCCAGTGTCAGCATTCGTCTTTATATTCAATTTAAGGTATAAAATTAAGTGACATAAATGAACCAAACTGCTATAATAGCATTTAGATGCGGACGGGGCAATCCGATATATAAAAAAGAAAAAATTGCAATTATGAAAGGAGAAGTTATCACTATGAAAAAAGTATATGTAAGTTTGGTATTGACGATTCTCTGTATCGTGGCAGCAGTTTATTCCAGAGGTGCTATGGATAATACCGAGGTTGAGTATACGGAGGTGGAGGTGACGGTAGTCAGCTCGGAGACGAAAGAGAGGACCGTCAAGACAGGGTCTTCAAGGTCAACCATCACCTCATATGAAATCGTAGTAAGCTATATGGGCCAGAACTACGATCTGGAGAATGCTCATAATTCCTATTCATACCTTAAGGGGGCGACGGTTAAGGCTTATCTTGCAAACGGAAAGATGTATGCAAATGTGGAGGGTGTCCGAAATTCCACTCCTGCAGCTATCGTTTATTTTTCGACGCTGATCGGATCCTTCGTCCTGTTTATGGTGACAATCTGTTGGTGGGCAAATGAAGTCCAGAGGAAGCATAGAGAGCGGAAGAGGAATTCGTGATGGCGAGCACCCTTGAATTTGTACAATATGCAGCAGACCAGCTTTCGGAAGCTGGAACGATTACATACCGGAAAATGTTTGGTGAATATGGAGTATATTGTGACGGAAAGATATTTGCCCTGATCTGCAATGACCAGCTTTTTATTAAAATCACGGAAGCGGGTAAGCGCATGGCGCCAGACCTGGAGTCCGCGCCTCCGTATGAAGGTTCGAAGCCATATTTCCTGATGGATGATATTGACAATAAGGAGTTTTTAACCGCGTTTGCCATAGAAACCTGCAAAGAACTTCCCATGCCAAAACCCAAGAAAGCCAAAAAAGGGATTGTGTAGGGAAATACCATGGTGGCTGCCGCGAAAGAAATTTCTTCAATAACAATACGTTGCATTTTGAATGTGTGTGTAATATAATCTCATTTATAACAGAAATCGGTTCATGAAAGAATCATTATATTTAAAGGAGAAATGAATGCTATGGGAGTACAGGCGAAAGGCAACAGGGACTTTTTTTCGAATTTTGATGAAAAAACGATTCCGTTGGTCCAAATGATCCTGGACGGAATGCCGGGAGGCTTCTTTATTTATCATGCGGATTCGGAGGAAGAATTGCTCTATGCAAACAAAGGGATGCTGCGGATCTTCGGCTGTAACACGGAAGAGGAATTCCGAAACCTGACAGGGTATACTTTTAAAGGGATGGTGCATCCTGACGATATTGACCTGGTTAAAGAAAGCATTACAAAGCAGATTGCAGACAGCGTATATGACCTGGACTATGTGGAATACAGAATTGTCCGGAAAGACGGGAGCGTGCGCTGTGTGGAAGATTATGGGCATTTTCTGCGTACGGAAGCATATGGAGATATCTTCCTGGTATTTATGGAGGATACCACTGACCGGGTGGAGCAGAACCTTTCCCCGGCGGCAATGCGCCGGGCAGAATTGGCGAAAAGCGCTTTCTGGTCCAATATGTCCCATGATATCCGTACCCCGTTAAATGCGATTATCGGTTATACCGAGTTGGTCAAAAGCCATATTATGGAACCGGACAAAGTCAACGAGTATAATCAGAAAATATGTGTATCCGGTGAACAATTGCTTTCCGTCATAAATGAGACGCTTGAAATTACCCGTATGGAATCGGGTAAAGTCGATTTGGTGGAGAGCCGGTGTAACCTGGTTGACTTACTGTTAGACGTGGAAAAAGCAATGATGCTGGAGATGGATGTAAAGTCTCTGGATTTCTTCTTGGATAAGACCGGCGTAAGACGCTTTGCGGTGATTGCGGATTATGTGAGGCTTAAGGAGATTTTGTGCCAGCTGCTTGACAATGCGGTGAAGTATACAAATCCGGGTGGAAGCATTTCTTTGACGGTAGAGGAGGAAAGCAGTGACCTTCCGGATTACGGTATGTACCGGTTTATTGTGGAGGATGACGGCATCGGTATTTCAAAGGAATTTATAAACAGCCTTTTTATCCCCTTTAAGAGAGAGAACGACGTTATGCAAAGCGGAGTGTCGGGAGCAGGACTAGGCCTTACGGTAGTGAAAAATATGGTGGATCTCATGGGCGGGGACATAGAAGTGGAAAGCGAACCGGGAAGGGGCAGCAGGTTTACGGTCAGTCTGCGATTGAAATTCCAGGAAGGACAGAATTCGGATGTCATGCCGGGGCCTAAGTTCGGGGAAGACGGTACGGTGGGAAAAAGGATCCTGTTGGTTGACGATAATGAGATCAATTTGGAAATTGCGAGAGAACTGCTTATCGCACAGGGATTTCTTGTGGAATCGGCCGAAAATGGCAGTAAGGCGCTGGAGATGGTAGAGCACTCCGAACCGGGTTACTATGACCTCATTTTAATGGATGTCCAAATGCCGGAAATGGGAGGGCATGAGGCTGCAAAAGCCATCAGGCAGCTGGAGAATAAGGAGTTGGCGCGGATCCCCATTATAGCCTTGTCCGCCAATGCATTTCCGGAGGATTACCAGAAGTCCATGGATGCAGGAATGGACGCACATTCTCCGAAACCCTTTGATATACAGGAGCTGCAGGAACTGATTCAGGATATATTGAACAAAAGGTAATAGAGGTAATATTGCAATGAAAAACAAAACTTCTCGCGTCCTGATAGGGAGCTTTGTTCTGATGCTTGTATTATGCGCGTGCATTTTTTTCTTTCTGATGAACCAGATGGCGGAAAAAAGCGGGACTACAACAGCAGAGATCAGTGATTTATATATGGAAAGAATGAGCGCGCAGATGTCGAGCCATTTTCAGACTACTATTGATATCAAGCTGGCGCAGGTAGAGAGTATCATTAAGACTATGCCGCCTGACGGAAAGCTCCAGGGTAAAGAACTGAAGGAAAGTATGTATATCAGCGCCATTGCGAGGGAGTTCAAGTTCCTGGCGCTTTTGGCAGAAGACGGAAGTTTCGAGATGATCCTTGGGGATCTGGTGTCCATACCCGATACGGAACCGTTTCTGGACGACCTGAAAAACGGGGATAAAAAGATAGCCGTGGCAGAATCTTCGAACCAGGAAATGAGCCTTGCGCTGCTGGGTGTCCCCTGTGGGTATGATATGAATGACGGAAGCAAAAGCGTGGCTCTGGTGGGAGGCATTGACCTGGACTACATATATACTACACTGGCCCTGAATGACGGGGACGAAGAATCCTACTCCCACATTATCAGAAGAAACGGCGATTTCGTTATGAAAAGCAGCGTGGCTGCGGAAAATAATTTCTACGAACGGATTTATGCCACGGTAAAGAGCACGGACAAAAAAGATGCGGAATATTATGAGAACAGTATCCGGGAAGCTATCATACGCAGAATGCATTTTGCGGACATAGTGACTACCTATGACGGGACGAAATGCTTGTATGTTACTCCTCTTGCCTATTCGGAATGGTACCTGGTAACGATCATGTCTTTTGACGATCTGGACCATATCGTACAGAGGCTGGATGACCAGAGGCTGTATGCGTTTTTGCTGGCGTTGCTGGCAATGTTCCTTCTTTTTATTATCGTGTTTGCCCTGTATTATAGAATGTCAAAGGCGCAACTTGCCGAGACAGAGGCGGCACGCAATGAAGCTATTAAAGCCAACAAGGCTAAGAGCGAGTTCCTTTCAAACATGAGCCACGATATCAGGACTCCCATGAATGCCATTGTGGGTATGACTGCCATTGCCACGGCAAATATTGACGACAGGAATCAATTGACGAACTGCCTTAGGAAAATCACCCTTTCCAGCCGCCATCTTCTGGGGTTGATCAATGATGTGCTGGATATGTCAAAGATCGAGAGCGGAAAAATGACGCTGAACCCTGAGATTATTTCCCTCAGGGAGACGATGGAAAGCATTGTGAGCATTATCCTTCCTCAGACCAGGACAAAAAAACAGAAGTTTGAGATTTCTATTTCAGATATCCTGGTGGAAGGGGTGTATTGTGACAGTGTCAGGTTGAACCAGGTGTTGATTAATTTTTTGTCTAATGCATATAAATTTACTCCGGAAGGCGGCGAGATACTTTTCTCGCTAAATCAGGAGGAATCCCCCAAGGGATACCGCTATGTAAGGGTCCATTTCCGGGTGAAGGACAGCGGTATCGGTATGCCCCCTGAATTTCAGAAAAAGATATTCGAGTCTTTTTCCAGGGAGGATAACGCCCGGGTAAATAAGACGGAAGGTTCGGGCCTTGGTATGACAATCAGCAAATACATTGTGGATGCCATGGAAGGGACCATTGAGTTAAAGAGTGAAGTCAACAAAGGTACCGAATTCCACGTGACCATTGATATGGAGAAAGCGGCTGGGAAAGAAGCGGATATGGAGCTTCCCGGCTGGAATCTGCTTTTGGTGGGTAATAAAGAACAGGCCTGCAGAGAGACGGCAGCTCGTTTACAGGAAATGGCTGTGAACTGTGACTGGGTTACAAATACCGATGCGGCTGCGGAAATGGTGGAGAAGCGGCAGAAGCAGCAGGATGCTTACCAGATTATGTTGTTTGACTGGGGAGGGGACGAAAAGGGCGGTTTGGAAGCCGCCGGGAAAGTCCATGGGATACTCGGGAAAGATGCTCCTATGATACTTGTCTCAGCCTATGACTGGAGCGGCATGGAGGAAGAAGCACGGGTTGCGGGCATCAGCGGTTTCCTCCAGAAACCTTTGTTTAAGTCTACCCTGTACCATGGCCTGCTGCAGTACATGAACCCGGAACAGACAGTACAGGAGGTACAGAAGGCGCCCAGGGAAAGTTTTGATGGCGTCAGGGTTTTGCTGGCAGAGGATAATGACCTCAACTATGAGATTGCCAGGGAACTGCTTACCAGCCGGGGTATGGAAATCGAGTGGGCGGAGAATGGGCAGATTTGTGTAGAGATGTTTGAAAAATCACAGGTAGGTTATTATCAGGTGATTCTTATGGATATCAGGATGCCTGTTATGTCAGGGTATGAGGCAACCCAGGAAATAAGGGCCCTCGAGCGTCCCGATGCAAAGCTGCCGATTATTGCCATGACGGCGGATGCTTTTTCTGAGGATGTAAAGAAATGCAAGGAATGCGGCATGAATGACCATACTTCAAAACCTATTGATATGGATGCATTATCCCATATATTGGCGCATTATCTGCGATGAATACTTGATAAATAATGTTAAAAAAAGGAAACGGCGCTGTTGCATCGTTTCCTTTTATACATTTAATTCAGAAGAATCAAGTCCTCACGTTTGAATGCTTTTTCCGAATTATTTTCCGGCATGTTTTATAAACAAGGAGGATCAGCAGGATCAGGATTGCCAAAATAATCAATATCGCTGCCATAATCATAAATGCATATTTATTAGGAGCTTTCAGTAAATCCTTCAGGGCAGTGCTGTCTTCCACTATTTTCCTTCCCTGGGGGATTGCATAAACCTGCGGAATGTTGGCAATACCGTCTCCGTCGGTATCTTCAAAGGATTCCATGTACCTTGCAAAAACAGTCCAGGCTTTTATTTCCCGGCCGTTTTCCGTGATAATGGCATCCTCGATATTTTCTATGGGAGTGCCGTCCGCAAATTTGGGAGTCACGGATAATAATCCGTAAGAGACATCTGTCACGGCGCCCAGCATCTGTCCGCTGTAAAGGTCTCCCACTACACGGTAGAGCCTGTCATCTTCAATCTCCACACGGTTACCGTCGTGATCCCGCAGATAACAGTCCGTGACCTTATTCAGGATCAGGCGGTTTGGGTTATATGCAAATTCCAGGCCGGAGGTATAGAGCCTGGCATAGATCATGAGATCCGATATGGAGGCATCAATCTCCGCTACAGTCTTCAACTCTTTCCCTGTCAGATAGACGCTGATCACAGGGTATCCGGGTATTTCGTCAAGGCCGATGCCCAGGGAAAAGGAGTTAAATACATCAGTCACGGTAATATCTCCGGAGGGATAGGTATCCCGGACACAGCCATAGGGCACAATCGCCACGTCTACCGGATGCCCATCATATTCTGCGGCATTTTCCACAGCATATACATAGGAGTCAGACATAAAATTGCCCAGGTTCTGGTCCGTATGAGTCGCAGCCAAGTCCTTGTGCGGACAGAAGCTTACGCTGCTCTGTGCCAGCACTTGATCGTTGGTATAACCGAATTGTGAAAGGTATACGGTGTCCACCAGATCCATCAGGGAGTCGATTTTGTGCTGGGTGGCGGGGTCAGGTTCAATCTCGTCCGTAATGGGGATCAGTGAGTAATCCCCTCGATTTACATCCATGATCCATCTGCCGTTTTCCATCTGGCGCATGGTGAGGTAACCCAGATATTTGCCGTATTCACCGGCAGATGCGATATAAGTATCGCCGTGGCGGATGGGTTCTGTCAGCTGGGAATGGGAGTGGCCGCTGATAATGAGGTCGATAGCGGGAACGCTCTTGGCAAGGACCTCGTCCTCCGATTTGCTCTCGTCACTGCTTGTGCCGCTGTGTGAAAGGCAAATGATCATGTCTACGTCCTCTTTCTCCTGGATCTCCTTTACAGTTTCTGCAGCAGCCTCGGATATATCCTTGAATTTCAGCACACAGGTAGGCGCACAGGCCAGGGCGTCTTCCCCGAAAACACCCAGGATGGCAATCTTTACATCGCCCTTATCCACCACGATATAATCTTTCATGCCGTAACGGTCGAAAGCATCCTTTAACAATCTCTGGTCCTCTGTCAACCCTTCCGATTCCATGGTTTCCCAATCAATGTTACAGAGCACCATAGCCGGAACCGGTTCCCCGGAGCTGGCGGCGGCATCAAGGGCGCCAGCGAGGCCTTTTGAACGATAGTCGAATTCATGGTTGCCCAATGTGGTAGCCTCACAACCCATGGAACCCAGCATACGCAGTTCCGCGGACTCACTGCTGAAAATGGCCTGTACCAGGGTGCCCATAGAGAAATCTCCGGCATCCAGGATCAAAGTGTCCGGGCAGTATTCCTTTTGCCGTTTGATCAGCGCATTGATACGTGCAAAACCGCCTGTGGAAACTTCTTCCCCGTCAACAATAGTGGAAAAACTGTCCAGATGGGAATGGGTATCATGGAAAAACATTATATCCACAGACTTCGGCGGAAAAGTTTCGTCCCTGCTTCCTGCAGCTTCGGCAACGGAAATGCGGAGCAATATCAATATTGACGCAAGGCAGAATACGGACCATTTAAATACATGTCTCATAAGACCACTCCCTTATCAGTATAAGATACCGGAAACCCAAACAACCGGCTGTACCTCTGTGCGCAAACACTTGAAATACAATTATATGCTTTTTATTATAAAAAATCAAATAGAAGAGGATATGCGTAACAAACCCGGGCAGCTGTGGGTATACATTGCAGAATCGGACGGAAACTAACGGCTGTTGCGACATGGGAGCTTGTGGTATAATAAGGCTATTGACCAAATATTTGTTACAGGAGGGTTTCAACATGCAGAAATGGGCCAGGGCGCTGTATCAGCCTATGCTCCCTATGGGGAAAGACGGAAGAAGGGTCACGGAATGCGAAGAGCATATCCGGCTTTCCAAGGAAGCGGCAAAGGAAGGGATGGTACTGTTAAAAAATGAGGACGGCCTGCTTCCTCTGGCAAGAGGCAGTAAAGTAGCGCTGTTTGGAAAAGCAAGTTTTGATTATGTAAAGGGCGGAGGGGGAAGCGGTGACGTAACGGTTTCCTATACGCGGAATCTGTATGAAGGCTTGAAGAAAAAATCGGATCAGGTGGCAGTTTTTGAGGAATTATCCGATTTTTATAAGAAAAATGTGGAAAAGCAATATGAGGCAGGGAGCGTCCCGGGACTCACGGTGGAGCCGGAAGTCCCGGCGGGGCTGTTGGGAAAAGCGAGAGCCTTCACGGATACGGCAATCATTGCTATCAGCAGGTTTTCCGGGGAAGGCTGGGACAGAAGCGTACAGTCCCTAGGACAGAAGCTTGTCAATGTGGAGGACCGGAATCTTTATGAAAAAGCGGAAAGAGTTTTCGAGAAAGGCGATTTTTATCTGAGCCGAGGGGAAGAAGCCATGGTGTGCACAGTAAAGAAAGCTTTTCCGAAGGTAATTGTCGTTATGAATGTGGGCGGTATGGTAGATTCCTCCTGGTTTGCCCGTGACCCGGAGATACAGTCCGTGCTGATGGCATGGCAGGGAGGTATGGAGGGCGGACTGGCGGCCGCAGAGCTTCTGGTAGGGGAAGGGAACCCCAGCGGCAAGCTGGCGGATACTTTTGCAGGCAAGCTTGAGGATTACCCTTCCAGCGGGAATTTTCATGAGTCAGAGGATTATGTAGATTATACTGAGGACATCTATGTGGGTTACCGCTATTTTGAGACCATACCGAAAGCTGCCGATAAGGTGAACTATCCTTTTGGCTATGGATTGTCCTATACAAGTTTTTCCCTGGGATCGCCTCTGGCGGAGCAAAAAGAGGATTACAAAGAGGGTTACAAAGAAGATTACATAGAAGTCACGGTTCCCGTATGCAATACCGGTAATGTCCCGGGAAAAGAGGTAGTACAGGTATATTTCAGCGCCCCTCAGGGGAAGCTTGGCAAGCCTGCAAGGGAATTGGCCGCTTTCCGGAAGAGTCGGCTTTTGAATCCCGGGGAGACCCAGGTAATATTGGTCCGTTTCCGGGTAAACGACATGGCTTCTTATGATGACTTGGGGAAGATTGCCGGGTCAGCATATGTACTGGAGCAGGGGACTTACCGTTTTTATGTGGGCACTTCAGTAAGGGATACGGTGGAAACGGAGTTTACCCTGGAGATTCCTGAGGACTTGGTTACCCGGCAGCTCTCCGGTAAACTGTCCCCCACATCCCTGAAAATGAGAATGCGTGAGGACGGCAGTTATGAAGAACTTCCCCAGGGAGAACCCCATGACACGGATGCAAATGCCCTGGAACCTCCGGCGGAAAAGGCAGCCGGGTTTGCCCCGGCCATAAAGGCCCATGACAGATACAAACTGTGGGGAGAAGAAAAGAAAGTACACACTTTTGATGAGGTTGCAGGGGGAAGCGTGTCTCTGGAGGAGTTCATGGCACAGCTTTCCGACGGACAGCTGGCGGATTTATTGGGCGGGCAGCCGAATACCGGAGTGGCGGACGTGTTCGGCTACGGTAACCTGCCGGAATATGGCGTTCCCAATGTGATGACAGCGGACGGCCCTGCCGGTCTGCGGATCCTGCCAAACAGGGGCGTCTGCACTACGGCGTGGCCCTGTGCCACTCTGCTGGCATGCACATGGAACCCGGAACTGGCAGAGCAGGTGGGGGCAGCAGGAGGAGCGGAGGTCAAGGAGAATAATATTGCCATGTGGCTTACTCCCGCTATTAACATCCACAGGAGTCCCTTATGCGGCAGGAACTTTGAGTATTACTCCGAGGATCCACTGCTTACGGGTAAGCTGGCGGCAGCCATGGTCAGGGGGATCCAGAGCAACCGTGTAGGCGCTTCCGTAAAGCACTTTGCCCTGAACAATAAGGAAACAAACCGTAAGAACAGCGACTCCAGGGCATCGGAGAGGGCCATCCGGGAAATTTATTTGAGAGCTTTTGAGATTGTTGTCAAGGAGGCTGACCCCTGGTGCATTATGTCCTCTTACAATATTATCAACGGACGCCGGGCATCGGAGAACAGGGAGCTGTTGGAAGATATTCTGCGCGGCGAGTGGGGTTTCAGGGGAATGGTGACGACCGATTGGTGGACTGCAGGCGAACATTATAAAGAGACGAAAGCCGGCAATGACGCCAAGATGGGATGCGGATATCCGGAAAGGCTGTTGGAAGCAATGGAGAAGGGTGTTTTGAGCAGGGGAGAGATGGAAGTATGCGCCCGGAGGATCTTGGAAATGATCTTGAAACTGGATTAGCGCCAAAGATAATTTTAAGAAAATTTAATGTTTCCTTTCGTGACATACTATAGAAAGTGTGGTATGTTGTTAAGAATAAGGCGTCTGGCAGGTAAAACAGTGTTTTTATGGAAGCATGGGCCGGGTCGGCACAACCTGAGATGCGAGTGGCTGTCTGCAGATTTACCGTGCAGGTAGCCATTTCACAATCTTGATACCGTTCTTAGGAAAGGGCATAATGTATGAGCAGGGAAACGGAAAACGAAATGAGACAGATCCAGCAGGGGTTGGAGGCATTTCTGCAGCAGGAACTCCGGGAAATAGAGGCGGAGGGCGTACAGCGGCAGCCGGAACCTCAGTTGTATACCATGGGGGAAGAAGAGACAGATAAGGAGTTGGACATCATAGGAAACACATCCGGCAGGAAAAAGGTACCGACAAAAAAGCAAGTGAGAGAAATCGATTATGAAGAAGATTATTATGAAGATGATTATATAGAGGATTGGGACAGTCCCGAAAGAGCGGCAAATACCGGGCAAAGGCGAAGGCAGGGAGGGACTTCGGGAAATCGGCAGGCATCGGGCCGCAGGCCTGCTTCCGGCCGCCAGCCGTCACAGAGCCGTAATACTGCCCCGGGCAGCACACCGCCCCAGAGTCGCAGGCCTGCTTCCGGCCGCCGTTCGGAGCAATCGGGGTATTACCGTGACAGGGAGGATTATTATGAAGAACCGGCAAAAGCCTCCCGAAAACAGGATAGGAGAAGCGCACAAAGAGAACCCTCCAGGCAGACAAAGGGGCAGCCTGGGAGAAAGAAAGGATCGGCGCTTAAAAAGCTTTTGGTCACGGCAGTGCTTTTGGTGGCGTTGGCAGGCTTCGGACTTCACTTTTTGGTAGGTAAAGTATACGGCAAAATGAACTATGAAGAAATTGCGTCGGTGGCGGACCTTCCCATGGAGGAGGATGGGGTGGTCAATATTCTGCTGATTGGAAACGATTCCCGGCAAAACGGTGAAGACGGACGGTCCGACGCTATGATCCTGCTGTCTGTCAGCAGCAAAACCAAGACGGTTTATATGACATCCCTGTTAAGAGACATGTATGTGGAGATACCTGGGCATGACGGCAACCGTTTAAACGCCGCATATTCCTTTGGGGGTGCGGAGCTTTTGATGGAAACGGTGGAACAGAATCTGGATATTCCCGTGAACCGGTATATGCTGGTGAATTTTGAAGCCTTTGCCAACCTGGTGGATGCCGTGGACGGAGTGGACCTGGAACTTACCACCGAGGAACTGGAGTATGTGAACGGATATCTGGTGGAGTATAATATGCTCACAGGCCGGCCCCAGGGAACGGACAATATGGATACAACGAAACCCGGCCTGGTACACCTGAATGGGCCACAGGCCCTTGCATATTGCCGGAACCGCTACATTGGCACGGATTTCGGCCGCACGGAGAGACAGCGCAAAGTGCTCACCGCGGTGATCAAAAAGCTTCCCAAGGCAATCGGTACCAACTATCAGGCATTGATTGACGGGTTGATGCCCAACCTTACTACCAACCTGACCCAGACCGAGTGTTTCCGCCTGAGCCTTATGGCGGGCAGGCTCCTGACCTATGACATTGTTTCGGACAGCATCCCTCAGCCAAATACCTACAAGAATGCCACGATCCGTAAGATGGCGGTATTGGAAGTGGATTTTGAAGCCAATATCAAATATTTGAAGGAAAAGATTTACGGTGAAACGGGAAAATGATATAATGACCATATTGAGGGTAAAAAGTCTTTTTTGTTTACAGGAGGGTATAATGATATGGGCGGCAAAAAGAAAATAAACGGAAAACTCATTGTTGCTTTACTGACTGTTTTTGCATCATTTTTTGTAACACAGTTTATTATACTAATGTTGTTGTCAGCAGATATTATCGGCGTTGTGGTTGCCATGATACTGACGGTGGTGGTTATTCTGGCGGTTATGTCGCTGATCGTGGGCGTTCTGTGGTCCATCTTAAGTCCTATCCTTTCGGTATTTGACAGCAGCCTGGCAGCAGGCGCCGGCAACAGCAAACTGAAGCGCAGAATCGACAAGCTTGCCTCCCGTAATGACGACGTCGGGGAAATGATAAGGACGGCCAGCTCCATGGTCAATGGCCTGGCATCCGTCACAAAAGGGATAAAGGATACGATTGGTGAACTGGAAGAAGTGTCAACCGGGTTCCAGCAGGTTTTTAACGAGATGGAGTCTTCCATGCAGGATACCTCTTCCAAGATGGGGACCATTATCAAGAATACCGTATCACAGGAAGACTATACGCAGGATATGAAGGGGAAGATCGACGCCATCGGCCTGGCGGTGGAAAATGTAAACAGCGGCATCTGCAACCTGTCTGCAAGCGCGGATATCCTGGAGCGCAGCCAGAATGACGCGGCGCGCATCATGAATGAACTGGTGGAGATAAGCAGGGAAAGCAGTTCGGCCATAGAGGAAGTCAGGAACCAGACCAACAGGACCAATAAGTCGGCACAGCAGATCCGCACTGCCACGGAAATTATCGCAGGGATCTCAAGCCAGACCAATCTTCTCGCACTGAATGCCAGCATTGAAGCCGCAAGGGCCGGAGAGCACGGAAAAGGATTTGCCGTAGTGGCGGAGGAGATACGTCTGTTAGCCGATCAGTCCAAGGAGTCAACGGAGCAGATCAACAGCATTGTAAACGACCTGATCGCCAATTCCGGCATCAGCGTTGATATCACGGAGAAAGTGTCCAGCGCCTTTACGGAACAGAACAGAAAGGTGGAGGAAACAGGGCAGATTTTCAAATCTCTCAATGCTGAGATTTTAAAAGTAGGAAACATTATCAAAGACATTCATTCCGAAATGACGGATTTAGATAACCATAAGACCGTCATTGGGGACAGTATCAATTCCATGGTGGATTTTGCCCAGGAAAATGCGCAGTATGCATCTGCCACATCGGATAATGTAGACGGGCTCAACGAAATGGTTGACAGCTGTACGGGAATGGTAAAACAGGTTGCGGGAGCGTCAGATAAACTTGCCGGATACATAAAAGAGTTTGACCTGAAAGGCAGGATATAATCGAAGAGGTGATGTGAAATGGATGGTATTCTATTTATATTTGTCGGGATAATGTGCCTCTATGTGGCGGTTAAGACCTTCAGTTCACCGGAGCGCAATAAGGTGTTTAACAAGCGCCCCATTGATGTGGTGGACGTTAAGAAGTACAATCAATTCTGTGGTGTATTGATCTTAGGATTTGGCCTGGTGGCAGAACTTACTATTGTGGCCATGACCCTTACCACAGGGATTGTCAGCACTTTGTGCACAGTAGGCATTATTGTGGAAGCTATCCTGGTGGTCTATATTTATCAGAAATTTGAGCTTCGTTTTTTAAAGAAACGCTGAAGTTCACATAAATTTTGTGCCTGCGGCTGCATAAGTTTAAAGCATCTGCCTTATGCCGTTGGGAATCTGCAGGCAGTGGAAAGGCATCGTTATTAAAATGAATTTAAACAGTGGAAAAGTTCTGGCAGTTGTATTGTCGGCTGTGGGAGCCTGTCTGGCGGCAGGCTGCGCCGGCGGTACACAGGAGGAAACGTCTGTGGCTGTACTCCAGCCTCAGCCGTTGAAAGACATCAGCGATGTCACGGAACCTTCGTCTTTACCGGTATCTGCGTCGGCCGAAGAACCTTCAATGGAGGAAAGTACCGCTTCGGAGGAAGAGGGATCCCACATTGTGACAATTACCATTTCCGCTGCCGGTGATGTGACTTTAGGCACCCATCACCAACAGGACTACTGGTATTCCTTTCGCCAGGCCTATGACGAGGCGGAGGATGAGAGTTATTTCTTTGCCAATGTTTATGACATTTTCAGTTCGGACGATATGACGCTGGTTAACCTGGAGGGGCCGCTGACGCTTGCGGAGGAGGCCAGGGAAGGCCAGGTCTACAGTATCAAAGGAGACCCCCGGTATGCGGATATACTCACTGCAGGCAGTGTGGAAGCGGTGAGCTTGGGTAATAACCATATGATGGATTACCTGGAGCAGGGCAGGAATGATACGGTCCAGGCAGTGGAAGAAGCGGGCATTGTTTATGCCTATGAGAAGACGGTGGGTATTTATGAGGTGAAGGGTATCCATATCGGTATGATTTCCGTCAATGAAGTGTCCCAAGGATATCTGGTGGAGGATACCATACAGAAAGGGATCGCCGAACTGCAGGAGCAGGGCGCAGACCTGATCCTGGTGAGCTGCCACTGGGGAGTGGAGAGGGAATACTGCCCGGAGGATTACCAGAAGATCCTGGGAGAAAAGTGTATTGATTGGGGAGCGGATCTTGTGATAGGGCACCATCCCCATGTGCTCCAGGGAATCGACGAATATAAGGGAAAATATATCATTTACAGTCTGGGAAATTTCTGTTTTGGCGCCAATCGTAATCCACCGGACAAGGATTCCATGATATTTCAGCAGACGTTTACTTTTATAGACGGGGAAAAACAGGAGGATCAGGAGATTCGTGTAATTCCCTGTTCCGTCAGCTCCGTGCCGGAGCGCAATAATTTCCAACCCACCCCTGCAGAGGGCGACGAGAAGACCCGTATTCTGGGGAGGATCAATGAATTCAGCCTGGAATTCGGTGTACAGTTTGACGGGGACGGGTATCGGTTGTGGTAAAAGCAGTAATATGGGTGTTAGAGAGAGAGCAGAGGACAACACATGGAAAACGGAGGAAAACATGGAAAAAAGAAAACTGGAAAAACTGGGAATTGAGACTTCGTTGTTGGGGTTTGGCTGCATGCGCTTTCCCGTGACAACAGAGGGTGGAATTGACGAGCCGGAAGCGGAGAAGATGATGGACAAAGCCATCGCTGCCGGCGTAAACTACATTGATACGGCGTATCCCTATCATGGAGGCGCCAGCGAGCCTTTTGTGGGAAAAGTGCTGAAAAAGTACGACAGGGGCAGTTTCTTTCTGGCCACCAAGCTGCCGGTATGGAAAGTGGAGAAAATAGAAGATGTGGATGCCATTTTTGAGGAACAGCTTGAACGGCTGCAGACGGACTACATAGATTTCTACCTTATGCACGCCCTCAATAAAGACCGTTTTAACCGGGTGCTGGAAATAGGATGTATCCAACGCCTGGAACAGCTGAAGGAGGAGGGTAAGATCCGATATTTGGGATTCTCCTTCCATGACGATTATGAGACTTTTGAGAGGATACTAAACTACAGGGATTGGGATTTCTGCCAGATCCAGTTAAATTATATGGACGCCAATGAGCAGGCGGGCCTGAAGGGTTATAAACTGGCGGAGGAAAAAGGTGTTCCCATGGTGGTCATGGAACCTGTGAAGGGCGGATCTCTGGCTGCCTTCGCGGAGGATATAACCGGCAGGTTTGGCAGCCTTGACCCGGAGGCGTCCGTAGCATCCTTTGCATTGCGCTGGGTGGGGAGCTTACCGAACGTTAAGGTGATTTTAAGTGGTATGACTACTATGGCGCAGGTGGAGGATAACCTGAAGACCTTCCAGGATTTCCGGCCCTTGTCCGAAAAGGAACAGACGGAAATAGATGAGATTGTGAAGCTGATCAACAGCCGTGTGCAGAACGGCTGTACAGGCTGCAATTACTGTATGCCCTGTCCTGCGGGCGTGAACATCCCCGGCAATTTCCGGGTTTGGAACACTTATCATATGTACCAGAATTATGGTATGGTGAAAAACAGATGGGAGAAAGACTTGGGAGAATCCGCACAGGCAAAGAATTGTGTGAAGTGCGGAAAGTGTGAGCAGGCCTGTCCCCAGAAGCTGTCAATCCGTGAAGACCTTGCAAAGGTACAGGCGGATATGGACAGGAAAGAGTTTATCTTATGACGGCAGCCTGAAAATGATATTTGCATTGCCTGAAATTAACATTTTGATGGCCTAATAAATGTTGGAGAGGGGACATTGCTGTGGAGAAGGCTTTCAAGCTGGATTTTGAAAATGATAAAATTGGCAGCCTATATGTAAACTGCTGTGGCTGTTCACAGACAGAGAGCCTCCACAGCTTTGGCCCTGCGTCCAAACCCCATTATCTGATCCACTATGTGCTGAGCGGCAGGGGAATTTTCCGCTTTCACGACAAGGAATACCGGCTGGAGGCGGGATATGGTTTTCTTATCCAACCCAATGAGCTGGCTTTTTATCAGGCCGACGGGGAGGAACCCTGGAGCTACCTGTGGGTGGGGTTTGGGGGGAGCCGTGCGGAGGAGTATCTGACAGCAATGGGACTTTCCGCCAGGCATCCTGTTTTCTCCTGTCCCAGGGATCAGGAGTTGTACGCTATTGTGCGGGACATGATGGAACATAATACCTTCGGCGTGGCGGATGACCTGAGGAGAAACGGCCAGCTGGGGGTCTTTTTGTCCGTTTTGGCAGAAGGCGTCGGGGTGGTGGCGAAGGACGAGGGAGATAAAGGGAACCAGTATGTGAAGAAAGCGGTGTCGTTTATTCAGAGTAATTACTGCAATCCCATTAAAGTGACGGACGTGGCCGACTATGTGTGCATCAACAGGAGTTATCTGTATACACTCTTCCAAAGCTATCTGGGGATGTCCCCACAGCAGTTTTTGACTACTTTCCGTATTACAAAAGCGAGGGAGCTTTTGGATTCCACTTCCTATCCCATTGAGAGCATTGCCCTTTCCTGCGGCTACAGTGACGCACTGGTGTTTACTAAGGCATTCCATGCCATGAAAGGTATGTCCCCCTCCCAGTACCGTAAGCAGAGCCACCGGGAAAATTCCAGGGAGCAGCTGCAAGCGGTGGAGAGCCTGGTGGCGGAGCTTCTGAAGCCGCATTAATAAAAACAGGATAGGCGGTGTCCGCAAGGATATTCTTTAACTCAAATTCGGAGCATCCACTTTGGAGTGGGTGCTTTCCCTTTGTATTGTCTTAATATCATTGAGTGTGAAATATTTCAAGGACTTTATGACAAAAATATTTTTGTTTTTAAAACCTTTTCCCCATATAGCAGGTTATATATATTGTAAGAAGTAATAGATTGAAAAATAAGTCTGACGACTTTATTTTTCAATCGGCAATTTGAGTCAGAGCCTCAAATATGCCCTGATTGCAGATGAGAAATCGCCTGCGCGAATTTCTCATCGCGTGTCATCGCAGTAAACTGCTCTGACATGGAGGATTAGTGTGAAAAATCACTCTGATGTGCTGATTTTCACACACAGATTTGTGCCGGAGCGTCACAAATTTGTTTGATGGCAGACGCAAATTTGATATTTGCGTCGCCCCGTCGCGTAAACGCTCCGGAATGGGGATTAGTATAAAAGATAATGGCTGTTTTGCAAAAATATGCAAAGCTGCCATGTCGGCCATAACAGGTAAAATTATGGCGGGACTGTTTACTTGAAAGGAACTGTCATGGACGAGCGTCAATGGATCAATGCCATTCAGAAGGGAGATAAACGGTATCTGAAGGATATTGTCGAAAAATATTACGATGATATCTTCCGTTTCTGCGTCTTTCAGTCGGGCAGCAGAGAGGACGCCTATGACCTGGCACAGGAAACTTTTCTGCGGTTTATTCGGTATGTGGAAGGCTATCATTACCGCAATCTGAAGGGGTATCTGCTGACCATTGCCATGAACCTGTGCAGGGACTATTTGGTGGAAAAAGCCAGGCGCGGGGAGAGGGAGGTGAGCTATGACCGGAAATTAGACCGAGATAATTCGTCGGAAAGGGATTCTATGTGGGCAGTCTGCCAATCCCCGGAAGCATATTTGGGGAGATCGGAAAAGTCTCCCGAATCAGAATTTATGGAAAAGGATGTACATGACCGCTTGATGGAAATGTTGTCCCGCCTCCCGCAAATGCAGAGAGAATCACTGATCCTCCATTATCTGTACGACATGAAATACCGGGAGATCGCGAAGCATACAGGAGTCACTGTTTCAACGGTGAAATCCCGTATAAAGCAGGGAACGGAAAAATTGAGAGGGTCAATCAAAAGAGAAGATTTCTTTGCGAATTAGAACCTCTGAAGTGTTTTACCATGGGGGCCAGTGTGGAAAGGCATTGTTGTTAAATAGGGCAGGGAAGCCTTGTCCGGGAACGGGGTGCAAATGGAACAAAATAAAGAAGTGCAGGAAAACAAATTGGAAAAACAAAAGATCAGCAGGAATAAGACTTTGGGACAAATGACGTACGAAGAAATATGTGAGGAAACTCTGCCGGAAGAGGGTGATATCTGGAAAGCGGCATCCCAGTTAAGGCCGGATCCTCATAAAAAACAAGAATCTCTTTTGCATATCCTTAGCAGCATTGATTCAAAGGATATTTACAGTGCTCCGCCCTTCAGTGAATTGCTGCTGATCCAGCTGCAATATCTCTCCCCGGTATTTTGGATACTTCAGGGGGGAATGCTTTTGGGCCTGATGCTGTTCTTATTCCGGCTTCCGTCCAAGGGAGGGGAATTGACGGATTACCTGTGGTGGAGTTCCGTTGCCGCGGCATGGCTGGGCGTATTGTCCAACGGCCTGTTGGGCAGGCATTTTTCCAGCGGAATGGCGGAACTGGAGCAAAGCTGTTATATTAATTTGACCCAAATGTGGACAATACGGATGATCCTGGTCACCGGTGTGGATATCTTTGTCCTTACCGTATTCAGCGGTGGCATTGCATTGCGCACGGATACCTTTTTCGGAAGGGTTGCGGTGTACCTGCTTGTCCCTTTTATACTGTCCAATGCCTGCTGCCTGCTGGGAGCAAGCGCCATCCGGGGCGGTAAGGGGAAGTATATCCTGGCGGCTCTGGCAGTGCTGACGGCGTTGGTTGCTGCGGCGCCCTCCTTTTTACCAAAGGTATATACAGCCGCCTACTTGTGGGTATGGTTTGGAGTGTTGTTGTTAGGGACATTGATTTTTGCGGGGCAAATCAGGATCTGCTATAGCAGAATGATAAGAGGTGAAATGGTATGCTGGAATTAAAGCTTGAAAAGGTTTCTAAGGTATATGGCAGTAAGAGGGCAGTGGATGGGATTGACTGTTCCCTGTCCTATGGGGTGTACGGCCTGCTGGGGGCAAACGGGGCCGGAAAGACTACCCTTCTGCGCATGATATGCGGTATTTTGGAAGCCACGGAAGGAAGGATCACTTGTGAAGGAATGGAAATCAGGAAAATGGGGGCCCGGTATCGCAGGCTGCTGGGATATCTGCCGCAAAACTTCGGCTATTACCCGGAGTTTACGGCCAGGAAGTTTCTCCTATACCTTGCGGCCTTGAAAGCCATTCCCAGGGAAGAGGCCAGTGAAAAGGTGGAGGAATTGTTGCAGTTGGTGGATTTGGAACAGGTAAAGGATAAAAAGATCAAAACCTTTTCGGGGGGAATGGTCCGCAGGCTGGGAATTGCACAGGCGTTGCTGGGGGATTCTGAGATTCTGATTTTGGACGAACCTACGGCGGGCCTGGATCCAAAAGAGAGGATAAGGTTCCGCAACATTATCAGCGCCCTTTCCAAGGAACGGATCATCATATTATCCACCCATATTGTGTCAGATGTAGAGTACATCGCGGATAAAATACTATTGATGAAGGACGGCAGGCTGTTGTCTGCAGGCGATATCGGGCAGATGCTCGAACAGGTCAGAGGAAAAGTCTGGGAATGCTGTGTCAGGCCGGAGGAGGCGGAAAGCTACCAGGCAAAGTTTTCTGTCAGCAATCTTCGTAATACGGAACAAGGGGTAAAGCTGCGGATTGTGTCAAATGTATGTCCTCTTCCGGAAGCCGTGCCTGCGGATCCTGACCTGGAGGATGTATACCTGTATTATTTCAGGGAGGTGGGAAAATCATGATGAAACAAGAAATATACCGAATACTTTGCCGTAAGATTCTGTGGCTTGCAGTCCTTGTGGCAACCGCGTTTTCCCTTTATTATGAATTGACCTCTCTCTGGCAGGATATGGCGATTCACGACGGGGAGATATATCGGGGTTGGGAATGCAATAATTATAACAGGAGGATAACAAAGGAATTTGCCGGTCCGCTGACGGAAGAAACCATACGGGAAATCTGGGAGAAGTATGGGGAACCGGTGAATAATTACGGCTATAGTAATAGATATGAAGATCTGGTACAGTCTGCAGGGCAGGAAGGCTATGATAATTACTGTAATACTTTTGTGGCCCGGAAATTTGCCGAGAAAATAGAAAAGGAAGACGGCACGGTTTCATTTATACTGCCGGAGGACCTGTCAGGAAGCCGTTACCTGGACGGAAGTTATACTTTTGGCTATGCAGGAGGTTACTGGAGTTATTGGGACTGTTACCTAATAGCGTTTGTAATGGTATCTATTGTGGTGATTATTGGGGTTAGTCCGACCTTTTCTGAGGACTATGCTTTTCGGACGGCGGATATCATCCTGCCTACGGCCAAAGGGCGTTTTCGAGCCTGGTGGACGCGTACGGGGGCAAGCTTTCTCTTTGCTTCCGCCTATTATTGGTTTATGTCCGGGATTACTTTTGTACAGTGCTATTTGCTTTATGGCCCGGATGGACTGTCCGTAAGCTGCGGGTTGACCTACTTTCCATATTTTATGGGGCAGGACAGTGACCCGATTTGGAAAGCGCTTCTGATATTGCATTTGGGAGGATGGTTTTCCATACTGGCGTTGGTTTTGCAGATACAGGCCATATCGTCGGGATGTAAGTCCAGCTTTGGGTCTTTGCTGTGGTCGCTGGCGGCTTTCCTGGGTCCCATCGCCGTGATCAGGGTAGTTCTGGATAATCTGCCTTACTCTGGGTTGGTCAGGTGGTTGAAATATTTTGGATACAGTATGCCCTTTTCCTTCGCTGGGATGTATCTGCAGGCTCCGCCCTCAGGGAAACAGATCGTTGTTACACTGGCTTTGGCCACGGTTGCACTGACAGGGGTACTTGGAGCTAAGGGATGGTGCAGGCATCAGGTGAAAAATTAGGGAAACGCTTCAGCGTTTCCCCAATTCCTCCCAGTCTTCTCCGTAATAGGCTAATAATAATTTTAATCTATTGTATTTTATATTTTTGTGTGCCTTCAATTCCATGTAAAATCTACCCTTTATACCCTATTTCACACATTACTTCGGCAGAGAATTTTGTAATTATTGCAACGTCCGCTCTATTCGGACATCCGATCTTGGAAACGTAAAATAACATTTTGACAGGTTCAAAAAACAAATGGATGTGGTAATCCATTTGTTTTTTTGTATAATAGAATCATAAGAATGCAAAGTATCGCAGGATACGGATTGGAGAAGGTATGAAGGAGATTATTTTGAAGAAGTTCGCGGAAGTGTTTGGGGATGCGGAGGGAGCCAAAGCGTATTTTGCGCCGGGGCGTGTGAACCTGATCGGTGAACATACCGACTACAACGGAGGCCATGTGTTTCCCTGTGCCCTGACCATCGGTACATATGGTGTAGCAAGGAAGAGGGCAGACAATAAGCTACGGTTTTTTTCCATGAATTTTGAGCGGCTGGGTGTAATAGAGTCTTCCCTGGAGGAGCTTGTCCCTTCGGAAAAAGCGGGATGGACAAATTACCCAAAGGGGGTGATATGGGCATTTGGGGAGAAGGGCATGGAAGTTCCCTGTGGTATGGATCTGTTGTTGAACGGAAATATTCCCAACGGTTCAGGCCTGTCTTCTTCGGCTTCCGTTGAAGTCCTGACAGGGCATATTCTGAGGGATTTCTTTGGATTTGAGGTGTCCAATCAGGATCTGGCGCTGATCGGACAATATTCAGAGAACAATTTTAATAAGGTAAACTGCGGTATTATGGATCAGTTTGCCATCGCTATGGGCAGGGAAGATCATGCGATTTTCCTGGATACGGCAGACCTTTCCTATGAATATGCGCCTATTGCCCTAAAGGGCGCGAAGATTGTCATTGCCTGCAGTAACAAAAAGCGCGGACTGGGAGATTCCAAGTACAATGAACGCCGCAGCCAGTGTGAGACGGCTCTGGCAGAGTTAAAGCAGGTGATAGACATCCAATCTCTGGGGGATTTGGATGAAGATACCTTCGAGAAGCATAAATCGGCTATAAAGGATGAAGTGCGTGTCAGGAGGGCAAAGCATGCCGTATATGAGAACCGCCGCACCATCCGTGCCGTGGAAGCATTAAAGGCGAATGATGTGGAACAGTTTGGGCAGTTGATGAATGCCTCCCATGTATCTCTCCGGGATGACTATGAAGTCACCGGAACCGAGCTGGATACCCTGGTGGAGGAAGCGTGGAAGATTGACGGCGTTATCGGTTCCCGCATGACAGGGGCAGGCTTTGGCGGCTGCACCGTCAGCATTGTGAAGGATGGGGCCATAGATGCTTTCATTGAGAAGGTGGGGAAGGCATATCAAGAGAAGATCGGATACGCCGCCGACTTCTACGTGGTGGAGATTGGGGACGGCCCCAGAACCCTTTAAAATTCCGCCCCCTTTTTTCATTTGAGAGCAATCCGCATCAACAGAAAACAACTTATAGCTTTAACAGTTAAATTTAGCGGAAAATAGGAAATAAAAACGGAGAGAGGAGAAGATGCAGATATGATTCAGACAAATATCAGAAAATTAGTTGCCTATGGCGTCCGGACAGGACTGGTGCCTGAGGAGGATGTGACCTATACCACCAACAGGCTTTTAGAGCTGTTTGGCTTGGAGGAACTGGAGGAGACTCCCGAAGAGGTTTCCATGGCGGTGGAGGAGCTGGAGGGTGTGCTTTGCAGCATGTGTGATTATGCGGTGGCCCAGGGAATGATCGAGGACAGTATCGTGTACCGGGATTTATTTGACACAAAGATCATGAGTATGCTGATGCCACGTCCCAGTGAAGTGATTCGTGAATTCCGGGAACTGTATGACAATGTTTCCCCGGAAGCTGCAACGGATTATTACTATAAGCTTAGCCAGGACTCCGACTATATCCGCAGATACCGCATCTGCAAAGATAGGAAATGGGTGTCACCCACCAAATACGGGGATTTGGATATAACCATTAACCTTTCCAAGCCGGAAAAGGATCCCAAAGCTATAGCGGCGGCAAAGAACGCAAAACAGTCCGGGTATCCGAAGTGCCTGCTCTGCAGGGAAAATGAGGGATATGCGGGTCGTGCCAACCATCCTGCCAGACAGAACCACCGGATTATTCCCGTTACCATTAACGGCAGCCAGTGGGGATTCCAGTATTCGCCTTATGTATACTATAATGAACATTGTATTGTATTCAATTCTTTACATACACCCATGAAGATTGAGCATGCCACATTTTGCAAGCTATTTGATTTTGTAAAGCAGTTTCCTCATTACTTTGTGGGATCCAATGCAGATTTGCCGATTGTAGGGGGTTCTATTTTAAGCCATGACCATTTCCAGGGGGGACATTACGAATTTGCCATGGCAAAGGCTCCTGTGGAAAGGACTTTTACCGTAAAAGGATTTGAGGATGTGGCAGCAGGAGTGGTGAACTGGCCCATGTCGGTGATCCGTTTAAGCGGTAAGGATACAGACCGTATCATTGCCCTGGCGGATGTGATTCTGGAAAAGTGGAGGGGTTATACGGACGAGTCGGCATTTATCTATGCAGAGACGGAGGGTGAGCCTCATAATACAATCACTCCCATTGCAAGAAAACGGGGAGAGAACTTCGAGCTGGATCTGGTACTCAGGAACAACATAACTACTAAAGAGCATCCCCTGGGCGTATACCACCCTCATGCAAAACTGCATCATATCAAGAAAGAGAATATCGGCCTTATCGAGGTTATGGGCCTGGCAGTGCTTCCTGCCCGGCTGAAAGGAGAAATGGCAAAGCTGAAAGAAGCCATTCTTGCAGGAACGGATCTGCAGGCGGACGAGGATCTTGCAAAACATGCCGATTGGGTGAAAGAATTTTCTCCTAAATATGAGAAAATAGATGCCCATAATATCGACGGCATTATTGAGAAGGAAATCGGACTGGTATTCATGGAAGTATTGGAGGATGCCGGAGTCTACAAGAGGACGGAGGAAGGACAGAAGGCATTTGGCCGGTTTTTGGAAAGTTTATAAGTATGAGAAAGCAAGTTTTACGCATTTAAAATCGGGGGGGGAAGAATGCCCACAAAAGTGAAATTGTTTTTATTGCTCATTGGCCTGCTGGTTTTATCCGGCTGTCAGGATAATAGTGATTTTTCAACGGATATCGTTGTCAATGAAGGAAGCAGCAAGGAATCAGCGGAAACGGAAGAAAGTGTAATGGCTGAATCCGTCCCGGATCCGCCAAAACCATCGGAAGTTCCCGTAAATTCCGAAGAAGAGGTTATCCGCTATCACAGAGTAGACGATATTGACATATCTTTGTCCACTCACCGATGCCAATCCGATGGGGAAAATTTATATCTCGTTTATGGGTCGGCCGGAGAACCGGATTTGTATGTCATGCCTATAGGCGCTGATGAACATATGCGGGCCAATATAGATAATCCGGAGGGAATGGTGGTCTGCCATATTGCCATAGACATATATGGAAAGAAACATATACTTGTGGCAGGAAATGATTATGAAGAGTGGTATATCTGGCGCCTAAATGATAGTAACCAAGTAGAGGAAGCGGTTGATGTTTCCGACTATTTTGAAATCAAACAGATGGCACACTGGTTTTTGGTCGATAAGGAGGGTAATTATTACCTTCAATGGGTCCTCAGCAGGGACGGGATCATTGTTGACAGAGAAGGGGCGCTGAAGCATAGGTTTACGTTGGAATCACTTGAAACCCAATGGACATATGAGGCCGCGGTGGGGAAAGACGGTCTAATATATGTGATTTATAAGGATGATGACGCGAGGGTGAGGATTGGTGAGTTTGATGTGGAAAGCGGTTCTATCATAAAGGAGGACTCGCCGTTTTATTTTACAAGTGACGAGATTTTTGATGGGATGTCCCGCGGCACAGATACAAATATTTTATTGTTCAGCCGATACAGCGGTGTGTGGGCCTATGACCATGAACAAGGCATTCTCGAAAACAGGGTGCCGTTATCGGATATGGGCCTTACCCGTGAAGCGGAGTCTTTCCCTCTCACATTTTTGCCGGATGGCCGATTCGTTTTGCTGGAGGGAGGCAAAGATGGTCTCCATATTAAATACATACCGGCAGGAAAATAAGGAATACAGAGATAAATAGATATGTTTTAAGTGTGGGCGGAATGAAGAGCATGCAGGAAAGGAAAACAATTTGAAATTTTTACTGGCAGCCATCAACGCAAAATACATACATTCCAACCCTGCAATATACAGCCTGCGGGCTTATGCGGGAGAGGAACTGTGGCCGCATATTGAACTTGCAGAGTATACCATCAATCAGCCGATGCAGGAGATTCTGGCGGATATTTACCGCCGGAACCCCGATGTCATCGGCTTTTCCTGCTATATCTGGAACTGGCGTATGGTACAGGAATTGCTGGCGGAATTGCCCAAGGTTCTGCTGGATACGCAGATTTGGCTGGGGGGTCCGGAAGTTTCTTATGATGCGGATAAGCTTTTGGGCAGATTTCCCTATGTGAAAGGTATCATGGTTGGAGAGGGGGAGTCTGTTTTTCGGAAATTGATGGAATATTATACATATCAGGGAAAAGAACCTTTTTACCTGAAGGATGTGCCCGGACTCTGTCTCAGGAGCGGTTACACCCGGCCCCAGCAGTTGACGGATTTGAGTACGATTCCTTTTTTATATAAGGATCTGAAACCTTTTGCCAATAGGATCCTATATTATGAGACAAGCAGGGGTTGTCCTTACAGGTGCAGTTATTGCCTTTCATCCATTGATAAGACGGTCCGTTTCCGTGATATCAGTGTAGTAAAGAAGGAGCTGCAGTTTTTCCTGGATCATCAGGTGAAGCAGGTGAAATTCGTAGACCGTACTTTTAACTGCAGGCATGATCACACCATGGAAATATGGCAGTATATCCAGGAACATGACAATGGCGTCACTAATTTCCACTTTGAGATAGCCGCAGATATCCTTAGGGAAGACGAGATTGCTCTGCTGAATAAGCTGCGGCCTGGACTGGCACAGCTGGAAATCGGCGTACAGACTACAAATCCCGATACATTGCGGGCAATCTGCCGCAGTATGGATCTCGGCCGGCTGGAGTCCAATGTGGCGGCGGTACATGCAGGGAAGAATATCCATTTGCATTTGGATCTGATCGCAGGACTGCCTTTTGAGGACTATACAAGCTTCGGGCATTCTTTTAACAGGGTATACCGGATGAGGCCGGAACAGCTGCAGCTGGGGTTCCTAAAGGTGCTGAAAGGTTCCCTGATGCATGAGAAGGCGGAGGAATACGGCATTTTTTACATGGACACCCCGCCCTATGAGGTTCTGTACACGAGGTGGCTGCCCTATGAGGATGTGCTGCGGCTCAAGGGCATTGAGGAAATGGTGGAGCTGTATTATAACAGCAACCAGTTTACCCATACCCTGCCTGTGCTGGAAACCGCATTTACGGATCCCTTCGCTATGTTTGAAGCTTTGGCGGAATTCTACAGGGAGAGGGGATATTTTGTGAATAGTCCGGCAAGGGTTTACCGATATCAGGCCCTGCTGGATTTTGCCTGCCGGTATGACGGAGGCAGAGAGCCGCTCTACAGGGAGCTTCTGATTTATGACATGTATCTGCGGGAGAACCTGAAAAGCAGGCCGGATTTTGCCAGAGATCCCGTGCCCTATAAGGACCGGATCAGGGAAATGCTATGGAAAGAGGGCCGGCAAAGGAACCTGACCCATATAGAGCCTTTTGTATACCCGGTGTGGGATGCGGAGAGAGTAAAGGCTGGGGAAAAGAACAGGGAGGAAGTGTTTGTGCTCTTTGATTATACGGTGCGCAGTCCCCTTACCCATGAGGCGGCCGTGGAATGCAAAAACGGATAGAAAGCCGGTTCCATGTACTTTATGAATACATACAATATATAAATCGGTTATATTTATAATGCAAACAGCATAAAATGTCTCTGGATGGAGTTAAGGAAGGGTTGGCTGTTTTCCGTCCTCAGATATCGGGATACGTTTCTTTCAAACGGTTTATGATGATATTGCGGTTGGAAGAGTGGAGTCCGTTTGCCGTATCCTTTAACCACTGGATCCTGTCGCTCTCCCGCCGGGAGACATAGTAATCCGCCAGCTGGTAGTAGGTGCGGCTGATATCGGTGCGGGTGGTTATGGCAAATTCCATGAGGACGGCAGCTTCATTTACATAACCTGCAGCTATCAGAATATCTGCCCACTTCTGCAGCGTGCGGACAAGAAGGGTGTAATTCTGGTCGTACTCTGTCAGTACGGTAATATTGGCTGTGCCGTATTCCAGTTTCAGGTCAGTGTTGGAATAGCCGGTGAGATTTACAATCTTTTGGGAAGTCAGGTGTTCTATGATACCGATGCAGTCCATTACTTCCACATCTTCCTGCAGAATATGGGTGGGAAATGATTCCAGGGGGATGCTGATGTAATCCAGGTTGTCCAAGGACTTCCTGCGGACGGAATTTGCCTGCCGCTCCCTTTCCCAGAAGCTTTTTTCGTTATTTTGCTGGAGCTTGCTCTGCCGCTTGATGCGGACGGAGAGAAAGATAATAAACGCAATTAAACTTGCACAAAATGCTAAATTCATATATAATATCCTTTCAGAGTTTTATTATATTCAAGGAGAGAAAAAATGTTACGTTTCAATAATAAAAAGACCCAGCAGCGAGTGTCAGCGGTAATTGTTATTATACTGGTGCTTGCAATGGTCATTCCCACTTTAACATATTTTTTAGGTTAATTCAATGTGGGGGAAGGACTAAATCGAACAGTGAAACCCCTGCATCCATAAAAGCGGCTGCTGATTGTGGTGCAAATTGTTGAAAGGCATGGTTGATTATATGGCTATATTTTTGAAGAAAATATCTGAGAGATTGTGGATTGCGGCACTGGCTGCAGTTATGGCGCTTTCTTTTGGTATGACTGTCCAGGCCGCGGAAAGCAGTACCATTAAACCCGGTATCTTTGCCGGGGATATCGAACTGTCGGGCATGAGCGCCGACCAGGCGGAAGCGGCTTTGAACACATACATAGAGGGTTTAAAGGAGGCGGAGATCACGCTGCTTGCGGGCGGCAACCATCCGGTGGTGGTGACGGCAGGCGATCTGGGGATCCGGTGGAGTAATCCCGAGCTGATAAATGAGGCCCTGGAAGTAGGAACCCACGGGAACGTGATAGAGCGTTACAAGATCTTAATGGATCTGGAACATGAAAATCTGATATACCCTATTAAACTTGATTTTGACTTACAGGCCATTAATGACATACTCACAAACGAGTGCGTGAAGTATGACGTAAAGGCAGTAAATACAGGGTTGAAACGTGAAAACGGAGAATTTCAAATAATAGAAGGCCAGACGGGGTATTCCCTGGATGTGGAGACATCCATTGACCTGATCTATGACTATCTGACCATGGAATGGGATCATGAACCATGCCAGATCGCGTTGGATGTCACAGTGGAGGAACCTAAGGGCAGCGAGGAGGAATTGGCGCAGGTTACCGACGTGCTTGGAACGTTTTCCACTTCTTATAAGACATCCGGTTCTTCGAGAAGCGCCAATGTGGAGAACGGCTGCAATTTAATCAATGGGGTTACGCTGTATCCCGGGGAAGAGTTTTCCACTTATGAGGCAGTTGCGCCATTTTCCGAGGCAAACGGTTATTATATGGCAGGCTCCTATATCAACGGTAGAGTGGTAGACAGCCTTGGAGGAGGGATCTGCCAGGTATCCACCACATTGTACAATGCCGTCCTGCTCTCCGAGCTGGAAGTTACGGAGAGGCATAACCATTCCATGATAGTGACTTACGTAAATCCTTCTGCCGACGCGGCTATTGCGGAAAGCTCGGGCAAAGATTTCAGGTTTGTCAACAACCTGGAGTACCCTATTTATATTGAAGGATATACCGAGAATAAGAGGATTACCTTTAATATATACGGGAAAGAAACACGGGATCCCGGCCATGTAGTAACCTATGAAAGCGAAGTGCTGGAAGTGATCAACCCGCCGTCAGATAATTTGATCGCTGACGCAGGCCAGCCTGTGGGATATGTAGTGGTGGCGGAAAGCGCCCATATCGGTTATAAGGCCAGGCTATGGAAGGTTGTCACGGAGAACGGTGTGGAAGTCAGCCGTGAGCAGGTCAACAGCAGCAGCTATAAGATGGTTCCCAGAAGCGCCATTGTCGGTGTAGCCACTGGTGATCCCCATGCCTATGAAGAGATTATGGCAGCTATCGGAACAGGAAATTTAGACCATGTGAGAAATGTGGCCGGAATATTGACTGCGCCGCCGCAATATGAAGATTCAGATGACGAATAAACAGCCGAAAGGAGTCCCCAATTGCTGGTAACGATGTTCATTTCGGCAGCTTATGATTGGATGTCTGCGCAGCCATATTTGCTGAATGGGAAGCAGTATGGGATGTACCGGATAGGAAAATAGAGTAATATTTAAGGGATAAGCATGAAAATCGGGAAAATTTCGGTGAATGTTTTAAAACGGTCTGTCCTCAGGCAGATCCATACAAAACGGGAAGATGTTGTCAATGGCGCAGGCATAGGGGAAGACTGCGCCATTTTCACGTTTCCCGGCGAGACTGTGACAACGTCCTGCGTGCAGGAAGCACCGCTGATTTGGCCGGCCTGTGGGAAACTTTCCGGGGAGCAGAGATCCATTACTCATTTGATCCGGAAATGTGCCAACAATCTGGCAGCAAAAGGGGCGGAGCCAGTGGCTGTCCTGATTACTCTGCTGCTACCGGAAAGCCTGGAGGAGGCGGACCTGAAAAAGGTTATGGAGGAAGCGGACAAAGCCTGCGAGAACTTGCATATGCAGATAGCCGGGGGACAGACCCGGGTAACTGGGATGGTGAGCATGCCATACAGTGTTGTCACGGGAATCGGGAAAATGCCGTCGGAGACATACCGGAATCTAAAAGCTGCGGCGCCGGGACAGGATGTGGTAATCAGTAAATGGATCGGCCTGGAGGGAACTTCCTTTTTGGCAAGGAGATACAGGCAAAAGTTGTCGGAGCGTTATCCTGCCTGTCTTGTGGAAGAGGCGGCAGGGTTTGATAGATATTTGTCGGTGATACCGGAGGCCGCAGTCGCCGTGAAGTCCGGCGTGTGTGCCATGCATGATGTCTCCGAGGGAGGGATTTTCGGGGCCCTTTGGGAGCTTGCAGAAGGTGCAGGTGTCGGACTGACCATTGAACTGAAAAAGCTGCCCTTGCGCCAGGAGACGGTAGAGGTGTGCGAATGCTGTAACGTGAATCCCTACGAGTTGTTATCCGGCGGCTGTCTGCTGATGACAAGCGAAGACGGCCCCGGCCTGGTATCCGCCCTTAAGGCCCAGGGGATCCCTGCGGTAACGGTGGGGAAAGTGACGGGTAGCAAGGAGAGGATTCTGGTAAATGAGGACGAGATCCGGTATATGGACCGCCCCCAGAGGGACGGGATATACGAGGAGTGACGTATTTGGGCCTGTTCCCGCAAGGGAAGGGTTCATACGGGAAAGGCATGGGTATAAAAATGAGAGAAGAATTACTGACCGTTATTGAGAAGAACAGCCGCATTGATTTAAAGGAGCTTGCGGTGATCCTGGGCGTACAGGAAGTGGATGTGGTGAACGAGCTGGCCGCCTTGGAAGCGGAGGGTGTGATATGCGGTTATCACACATTGATCGACTGGGAGAAGACCAGCAATGAAAAGGTATCCGCATTGATCGAAGTGCGTGTTACCCCCCAGAGAGGGCAGGGTTTTGACAGTGTGGCTGAACGCATTTACCGCTACCCTGAGGTACGCAGCGTATACCTGATGTCCGGCGGCTATGACTTGATGGTGATTTTGGAGGGTAAGACGCTTCGTGAAGTTTCCAGCTTCGTGTCCGATAAGCTCTCCACCCTGGATACGGTGCTGAGCACGGCGACCCATTTTATCTTAAAAAAGTACAAGGATCACGGGACAGTGCTCTCCCAGATCAAGGAAGATGAAAGGGAGAAGATTACGCCATGAGAAATCCGTTAGCAGAGAAAGTAGTAGAGATCAAACCCTCAGGCATCCGAAAATTTTTTGATATTGTCAGCGAGATGAAAGATGCCATATCCCTGGGGGTGGGTGAACCTGACTTTGACACCCCATGGCATATCCGTGACGAGGGCATTTATTCCTTGGAGAAAGGCAGGACCTTTTATACCTCCAACTCAGGATTGAAGGAACTCCGCCAGGAGATTGGGAATTATGTCAGGAGAAGGCATGGCGTTACATATGACCCTATGGCAGAGGTGCTGATCACAGTAGGGGGATCGGAGGCTATCGACATAGGGCTCCGTGCCATGATCAATCCCGGGGAGGAAGTGTTGATTCCCCAGCCAAGCTATGTGTCTTATGAGCCTTGTGCCATATTGGCAGGGGCCACCCCTGTTATCATTCATTTAAAAGCGGAGAATGAGTTTCGCCTGACGGCGGAGGAATTGGAAGCGTCCATTACGGATAAGACAAAAATATTGATTCTCCCTTTCCCTAATAACCCTACCGGGGCAATTATGGAACGGAAGGATCTGGAGGCCATTGCCCAGGTGATTGAAAAGCATGACCTTTTTGTGATGTCGGATGAAATTTATGGGGAACTGACTTATAAAGAAAAGCATGTATCCATTATTGAGCTTCCGGGAATGAAAGAGCGTACAATCTTTATTAACGGATTTTCCAAGGCCTATGCCATGACCGGATGGAGGCTTGGTTACGCATGCGGCCCCAGAGAGATTATCCAGCAGATGACCAAGATCCATCAATTTGCCATTATGTGTGCCCCTACCACCAGCCAATACGCAGCGGTGGAAGCGCTGAAAAACGGTGACGGCGACGTGGCGGAGATGCGCACTGCCTACAACCAGCGGAGACGGTTTTTGATGAATGCATTCCGGGAAATGGAGTTGGAATGTTTTGAACCCTACGGTGCATTTTATGTCTTCCCCTGTATTAAGGAGTTTGGCATGACCAGTGATGAATTTGCTACAAGGCTTTTGGAGGAGGAGAAGGTGGCGGTAGTGCCGGGCACTGCTTTTGGTGACTGCGGAGAGGGGTATCTCAGGATATCGTATGCCTATTCCCTGGAGAACCTGAAGATAGCTATCGGCAGGCTTGGCCGGTTTGTCACGAGGCTGCGGGAAGAGAAAAGGGTCAATTAGAAAGGCAAACAGATGCACATAATTTTACATCAGCCGGAAATACCGGGTAATACCGGAAATATTGGGCGTACCTGCGTAGCTACAGGTACGTCCCTTCATTTGATCGAGCCGCTGGGGTTTCGGTTGGATGAAAAATCCATCCGCCGTGCGGGAATGGATTATTGGGAACACCTGGATGTTACCAGATACATAAATTATGCGGAGTTTCGGGAGAAACATCCCGATGCGAAAGTATGGATGGCGACCACAAAGGCAAAACAGGCTTATACGGAAGTCGCTTACGGCCCGGATGACTTTATCATGTTCGGAAAAGAAAGCGCGGGGATCCCTGAGGAAATCCTGGTGGAGCATGGGGAAAACTGTATCAGGATCCCAATGCTGCCGGCTATCCGTTCCCTGAACCTGTCCAATTCTGTGGCCATTGTGCTGTACGAAGCCCTGAGGCAGCAGGGATTTGGGCAAATGCAAAAAGAAGGGGAGCTTCATCGGCTGCACTGGTAAGTACCACAAAGGCAGGCGGCTTTTACGGATTGATTGGCCGATGGTGACGGTATTGGTTAGTGGAACGGAAGGCATGTTAAAA
Organism: uncultured Lachnospiraceae bacterium; assembly: GCA_947643615.1. GTDB lineage: Bacteria > Bacillota > Clostridia > Lachnospirales > Lachnospiraceae > Acetatifactor. The sequence goes on from CANRWO010000011.1 coordinate 48,227, forward strand.
AAGATCCCGGTACTGCGGATATTCGGCCAGGAAACGGTTGATGACTTGCGGTTGATCCCAATAATGCATGGGGTATACTTTTTTCACATTGACCTGCTGTAGGAAATATAGTATGCCCTGGGCATAGGAGGATCCCAGCCTTGGGTCCAGGGGCAGAAAGGCGGCGTCAATGGCGCGGCCTTTTAATTTCGCTATCTGGGCGCGGTAGCTGCCTCTCATCTGCTTCCGCTCCTGTTCCGTGTCTGTTTCCCTGCCCCAGTCATTTAAATCTCCCCCATGATAGATAACGCCTTCCCGGCACTCCAGCAAAAAAGCAACGCCCCGGTCGGTGGAGAGCAGGGTTTCCAGGTGAGTGCCACAGGGCAGCGCATATACCCGGCTGTGATAGACCTTAAGGAGTTCTGCTCCCGTATGGGGATAACGCTTTTCGGGAATGTCGTTAGGCAGGACGGCATATACTTTTTTCATACCCCGGTTGGAAAGGATGGTAAATATCTCGGGGTTATAATGGTCTTCATGACGGTGGCTGACAAGGGTGAAGATTGGTTTTTCCGTGTCCAATTCGGGCAAGTTTCCCCTGTAATAATCGAATAAGTAGTAACAATCGGAGGTCTCAACCAGAAAGCAGCTGTGGTAAATGTAAGTAATCTTCATAAATCTTTTCATACCTTTCTAATATCTGTTATTTTAGCATAAAAAACCATTTTGTGAACAGAATAAAAGAAATGAAGACGGGAAGGAGAGACAGCAATGAAGTTTGACCGAAGGGCGCCGGGCGAGGGAGTGGAGGCAGCCTGCAGGCTGGAAAACGGGAAAGCAGTGCTGGAATGGCGTTTTTCTTTTCTGGAAGGGGAGCATGAGGAAGGGGAGGACACACTGACACTTGCCATGCGGGACAGGGAAGGAAAGACGGTGCTTTTATGTATGCAGAAGGCGGATGAAGAAGAACTTTTAATGTCTGTCGTACTGCAACCCCGTCTGTGGAGTTGTGAGCAGCCGTATTTGTATGAGGCAGAGGCAGTATTGCAGGATTCTGCGGGAAAAGAAACAGACCGGCTTCGGAAACAGCTTCCCCTGCGGGAATTTGTCCGGGATCCCCGCAGGGGATGGCTCTTAAACAGGGCAGAATTCGTGCTGAAAGCAGTGGAGTATACCATTCCCATGTACACCTCCCAGACGGAAAAGCAAAGGCTGGTATTGAGCGATTTCCGGCTTTTGAAAGAGATGGGTGCAAATTGTGTCCATACGGACCCTTCCCTGTGGAAGTTATGTGAGAAGCTGGGATTCCTTATTTGGGATAAAAGCATGGCGGTAGCCGGGGAAGAGCTTCCCTGCCTTACAGGGGAAGATACCCACAGCCTATCCTTAAAACAGACATGCTCCCTTTTTTATGAGTACAAGGCAAAATGGAGTGATGAACCTTTTGTATACATTGCCCCGGACCAAATAACAGTTCTCCCCTCGGGGAACCTGAGAGTTACGGTATATAGCAACTGCTGCAGGGTAGTCCTGTATTCGGACGGCATATTGTATGAGTTCCAGTCCGGAAGCGAAGAATTCATTTTCTCGGAAGTCCCGGCAAAAGGCCCCTGCGTTATGCTTTCTGCGGAAGGGGACGACTGCAGCATGTCCCTTTCTTTCCATAAGACTTTTCCCTTAAAGTAATATTGCTGATACAACACAATTCTGTCGCATCCGCAAAATGTTGACAAGTTTACTTGTTACATGTACCATGCTAATAAGGGGATTTTTAGGGAAAATTCCCAATACTAAAGATAAAACACACGGTACAGCTTGGAGTACTTTAAATTGGTACTGGTGGAAGGAGCTCTATGGTTTTTCATAACGAATCGTTCACAATAGATAATCTCTGGGATAAGATCGTAGAGAAGGAAGGACAGAGTTTCCTGACGAAAAAAGGCCTGCCGTTTATATATTCGATCAAGGGAGGGGAGCTTTTCACGGACAGGAGGGAACGCTCCATTACCAGAAGCACTTTTGAAAAGGCATATGAGAAGCTTTTCCGGGATCAGGTGGGGGAAGGCGCCCCGAAAAGAATCGTTGGCCCCAAGACTCTTAACGTTTACGGAGCGCCCTATGTGTGGGCGGTATTTACGGGTATTGGCATGATTGAGGAGGAGCAGTACGTTCAGCAGGAAATGCAATTTTAAGGAGCTTCCTGCTACAGCCAGAAAGCAATCAGGTACATTGCTTTGGAATACAGATCCGGCCGGGTATTCCTCAAAGAGCTTCCGGTATCTACGAAAAAGAACATGCCCTGGAACATAACTTCTGTGACCAGGCAGACTAATAATAAGGTGGTGAGCCATTTCCTTGCGGAAGGGTCCATCATTTTTTTTGTGTTCGAGATCATCCAAACGGAAAGCAGTGCAGCCAGCATGATAAACAGCGAAAAGTCGTTGAAATACCGCCACAGGAGGCCGGACATTTCTGTGTCGGCAATAAGGATTACAAGGGCGGAAAGCAGGCTGCATATGGACATGAGGCAGGGCAGTTTCTGGGCGCCGGAAAACTTCTTCCGCAAAAACAGCGCCGGAAGCGCCAACCATGCGAAAAGATGGGTGGCAAATATGCCTCCCGGGGTGTACTCCTGGATGGTCACACCCATGTACTGCGTGGTGGTATACAACGCTTCCGTAAAAGGGAAACGTGAGACCAGCCTCATGAACTGGAACAAATAGATAAATATCCCCAGGGGGATCCTTCCCCATACCCAGCCGCGGTATCTCATATCGTTGGCTGTCAAATTGTAATTTGCGCCAAAATCAAAGACAGATCCAAACCGGATATAATTGTAATACATCAAAAGGGCAGCCACTGTAATCACAGGCGCCGCGGCAGTAAAAATGGCCTGCCAACCTTCCTTTTTCCTGTAGAAGTCCCTGGAAAACAAATACTTACCGAAGAGGGCAACAGGAAACACGGCGAACAGCAGCAGCTGGGGTCGGCAACCTGCCGTCAACGCGGTAAAGAAGGAACCGGCAGCCAGATATTTTAGCGAAATACGGTCTTTTTCATCCGCCCGGAGGAAACACCAGAGTCCCAGCATACCCATGGCAAGTCCTGTGACGATGGGCACGGTATACAGATCAGGCCGCTTTGCCATGTAAATAAGGTTACTGCCCAGGAGAAATGTCTCCCCTGCCAGAAACCATATGCCCACAGAAAGCTTGGGAAACCACTTTTTTACCAGCTCATGCAAAGTGCCGTATATACCCAAAAGCAATAATGCCAGCGCAAAAAATACCGCAATATGGTTGGGCAGGCCGCCGCCCGTGAAAATATGGTAAGGGAAATAAAACAGCAATACAGGGACCACGCCAAAGTATACATAGTATTTTCCGTTAAAATATGCGGTGTCCCAGGCACATGTGGCATTGTTTCGGATCAGGATATCTTCCCGGAGATCTTGGTCATAGGGATTTACCATCAGCCGGAAGGCCTCCGCAGGTTCCTCCGGTAAAGAGACAGAACCCTCCCGGAAGGCTTCTGCAAGCTCCTGATACTGTTTATAATGCTCCGGGATATCCCATGTGCAGCTCGGATCTAACCCTGTCAGTTTCCAAAAAAGCGCCACATGGGCCAGGAACAGAAAAGCAAGCATTGCCGTCCGCAGGGAAGTAGGAATCTGAAGGTAGGAAATGCGGTATAGCTGTGAGGAAGGCCGGAAAAGGTACAAAAAGCACAGCGCGAAAAATAACCCTGCCATCCGCAGAACGGAGAAGTACAAGGGAATGACCGGGTTCAGGCTTATGTCTACGGATACGGAAGGGCAGGGGGGAAGGTTTGGGAGAAATCGCAACCCCTTACAGTTTCCATATAAATGGTAAATATAATAACGGCTCCTGGGTTGGTTTGACCAAAGCTCATTAATAGGCAGGGCATATTCAAAACTGTGGCCCTCGTCCGTAGCATACTGGTAAATAGAGGTGGCAACGGGCATAACGGAATCCGCGTCGTTTATTGTAACGTTGAAACGGGCAGACTTCAGGTTCAGGTCAAGATCCGGTATCCTTATGGAATAATCCCCGTCACCCAGGGAATAGGTTCCGTCCCCATTGGGAGTATAGGCGTCCCCCAGAATAATCTCCCCGGGGATAACCTCATGGTTGCCAAGAGTCTGCCAATGCTTGTAATTAAAAAGGAAAAGCTCTGCCAGGAAGCTGACTGAAAACAGCAAAATATAGGGAATTATAAATTTCTTGTCTAATTTTCTGCCCATATGGTAAAAATCCCTTTCGTTCTTTTAGAATTGCAACGTCCAGTTTATCATATTTTGTCGAAAAATAAAAGTTTCACCTGATATTTCTGTGTTTTTCGGTTATCTATGAAGATAATTTATTGCTTTATATTGACATTATAAATTTATAAGGTATAATTAAAAATATAATATAGTATTACAGAGAAGGGGTGATTCCGTTGGAGGATGCGATAAAAGTTGTGACATAATTGACTTTTAAGGGTATAAAGGAGGAAAGCTATATGAATAAAAAGATTATTTCTGTTTTTCTGGTTTGCGGAATGTTAATTTTACACAGTTTTTCAGTCCTTGCAGCAACTCCAACGACAGATTTTTCCGGTCATATGGAAGATATCATAATCCAACAGGCGCTTGCATTGGATCAGTCCTCAAATATCGAAGGAAAAGATTTTACTGCAGTAGTGTTAAGCCAAGGTGATTTGAGCATTGGTCCGCTCTCCGGTGATGCGGTTGTCACAGAACAGGCTATCCAGGCGGTAAGCATCGAAGGAGACTTAATAGAAGTAACCACTATTTTCCCGTATAAGATTACGTCTGATGGGGAACTGGTGAACAGCTTTGAATATACACCCACGCAGATTACAAGAGATAGCACGGATCCGACGACATTTGTTGATATTACCGTTACAATTGTCACATATTATGGTCAATATTTCAATTTAGATATTGCCACCTCTTTTTACAGGCATGGTGGAATAGAAGCCTATTGGAATTCGAGTAATTCTACAGCCGGGGTTTCAAACCTGTGTGTAGCATATGAGTCAGCAGGGCATATGTACCAGTATCCAGAATGCACTACAGCATCCTATAAAACTATATCATCTTTCTTAATCCAAAGAGACTATTTTATCAGTAGCTCTATTGACCAGAACAATCCTGTCAAAGGTCAGTCCTATTTCGATGGGGATCATACCATGTCCCGAAGTACTGTACTGGATTGTGCAAATGCACTTGAGCATGGGGGAATGGTTTCTGTTACATTGACCTATTCAGTGAACGGGAAGAGCTATGTTCATGACAGAACTTATAACGTATATGGAGGAGTGAGTTCGTGATAACTATGCATAGCAATTATGTGTTAAAAAGGTGGTTTATAGTGTTACTTGCAACTCTCTTCTTGTGCTCCTGCGGTGAAAGTACAACTGGATCTGAGGAAACCTCAAATCTCTTTGAGTATGCGTTGGAAATAGAGGACGGGGTATTCTCCCCCAATCAGGCGGACTTTTTCATGAGCGTGGAGGAGGTACTCCAGTCGGCAGGGTTAGAGGAATATACTGTTATTGAAAAGGACGGTGGAGATCTGATCAGGACAAGTGTGAATATCAACGGGTTTCCTAATGAAATTACGATAGATTATGTTATAAGTGAAGATGTTAATAATCGGATTACCGGAATACAGTATTGGACCCTGGTGGATGAAGCAGACGCGGGTGGCGTATACAATTTATTATACGAACAGGCAGTTTCCACTATGCCCGAAGCCTCCGGCAATACCATAGAGGGAATAAAGGATGGGATAGGCGCTTCATGGGAAGATAAAGAACAAAATTATGTACGTCTTATTATTTTAAATGAAAAGAATTCTCATCCCGGGACAGATTCAGAAATAATTATATTGCAAATTGTGGCAACAAGAAATTCTTCTTTTGTGCCGGAAGACTTGAAGAGTCTCTATGAAAATTCCATGTTGGAGAGATCAAATCAGGAAAGGCAGTGATACACGGGAAATGGTTCTCAGAAGATGTGAGGCGAAACCGGAGGAGCATGATATATGGATAAAAATAGTGTGTTAAAAAGTCTTTTGATAGCGTTGCTTGCAGTTGTCTTCTTATGCTCCTGTGGTGAAAGTACAACTGGATCTGAGGAAACCTCAAATCTCTTTGAGTATGCGTTGGAAATAGAGGACGGGGTATTCTCCCCCAATCAGGCGGACTTTTTCATGAGCGTGGAGGAGGTACTCCAGTCGGCAGGGTTAGAGGAATATACTGTTATTGAAAAGGACGGTGGAAAAAGAATCAGGACAAGTGTGAACATTGACGGGTTTCCGGCTCCTTTTGTATTAGATTATGTCTTCAGTGATGCCATCGGTACGCGGCTTACAGGAGTACAATATCATCTGAGCATAGTCAATAAAGAGGATGCGGATAGTGTATACAGTCTATTATACGAACAGGCAGTTTCTACTATGCCTGAAGCCTCCGGCAATACCATAGAGGGGATAAGTGAGGGGATAGATGTGGCATGGGAAGACAAAGAGCAGAATAATGTCTGGCTTTGGTTTTTTAATAAGGAAAATGACCACCCAGAAACAGTAGCAGAAACAATTATATTGCAAATTGTGGCAACAAGAAATTCTTCTTTTGTGCCGGAAGACTTGAAGAGTCTCTATGAAAATTCCATGTTGGAGAGATCAAATCAGGAAAGGCAGTGATACCCGTGCAGGCGTCTATTGTCTGCGGAAAAATGCGGGATTAAAAAATTAAAAGTTTGAATTGACTTTTCCGGTGGAATTATGTTATATTGTGGGCGTATGGAGAACAGATCATTTAGAGTCTTCCATGCAAATATTTTGGCAACTGTGTTGCCTTATTGATTGAGTTAGAAGCTCAAATTTTATAAGTTGGTTACTATAAACCGGTGCAGATGCACACCTAACTTGTGAAACGGTCAATAAGAGTAGTAAAAGTAAAATATTTGCTATATAGACTCTAAAAACCACATATCTGTTTGTTCCGTATTTGTTTTGCCATCCCCTGAACCTGCGGCTGGTAAAACGGAATAACACAGAATATACAAGGCAAGTGACGGTATGCGTCCCTTGCCTTTTTGTATTCCTGAAAAACCTGCTGCATAGTTATTGGCTAATCAGGCATTTCACGAACCTGATATGAGTGGCCGCTTCAGCGGACAAATGGGAGTTATCAAGATACTTTCGGAAATAGAAACGAGGATAACCATGAGTGAAAAGATTTCCCTGTACGGATTTAATAACCTGACCAAATCCCTGAGTTTTAACATATATGACGTGTGTTATGCAAAGTCCCAGCGGGAGCAAAAGGACTATATTGCCTATATTGACAGACAGTATAATTCCGAACGTTTGGTTAAGCTTTTGACCAATGTGACGGATATGATCGGAGCCCATGTGTTGAATATATCCAGCCAGGACTATGAACCCCAGGGCAGTTCCGTGACGATTTTGATTGGGGAAAAGAGTAAGATACCTGCCGGGGATACTACCGTGGCACATCTGGACAAGAGCCATATTACGGTGCACACTTACCCGGAGTACCACCCCGAGACGTGCCTGGCCACCTTCCGGGTAGATATTGATGTGGCTACCTGTGGGGAGATCACACCGCTTTCCACCCTGGACTACCTTATTGGGTCTTTCGATTCGGATATCATTACCATGGATTACCGGGTGAGGGGTTTTACCAGGGATCTGGGCGGGCATAAATTGTTCATGGACCACAGAATCACATCCATTCAGGACTATATTGCGGGAGAGACATTGCAGAAATACGACGCAGTGGACATTAATGTTTATGACGCAAACATTTTTCATACAAAAATGCTGATCAAAGATATTGATTTGCAGAATTATCTTTTTAATAGTGACGTCTATGAGCTGCCGCCGAAGACCAGGCTGGAAATTATAGACAATCTGCGGAGAGAGATGATTGAAATATTCAGCGGGAGAAATGTATATTAGAATTATCCGGATAAGATAAGGAAGACAGAGGCATGGGGCGTTTTAATCAGGCAAGGGCGCCTATTTATGAGGCGTTGGAGGAATTCAGGAAAAACAGGGTGGTGCCCTTTGACGTACCGGGGCATAAGAGAGGCAGGGGCAACCCGGAGCTGGTAGGGCTTTTGGGGCAGCAGTGTGTGGGGATTGACGTCAATTCCATGAAACCCCTGGACAACCTCTGCCACCCCGTGTCCGTGATCCGGGAGGCGGAGGAGATGGCGGCGGAGGCGTTCGGCGCGGCGTACGTTTTCCTCATGGTGGGAGGGACTACTTCCTCGGTACAGAGCATGGTGCTCAGCGCCTGCAAACGGGGGGACAAGATCATTCTCCCCAGAAATGTCCACAGGAGCGTTATCAATGCCCTGGTACTGAACGGCGCAATTCCCATATATGTAAATCCGGACACAGATAACAGACTGGGGATCGCCCTGGGCATGAAGGTTTCCCAGGTGGAAAAGACCATCCGGGAGAACCCCGACGCGGTGGCAGTGTTGGTGAATAATCCGACTTATTACGGGATATGCTCCGACTTGCGGAGCATTGTGAAACTGGCCCACTCCCATGGAATGAAGGTTTTGGTGGACGAGGCTCACGGAACGCATTTTTATTTTGGGGAGAATATGCCTGTGTCAGCCATGGAGGCGGGGGCGGATCTGGCGGCGGTTAGTATGCATAAGTCCGGCGGAAGCCTGACCCAAAGTTCCTTTCTGCTGGTGGGAGCCAATATGCATCCCGGCTATGTGCGGCAGATCATTAATCTGACTCAGACTACCAGTGCGTCCTATCTGCTTTTGGCCAGCCTGGATATTTCCCGAAGGAATTTGGCGCTGCGGGGAAAAGAGGAATTTCGCAAGGTAACGGCGCTTGCGGAATACGCAAGGGAGGAAATCAACAGGATCGGCGGGTATTATGCCTATACTGCGGAGTTGGTTAACGGTGACAGCATATATGATTTTGACCGGACCAAGCTCACTGTCAATACGTTGGGGATTGGCCTTGCGGGGATTGAGGTTTATGATGTCCTGCGGGATGAATATGACATTCAGATGGAGTTGGGGGATATTGCAAATGTCCTTGCTTATATCTCCATCGGAGACAGGGAGCGGGATATGGAGCGCCTGATCAGCGCGCTTGTGGAGATTAAGCGACAATACCGAAGGGACAATGCAGGAATGTACACTCAGGAATATATAGAGCCTAAGGTTGCGGTTTCCCCACAGAATGCATTTTACGCGGAAAAGGAATCTCTTCCGCTTATGGAGACGGAGGGACGTATTTGCAGTGAGTTTGTTATGTGCTATCCTCCCGGGATCCCGATCCTGGCACCGGGCGAGGAAATCACGGCGGATATCCTGGAGTACATTTCTTATGCCAAGGAGAAAGGCTGCTCCATGACGGGGCCGGAGGATGCGGATATAGAAAGGTTGAACGTTTTAAAAGAGATTTGGGCATAGAAAAGGAGGGTTTGTGTATGGAACTTTGGTTTTCGGAGCCACATACGCCGAATGTAAAATTATCCATCCGGGTAGACAGGCAGCTATACAGCGGCCAGAGCGAGCTTCAGCAGATCGAGGTGTTTGAATCGCCGGAGTTTGGAAGGTTTCTGGTGCTGGATGGCTATATTATGCTGACAGAGAAGGATGAATTTATTTATCATGAGATGATTGTGCATGTCCCTATGGCGGTACACCCCCATGTGAAAAAAGTGCTGCTTATCGGCGCCGGGGACGGCGGCGCGGTGCGGGAGCTTGTCCGTTATCCGGAGATTGAACGGATTGACTTGGTGGAGATCGACGAGGAAGTGATCAAGGTATGTATGGACTATCTTCCTAAAGTATCCTGTGAGCTTCGCAATGAAAAGGTCAAGATCCATCTGGAGGACGGCTTAAAATATGTGCGGTCCAAAGAAGACGAATACGATCTCATCATTGTGGATTCCACAGATCCCTTTGGCCCCGGGGAGGGATTGTTTACCAAGGAGTTTTACGGAAACTGCTACAAGGCGCTGAAAGAGGACGGCATCATGGTAAACCAGCATGAGAGTCCGTTTTACGAGACGGACGCTACAGCTTGTATGCGCGCCCATAAACGGATTGTGGAGAGCTTTCCCATCAGCCGTGTGTATCAGGCGCACATCCCCACTTATCCGTCGGGGCATTGGCTGTTTGGCTTTGCGTCAAAGAAATATCATCCGGTCCATGATATGGACGGGGAGAGATGGCTGGAGCGGGGATTGGAGACAAAGTATTATACGCCGAAGCTCCATGAAGGGGCGTTCTGCCTGCCTGCTTATGTAGAGAACCTGCTCAGGAAGGTGGAAGTGCACGGTTAGGACTGCGTGTGCCACCTGCAAAGGCGACAGAATGGATGACTTATTTAAAAGGGGAGGTAAAATCAAAAGATGGCTAAAATATTGATTATCGGCTGCGGAGGCGTTGCCTCCGTGGCTATTCAGAAGTGTGCGGGAAAGGCGGATGTGTTTTCCGAGATCTGCATTGCCAGCCGCACAGTAGGCAAATGTGACGCTTTGAAGGCAAAAATAGAGGAAGAATTCCAAAAAACCGGAAGGAAGCTTCCCGTTATCACCACTGCAAGGGTGGACGCTGATCATGTGGAAGAATTGGAGGCGCTGATCAAAAAGGAACAGCCGAAGGCAGTTTTGAACCTGGCGCTGCCGTATCAGGACTTGACCATTATGGATGCCTGCCTTGCCTGTGGTGTGGATTATATTGATACCGCAAATTATGAGGCGGAGAATACGGAGGATCCCCAGTGGAGGGAAGCTTATGAAAAGCGCTGCAGGGAGAAAGGGTTTACGGCTTACTTTGACTATTCCTGGCAGTGGGCATATAAGGAGCGGTTTGAAAAAGCAGGGATTACGGCTCTTTTGGGAAGCGGCTTTGATCCCGGCGTCACCAGTGTGTTTTCTGCCTATGCCCTGAAGCACTATTTTGACGAGATTCATTATATTGACATCATGGACTGCAACGGCGGTGACCATGGCTATGCCTTTGCCACCAATTTTAATCCCGAAATTAATCTGCGGGAGGTTTCCGCCAACGGCTCTTACTGGGAGGACGGCCATTGGGTGGAGACAAAGCCTATGGAGATCAAGCGGGAATACGATTTTGCCCAAGTGGGAAAGAAGGATATGTACCTTCTGCACCATGAGGAAATCGAGTCCCTGGCAAAAAACATTCCCGGCATTAAGAGGATCCGCTTCTTTATGACTTTTGGGCAGAGCTACCTGACCCATATGAAATGCCTGGAAAATGTAGGCATGCTGCGCACGGATCCGGTCATGTTCGAAGGGAAGGAGATTGTGCCCATCCAGTTTTTAAAAGCGCTTCTTCCTGATCCCGCCTCCTTGGGCCCCCGGACAGTGGGTAAGACAAACATCGGCTGTATTTTTACCGGTGTGAAGGACGGCGCGGAGAGATCCATCTATATTTACAATGTCTGTGACCATCAGGAGTGTTATAGGGAACTGGGTTCACAGGCCATCTCTTACACCACCGGCGTCCCGGCTATGATCGGCGCCATGCTGGTGATGGACGGCACTTGGAAGAGACCGGGTGTGTTCAATGTAGAAGAGTTTGACCCCGACCCTTTTATGGAGGCCCTGAACGAATACGGCCTGCCTTGGGTGGTGGAGGAGAACCCGGTTATGATAGATTGAGGAGGCAAAACGGAAAATCTTCCGCCGTGCCAGTTGATGAAAGATTGGGTGAGCAGCCGGTTATCCGGATTCCCTTATGTTTCATCAATAAGTTCTCCTTCAGCATTGTATATTTTTATTCCTTTGGGATAGAAATCCAAGCATGTAACCGTTTCAAGTAACATGTCGGTTAAATATATTTTATAGACCCCGGTATTTAATTGTACAATATAGGTATTGTCCGGTGAGAGTACGATGGTGGTTTCCGTAAGTTCAGGCGGACAATAATAAGCTTCCAGAGTGTACAAGTGCGATACCAGGTATACGCACACCGTCATGGCTGTCAGCAGGAAAGTGACAGCCGCTTTTTTACCCGGGGAAGTGTCGTGAAAAAGCATGATACAACGCTTTTTTAAATCACTGTTCCGTGCGTGTAAAAGGAAAGTGGAATCCTTTTTAAGGTAACCGGGTGCCTCTGAGGCAGATGCAAGAGCCTGCTTGTGCATGTATAGAAGACAGTCCGCGTACTCTTTCGTGGCAGCGGGATTTTCATGGACTAATCTTCTGTCAATAGACATTTCCAGCAGGAGATTGGCCTGCTTCTGCAGTAGGATGCAGATTGGATTCCACCAATATATGTAAGAAAACAGCCGTACTGCAAGCTTGATGAAATGGTCGTGGTGAAAGTAATGTAAGGCTTCATGACGAAGGATATATTGCAGCTGACCGGGAGTGATGGCTATATCCTTTGGAATCAGAATGTATGGCTTTCTAAAGTAAAAGAGAGAAGGGATGTCCAACCCTCTCAGTTCTACAACACTAAAAATATTTTCTTTGTCATAACAAGTGCAAATATGGTCTAAGGGTTCCTTGTACCGGGGCATATCCGTGGCATCTGTGCCGTATTTCAAAATATAGTTTCTGGAATGAAAACAATTCCTGGTCCCCAAAATGAGCTTGACAATAATGCCGCAGACCCATATGAGCTCAAATATACCCCAATAGGATACTCGGAACCCCCTAATATACATGCGGGTTGACTGGATGGCGGTTAGAGCCTTTGATATGGTTTGCGGAGGAATAACATTAACGGCAAAGGGGAACTCATAGGGAAAGAGCAGCCGGAGAATAGCCACTACAACTATAACTGCTAATAAATTACTGCCCGCATTTGCCATTATATTCCAATTTAGAAATGCCACAGCAATCAATATGGCGAGAATGCTGCCGGCTAAAATTGCCATGTATACAGTTGAAAACGAGTATTGCAGCATATGATTCTCCTTTTGCCTGATTGGTCATTTCAATATAATCTACCGGTTCTTATCCGTTTTCTTCTTATATTCGTCAAGTAATTGTTCCAGTTCGGCAATCTCATTTTGGGCATCATTAGGACGGTGGTCTGCCCGCAACAGAGCGCTGAACAGGGACTGGCCGGATATCAGCCTCTTGAATCGCAGGTAATCGTCCATAAACATTTTCTCAATAATGTCAGGGGCGTCTGCAGTGGATTGAAATCTCCTGGCCAGGACATTACCGTCAATGGAAATATCCGCCACCTCGATGAGTTTAAGCTTTAAGAGCTTGCGGATGGCAGGCTGTACAATATTCACTGTCAATTCAGGCTGTATTTTAATGAGCTGAGATGCACTCAAAGGCTCCTCTGAATGAAAAATCATATTTAAAATATTGTATTCCTTAGGATTCAAATATTTGTTCAAATCTATTTCCTCACTGTCTGGTCTTTTGGTCTAGTTATTTTATCAAAATATTATTTTCCATTAGAGTGTATAATATCAATTTACATTTTTCAACAAATATTAACAAATACACTCAAAATAATTCAAAAAATACTAAATTTAAAAAATAATTGACAAATAATGACAAGTGTGAATAATATTTTATTATCAGTACTAACCATTCTGAAAGGAGGCAGGAAAATTATGCGAAGGGGTACGTATCGGACAATCTTGTCTCTGATTATGGTAATTGCTTTCTTTTTCCTGTCAGTGCCTTGCGTTGGAAATGCGACTGAGAAGACTGACGGTGGTAAATCGGTGATTTTCCTCCTGGATGCCAGCGGGAGCATGAAGTCAAATGATCCGGACAGGTTCGTAATAGATGATATCGTACAGATGATTTACACTCTTCCCACAGAATATCAAGCGGGATTTGTAGCATACGGGGCAGAGATTACCGCGGAGCAGGGATTGGCGGGAAACGGTGGCAGAAATAATGTGGCGGCAGCCGTTAAGGGAGTAGAGTACAAGGGTTACAGCAATGCCGGCATCGGATTGCAGCGTGCGGTTGAGTTACTTTTGGAAGATGCCGGGAAAGACAGGCATATTGTCATGTTTTCGGACGGAGAGATCCTGATGGACAGCCAGGAAATGACGGAAGCGTCCGGGGCACTTTTTCAAAGCGCAGTCGGACAAGCAGAGGAGGCAGGGATAACTATCCATGTTCTCGGCCTGGGCGAGGACATGGAAGATATGGGCAATTCTATCTTTGATGCGGCGCACAGGACCGTTGGCCAAAGCTGCCATGCTGCGCAGGCGGAGGATATCCGGAAGGCAATTAGTCAGGTTTTAGTTGAAGGACTGGCCATCAAGCGCTCCACTGTGGCTGTTGTGGAAGCAGGTGGGGAAACGGAAACGGTAGGCGTGGAGCTTCCCTATGCCTATGCCGATAAGCTTCGCATATTGCTCACCAGCAACGCGCCCATACAGAATGTAAGCGCTAATTTCCAGGCGGAAAGCGCACGGCAGTTTAACGGAGAAAGACATGCGCTGATTGAGATAGAAGACCCTTCGGGAGGAGAATTGGAGATCCGCTTTGAAGGTATTCCGGGCAGCCAGGTAGAGATTTACGTCATTCCCGAATATTATGTGGATGTCCGGGCGGAGGTCATTTACACGGACAGGGTGCCGGAGGAAGCCGGGGACATACAGGGAGATAATATTATGGCTGAAAAGGACGCATATTATCAGCGCACTGCCTGTATCCTATACACTTTTTCCAGAGCGGACAATGAAAATATTTTATTGTGGAATACAGATTATTTCCAGCACAACAAGATTTCGGTCACTGTAAATGAGGAGACAAAAGAGCTGGCTTTGAATGAAGGAAGGCTGCAAATCGAGGAAAGAGTGACGGACTCCTGTATCTATGAAGCCTGGTTCGACTATTCGCAGCTTCCGGTTAATGTGGTCGGCACGGATTCTGCCAGGGTGGAGCTGGAAGGTGCGCCTCCGCTGCCGGAACCCCAAGAGGAACCCAAGCCGCCGTACTTGCTGATCGGAGCGTCTATAGTCCTTTTACTTATCTTGCTGACAATTGTTTTGTTATGGCTCCGGCGAAGGCCCAAGCCTGTTCCGGCGCCGTTGGAGGAAAGGCCGGAACCCAGCAGATACAGTTATGTGGGGATGCTGAAGTTATATATTACCAGGACGAGAGCCGGATACGACATCCCGCCTTTATCTTTTAACCTGTTCAGGACTTCCGCGGGGAGGGTGATATCCCTGCAGGAAATCATAAAGAACTGTGATGTGAAGGAGGAGTTTGCCGGGGCGGAAGCAATTTACTTTAAGGCAGGCCCAGGCAGGACGTTGATCCTCACCAACAACTCGGACTGCACCATTATGAAGAACCGTGAGATATTGATGAAAAAGCAAAGCTATCAGCTGCCCTTGGATTCTAAGGTGGATATTTCCTTTGAGGACGAGATCAGTGAATTGACCTTTCAGTACAAGGAGGCGTAGCTTGCTTTCATAATAAGGATCTATTCAGGACCAACCTTGAAAACACTGCGTGTTTCCTCGGCGCTTGGCTCAAGCGGCACAACCAACTGCCCGTAAAAGTACAGCCGCCTGGTTCTGGACAGTTACAAAATAAGGTAAAAGGAGAGTGGAAAAATGGATACGATAAACCAGACAAACAGGACGTTGCTTCTGGACGTCATCAATCCGGATATGCCGGACCTGCTCACTCTGGTGGGAGATGTGAAAGGGATTGACAGCTTGGATGACGACAAGATGAAGGAGATCAACCAATACCTGGAATGTCACAGCTACGAAGAGATGGAGAGAAAATTTAAGCCGGTAGTGTGGTCCTTTTTTGACGCGAATTCTCAGTCTGTAAAGTATACGCTGGAGAGACCGGAAAATATGCCCGAATCTATGTTGACGCCGATCTATCTCAATGAGTTTGAAAATTTCCAGAAAACCATCCTTTCTGTGATGCAGTCCAGGAAGGCACAGGGGCTTTTAAACACGGAGTTCAGCTATGAGAAAGTGTTGGAAATGATATCTCCCAAGAAAGTGATGGAAGATATCAAGCAGGTGCGGAAGGAGCTTCAGTACAACTATAAAAAATTCACGGAACTGGAGGAAGGCGACCCCCAGAAATTGGACGTCGGTGACAAGCTGAACCTTCTGTTTGAGGATGCCAGCACAAATTACAATAACGTAATGGCTATGCTTCCCCTTGCCATTGAAGATATCAAGACAAGGCTGTTTCTGGGCACCAGCGAGCAACAGGGAGAGCATGCGGAAATTGTTCCCGGATATCTGTCAATGGGAAACAATGGTGAATTAAAGGTTTTGGAAGCAAAAAAAGAAGAAAGCACAACCCTGGCGTTGCGTGATGACAATATCAACACAGGATTGATTGAGGCTATAAAGGAGGACTACCAGGCGCTGAACAATGATTCCAACGAGTATGTGCAGAATTTAGTAGTGCGTACCTTCTGCCCGTTGGTATCCACAGAGCAGACGGTAGTCGATGTGGAAGCCGAGGTCGCCAACTATAACAGTTATTTGGAGTTTTACCGTGCCTCCAAGGATAACTTTATCAAGGTGGTAAAACCCCTTTTGGAGAAGCTTTTGGGAATACGGATGTTTTTTGACCAGTACAAAGCAAAAGCAAAGGGGATGGCGCCCACTTTAGTGGTGGCGAACATATCCCCCGAAATGCTGGCTAAAAGCTCCAACCTTCCCCGGCTGATAACTTACTTAAACACCACCAACAGTAAAAATAATTTTAAGGATACCATATGGTATGCCATATATCCCAATGTGGCGTGGAGCCAGGATGTGACCAACCGGATCCAGAGGGAACGTTTCAAAGGGAACGTGAAGAAGGCGGGGACGGATGTGTACAGCATGGAAGCGCTGGCAACCCTGCTGGATGTGTTCAAGGACTATCGGGTGGAGACTTTCTTTTCCTTTGAAAACAGGGAGGAGACCACCTTCAATGCTTTGGCCGCGGAAGGAATTGAGAAAGCCATCGAAAAATGTGCTTCTTTGACAGGGAAGGCATTCAGTGAATTTGCTATTCCGGTACTGCCTAACTTTACGGTGATACCAAGGAATAAGTCCGGCATTATTTTGGACAGCAGGATGAAGGTTACGGATGGCAATGTGGTAGAACTGTCCAAGGAAAAAGAAGATATTATGCGGCTTTGGATAGAGGGTGTCTATATCAACGGCGCCTATGTGGCTGCCGGTTTCCGGGCGGCCTGCCAATGCCCGGAATTTCTGAAGGATCATTTCAGCCGGACGAAGATCAAGACAGACATGGAGCTGCCCGGAGTGCGCTTTGACATTGAGGCCGGCAATAATTCTCTGTTAGCCTATACTACCATGCCAAAGGAAATTACCGGGTTTACCAACAGCATCAAGGCACAGATCAACCAGAAGAACTTCGGTTGGGTATTCTCCTCGGAAAATGCATCCTTAAATGGGGAGGATATTACCAATATTTCCGTGTACAAGGCGAGGAACTTGCTGTATGATTCGGAACATTCCTCCTATGAGCCGGTGTACAAGACACAGGTGACAACGTACATAGAGAGGATTCTGCGGTATGTAACAGGGGATTTCAAGGAGGATAATATCAAGAATTTCTTTTCCAATAATCCTCAAAGCCAAAAGAGCAAATGGCTGGCCAAAAAGGAATGCATCAATGCCATTATTATGGATGGTGACAGCCTGGATTATAATATTGACGATTCCAATGGAGTGTGTGAGCTGACCATATCCTTCAATGGAAGTCCCAGAAATTTGGAAGTTCAAATCAATCGTTTGACTTCAAATATATCTTAAACCTGTAGAAGGAGAATGGAGGTAGAAAAATGGGTTTCAGATTAACAATTGACGGCTCGGGGCCGGTAAGCCTGAGCGAAAAATGCATTACCAATGTGGAGTTTCACTCAGAGATTCCGGCAGACTCCAATGCCAGGGCTACGGACAATGGCGCAGCCTTAAAAATATGGGGTAAAATGCTTTTCTCCCTGGGAGCCGAAGCACAGGATTCCACAGTGAACCTTGCAAAATGGAGTGTGGTCCCCAGTGATTCAGCAGACTGCTACCGCAAAGCCACAGTGGAAGTAGTTGCGGCGGGACAGATTGTGCGCCAGATTACATTGCCCAATGCATTTGTCATGGAGTATTCGGAGGAACTTGATGATGAGGCCGGAGTGGGTACCTTCTATCTGCATGTAAAGCAGAAGAAGGATCTGACGGACACAGTCGCCATTGAAGGTGGATTTGACCAGTAAGGGAGGGATGAGAAATGTCATTGATAGTTAAGGTTGACGGGCAGCAGAGTTTTGAAGTGTCAAAGGAGTGCGTAAAAAAGGTGAAATTTCAGACGGAAATACCTTTGGATTCCAATGCCAGGACAAAGGATGTGGGATGTGCCCTTGAGATTTCCGGAAAGATTCTGGTAGCAACAGATGGCGATCCCTTTGACAGTACAAGGCAGCTTGCATTGTGGTCCATGGTTCCGGCAGAGAGCGCGGCGGCATACCGCCAGGTAACGGTTGAGATCGTGGAGGCCGGTGTGGTGGAGAGGAAGTATACCTTCCCCAGAGCATTTGTCATTGATTACAAGGAAGACTTTGGCAATACCGACGGCACAGGAGTATTTTCCATTGTTATCAAGCAAAAGAAGGACAAGCTGGATCTTGTCACTGTTGACGGCGGATATGTAGGCGCCTGAAATATGTCGCCGGCTCAATGATGTACCGGTGTATTGTGTGGAGGAGGCGTGTCTGTTGGGGCGCGCCTTCTGCCAACATATATTGTTGTCTGTAATCCAAAAAGTTTTCGGGAAAGGTTTTTGGAGTGCAGGCAAGAAAGGCGGAAAATATGGAAGGTATAAAGGATTATTACCGGATACTTGGCGTATCGGAAAATGCTGCGGAGGAGGAAATTAAGTCAGCTTTCCGAAAGCTGGCAAAGAAGTATCATCCGGACGCGCATCCTGGAGATGAGAATTGTGAGCAAATATTTCGGGAAGTAAATGAGGCCTATAATGTGTTGGGCGATTCTCGGAAGCGTAAAGCATATGACGGGAAGCGGCGCGGGACAAAAAGCAGCGGCAGCTTTCGCCGGGAAAGCGCCGGGGACAGCCGCAGTACCGGGGAAAAGAATGTGGACTTTGAAAACATCCACAAAAGTTTTGCCAAGTTCTTTGGTTTTGACCCCAGGGCACAGGATATCCCAGATGGAGGAAAACAAAAGGGCAAATCTGCAAATCCATTGGATACTACAGAGGCGTTTGAGCGGTTTATGGGGATAAAGAGGTAACCTATGAAGAGAGCGATCAATGTGGCGATAGCGGTTTTTTCTATTGAGATAGCAGTCATATTGGCAGTAAAGACTGACTGGACGGATAGCTGGTTTTGGATTATGGCTGCGGCCCTTTTTGCAATTGCGCATATGGGAATGGCATTAAGAAAGAACAGGGAAGACGTTGGGCAAAGGAAGCCGGCCTTTTCTGCGCCTGTTCTGCCGGATACGGCGCTGACAGAGGTGGCGCTCCTGGGGGAGGATGGCACCCGGCTGGCATTCTGGAATATCTATGGGAAAAACGGAATTGTGATAGGCCGGGATATCGGAGAGAACAATGTCACCATTAATTTGGACAACAGCACTTATGCAAGCATGATAGATGTAGAGCACGCTGTTTTAAATTATTCAGGGGATTGCTGGTACATAGAGGACATTTCGGAGAAAAACGGCGTCAGCATACAGAAACAGGATGGCAGGAAGTACAGGCTTGCCTATGGAAAACCTTGCAGGCTGGAAAAGGGCGATATCATTTACATTGCCCTCACACGGCTTCAGATTTTATAAATGCAATTAATATCAAAGGATGGTGGTCTAATGGGAGAATCAAATTTAATCCGCTGCCAGAACGGGCACTTATTCAGTAAGAAGCGGTATGGAACCGTCTGCCCCTATTGCAATGTGGAGACGGAAACCAGGGAAAAGAAGGAAGTACAGAAGACGGAAGTAGATATGGAGGAGGAACTGTTCAGAGAGGATATCAAGCCGGTTTGTGGCTGGCTGGTATGCATTTCGGGCCCCCGCCAAGGCAAGGATTATAAAATCGTGCAGGGTAAGAATTTCATTGGCAGGGCGGACGACATGGATATCCAGATTCTGGGTGACAATGAGATTTCCAGAAGGAACCATGCCATAATCGTGTTTGACCCCAAGAAAAAAGAGACCGTACTCTTACCGGGGGATTCTAACGGACTGGTCTACCTGAATGAAAATGCGGTGTACACCCCCATGACTCTTAGCAGTTACGACAAGATTGAATTGGGAAAATCCGTTTTTGCTTTTCTGCCCTTTTGCGGAAATCATTTTATGTGGGGAGAGAAAGACGGCAGCGCGCAGAATTGAGTATGAAGAATTAATTGGCTTATGTGCCAAAGCACGCAAAGGGGTATAAGCATGAATACGGTTTTTTTAGTGATTGTCATATTGGTGATCATCATTATCCTGTTGGAAATCGTGAAATGGCGGATTCCGGAAAAAGCGGAGAGCGGACCGGATACCGATGTAGGAACTTGTATGACGATTGGAAGCAGGGATGTGCAGGAGGACCAGCTTGGAGTCATGGAGACCGCAGCGGGTATTATGGCAGTGTTGGCGGACGGTGCGGGAAAAACTTATGGAGGCCGGATTGCGGCCAGGACAGCCGTGAACACATTCCAGGATATTTTTCGGGACTATAATGCTTTTAATAACCCCCAATATTATTTCAGAAAAGCTTTCCACTGTGCCAACAGGGAAATCCTGAAGGCTGTGGGAGATGAGAGCCGCGGTACAGCCAGCGTGGGATGTGTTATGGCCCGGGGAGGTTTCCTGTACTATGCGCTGGTGGGAAATGTAAAGGTCTGTGTATTTCGGGAAGATTCTCTAATCCCTGTGTCTGTGGGACACACGGTTGCGGTGATGGCGGAACAGAAATTTCGGGAAGGTAAGATATCGAGACAGGACACCATAGAACTGCTTGAAAACCAGAGGCTCTATAACTACCTGGGAAAAGACGACTTTCAGGATATTGAATTTTTTGATGCCCCCATACGGCTGAAAACAGGAGACATTGTGGCGCTGATGAGCGACGGCGTGTACGACTTTCTGGGTTTTAAAGAGGTAGAAGAGATTCTCCGGGGAAAAGGCAGCTGCCGGGAAATGGCATTGGCAGTCATTGAAAAAGTGAATTGCGGAGCCGGTGACCAGAAGGACAATGCAAGCGTAATTCTGATCAGGGTGAGAAACGAGGCTGTGGGATGAGAAAGCAGAATTCGGAATTTTTGACGGCGTTCACGTCTGAAGCCAGCAATGACATCAAAAATACAGATTACTTTGGTTTCGTGGAACTGGATGATTTTGCGTGCTATGTCATTGCGGACGGGATTGACGACCAGTTGGAGGCTCTGAGTGCAAGACTGGCGGTCACTGCGGCTACCAACGCATTTTTAGAGGCCCCGTCCATGGGGCGCCGTACCGTCAAGAAATGCCTCAGGGCAGCCAACAAGGCGCTGTTGGAGGCAAAAAGCAAGACCAAACTGAAGGCATCTGTGTTGATCGTAGTCACTAACTATGTGAAGCTGCGGTATGGACAGGCGGGCAACATCAGGCTGCGTCTGTACCGCAACGGATTTTTACAGCATGCCACGGCGGATCAGTCTCTTACGATGGAGCTGGTCCGTGAGGAGAAAGTTCCCCGGGATAAAGTGGCGGAGCATATTGAGAGAAATAATTTATTTACCTATCTGGGACAGGAGAAGGATTTCCACCCCCATGTGTCCAAAAAGATCAAGCTGACCAATTCGGACGCGGTAGCGCTATATACGCGCGGAGTGTGGGAGCATGTGGATGAAGGGGAGCTGAAGGATTTATTTGCCGATGCCACGGACCAGCCGGAGGAGACCGTGGACGGCATGGAGGATCTTTTGCTGTCAAGGCAGCCGGGAGACTTACAGAAATATACCTTTGTGGTTATCTTCGCCAATAAATTGTTTGTAGACCCGAACCGGAAGAGAAAGATCCGCAGGGTCATTATGGCCGCTATCCCAATCATTACGCTGATTGCAGTCGCGGGGGTGCTGCTGATGCTGCGGCATAACAGGAGAGAAGACAAGAAAGCACAGCTGCAGCTGGCTTATACGGATACTATAGAGTATATACAGATAAATAATTATATCAGGGCGGGAGAGACCTGTGGAAATGCCTATAGTCTGGCGGAGGAGCTAAAGGACCGGGGCATGCAGGCGGAGTTAGGCAATTGCCGGAAGCTAATCGAGGCGGTCCAGGCTGCACAGGGCCTTTTGGACGCTGAAGAGTACGCAGAGGCACAGAGCGCGTTTTTAGAGGCGGCGAAGCAGTCGGCGTATGTGGACAATTTGGGTTTGGATTATATCAAAGAAAAACTGGAATTGACGGCAGGCTATATCTCCGTGTATGACTCCATCTACCTGGGAGACAGCCTGATGCAGAACCTGCAGTATGACAGGGCAGAAGAGAAATACCTGGAAGCAAAGGCACAGGCTTTGAAGCTCTATTTTGACAGTGGGCGCAGCGCGGCAATAGAAGCGCTGGAGAAGCTGTATGAGGAACGGAGGGCACTGGCAGAGGCGGAAGAAGAGGCGAGGCAGGAACAGCTTGCAGCAGAGGAATCAGGGGCAAATTTTATTGCCCAGGGCGACGTGGTATTTGCCCAGGGAGATTATGAGAGTGCTTTGGTGTATTATACCTCTGCACTGCAAAAGTATGAACAGCTGGGGGATGAAATCCAAAAAGAAGCAGTGCAGGCAAAATTGGATGTCACAATGCGGAAAATAGAGGATAAGGATAAACTGGCTTCGGAGGCAGACGGGTATATGGCCCAGGCTTCCAGTGCCATGGACGCCGGGGACTATATCGGAGCAAGGAAATACTATCTGTTGGCCAGGGATGTATATGCCACCATAAAGGATGAAGAAGGGTTGGGTGAGGTTTCCAGAAAGATGGAGATGCTGGATATTAAGGAAAGCAGCCAGCCACCGGTGCAGGAAAGCGAGGAATAGACGGAAGGCATGGCTGTGTATAGTAATGACGGAAAAGAGGTGCCGGGTTTGGAAGAAAACAGCGGATTTGATATGGAAGAATATATTAACAGGCGTATGCTGGAAATTTCCAGCCTGGAAGACAGGGTTCTGTATAGGGAAATTGTGGGAGACGTTCTTCTGAAGTTATACCATTATAATCAGAAGTCCTATGAAAGGCTGGAAGGCAGGATACAGGGCGAAGTCAGGCCTGAACAGGGCAGCTACGCAGTATATCTGACCATGACTGACAGGGAACATTATGATGCCACGGATGAATTCATGTATCCCATGGCGGAGGAAGATGTCCGGAAGACGGAAGTTTCCTACCAGGATATACGGGAAGCTCTGGCAGAAAAGAGAAAATTGCGGCTTTATTCCGTTTTCCTGGCTACAAGCGCCTCCAATGTATATCGCATATTGCATGAGAACAGGGAATTCCATGGGACTATCCGAACCAAGAACAGGGAGTACAAGGGAACCTTCACGGTAGGGCGAAATGAAAAGTACCTGAATATGGTGAAGGAGCTATACTATATATTTGCCGTAAACTACCAACCCTGGATAACGGTGTGCGAAGCTTATCTGACCAAGATATTGGACGTATATTTATGTTCCGCGGAGAGCCTGCCGGAAAAAGATGATATCGAGGAAATACGCGTTGACTTTGAGGAATATTCGGAGTCAGCCAGGAATGGAATGATACCGCTGTGGAACTTAAAGAAGATTCATGAGAAGACAAGTACTTACCCGGAACCCGGCATTGACAAGATAAATTACGAGCACCAGATTTTTTCACATCGCTTAAATGCGGACTGCGAGTATCTGGTAATGAATACGGATGTGGAAATTACTAATATCCGGCGCATGAAGGGAGATTTGCTGATCTCCTGCCCGGCTGACAGGCCCTGCGACTGGAGCCTGTACCAAGTGAATAAATGCAAAGACAGGCGCCGGTATCTTTATCCCGTATTATCCAATTGCTTTAAGGAAAGCTTCTCGGGGAGTATAACGGAAATGTACCGCAGGAGCATTAAGACGAAAGCGGAGATGGCCCGCCTGATAGAATCCTTTCCCTATGGAGAGTATGTACATTTCATGGGAATGGAGATTGGGGAAGAACTTCCTAAGGGTTGGGAAAGCAGCAATTACAATATGGACGGCTTCATACAGGATGAGATCCGCATAGGGCATTCTAAACTGGTGTTGACGCTTTTCTTTGCACCTGTTGACAGGGAAAATTACCTCAACGAGGACATTATGAGCTTTCTGGTAACACAGGTACAGAAGCTTTTCCCGGAGTATATGTGTGTCGGGAGCATGGTCCGTGGCTTTGGAGAAGTGTGAAAGCTATGAGCAATGGGCAGCGCAGAAATGAGGGTAAGCATGAATTTTATATGGGATATCGCACTCAGGGCAGAGGGGCAGGGCATAACGGAAAGAGAAATGTTCTTTCGCCAGGCAAAAGAATACAGTCCATTTTCGGAACAGGCATTTTCCTGTTTGAACGAAAAAGAGATTTCGGGCAGTGAGGTGGAGTTGAATCTTCTTTTTCGGTTTGCGCCTGTTTTCCAGGAAATTTTGCGGGAAGATGCGGGGGATTGCCCGGAATTTAGTAAATACCTGGTAGATGCGGCGCTACATATGATTTTATATACGGATTTAAGGCAGGGACTGACAAGGCGTGACATCTACGTCCGTAGGGTGATGGCAGAATTGGAAGATGGAACCTTTTGGAGAGATGCGTCGGAGGACTTTAAGCTGATTCCCCGTGAAAAGAGGAATCGCCTGGCTACTTTAGTGCTGGGACAGATGGAGACAGGCTCTTCTCTTATGGGATTTCGAAGGGGCGTGGTGGTGCTGTTCCCGAATGCCATTCTCTACCAGGTCAGGGCGGACAAAAAGAAACTGCTCCTCTATCTGAAGGAAAATGAAACAGAAAAATATAAGAGAATGCTCCGCTTTGTCCAGGATATGTTTCTGCCGGTGAGCTACAGCCTGCGCATATTCTGGAAATACCACTTTGGCATCATCGGGGTGGACGAGGCGATGAAAATGGACGAAATAGCCATTTATTAGTAACAGTTCAGCCATGCAATGATTCATGGATTGCGCGTGGGCGCTCGCACACAAAGCGCAACCCGTGAATTGTTGCATGAGCGGAACGCCCTCATATGAAGTAAAAGATGAGCCGCGTAAGCGGCGTCGGCTGCGAAGCAGACGCTTTTATGAATAAGAGGGCTGAACTGTTACAATTACTGACGCACAGGCAGTTTGCAAAGGATGTGATACACAATGGATAGATATACCTATACGCTGAACCAGAAAGGCACAAAAGAGGAAAAGCTTCATTACTACACCTTGGAGGAGCTGGAACTGATGACCACTTACCAGCTTCGTGACATCTGCTGGAAGGAACAGATCATCAACGGAATCCAGGCGCCCCTGGATAAGGAGGAGCTGATCCGGCAGATCATGCGTTTCCGGGGAAGGAAAAACAACCTGTTTATCACCACACAGGATAAGGAAGGGATGGAGAGGCTGGAGGGGCTGCTCAAGGAGGCTGTCATACATGGCCTCCCCCAGCCGGTCAAAGGATGTGCCAAAATTATCGTATACAAAGGAGTTGCGGTGACTTACTTTGACCATTTTACCATTGGCTATCGTCCGGAGCTTGTAAACACCAACGCTTTGTTGGTGAGTGGGAACCAAATTTGTGCCATCTTTCAGGTAAAGCAATACGGAGGACGGTCAGATTGCCTGTATCTGACGAAAGCGGCAGGAATTACGTGCAGGGAATCTGCCGTGAAAAGCTACCGCCTTTATTGTATGGACCGTGCCCAGTCAGAGTGGATATACCGTTTATACCACGCCGATTATGATACCTTGCCGGAGCATTTGAATTTCTACATGGTCCCGGTCATGGATTTTCAGGTGCGGGAATTGCTGGAAATGAATATGCCCCTGGCAATCGATTTCGGGACTTCCAATACCACGGCGGGCATTTACCTGGATTCCGGGTATTTGGAAAGGCTGGACGGGGATCCGGTGAGGGACACTTTAAGGGAAAACGACGTGAATTATGTTACCTACCTTAAGGGTGATGAGGAGGACGAAGAAGAGGAGACGCCAGTCCTGCCCTCTGTGGTGGGCATTACCCGGATAGACAAAGGTGAAGTGCAATATGTGTTCGGCTATCGGGCGGACAGGCTGTTCCGGATGAGCTACATAGACGAAGGCTTCTGTGTATTCTACGACATTAAGCGTTGGATCAGCGATCCGGACAAAGAAGAGGAACTGGTAGACAAGAACGGGCACCGCTGTTTTGTAAAGAGAAAGGAAATTATCAAGGCATTCCTGGAATATGTCATAAGCTGCGCCACCCAGCGATTTAAATGCAGGTTTGGGAGCCTGCATATCTCGGCTCCGGTGAAACAGAAGAAGCTGTTTGCAGATCTGTATAAAGAGATCCTGCCGGACTATGAGATTGAGGAGGAGAACATGCTGGATGAAGGTGTTGCCGTCCTCTATAATTCTATTTCAGAGCTGATCAGGGCGGGAAAATACCGTAACAATGAGGAACTGAGGGCGCTGATCATAGACTGTGGGGGCGGGACTACGGATCTGTCTTCCTGCCGGTTTTCCATAAACAACCAGAGGGTGTCCTACCAGGTCAATATTGCCACCGCTTACGAGAACGGGGACACGGACTTCGGAGGAAACAACCTCACCTATCGTATCATGGAGGTATTGAAAATCGCACTGGCAAGGCAGATCGGGGATGCGGACGGACCCATGCCGGAGGAAATCATAGAAGGGATGGGGAATGACGTTTTTCGCCGTGTGGATGGGGAAGGGATTCATGAAGTCTACCGGATCCTGGACCAGGAATACCGGAAGGCAGAGAATATTATCCCCACGAAATTCCGGGAATATGAGCATAGGAGCAACAGTGAATACTATGCGGTAAAGAATAATTTCTACTACCTGTTTCACCTTGCGGAACAGGTCAAGAAAACCTTTTACGGGAAAGAAGAAATTCTCCGTATCGCCGTATCCAGCATTCCCATCCGGGAGACGGCTACCAGATGCCTGCCGGCGGAGCGCTTCAAGCTTTCTGTCAGGGGGCAGGAAGGCTTGCTCCTGTTAAAGGATATCCCCACCGTGTATTTCAGCGTCAGTACCCTGAACCGGCTGCTGCAGGCGGATATCTACGGAATCGTGAAAAGGTTTATTGAACATTCCTTTGAGGATGGGGAACTGCAGGAGTATTCCATCATGCGCCTGACGGGACAGTCCTGCAGGATTGAGCTTTTCCGGGAAGCACTGAAGGAATTTATCCCGGGAAAGATTATCCAGTCCTCAAAGAAGGAGCAGGAATATTCCGGCGGCTATGCCCTGAAGCTGATGTGCCTGGACGGCGCTATCAAATTTATCCGGGACAAAAAGTTCGGATACGCGGATATCCGGCTGAAAAGCGAACATGCGGCATTCCCCTATATCATTACGGCAGTTACCCACACGGGAGAGGAGAAAGTGCTGATCCGGAGCCTGGACAGGCATCATATCAGGGGATATATTTCCAGGAATATGGCGGATCTGACCCTGCAGCTCTACTTGAAGGACACCAACGGAAACGAGCGGTATAAGTATAATTATTCCGTCAACCCTGACAGGTTTTCGGAGACGGAGGCGGAAGAGATTGTAAAGAAATACCGGGGGAATATTTTGCAGGATGACCTGGATTCCATTGTAAACAGGGAGATTAAATTTTTTGTTATGGCAGATGAAGAGAGATGGGGATTTGTGGTGGTTCCGGTCCTCAGGAGGGAAGAGAGGCTGATGCTTGGGGAAGATCACTTCTTCCTGTTTGAGATGGATAACTGGATGACAAATTTCTTTGACGGAACAAAGTAGCAGGGAGGTGTAAAAATGCTGGTACAGGCAGTCCCGATATTTCAGGACGCACATATACTGAGACGGAGCATGCTGGAAGCGTTGTCGGACTATGCTTTTCTGGCCAATCAGTATCTGCACAAAGGATATGCAGACGGTATATTGGCAGGGTGTGAGCTTGCAACCACGAAGGATACGGTTATTCTGAACGAAGGAGTATTACTGTTTGAGGGGCAGCTTTTCCTGGTGAAAGAACCTATGATGATAAATTACCACCCCACAAATATACTCAACGTCCTTCGGTTAAAATTTTCCGACGTAATAAGGGATGCAAATTTTATTTACCGCGAGGTGGACATGCAGCTTTCGGACAGAGTGGAGATGCAGAAGGGTGAAATGGAATTATGCCGTTTTACCTTGCAGGAGGGAGCAGAGCTCCGGTACCGTTACCGGGACTTTGAGGACAGGAATACGGACTATGACACATTGAACCAGGTACACGCGCCCTATGCAGCCTATGGGGGAGGCACGCTTGGGCCTGACATTGTGAGGAATTTTGCGGAAGAAATGCTTGATATTTCCGGTTTATCTGATTACGATGCCCTGTTTTGCATGCAGATTCTGCAGCAGGGCAGCCGTCCCATTCCCAGGGATGTCCTTAAGGCATATATCAAGAAAAAGGAAAGGCATGGGGAGGACTCTAATCTGGGGATCTATCTGGCTCTGGCAGAAATCCTGCGGGAGCAGAAAGGGATGCCGGCGGAAAAGCCGACGGAAAGAAAGAAGAAGTGGAGGGTTACAGTTGAGTAGCAAAATGGAGAGCCAAGGGGATCTGCACCATAAGAAAGGAAACGGGCGGCATGAATAACGTTGACGAAGAAATCTTAAAGCAAAGAGCAAAAATAGAGGAATTTGAAAAAGAGCGCTTTTCGGAGGAAACGGTGGAAGTGGAGGTCAAACAGTCCATTTTCCAGGGAACCATACCAATTAATAAGATTCCGGTAACTTTTGAGGAGAAGATTCTGCTGGACGGGAAAGTGGCCATATGGATGCCGGAGGATTTTGAGGCGATTTCCCAGGAAGCTATCGCAGCTATCTATCTGCTGGGGAATAAACCGGAACTGGTTCTGGGCAACACATACCTGAATTTTTCCGTGGGTTTCCATTACACCCAGAACGAGGTGCCGGACGAATATATGGGAGATTTCCTGAAGATTGCCAGAATGGCGTTGGAGCGGTGCGGGCCGAAGGTCAAAATACTGTCCGAGAAGGTGAGAAAGGTAGGGAAACATACGGTCTCCCATATGCATTTGCTGTCCCATACCATAACAGACACGGTTTACAATGTGATGTTCTTCAGCTCGTTGGAGGGAAGGATCCTGATTGGCTTTATCAATTTCAATAACCGGTACAGGAAAAGGTATGTGCCTATTGCCGAAGAAATGCTGCAGTCCTTCCGGTTTACGGGGGATGGGACAGAGGATGAGCCGGAGGATGGAGAATAAAATAGCGCGCGGGAAGATGTGCAGGAATGAGGTATGGATATGGAAGTGATTACTTACGAAAATATTAGTGTCAGCGGTTTCCCTTTTCGGAGGATCCAGTCTGTCATAATACAACATATGCCCAATGAACATGCCACGGCGGAAGTGACGGGTGAGATTGACGCGCGGGAAGCGGAGGATCTGGTACAGCGGGTGGATGAAACAACCACAGTCATGATTACAGCTGCGGCGGAAGGACAGCCGTCAAAATTGTTCTGCGGATGTGTGGGTAGTTTGTCCATGGAACAGGGAAATGAATACAGCAAAATACATATGCTTCTGTATTCCACCAGCAGGCTGCTGGATGTGACTAAGAAAAATAAGACCTACCAGGACACTAGCAAAACATACGGGCAGATTATAGACAGTGATATTTCGGCTGTAGGCGACCTGCATATGATGGTTTCGGATAAAGCGATTGAGAATCTTATTATGAAGTATGATGAGACGGATTGGGAATTTACCAAACGTTTGGCTTCCCGGCTCAGGGCGCCTTTAATCGCCAAGGTGTCCTCCGTAAGGCCCCAGCTCTATATTGGACTGCCTCCTGCGGAGAACGAAATAGAAGCGGAAGGAACCTTTTTCTCTTATGAGAGCGCCGCTTCCGGCCATGTGGCCAATGCCATGTCACAAGACTTTGCCGGTGAGCAGCTGGAATCCTACCAGTATGGTTATATCGGTGATCGAGTCTCCCTGGGGGGCAAAAGCCGTTTTGTGAAAAGTGTCCTGGCTACCCTGGAGGATGGCATTATGAAGATACGTTACGGACTGATCGCAGCCACTGCCGTATCTGCGGGAGGGAGCATGGAGGGGATTGCGGCTCCTGTGACCGCCAATGCACAGGCATCGGGAAAGATGATGAAGGGCATAGTCAAGAAAGTATTGCGTGATAAGGTTCAGGTACATTTGACGGATGTGGACAAAAGCTATGATGAGGGAGGCAACTGGTGGTTTCCTTATTCTACGGCCTACTCATCCAGCGATGGGAGCGGGTGGTATTGTATGCCTGAGCCAGAGGATGAAGTGAGGATATTTTTCCCATCAGGCAACGAAGGGGAAGCTTTTGCTGCCAGTTCCGTCTGTACGAATCCGCCTACCAACCCCAGGAATAAGAGTTGGAGGGCGCCTGGGGGGAAAGAGATACTACTGACAGATGATGGATTGTATATCATAGGGAAAACCGGCAAAGTATACATCAACCTGACGGATGAAAGCGGTATTGAGATACACAGCGACAAGGATATCAATGTTTCGTCCGATGCCATGATCAGCATTTGCGCTGCAAATGCAATCCATATGGTAGCGGAAAATGAGATCATAATCGGCACAGAGGAGGCTTATCTGGATTTGAGAAAGAATACGGCTACTCTGGCAGCCAGTGAGGTGTTGATCAATTAGGGAGAACAGGTATGGCAGAAACATATATTGAGATGTTCAGGGAGGAACATTATCCGGGAATATTTCAGGAAATGGCTGAATGGACGATCCGACAGTTTGAGGCAAATGAAATAAAAATTATTGAGAGCATGGAAAAGGTTATGAGAGGGTATCTTGAACAGATTGCATCCTTGCAGGCCGGTGCACAGGCGCCTGCGGTCGCAGAGATGGAAATCGCTTTCTTGTACACGTCCCTCAACGAGGGGAAATCCAGGTTTCGCCTGGACTGCTACGGGGAAGGGGGACGTGTCCTGGGTGAGAGCATTTCTTCCGCTTATCTGTCAGCAGACTGGTTGACGGCGGGACTGGAAGAATTGGTGGTAAAACTTCGGCAATGCGCGGAAAAAGAGCATTTGCGCCGATACATCCGGGAGGCAGAGTTGGAGGTGCTTAAGCTTCGTGCTGCCAGAAGCCTGTTGGGTTACTTTGCCGGACGGATGAAGTATATCCTTCGGGAAGCGTTGGATATGGGGAGCCTGGCAAAGGTGAAAAAGGAGAGTTCTTTTGCTATCCAGTTCGGGGAATATATGGACTGGCACAAGACCCTGTATGCCATATTACCCGAGGTGGATGTATTTAACTGTGACAGGGAGACGGAGCTTAGATTTCGGGATTTCCCTGCTATTCTTTACCAGGAGAAGAGGTTTGCCGGACTTTTGATGGACCAAGCAAGATTTAAAGACTGTACTTTCACAAGGACAGTGATAGAAAACTGCAGGATGAATGACTGTCTGTTTGACAGATGCACATTTGACAATGTGGAGATTATAAACACTTCCATGGCAGGGTGTATATTCCAGAAATGTACTTTTAATGGAACCAGTTTTGACAGGGTGGTATTCTATGGCAGTCCGCTGGAAGGGTATGAAACGGAGTATTTCCAGCCTGCGGAATTTTATGAGTGCAGCCTGGAGCAGGGGCATTTTAAGGGATGTGTCCTTACATACTGTATGACCCAGGGGTGCCAGGCGCAGGATGTAACGATAACCGGCAGTAACGTGGAGTATTCCGGTTTTTGGGATATGGATGGCATTGAAATCACAGAATAAAGAAAGGGATTGGGCGGATGGAGTATTTTGAATTGTCCCAGAGCAGGCTGGTAGAAAACGCAATAGAAATTATCGGACTGGATAAGGAAAGATATCCTTATCGGATGTCAAAGGAAGATTTTCAAGCCTTGGATAAGCTGAAAGTGGCTTATTTCAGCGGGCGGGAATTTGAGGAGATATGTGAGATACTGGTGTACCCCACATTCCTCGTTTCCGACAGGTTGAAAAGGCTTCTGGAACTACATGAGAAACAGTGCCGGTTTAAGGGATTACAGCTATTTCCAACAGCACAGGAAAGCGGCCAATATCCGTTGTATTGGATCCCGTGCTTTCCTGAGCTGGACTGCCTGCATCCGGACACGGTGATCCTGGATAACGGGTTTGCGGACAGGCTGGTACTGGACAGCAGGAAGCTGGCGGATAGGCCAGTGTTTCGGATACCTGGGTTGGTGGAATACAAGGTTGTGGTGTCCCTCCCAGTGGCGGAAGGGATCTTAAGGAGAAGATGCTACGGGGTGGGACTCCGCAGGTTGGAGGTGGTATAAATGTCGGAAGCAGGCAGGGATTATGTAGTATATGGAATGAGGGCAAGATGCAGTGAAGGCACCATGGACAATTATATCAGTACGGACACAGGGCACGGGGTGGTCTATCAGGGTTGCCCGCTCCTGAATGCCAATGACCATACGGTGCAGGTGAACCTCACACATTTTGGGGATTGCAATTCCAAGAAAATATATGAGGATGCCAAGAAACAGGTGGATGAAAAGTTTGCGTCGGAGGCCGGAGAGGGGTTTTTCAGTAAGGCGGTAAAGTGGGCCGCCAAGACGGCTATAAAGGCAAGTATCAGCGTAAAGGAGCATTTATTTTTCCATAAATGTGAACTGGATACGCCCCTTCCCTGGATCTTTGTGAATGAGGAGCACATGATAGACGGCGCGCCTGCACTGACCATAGACAGCCAGTGTGCGTGCCGGTTCGGTGGTATCATAACGATCGTGCCGCCTGAAACGGAGACGGCAGAAGTGGAGGCCACGACAGGGGAAGGGACTATGGAACCGGCAATGGCAGGGAATGTCGTGGAAGCATCGATAGTGACGTTGTCTGAGGGAGCTGAAGTATCCGGGGAGCAAAAAGGGAAAAGCAGAAGCCGGAATGCCGCGGTGGAGAAACATAGCGGCCTGAAAAGCAGCTTGAATCTGCATGGAGGGATAGGGACATTCTTTTGGGGGGAGGCGGAGAGTCGTCAGGATATATTGGAAGATCATCTAAAAGAATTGGATGAATATCAATATATCTGGGAGTATGTCAACGAAAAAACGCTTGACACAATCAACCCGGAGTGGACCAAAAATATGGATACTTTTAAGCAGATATATGGTGATGATGTGTTTTTGCAAATGAGAATTTTAATGTGGAAGTACAATATAACAGATGAGGCAAGTATCTTAATGTTCTTATCCACCATGGGAGAAGAAACAGGGCATGGGACCAGCGTGATTCAGGGAATGGATAATTACGGAAATTTAGAGGATAACGAAGTCAGAAAAAGCTATATGTATAAATATAAGGAGGAAGACAAGGCGAAAATAGATAGTGATTTAGGAATCGGCCTGGTGCAGGTGACGGGGGCAGAAAACCAGTCAGCGTTCATAAGATATAAATATGCCTCCTTGGATGACAGGGATCCCATGAAAGGGATAATGGATAACTATTTTGGAGAAAGCGAAATTGAGGGGTCTAATCTGCTTGACAATTCTGCGGGGTTTATTTATACCTATTATC
This sequence comes from uncultured Lachnospiraceae bacterium, assembly GCA_947643615.1. Taxonomy (GTDB): domain Bacteria; phylum Bacillota; class Clostridia; order Lachnospirales; family Lachnospiraceae; genus Acetatifactor. The sequence goes on from CANRWO010000011.1 coordinate 82,018, forward strand.
CGATTGAAGCATCCATGTGGTTTTGGGCTGAGGCGGAGATTAGACAAGACACAAATGTAAATGATTTTATAGTGGAGCATAAAGAAGACAATCTATATAACACCTTTATGTGCAGCCAAATGCTGACAAATGGAACGGCATATAAGGCGGATGCTTTACACAAATTTGCCTGTTATAGCCAGGATTGTGTTATGACGACAAGTCCTGAATATCCAACGGGATATACATTTACCTGTCCTGATGAGCCGGAAAGAAAAGATTATGGACCAAATAATTGGGAAGAAAGGGAAAGGGACTGGCTTGAGGCTGCAAAGTTGCTCCAGGGGGATTGAGTGTCGCTGCCACCGGAATTGACTTGGCGGTGGTCAGGCAGAGGGAAAAGGGATAGCAGGATTATGAAAAAGAAAATAGTATCTATAGGAATCCTTTTGGGATTGACAGCGGCCATGTGCATGGCAGGATTGAGAGGAAGTCTTTCCCTGGAAGGAGAAGAACCCCAAAAGAGCAGACAAAGAAATGCGGTAGTTATGGATGAGGGAGGAGAAGAAAGCCATGAGTCAGGAAAAATTGCAAGTGATGCGCGAGTGGGGATGGTCAATACCAAGGCAGGGAGAAGATACCATCATACCAATCCTATAGACCAGAATGTGGGTTTTTTGTCACGTAGGGATTTCGTCACATCACATGAAAACGAAAATCCTGAAAATAGTGTTCCGGAAGAATTGACGGAAGAAT
>CANRWO010000012.1 GCA_947643615.1 uncultured Lachnospiraceae bacterium
GGATTCCGGACTTGCACCGGTTAGAAACGTGCGCCGCCGGGCGCACAAGAAAAACAACCCCGCATTATAAAACGGGGGTTGCTTTTGCCAAACCTGTTATCATTTCTATTGCTATACTGCCCTTTACTCTCGCTTCCACTTTTCCTGCTTATAACCCTTCTGCTCCAGACGGCTGCGCAGGCCCTCCAGATAGTCCAGGAACCGTTCCCGCTCCTCCTTCTGGACCATGTCCGCAATCCCAGCCATGGTATTGCTTCCGGTATCGCCGATGTCCATAATCTCTCCGTAATCCCTGCTTCCTTTCTTATAGATCAGGCTGGCCTGTGTATATTTAGGGTTATAATGGGCCTGTGCCACAGCATCCATGTCAATGGCCAGAGCCTCACTGTGCTGTGTCAGCTCCCTGTCGATCTGCACCAGCACTGCCCTGTCGTCACGCTCCCGGTAACCTAATATGTAGTGATAAAAGGTAGTGGTATTGGTGTCAAACACAAACCCTCTCTCAAATTTCGTTGTAGTCTCCGAGACATGAAGGATCTCATAACTGTCCCCATCCTCCACCGCCTCATTGAACATTTCCCGCATACGCTCCTTCTTCATCCGGCATTGCGCCGCATCATATACGAGCTCCTTCGGCTTCTTTGAAAATAGTCCCATTTTAATTCTACCTCCCAGGCTTTGTGATAAGCAGGTTTCCGGCCACCCGGCCGTTCTGGTCCCGCCAAAGCCATTATACATCCTGTCTCACGGAAGTGCAATTCCCCGGCAAGAAAACGGAGCGGAAAACCCGCCCCGTTTTCTTTTGTTCCCAGCAATTCACCGGAACGGTTGCTCTATGTATGGTTCTATTCGGACAGCTTGAACTGCCCTACAAGCTCGTCCAGGATAATCGCCTGGGCGGACAGCTCTTCGCTGGTGGCGGACGCCTCCTGGGCGGTGGCCGCATTGCTCTGCACCACTTCGGAAATCTGGTTGACACCGATCTCTGCCTGATGCATTGCTTCCGACTGATCCTGTACCATTATTTTCAGGTCTTTTGAGAATTCCGCAATCTCCTTGATCCCGGATACGACGGCTTCTATGGAGTTGGCGGCACGCTCTGCAGCGCAGTTGCCTTCCGAAACCTCCTTGATAGAACCCTCGATCAGCTCCCTGGTATCCACTGCCGCTTTAGCGCTTTGGTCTGCCAGCTCCCTGATCTGGTCTGCCACCACCGCAAATCCGCGCCCGGCTTCCCCAGCCCTGGCTGCCTCAATGGATGCGTTCAAGGACAGCAGATTGGTCTGTGCCGCAATCGATTCGATCTCGGAAATAATATTCCCAATCTTTGTGGAAGCCTCATTGATACGTCCCATAGCCGCCATCATGGTATGCATCTCTTCCCTGCTGCCGTCCGCTTCATTGGCATAATGCTGTGCCTTCATATAAGATTCGTCGGAACGCTCCGCACTCTTTTCCATGGCAACGGTAATATCCGAAATTGTCGCATGCAGCTCCTGGACTGCCTGTGCCTGGTCGGTAGCGCCTTCCGCAAGGCACTGTGACGCCGTTGCCAGGTCGCCGGATCCGGCATTCACCTGGCTGGAAGCCTCTCCGATGGCGATCAGGGTCTTCTGCATCTGGTCACGCAACCCCCGCATGGACTGGTACAGCTGCTCGAAGTCCCCGGTATATTTCTCTGAAGCTTTGGACTTAACGGCATAATTTCCGGATGCCATCTGGCCCAGCACCTCTCCGATATCACTGATAATGGCATTCAGGTTGTTCGCCATCTCCGTGGCGTCTTTCTCCATTCCTTCCACTTCGTCACCGGTCTCCACCAAGGGGAAAGGGGTAGTGAGGTCGCCGGTTGCAAAGGTTTTAAGGCGCCCGCCCAGCTTCTGCAGGGGTTCGGCGATCTTCTGTGCGATTCCTTTTCCGATTTTAAGGGACAGCAGCATTGCCGCTACGATAATGCCTACGATCACCGCTACAAGGATCCAACCGGTAACCATAAGGGTTGTGGACAGGTCGTTACCTTCATTGACCTTCACGTCCATAAGCTCTTCCAGCTTAGCGTATATGCTGTTATATACCGGCGCAAGGTCCTTCAGCGCTATCTCTTGTGCCTGCCTGCAAAGCTCTCTGTCCGTAGTGGCCCCCAAAGCCATGATCTCTGCATCCAGCTTCCAGTAGTTGTCCAACTCCTGGCTGATGGCATCATAAGTAACCCTGCCGGCATCCGACACAATGGTATCCTCTATCTTGGCAAAAGATTCCTTAAATTTCACAATCAGTTCATCATGCTGCGCCACTACCGTGCCGATGGCATCCGCATCATCATACCCGATGGCGGCGCGCAGGGAAGACCTGAGGTCGGCAAATTCAAACATTGCCGTTCCGATATCCCCCTGGGCAAAACCGAAATTTTTCAGAGCATAAGCATACCTGTTGGATATGACCATCAACGCCAACACTCCCACTACCGCTGCCACAGCCACCATCGCTGCCACCTTAAAAAAGGAAGCGGTAAGCTTCTTCTCAATGCTCTCCTGGTTACCCTTGCTCACATTTTCACTCATAAACAACCTTCTCCTTCTACTGTCTCACAGTATTTACTGACACATTTCCAAACCTTGGAGCAGACTTCACCACTGCCACAATACTGACATGCTATAACAATAGCAATATAATGCCTGCATTTTAAAATATTGTGTCGCCGGCTACTGTGAAAATCATATCAGGATTGTTAAATTAAAGGCCCCACAGCAAGTTGACGGGGATTTTGACCCTCGCGGCATTCGCCGGCCATGTTCCATGGCTTTACGCCCGTGCAGGCAACGGCACGGAGCCAGCCTGCTTGGCTTGGCGCATTGCACGCGGGTATAAATAGATATGCCGATACCAGAATCAGTCCTGGCAATTGCCTTTATCGGCTCTGGACAGCCATCCTTCGCCTATGTATCAGGAATTAATATTCTAACATACAATTATATACTTTTTTTCTAAAAATTCAATACTATGCCCCATAATTTATTCGCATATATTCACAATTTTTTTACAAATTCCAATTCATAGCCTTTTATTGCAACAATCCCCCGGAAATATGCTTTCCGGGGGTGATTATTTTCCGTATTGCAATGGGTAAATCCTGCCATAGCTCCGTCTGCCGCCTTATTCCAAAGGTTTTCCTGTCAGAAGCTCATAACCCTGCAGATATTTCGAAATGGTCTTCTCCACAATGTCCTGGGGCAGCGTCCAGTCATTGCCGGGATTTGCCTTCAGCCAGTCCCGTGCAAACTGTTTGTCGAAGGAAGGCTGGCCATGGCCCGGTTCATACCCTTCTGCAGGCCAGAAACGGGAACTGTCGGGAGTCAGCATCTCGTCGCCTATGACCATATTGCCGTCCTCGTCCAGGCCGAACTCGAATTTGGTGTCCGCAATGATGATCCCCTTCTCCAAAGCATATTCCGCACATTTCTTATACAACGCAATGGTGTAATCCCGAAGCTTCGAGGCATACTCCTCTCCCTTTCCGGGGAATCGCTTCTCCAGATATTCCACGCTCTGTTCATAGGAAATGTTCTCGTCGTGGTCGCCGATCTCCGCCTTGGTGGAAGGAGTATAAATAGGCTCCGGCAGCTTGTCGGATTCCTTCAGTCCCTCCGGCAGCCTTATGCCGCATACCGTACCGTCCTTCTGGTAGCTTGCCCAGCCGCTCCCCGTTATGTACCCCCGGACGATGCACTCCACGGGCAGCATGTTCAGCTTGCGGCACATCATGCTGTTGCCGTCAAACTTCTCCTGCCGGAAAAATTCAGGCATGTCCTTCACGTCCACGGAGATCATGTGGTTGGGCACAATGTCCCGGGTCATATCAAACCAGAATTTGGACATCTGGGTCAGCACCGCGCCCTTCTTGCTCACCTCATTGTGGAGAATCACGTCAAAACAGCTGATCCTGTCGGTGGCGACCATAATCAGGCTGTCGCCGTTATCATAGATCTCGCGTACTTTGCCTTCTTTCACAGGCTTAAATTCCTGAATGCTCATTCTGCTTACTCCTCTGCTTTCTTTTTAATTTTAACTGCATGTCCATCTTTTCCGCAATCCTGGATTTGACCATCCCCGCAATCTCCTGGGTCGTAAGCTGCCCGTATTCTTCAAAGAAGATAGGCGCCAGAAAATGCACCTGGGTCTTCACCTTCCTCAGGGAGTTCCTTCCAAAAGGCTTGTAGGAATCGATAATGGCTACCGGCACGATGGGGACCCCTGACTTCATGGCACACTTGAAAGAACCGGGCAGGAAGTCCTGCAGGTCGTTCTTATTATGGTCATATCCTCCCTCGGGAAATATAATATACCGCCGCCCGTTCTTCACCTCGTCCGCAATCCTGAGGATCGTCTTAAACTGGCTCTTCATATCCGTCTTATCCAGGCGCTGCCCCTGTACCAGGTCGATAAAGGAATCCACGATGGGCAGGGTGGAGCGATCCGCATCCATGACGATGGTGCAGGGCGCGGGATGGGAGATCATGATCCCGAGCGTATCATACTTGCCCTGATGGTTGGAATACATAATGTAGCCTCCCTCCCGGGGCAGATACTCCTGTCCGGTGCTCTCCGTCCGGATCCTCCCGTTGCGCATCATGATGGCAATACACCTGCGAGCCATCCGGTAACGCCTCTCCTCGGAAAAATTGCCTTCATGCTTCTCTATATACCATGCCTTACACAGATAATACATTACAAAGGGCAGTGAAATCACCACCACATAGCATAATCTCAGCATAAACCTTCACCTCTCAATGAACATCCCGATTATACTATTTTCTAAAAAATTTGTCAAAATACACCGAATCCGCACTGCTTTTCCCGGGCATCCCCTATTCCGGCATCTGCCCGATGGAGGCTCCGGGCAAGCTCCCTATTCGCGGCCGTCCCAGCAGTAGGTGCAAAGCTTTTCCCTGTCAATGCCCACGGAAGCCATCATATCATCCAGCCTGTGGTAACGGAGCGTAGTGAAATTCAGCTGTTTCCCGATCCGCCCCAGCATCTCCGCATACTCGGGGGTATCGGGATCTACATAGCGCTTTAAATCGATCTCCCTGCCTTCTTTCTCCATATCCCTCAAAACCCGCCTTGTGATCAAATCCATATCCGAAGTGGAGCGGGAAAAGTTCAGGTATTTACAGCCATATAAGAGAGGCGGGCAGGCAGGACGGATATGCACTTCCTTTGCACCGCTCTGGTACAGAAATTCCGTAGTCTCCCTCAGCTGTGTGCCCCGGACAATGGAATCGTCGATCAGCAGCAGGCTCTTCCCATGAATCAGGTCATGGACGGGGATCAGCTTCATCTTGGCGATCAGGTTCCGCTGGGTCTGTATGGTAGGCATAAAGGACCTGGGCCAGGTGGGGGTGTATTTGATGAAAGGCCTGGAAAAAGGAATTCCCGACTCATTTGCATAGCCAATGGCATGGGGCGTTCCGGAATCCGGCACCCCTGCCACGATATCCGGCTCCACATTATCCCTTTTAGCCAGCATCGCCCCGCAGTTATACCGCATTTTTTCTACGCTGATGCCCTCGTAAGAAGAAGACGGATACCCATAGTATACCCACAGGAAAGTGCAAATCTTCATGTCTTTCCCCGGCTTTACCAGCGTCTTGATGCCTTCCGGCGTCACCACCACGACCTCTCCGGGCCCCAGTTCCCTTTCTGCGGTATATCCCAGGTTCAGATAAGCGAAGCTCTCAAAGGAAACACAGAAAGCGCCTTCCTTTTTACCCACAGCCACGGGAGTCCTGCCCAGACGGTCCCTGGCCGCATAAATGCCCTTGGGGGTCATGATCAGCATGGTCATGGAGCCGTCGATGACTTCCTGGGCATACCGGATGCCTTCCACCAGGTTTTCCTTCTGGTTTACAATAGATGCCACCAACTCCGTGGCATTGATGTCCCCGCCGCTCATCTCCAGGAAATGGGAATGCCCGCTGTGGAACAATTCCTTGATCAGCTGATCGGAATTGTTGATCTTCCCCACGGTAGCAATGGCATAAGTGCCGTGATGGGAACGGACGATCAGTGGCTGGGGTTCATAGTCGGAAATGCAGCCGATCCCCATATTTCCTTTCATGCTGTTTACGTCTTTATCAAATTTCGTGCGGAAGGGAGCGTTCTCGATATTATGGATCGCCCTGTCATATCCGTATTCCTCGCTGTATACGGCCATTCCGGCACGCCTGGTCCCCAGGTGGGAATGATAATCCGTCCCGAAAAACAGGTCAAACACACAGTCCTCTTTGGCTGCCACTCCAAAAAATCCACCCATTTTTATACCCATGCCTTTCCCGCATGGACCCTTCCCACAGGGAAACAGGCCCAAATACGTAGATTGAAAATTTTTGTTATGTTTATGGATGTCACACCGAAATCTCGGCTTTTACGCCTAAAAGCTCCCTGTTCTCTTCCAGCACGGGCCGGATCACATTTGCCAGGAAGGTATCCACCTGTTCCCTGGAACGCCCTACGTACCTGGAAGGCTCCATGGTCTTCTGCAGATCCTCCAATGTCATATTGAATGCCGGGTCCGCCGCGATCAGCTCCAGAAGGTTGTTTTCCTTCCCTTCCACCTTTACGTTCCTGCCGGCCTCCATGGAAAGCTCACGGATCCGCTCATGCAGCTCCTGGCGGTTCCCGCCGGCCTTCACCGCGTCCATCATGATATTTTCCGTAGCCATAAAAGGCAGCTCGCTCATAAGGCGTTTCTCGATTACCTTGGGATAGACCACAAGGCCGTCCACCACGTTCAGGCACAGATCCAATATGCCGTCAACGGCAAGGAACCCTTCCGGGATCGACAGCCGCTTATTGGCGGAGTCGTCAAGCGTCCTCTCAAACCACTGGGTAGCGGAAGTTATGGCGGGATTCAGCGCATCCACCATCACATACCGGGATAGGGACGCGATCCTCTCGCTCCGCATGGGGTTCCTCTTATATGCCATAGCGGAAGAACCGATCTGGCTCTTTTCAAAGGGTTCCTCCACCTCTTTCAAATGCTGCAGCAGCCGGATATCGTTGCTCATCTTATGGGCGGAAGCCGCAATCCCCGCAAGCACGTTGGCCACACGGGTGTCCACCTTACGGGAATAGGTCTGGCCGGACACGGGGAAGCATTCCCTGAACCCCATTTTCTGTGCAATCATGGGGTCGATCCTGTCGATGGTCTCCTGGTCCCCGTTAAAAAGCTCCAGGAAAGACGCCTGTGTGCCGGTGGTACCCTTGGATCCCAGCAGCTTCATGCCTCCCAGCACATAGTCGATGTCTTCCAGGTCCAGATAAAACTCCTGCATCCAGAGCGTGGCCCTCTTCCCAACCGTAGTTGGCTGGGCCGGCTGGAAATGAGTAAACGCAAGGGTGGGCTGGGCCTTATACTTCTCCGCAAAATCCGCAAGCTCGGCGATCACATTCACCAGCTTCTTTTTTACAAGCTTCAGGGCCTCCGTCATTACAATAATATCTGTGTTGTCACCCACATAGCAGGAGGTTGCGCCCAAATGGATGATGCCCGCCGCCTTGGGGCACTGCTGCCCGTATGCGTACACATGGCTCATGACATCATGGCGGACTTCTTTCTCCCTGGCCCTGGCCACATCATAATTGATGTCATCTGCGTGGGCCTTCAGCTCCTGGATCTGCTCCTGGGTGATGACCGGCTTGCCGTCCTGGCTCAAACCCAATTCCTTTTCCGTCTCCGCAAGGGCGATCCAGAGTTTCCTCCAGGTACGGAACTTCATGTCCGGGGAAAAGATATACTGCATTTCCTTGCTGGCATAGCGCTCGGACAGGGGACTTTGGTATCTGTCTGTACTCATTTGGTATTCTCCTTTTTGCTTTATTATGGCTTGCTTTCTTTATCCTGTTTCCTTTTGGCTGCTGACTTTGGCCGCTGCCCTGTTTCGGCTGTGTTATTTCCGCTTCTTCTATTTTACAACGGCATTATCTTATAACGACATGGGCAGCAATCCCCAACCGCCGCGGTCTTGCCCCCCCTACAGGCAGCGCTTTGCCGCCGGGGATGCCATACCGTAAAGCGGCGCACGGATCCCTCAGATCCGGCGCCTTTGCCGAAATATTCAAAACCACATCCGTCCAGGACGAACTATTTCCACTATAGACTTTACCCCAGATTCCATGCACTGTCAACCCGCTCATGAAGGGTTACTGCTATTTTACCGGCATGAGTCCATGTTATCATACCGATCCACCATTTCCAGGATCTCCGCTGTATACATGGGATACTGTTTTGCCACCTCTTTGACTTCCTGCCTGGCAGTCTCCCCGATGTTATTATTATAGTCCATCTGTTTGCGCAGGGACTGCCTGCGCAGGATCAGGTCATGGCGGATCTCCACCATTTCCCTCTTATCCAGCAGCGCCCTGGGCTGCCCCACCCATCTCTCCGGGTCGTTGACCCGGTATTTGGAAAGCATCTCCACCAGCTGGTTCTGGTAATACTCCAGCTTGGCCTCCGCTTCCGCATACTGCTTCCGCTCCTCCTTCTCCTGCTGGTACCGGTTCCATTTCTTCTCCAGCTTGGCCGCGCTGTCCGTATTATATTTCAGGCAGTAATAGTCCACCAGGCTGCGGTTGTTCACATACCGGATCTTCACCTTATTCTGCAGCTGGATCAGCCGGTTGATGCCGTTTGCCACAGTGTTTTTCTCCCGGTCGGAATCGATAAACCGGATGCAGAGCACCGTCAGCGCAATGGACGCCGCCGCCACAGCCAGCAGCATACCCAGCTTGGTATCGTACTCAAAGCCGAACTGCAGGATCATGAGCATCACAAGGCACACCGCAAACGCCGTCATAAAGATCACTGCCATCCCCCTGAAATTCTGCATGGCAACCTCCAGCTCCGCACGCCGGAATTCATAGGCCTGCCTCTCCCCCTCCAGCCTGCGCATATCCTGCTTGATCAGGCCGCCGTACTCCTCCGCCTGTTTCAGCTTTGCCAGCCCATCCTCCAGGTCTTCCTCCTGCTTGCGCATCTGGTAATACTCCGTATCGTTCATACGGTTCTTCCGCCCAAGGAAATCCTCCCTCTCCTGCTCCAGCGTAATCAGCTTACGGGCAAAGGTATTGATCTCCTCCCTGTCACTTTTGGGAAGGGCCTCGATCTCTTCCATATCCGTCAGATACGAAGTCACTCTGCCGTATTCGCCTGTAAGCTGGTCAATCTCCCTTGAAGCCTCCAGCATCTGTTCCAGGCAGTCGGTAATGTACCTGCTCCGCTGTTCCTCGTCCCGGAAATCCACCTGGTCCCTGGGGTATACGATTCCCTCCCAGTTCTCCTCGCTTTTCGTTTCTTTCTTTTTCCTGTGAAATAATTTGCGCCAAAATCCCATTACAGTACTCCTATACTAAACTTTTCCGGTAGCTGCTTTTCAATACCTGCACCAGACTGTCATTTTCCTCATTATATTTCTGCCTGTCGGTCCCCCGCAGCTCCCGCCGGTTATAAAGCCTCAGATAGTCCGGCTGCAGCTCCCAGTCCTGGGCCAGCTGTTCAAGCCTTTTTTCCAGTTTCAGCACATACTGGTAATTTTCCGCCTGTTCCGCCGCAAACGCCACATAATCGCTCTCCTGCAATTCCAGCCTCTTTGCAGACAGATACTCCATGTAATCTTCCCCAAGGCCGCTGACCTTGTAGGCCTCCAGAAAACATTCCGCCGCCTGACCGTACAGCATCAACCCGGCATAAGCCACCCCTTTGTTGTGGAGGATTGCCCCGCGGGTGGACACCGCAGGCAGGTTGTCCGGGTCTCCCTCGAATTCACCCCAGTTTTTCAGCAGCTGGTCGTATCCCCGCAGCGCCGGCAGATACTTCTTCTGCCGTACCAGATAATCCACCTGGCTCTTCCGCTTCTCCACGGTGCTCAGGCCCGCACCCAGCTTCAGCACCTGCTCGGTCTCCCGGATAGTCTTCTCGTCATACAGGCCCGTGTATGTCAGGATGGCCACCGCAAATGCGCTTAAAGAACCGCTTCTGTGAGCCAGCTGGTAAAGCTCCCTGGCCAGGTTCTTCAACCCGCACTGCCTCTCGATCCAGTCTATCAGGCTGTCATTCATCAGTGAAAAATCCAGCAGGAAAGCATTCTCCTTCATACAATAGCACAATTCCTCCATGGAATAAACATTTAATTCCAGTCCCGGGATACAATATGGAGTTGTGGCATAATCGCCTACGCAAACGCTGACACGCATAATACCTGCCCTTCTAATACAATTCGATCTCTTCCCGCCAGACCCTGCCGGAAGGCACCCTCAGTTCGCCAAACCCTAAATCTTCTATCTCCACCGCCAGGCGGTTTTCCGTCTCCAGGTAAAGCCTGGCCCTGAGGCGGCTGATTCCCTCGGGCAGCTCCTCCAAAGTGATCCCTGCGGTCCGGATCTCTTTCCCGATCAGGGGCGTGATCTTCAGGCGGATCTGCTTCCCCTCCTGAAGGTAAAATTCCGTGACCTGATCCGCCTCATACCAATTGACGCCTGCATCCAGAAGCGCCAGATAGGAAGCCTCTCCCTGGCGCATGACATCCATGCCGATATTGGCTTTCAGCTTATCGCTTCCCAGGAAAATATGTTCCCGCCCCGTGGGACTCATATGCATACGCTCCTGCATCCCATGGCAGGCGCCTTTGCTGAATAGGTTGTTGCCCTGGAATACCCTTCTGCCCCTGCACAGAAAGCGCAGGGACTCTTTCATCCACTCCTCCGAAAAACCGTCTCCAATGAGGAATACGGAGCTCACCGCCCTGCCGCCGAAGCTGGTTTCCGCCAGCCTCTGGAACGCCCTGTCAAAGCCTTGCCTGTCAGCCTCCGAAATCCCTGCCCCCTCCCCGCCGGGACACCAGGCGGGAAAATCAGCCACGCTTTCCTCTATAAATACAACCACCGGCGTAGTGCGCCTGTTACAGTCCATGGCATAGATATTGATCCTGTCCCCCCGGTAGTCGTAGAGCATGGACCGGGATGCCCAAAGCTCCCCCGGCTGGCGGATCATATAGTTATAGAAGCTTTCCGTGTGGCTTTGGAAATAAATCTTATCCGTCCTCAGGCGCAGGCCTTCCAGCATGTTGTTCAGCATTTCCACCATACGGTGGTCCAACTGCTCACAGGTGATCATCAATGCCCCCAGCTTCTCCGAAGTCCCCGCCTGGGACAGCAGTCCCAGGCTGCGCTTGAAAAACAACGTCAGCAGCGACACGGGGTCATAGCTGTCCTCCTCGATCCGTATGGGTTCCCCGTCCAGGGCAAGCTCCACCAGGTTTTCCACCAGGATCCCCTGCTCCTCCGCGGCATTGCGGAGCGCCTCTTTTCCGTAAAACCACTGGTTGACGCCTGTCCGTTTACACAGCACCGTGGGGATATTATACAGCTGCGCCCCTGCCACCTGGGACAGAGTCTCCACTTCCCCCTCGGCAGAGACAGCATAGCTGATCTGTGAGAAACGGTTGCCCAGGTCATAGCCGACGATCAATTTATCATTTTTCAGGATTCCCATGCCGCACCTCCCCTCTTATCCGGCCTGCCCGTCCATACGGACGGCCCCGCCTTCCCTGCCGCTCCCCGGAAAACCCGGGTTATCTGACGGAAAACAGCTGCCCGTTGAAAAATTCCTTTCTGTAATACTCCTCCAGAAGATGATCCATGGTATCATAATCCCCCAACGCCTTACTGAGGGTTATGTCATTGAGGAGCTGGTATCTGCCGCCTTCCCCGTCCGTCCCGGGATCGTGGCTCTGAAGCGTGCCGCTTTCCGTGAGCTGCTCTTCGCCGTTCTGTTCCTCCGTGATATAGTACTGGAGGCTTTCCCCGAAAAACAGGACAAACTCCTTGAAGCAGACGCCCCCATACACATCCCTCATGTATTCCGCCTTATATTCATCCGATTCTCCGTTCTCATAGAGCATCACATAATGGATGCAGGCTCTGCTGCCGGGCGTGGCCCGGTATTCGATGATGGACTTATCCGCCAGCTCCTGCCGGATATCCGGGAATTCGCCGTATTCGCGGAAAAGGTTCAGGTGGATCCCCTCCGCCGTCAGCTCCCGCAGGTAACAGGCTGCCAGCTCCGTCTGCTCCCGTTTTCTCTCGTTCTTATTCTCCGCATAATATTTTAAGAACGCCAGCTTGCAGACCTTCTGCACCGGTTCGTTCCGTCTGCTCATAAGCCCGATCTCCTGATATACATAGCTTTCTGTGACACGGTCATTGACAAAATATTCAAAAGCGCACTGGGCCAGAAAAGCTTCCTCCACTTCCGGCTTTGCCCCCTGGGACACATAATAGCGGAATATTTCCATTTTCTCGCCCACGAAAGCACCGGTGTAGAGCATCTGCACCAGCATCCTCTCGGACAGCTTATAGCAGTCCACATCAAAGGACTTTGCCGCCTTCCAGATGTCCCTCATATTCTTGGTCATACCTTCATAATATTTTGCCAGATATTCCAGCACGGTGCTGTCATACTTGCCCTTCCGGAAAACACAGCAGGCCGCTGCCGTCAGCACCGGCTCGTCCATCATGCTCCGCTTCTCCATCAAGGGGCCGATCAGGCGTACCAGGACCTTGGCATCTATAAAGTATGGGCCGTATTTCTCCATCCATTGGCCCGCCATGTCAATATCGCCTCTGTACACCAGGTATTTCATCACCGTAGCGCGTTCTTCCATGGTCAGCTCATCACCGGGAATGCTCCTCAGGTACGCATCCAAAGCCTCCATATTATCCTTCTCGTAGTAGTACTGCAGCAGCTTCAGGTACAGTCTCCTTTTAACGGAAGGATGGATATCCTGGAATTTCAGCACTCTCAGCATCCTGTCCAGGTCCTCCGGGGAATCCGGCATGGCTTCCATGTCGCTTTCGCAAAGATACAGATCCAGCTCCGTACAGTCCTCCACATGGGGAGTGACCATCTTTTGGTATTTCCCGGGGAGCATCAGCTTCTCCATTGTGTACTCGACGCTGCGGATAAAACGGTTCTTCCACGCATCCTCCAGCACTATGGTATATTCATTCCCGTACAGCGCCACCCACGTGCGTCCCCCGTTCAGGGTATATTCCGCCGGCCGCAGATTATGTGGCTGATAGACATAAATCTTCCTTATCCGGTCATCCTCCACCCGGATCTGGTGGGCAAACAGCAGCCTGGCAAGAGGCTTGGCCGTCTGCCCGTCGATCATTTCAGGGCGCAGCAGCTTACTGTAGAGATCCGCAAGATGCCTGTTAATATGCCCTTTTCTGATCTGGTCCAGGATAAAACGCTCCATGCGCGGCTGATATGCCATATAGAGTTCCCCCAGCTTATCCCTGTTCTGAAGGACATAATCATAGAGATATGCCGCCTGTTCATAGTTCATATTATTCTGGTAAGAGAAGTACATCAATACCTGCTTGGGCAATTTGCAGGAAGTATTCATATCCAGCGACAGCATGTAATACTCATACAGATTCGTGATCCGCAGCTGGGCCTCCACGCCGTCCCTGTACCATTTGAAATATTTTTTCCCTGTTTTACTCCCCTTGATCAAGAGGGTGCAAATCTCCTGCAGCAGCCGCGGATCCTGCTTTTTCCGGTACAGGCGCTCCAGGATCCCGAAGAGGACCGGGGAAAATTCCCTGACGCGGCCCACCAGATAAAGCAGCTGTTCCACTGCCTCCGGGTTCAAAAATTCCCGTTTCGTCCCGTAATTCAGGATCTGCTGCTCAAATCCCCCCAGCCGCCGCAGGAGCGCAGGATTATTGTTCAAAAGCTGCAGGGCCTCTATATAGACCACCGGGCTGCGGCTGCCGAAATCATATTGCTTTTCCAAAAAGGCCCATTTTACGGCTGCAGATTTGTTATACTCCTGGGAAAGGTACAGCAAGAGCCAGGCCACGCGCCAGTTTGCGTTATTCTTTTTATAAATATGTTCCACATCGGAGGTCACTCTGTTGATGTATTTTTCTTCGCTGTGGATCAGCGTGGTGAGGTACAGGTAGTAGGCAAGCTGGGTCTCCTCCTCCGGCCTCTCCTCCAACAGCTCCGCCACATGGTCCAGTATCCATCCCGCCTCATTATACTTTTCCTCCGTAATCAGAAGCTGTGCCTGGAAAAGCCTTGTGGTAATATCGTTTTCATTCTGGAGGGCCAGCCTTTCCACCAGCTTTCCGGTTTCCCTGAGCCATGTGGAAGTGCCAATCTTCTTCAGGCGGAAGGACTGATAAAGCTCCATGATCTGGACCGTGCTGCGCTTATTCGCCAGGTCAGCGGACCGGGCCGGCAGGCCCCCCGGCCTCACCGTTACCGGAACGGTCAGGCACACATAAGAATTATACAGGAAAATCTGTCCGTAATGGTTGCCCCTGCGGCACAGCCTTCCGTCAATGAACACCGGCAGCCTGCACCGGTTGCCCAGAAAATCATCGTCTGTCAACGTCTCCTTCTCCGTAAACAGAAAATCCCCCCTGCACTCCACATTCAGCCTGGTATAACCCCAGCCGTTCCGCACGATGCACAGTTCCCGCTCCACCACGCTGTAAGCATGTTCGCCGAACGCTTCCTCCAACACAAGCTGCTTCTCTTCCACCAGATACTCTACGCTCTGTTTCTTATTGATCCGGATCAGAAATTCTTCCATATTCTGTTCCTGGCCGGGATAAGCGGACAGTCCTCTGTACACATCTGCATACTGGGCATCGCTTCCCGAAAACACCAGGGTAAACTCCGGCGAATAGAACAGCTTCACCGCCTCCTCCCAGCTGCACTTTGCCAAATTGGCAAAGTGGAACAGGTTCCTGACCGGGCCGATGGAAGATTCCAGCACCGTGTGCTCCATGGAGACTACAAAGGGCAAATAATACTCGCCCTGATTGCTGACAATGGAAAAGCTGCCCTTTACCACTTCCCCTTCTTCCATATGTTCCCCATGAAAGCGAAAAGCAATTTCCTCATCCGTACCCACAAATTCCCCTGTAAGACATTCCATCCGCAGGTCGGAGGAAGTAACGCTCCCTGTGGTATACTTGCCGCTGGGGGCATATACCCGGAAGCTTCCCTCATAGTTTTCGCCACGGTGCAGGGAAATATCTATTTTTAAGCATGAAAAATCGAGAGAACCATTCTCATAATCGAAGTTTCCCTCCAAGATCTGATCAATTATCTTCTGCATTTCATACTCACCCACTCTTCGCGTCACGCTGCGCATGTATTTTGGCTGCCGCCCACAGGGGCATGGTTTTGGTAAGAAAATACCCTACGACTGATTATAACAAATAAACTGTCGTAGGGCAATTGATTTCAAAGAACTCACAGTCTACTATGCGCACCCACCCCGGGGCGCGTTTGAAAATTGCTCCGCCAATGCAACATTTGAAGGGTAACCCGCTGTGCCGCCACTCACTCCATATTCAGCTTCTTGCTGGTCACATAATAGGAAATCCAATATAAGGCCGCCGCTTCCACAAGGCTTATTATGCCGGTGATGCACATCGTTACATTCATGTAGCCGCCCACCAGCGAGCTGTCGGTAATTTGCCTTGACATCTGGTTTATCGAGACAATGCTCTGTATGGTTGATGAAATGATGTTTGCAACAATCATTATGCCCACATAACTGACAATGGCCATCAATACCCTGTGCTTCGCAAACAGCTGTCCCATGGAGATGGCCCCGAACAGGACAGTGATGCTGCAAAAAGGCATGACCAGTGAAAATACCAGCAGCATCCAGAAATAACTGCTCATACGCATGCCGAAAACCATCATAAACAGCTCATCAACATAGTCTATATTTTCCATAACATTGTTCCATAAATCTGCCCAGGAATGTCCCTCCACGAAAACACCAATCATGGACAGCATCAGCACCATCACGGACAGGAATATCCCCACTTCCATCAGCAGCATCCACACCCCGCTGTTCAGGATCTTGCTCATAAGGATCTGGTGTTTGGACACGGGCAGAGTATGGGTCAAGTACCCCTCGTCCGTATACATGGTCTTGTAAAAACGCACTCCCATGTAAATTATGATTCCGTAATGCAGGCCGATCAGCATGATAACATACATGAACAATGTGCCGAAACTCAAAAGATCCCATACGCCGAAACTACTGTAATTAGTGTTATTTGCTGCCGCCTGCCACAGAGGCGCCTGGAAGGAAAGCCATCCGAAAAAGCTTACCAGCACAAGTCCCAGCAGCAGCATGCCGCCGACCTTCCATGTAGATTTCCACTCATGCTTCCACAGTTTCCCTAACATGCAAACACCTCCCTAAAATAAGCGTCCACGGACTTGCCATGCTGTTCCCTGATATTATCCACTGAAGTGTAGAGGACCAAATGCCCATATCTCATAAAGATCACTTCATCCAGCACCTGCTCAATATCCCCGATCAGGTGGGTGGAAATGATCACGGTGGCATCCGGGTTATAATTATTGATGATAGTCCTGAGAATATAATCCCTGGCCGCAGGGTCCACCCCCGCGATGGGTTCATCCAGCACATACAGGTCCGCGTTCCGGCTCATGACCAGGATCAGCTGCACCTTCTCCTTATTGCCCTTGGAAAGGGTTTTCAATTTCGTCTCGGGGTCAATGTTAAGGTTCCTCAGCATTTCCTCCGCCTTTTCCCTGGAAAAGTCCTCATAAAAATCCACAAAATAATCCAGGATCTCACAGATCTTCTGGTTGCCTGACAGATAGGTGCGGTCAGGCAGATACGCCACATGGGCCTTGCTCTCCACGCCCACATAACGCCCGTTGATCATAATGCTGCCCTGTGTGGGGGTCAGCAATCCGTTCAGCATCTTGATCAGTGTGGTCTTACCGCTGCCGTTGGGCCCCAAAAGCCCGACGATCTTCCCCTTGGGAAGCGTCAGGGTAATATTATTCACCGCTACATGCCTTGCATCATAGGCCTTTGTCAATCCCACAATTTCAACCAACTCATTCATAACAATACCCATGCCTTTCTTCCTCCTGCAAGCTGCCATACCCATTGGCTGCACAGTCCGCAGGCGCCAATTTACATGTCAAAATACATCCTCTCAAACGTTTGCCGCTCCTAACGGTTATCCAGAGGCGCCTCACGGTCGATCAATGCCCGGATCTCCCCGTCGGCATAACCCAGCTCTTTCATTTTGGAAAAAAAGAGATTCATATGCTCCCGGGCCATTCCCTCTTTAATATTCGCGATCAGTTCCGTGTCCTCCGTGACATTTCTGCCGTTGGTACGCTGGGTTATGATCAATCCGCTTCTCTCCAGCTCCACGAAAGCCTTCTGCATCGTGTTTGGGTTCACCGCCGCTTCAGCTGCCAATTCCCTGACACTGGGAAGCTTCCCACCCGGCTGGTAATAGCCGGAAACGATCTGCATCTGGATCCGATCTACCAGCTGTGCATAAATCGGCCTGTCATTATCCAATTCCCATGCCATGCGCATCATCCTTTCTACTATTTTCAATTTTCACCTTCTGGTGTATTAAATTTATAATACAATGATACGCCGATTTTTACGGCATGTCAATACCTTTTTTCGGAAAAATGGACTCTCACCATTTCCCGCCTCCCGCATATCTTATTTAACAAACCCAAAAGGGAAGGGACTGTCCATAAACGGCAAAGGAGCCATTTGTGGGCAATTTCCAAGGTCAGCATATGCCTGAAAACAATTTAACAGCGGCACAGGCTCCTGTGCCTGCAGACACTTCCTACAACGGTTCCATACAGGTCAGCGTAGTTTCCGCCATAGGCCTGATACCGGTGGAAAACGCCACTGTCACCATATCCTATACGGGGGATCCTGACTCGCCTTTACATGTACTTACCACAGACAGCTCGGGGCAGACCCCTACGGTGCAGTTGCCGGCGCCTCCGCTGGAACTGTCCCTGGACCCCGAGGCCACACAGCAACCCTATTCCGAGTACAACCTTTTCGTCACAGCGGAAGGCTACGAGCCTGTCTATGTATCGGGTTCCGAGATTCTGGCAGACGAGGTTTCCATGCAACCCATCCGCATGAACCCGCTGGCTACCACGGAAGAGGAAGAAAAGCGGGTAAACATCCCCGTGCACACACTCTTCGGAGACTACCCGCCAAAGATTCCCGAGTATGAAATCAAACCCATGGATGAGACCGGCGAGATCGTCCTGAGCCGTGTGGTGATCCCCGAATACGTCATCGTCCACGACGGCGTCCCTAACGATCCCACCGCCCGCAATTATTGGGTCCGCTATCGGGATTATATTAAAAACGTGGCCTCCTGCGAAATCTATTCCACTTGGCCGGAAAACGCCATTTACGCCAATATCCTGGTGATACAGTCATTCACATTGAACAGAGTGTATACGGAATGGTATCGGAACCAAGGTTACAATTTCACCATTACCTCTTCCACCGCCTACGACCAGAAATGGGTGTATGGCCGGAATATTTTTAAGAATATTGATTACCTTGTGGATACTATTTTTGCTAATTACCTCTCCCGGCCCGGAGTACGCCAACCCATCTTTACTTCCTACTGTGACGGCCAGAGAGTGACCTGTTCGGGCCTGAGCCAGTGGGGGTCCAAATACCTGGGCGACCAGGGTTACTCGGCCATCGACATCATCCGCTACTATTACGGCAACGATATGTATATCAATTCCGCGGATGTCATCTCCGGCGTTCCCTCCTCCTGGCCGGGTTATGACCTGGGCATCGGCTCCTCCGGGGAAAAGGTCCGGCAGATGCAGAATCAGCTGAACCGCATTGCCCGCAACTATCCGGCTATCCCCACCATCACTGCCGACGGGATCTACGGTCCGGCCACGGCGGAGGCAGTGCGCACCTTCCAGCGTATCTTCAACCTGCCGGCCACAGGGGTCACCGATTATCCCACATGGTATGAGATATCGGAAATCTACGTGGGAGTTACAAGGATCTCCGAGCCTGGTTAAAGCAGGCTCGGCCCCCTCCCCTGAAAAGCGGCTGTCGGCCCCGTCAGCCAAGCCCCATCAATATCCGGCTCTCCAGCAGCGTATCGCTGGAATCATAGTCGTATTCAATGGTCTGGATGTTGATGCCGGGATAATGCTTCCTGAGGGTTTTTAAGATCCCCCTGGAGCTCACATGGCTGACCAGGCAGCCGAAGGGGTGCAGGATCAGCACATTCCCGCATCCCCGGTCTATGGCGGATGCCGCCTCCCCGGCCACAAGCCAGCCGTCCCCTGTGATACAATCCACCCCCACAGTGTCCTCTGCCCGCTTCTTTACCTCCGAAAAAGGATGGTCTATGTCAAACCGCCCATGCCTGGCCACTTCGCCGTAGAGCTCACCCTGTACGTGCTCCAGATAAGCTACCAAAAAGCCATATCCCTTCAGCAGGGTTTTCCCCCCGCAATTCATAAGGTGGATCCTGCGCTCGCTGTCCATACAATAGATGGCATAATTTACAAAACCCCCCATCACGCACTCACAGCCGCGTTCTTCCAGAAAGTGCTCCAATCCATGGTTTCCCAGGGAACAGAATTTCATATAGATTTCCCCGGTAACACCTACCCTCCGCTTCCTGCCCCCACGCACGGGGATATGGGCAAAGGCATCCAGGATATAGCGGTACATTTTCCTGCGTCCCTCCCCTGTCAGGTTCCGGTGGTGCCTGATCTGCTCTGCCAGCTCCTTTTCCAGCCGTTCCTTCAAACGCTCCGTATCCCCCTTCACACACTCGTAGGGCCTGACCTGCTGGCACAGGCTCATGACCAGGTCCCCGTAGCAAACCGCGGTGACGGCGGACAGAAGCAGGGGAAGGGTGATGCGGAACCCCGGGTGCTTCTCCTGGCCCTTATAGTTCAGGGAGATCACCGGGATCTGTGGCTGTCCGTACTTCTCCAGCGTGCGGATGATCGTGTAGTAATAATTTCCCGCCCTGCAGGCCCCGCCAGTCTGGGGTTCCATAAATGCTATCCTGTCCAGCGGGTAACGGCCGCTTTCCAGCTCATCCAGGACCTGCCCCAGGATCAGAATGCCCGGGTAACAGAAATCATTATTGATGTAGCGCAGAGCCTTCTGCTTCAGCTGCCTGTTCCCCTGCATGATGTCAAAGCGATAACCGCTTCCCTCAAACGCCGCTTTCAGGAAAGGGGACTGGTATTCCAGCATCCGGGGCAGCAATATGGTATGCGTTTTCTTCATCTTCCTGGTAAAAAGCGCTGTTTTTCCTTCTTTCATGCAGATATCCCATCTTCCTCCAAAATAGTTTTGCCATATAAGGATAAACAAAAAAGCAGGCGCCCATGCAGCATTCCCGCTTTTTCCCGTATATTTGCCCAAGGTACTTTTCAGTACACCGACTCTCCCTTATGGGCCACCAGAGATACGCTGGTGACGTTTTTTATCTGGTTCAGCTCTTTTAACAGTCCTTCGCTGTCCTTTACCTTGACCTCCAACAGGAAATCTACATTATCCAGGGTCAGGTTCCTGGATTTTACATGGTAATGTTTGTCGTATTTCTTTACCGTGGCATACACGGTGTCGGCACACTCGTTGTCCGAAGCGTTTACCACCAGGATCATGGACCGCCTTCCCTCCGGCAGATAATAAAACACCAGCACCAGCACTGTGGACCCTACACACAAGATAGCCGCAAGGCCCATCATTCCCGCGCCGCAGATGATTCCCACGCTGATGCTCCAGAACATGAAAATCAGGTCCAGCGGGTCTTTCACCGCCGTCCTGAACCTGACGATGGAGAGGGCGCCCACCATACCCAAAGATACCACCACGCTGCTCTGGATCGTGATAATGATGGCAGCCGTAATGACGCACATTAATATCAGGGAAACGTTAAAGCTTTTGGAATAAAAGGTATTGGCTGTCATCATTCTGTAGACCAGATAAATATATATCCCCAGAAGGCCTGCAACCAACAGGGTCAAAGCCAATGCCCGCATGGACATCTGGGTATTTTGGAACCCCTGTAAAAATGATTTCTTGATCACGTCCTGTACACTCATATTTCCTCTGTTCCTTTCAATGCATACTGTATTCCCTGCACAGATAATACTTGGAAAAACTGGTTCTCTTTAGATCCTGCCCTGTAGACAAAAGCTCCCTGATGGTACCCGGCAGTCCCTCGTCATACTTTACCTCCAGGATATGGCGGTCCTGTGCCATAATGCTCCTGCCGGAAACCTGGCGTTCCAGAAACCTGCCGGTCTCAGCGGAGGAACGGATGCATCTGTCAAAAGTGACCCTGACATTCCCTGCCACATAGACATAAGGCGTCCTGATATACTCCACGATCACCTTGGGGGTGAGCAGCTGAATGCTCCTGGCCACCAGAAATTCCCTCAACAGTTCCTGGCCGGGCATAAAATCCGTTACCGCCGCCCTGCCCATCAGCTGCCTGCACTGCTGCAATGTCAATACGCAGGTTGCCTTCCTTTTCAGGCCATGGAGCGTTTCCTTGCGTTCCAGGTGAATAAGATCCGTCTTCCCGTCGTAAATCCGTATCCGGTACTTTTCCCGCCGGTCTACCCCCGCTTCGTTTTCATAAAAGCAACGGTCGTCAACTGTGTCAAAGTACAGGCTCCTGACCCCATATCTGCCGCTTTCGCCCACATGTCCGTCCAGAACGCATATATGCCTGATACGCTCTTCCAACAGCCTCAGTTCTCCCTCGCCGCACACAAACTTCAATTCATGGCGGTACTGTTCTCCCATTCCGCTAACCACGCCTTTCCCCAGGCCCATTCTGCCTACTCCGCTTCCTCACCGGATGCAGCCTTCTGCATTTCACGGAGCATCTCGGCCATATTCTCCAAATCCTCAGGGTTCACCTGGGACAGATCCATATCCAGTTGGCCAATCCCGTTCTGCAGCAGGACGTCTATGCCGATCCAGTGGGACTCATAGGTCACATCCGTCAAAATAGGCAATCCCGAAATATATGGGATATTCTCCCCCTCCACATACCATCCGGCAAACAACGCCACATAGCTGCTGATCACAGGGACTTCCGAAAAGCATTCGCCCCTTTTCACCTGATATGTCTCATAGACATTCCCGTAATAGTCCAAAAAGGAAACCGTGCAGTAATCATCCTCCCCAAGCCATACGTCCTGCAGGTAATCCGTCTTTTCCTCCAGGAACCGGGCCAGGTAATCCACACTGGCATTCCTGTCCGTATAATAACCGCTGATCCCGCCCCACCTGGCCGTATCCATCCGGGCCGAAGCCTGGATCAGCTGGTTCAGCTCATAGATATCCGCCCTTACCTTATTCTCCACATAGGGTACCATTTCATCCGCAAACTTCTCATAAACCAGGGATGCCACTTCTTCAAACCCCATCATCTGGCTTACATAAATGCCGTAATTCCCAACCTGCCTGGCGCTGTCAATGGTATACATGTTCAAGCCGTAGCTGCCCATTGTACGGTCGTAATCCCACATGGGGCCTGAATAAATCAAAGGGTCTATGCTGTCACGTTCCTTGTACAGGAACATGCTTGCCGAAACGGCATCCGGGTCATGGAACACCTCTTCCATAACATACTTTGCCGCCCATGAATCCAGGTCCAGATACTCCGACAAAGGTTTTCCGGTGTCGGGATTGACCCCGTCCGGCTGTAACATCGCCGCCTCCATCTCATCAAAGAGACCGCAGATATACTCCGCCTGCTCCACGGTGGCCGGCGACGGGCTTATTATTTCATAACACCGTCCCGTGATGGTCTGAAAAGCATTCACCGACTCCTCGAATTCCCAGGACGGAATATGCTCCAGGAGATAACCGCCCGTGATATCGGCAGGGTTCTCCAACCCCTGGACAGCCTTGATCCTTCCGTCCTCCGAGACATAGGGAACCGCTTCCTCATACCTGCTGTCAGGATTCACCGCCTCCGTGGCGGCCCCAAGGTCCGTCAGGTTCAGCCTGGACTGGCTGACCTCTATTTTCTCGCAGAGGTAATAGTTTCCGAGATAATCGCCGTTCACGTACAGATCCACATATTGCCCCTGGATGGAAGGGATGGTGGTATACCTTTCCGCATAGCGGTATACAATCTCATTCTTCATAAGGGTATCGTCGATGGCATTGGCAAGCAATATCCATTTCCTGGCCGCCGGCATATTCAAAAGGGACACATCCCTGCCAAGCTTAATCTGATAAGCTTTTTTCTCATATGCCCAGGTGGAATTGCCGCGTGTTTTGATATATTCCATGTCGCCGGAATAACATCCGTTCCCGGCGCTGTCCACCAGCCGCATGGTTGCCGCCTCTTTCAGCTCCTTGTCCCCGTGGATCCCCTCCACCGAGCCGGAAGCCGTATCAATAAACATAGAAGCAATATTCTCGGAACAGAGAAATTTTAACCGGATCGCTTCCTTCCCGGACGCCCCTTCCAGCTCCACTTCCGCGTCCAATATCCGGTCCTGGGGCAGGCTTTCCAGGAGCGCCCTTATGTCGTCCTTGGGGCCAAACCTTGCCCCACCTGCAGACACGCTTCCGGAGCTGCCCAGGTTTCCAAAGGTAAGTTTACAATTGGGGGCCCCGGAAGGGAGGAAAAAACAAAAAACGCCTTCTTCGTCCTGCCAGACATTTACTTTCTCCGTGCCATAAGGAAAACTTATAAAAAGCTCCAGCTGCCCGCAGTCCTGCGCCGGCCGGACTGGCTCGGACATCTGCAGGAAGCAGATCCCAATCACCGCCGCCAGGATTACCAGACAGGCCAAGCAGGATATAAAAACACCTTTTTTCTGCTTCATCCGCTCATCCTCGACAATATTATTTACAGAATATCATTTTATACGAAAAAGGGAGGTTCGTCTACCCCTATTTTCCCTACGGGCCAAATACTTTGCCGCGTGCAAAAGAAATTGCCCCGCGGCATTGGCCAGGCGCCGTGCCGGCCCATTACTCCCGGGCGTAGAACCTTTTGTACTTTCCGGGGGACATGCCGAAACTCTCCCGGAAATTCCGCAGGTAGGAGGTGTAATCGGAAAATCCCGTGCCCTGCCAGCTCTCCGTCACGCTGCCGCCCTCCCGGAGGACTTCGCTGGCTCTGATCAGCCGCTTGTTGACCACAAAAGAATGGACCGTCATCCCGGTGAGCTCCTTGAATTTTCTCAGGAAATGATATTTACTCATATGCACATAATCTGCCAGACAGTCCAGTGAAATATTTTCTTCCATATGGCCGTCGATATAAGACGCCACATATTCTACCAGCGGATGGGCCACCAGTTCCTCCTGTGCAAACAGATACTCCGTCCCGGCGCAGAGCATATTCAGATAAGCAAAGAACAAAGTCAGGCACCCTCTGTCCAGCACCTGCTTTACACCCGGGCAATGTGCCTCCGGCTCCGCCATGGCCAGCTTTAAAAGGTAATCCTGCAGCAGCTCCTCATAATATGCCGGAAAGTGGTATGCGCAGGAGCCGTTGCTGTGGAAGCAGGCGGACAGATCCATATCCCCGCCCGACAGTTCAGCCAGCATCTTCTGCGTCACCCACAGAATAACCCGCTTGGAGCTGTCATGCTTCTTTTCAATATGATGGTATTTATGCATAACATTCTGGTCGATCAGGAGAAAATCACCCTTTTTCATGTGAAAGGTCTGATTCTCGATCATGGAGGAATACTCTCCTGCCAGCACGTATATGATTTCATAAAAATTATGGTAATGGAAGGTCATAGCTCCCACAGGCGCACCGTGCTTCTCATAGACTTCATAATTTTCATCTATCATATATTGTCGCTCATCCGCCGCGTCCAATACGCGGTACTTTTTGTCACTTTCACAGGCTTTTTTCATTGAGACATCCTTATCATTCAAAAATTCCTTTTTCACCCATATGCACTTTCATGGGCACATGCCGGTATGCACACTGACATAGGTATGCGCCCCTGATTTCAGATTACAGCAATTTTTGCACTATTTCAAGCAATATATGTACTTTTCATGCATACTTTTTTCCCCTATACTGGAAGTACCAATATGAATCAAAGGAGGTTTCCTTATGCAGATGACCATGCGCTGGTACGGCAGCAAGTACGACACCGTAACCCTGAAACAGATCCGGCAGATCCCCGGTGTCACCGGGGTCATTTCCACCCTCTACGGCACCAAACCCGGCGAGGTATGGGAAATGTCAGACATCCTGGCACTGAAAAAAGAGATTGAGGACGCGGGCCTTCAGCTTGCGGGCATTGAGAGCGTCAATATCCACGATGCCATCAAGGTGGGGACACCCGACCGCGAGCAGTACATCGACAATTATATCACCACCCTGGAGCGCCTGGGGCAGGCCGGCATCCATATGGTGTGCTATAATTTCATGCCCGTCTTCGACTGGACCCGCACGGAACTGGCAAGAGTGCGCCCCGACGGTTCCACGGTGCTGGCCTACACCCAGGAGGCTGTGGATGCCTTAAATCCCGAGGATATGTTCGCCTCCATCAGCGGCGACTCCAACGGCTCCATCCTTCCCGGCTGGGAACCTGAACGCATGGCACATATCAAGGAACTTTTTGAGATGTACAAGGACGTGGATGACGAGAAGCTCTTCGCCAACCTGAAATACTTCCTGGAGCGCATCATGCCTGTCTGCGACAAGTATGACATCAACATGGCCATCCATCCCGATGACCCCGCCTGGAGTGTATTCGGGTTGCCCCGCATTATCATCAACAAAGAAAACATCCAGCGGATGATGAAGATGGTAGACAATCCGCACAACGGCGTTACCTTCTGCTCCGGCTCTTACGGTACCAACCTGGCCAACGACTTGCCCGATATGATCCGTTCTTTAAAGGGAAGGATACACTTTGCCCATGTGAGGAACCTGAAATTCAACTCTCCCACCGATTTCGAAGAGTCCGCCCATCTCTCCAGCGACGGCACTTTCGATATGTATGAGATCATGCTGGCTTTGTACGACATCGGCTTTACCGGCCCCATCCGCCCCGACCACGGGCGCATGATCTGGGACGAGGTGGCAATGCCCGGTTACGGCCTCTATGACAGGGCGTTGGGGGCAACCTACTTAAACGGATTGTGGGAGGCCATCCACAAGCAGCACCAAAAGTAAAGCTTTGAGTGCCCGCCAAAGCGGGCAGATAGGAGTGATCATGAAACTGACTTTAAATGGGATACAGGCCGGAAAGGATTCCTATGAAGCGGCCGGCTACAGGCTTCCGTCCTTCGACTATGAAGCCGTAAAGGAAAACACTTATTCGCGCCCCGTCTGGATCCACTTCGGCGCAGGCAATATCTTCCGCGCCTTCCAGGCCAATGTGGTGCAAAACCTGCTAAACGAGGGGGCCATGGACACGGGCCTCATCGCCGCCGAGGGTTATGACTATGAAATTATAGAAAAGAGCAACCGCCCCCATGACAACCTGTCCATCCTGGCCACTCTGAAGGCAGACAACACCGTGGAAAAAACGGTGGTGGCCAGCATTATGGAATCCCTGGTCCTGGACAGCGGGAACGAAAAGGAATTTTCCCGGTTAAAAGAGATCTTCGCCGCCCCTTCCCTGCAGATGGCAAGCTTCACCATCACAGAGAAAGGGTATGCCGTCACCGACGCCAAAGGCAATGTGCTGCCCGCCATTGCCGCGGACTATGAAAAAGGCCCCTCCAAGCCTGACAGCTATCTGGGCAAGGTGGTGTCCCTTCTGTACTGCCGCTATGAAAGCGGCCTTCCCATAGCCATGGTGAGCATGGACAACTGTTCCCACAACGGCGACAAGCTCCGGGCCGCAGTGCTGGCCTTCGCCAACGCATGGTGCGAAAAAGGACTGGCAGAAAAAGGGTTCCTGGAATACATAACGGATCCCTCCAAAGTATCCTTCCCCTGGACCATGATCGACAAGATTACCCCCAGGCCGGATGCCAAGGTGGCAGAAATGCTGAAGCAGGACGGCATAGAGGAACTGGATGCCGTCATCACCTCCAAAAACACCTATATCGCCCCCTTCGTCAACGCGGAAGAATGCGAATACCTGGTGATTGAGGACGCGTTTCCCAACGGCAGGCCCCCTTTGGAAAAGGGAGGCATCATCTACACGGACAGAGCCACCGTGGACAAAGTGGAGAAAATGAAGGTCTGCACCTGCTTAAACCCCCTCCATACCACCCTGGCCGTCTACGGCTGCCTGCTGGGTTACACTTTGATCTCCGAGGAGATGAAAAACCCCCTGTTGAAGAAACTGGTTGAAACCATCGGATACCGGGAAGGCCTGCCTGTGGTGGTAGATCCCGGGATCCTTGACCCCAGGGAATTTATCGACCAGGTGGTAAATGTGCGTATCCCCAATCCCTTTATGCCGGACACCCCCCAGAGGATTGCCACCGATACCTCCCAGAAGCTTGCCATCCGCTTCGGCGAGACCATCAAGGCTTATGAGAAATCTCCCGAACTTGATCCCGGGGACTTAAAGCTGATCCCCCTGGTCTTCGCAGGCTGGCTCCGCTACCTCATGGGTGTGGACGACAGGGGCAATGTGTTTACCTGCAGCCCCGACCCCCTGCTGGAGTCCGCCGGCGCTTATGTGAAGGGTTATGAACTGTCCAATGAGCCCAAGGATTTAAGCAGGCTGGATCCGCTGTTATCCAACGAAAAGGTTTTCGGCGTGGACCTGGCCAAAATCGGAATGGCCGAAACGGTAAAGAATTACTTTGCGGAACTCTCCGCAGGGACCGGCGCCGTGGAAGCCACCCTGGAAAAATATGTAAAATAAACCAAAGACCCCGCTGTGTCCACAAGGCGTAACATCTGCAGCCTTGCATCACAGCAGGGTCTTATACTTTTCAAAAATGAGCATTCAAAAAAAGGCTTCGCCTTGCATATGAATGAATCATTCTGCAAGGCAGATTTCCCACGGCGTAGCGGTGGCTACATCTGGGAAATCCAACACTGCAGATGGAAATTCAGCGAAATACAATACGGTCAGTACACTGGATGTGGATCACAGGATGGTTTCCAGCACCCCCTGAATCCCATGTTCCTCATAGATCCCCTTGTAATAATTTACTTCGTCCATAATCAGGTCATCGATCACACGCATCCCCAGAAGCTCCACCGGCGCCTTATCGTCCGTCATCAGATAGCCTCCCGCCTGATAGGGCGTAAGATTGCCGGACACCCTTGCCATCATCTCCGCCAGCTCCCGGTTCTCCAGATCCCCCAGGCCTGCCGCCAGGTTTTCCGCCATGGCGCCGTTGTCGGAGGCAAAGAGTTCCCGGTTGGTGGATCCCTGGACGTCTATGGTATACACCTGCCCGAATACGGAGGCTATGGTATCTGCAAGGTATTGGTTGATGTTGCCCTCTTCCCGGCCCCGCATGTTCATATTCACCACCATCACGCCGCCTTCCGCCAGATGCTCCTTCACCAGAGTGAAAAATTCCACCGAGGACATCTGGAAGGGGATCGTAATATCCTGGTAGGCGTCCACCATGATCACATCATACTTTTCCTCCACCGCATTTAAGTACGCCCTGCCATCATAGGTGGTGACGGGCACCGATTCCGGCAGTTGAAAATACGTCCTCGCCAGTTCCGTGATCTTCCCGTCAATCTCCACGCCTTCCATATCCATCGCCCCGAAATAGCGGTTGCATTGGGTGGCGTAAGTCCCCGTGCCCATGCCGAGGATCAGCACGTTACATTGGCCGGGCTCCGGCTTCCCCGTCATCAGCGGCGCCGCCATGGCATAGTCATAGTACATGCCCGTCAAGGCCTGCTCCTTCACCAGCACGGACTGGACGCCAAAGAGGACATTGGTGGACAATACCACCCTCCGGCTGTCTTCCTTCACCTGCAGATAATTATAGACAGATTCCCCTTCGTAGGCCAAATCCTCTTCCCAGAAGGCAAAGCTGCCCGGCGCGCCCATAATGCAGCAAAGCACAAACAGGACGGAAGCAGTCACGCTTCCCGCAATGCCGCCTCGGGCGGCGCAGATTCTGCTGCTGACAAAATAAATGATGCACAACCCCAGCAGGATTCCCGCGAAAATCAAAAAGGTCACGGAAGTCCCCACCGCCGGAATGGTGACAAAGGTGGGCACAAAGGTGCCGATAATGCTCCCGATGGTGTTGAAAGCGCCCAGCGTCCCCACCGTCTTCCCGCTGTCCTCCAGGCTTTCCACGGAGTACTTTGCCAGGGAGGGCGTCACCGTCCCCAACAGGAACAGGGGAAACACAAAAATCACCATACAGGCCGCAAAAGCCGCCCAGATCAGGAAATTACTGTTCACTGCAAAAATCAGCACTGCGGAGATCCCTAAAATGATATATTTCCCCACCACCGGTATAGCGGCGATCCAGACCGCAGCCACCAGGATCCGGCCGTAGAGCCTGTCAGGATCCGGTTTCCTGTCGGCGCTCCTGCCGCCGTAGAGGTTCCCCAGGGCCATGGCGATCATAATCGTGCCGATGATAATGGTCCACACGATCTGGGAGGAACTGAAATATGGAGCCAGGAGCCTGCTGGCTCCCAGCTCCACCGCCATAACGGACATCCCTGCGAAAAATTCCGTGAGATACAGAAACAGTTTGTTATTTAATATAGGTTTTGCCATGTCTCAATGAGCCTCCTGTTCTCCTTCCTGGTGCGCACCGCGATCCTGAAATAGCGGTTGGAAAGATTTCTGAAATTGCCGCAGCTACGGATCATTATCCCCTCCTTCAGCAGGCATCTGGCAAGATCCGGCTTGGCCTGGAACAGGATAAAGTTTGCATGGGTAGGGTATACCTTGTCCGCCAGTCCGTCCCTGAGGGCGTCACACAGATAAGTCCGCTCCCTGGCAATCAAAAGCCTTGTCTTTTCCACGTAATCCCTGTCCTGTAACGCAGCCACCCCTGCAAGCTGTGCCGGCAGGGAAGTGTTCCAGGGCTGCATGCTGCCCCGCACCAGGCTCAAAATAGAGCTGTTGCCGCTGAGCATATACCCCAGCCTCATCCCCGGCATGCCGAACAGCTTGGTAAACGCCCGCAGCACAATGAGCCTGGAAAACCTGCCCATCATGCGTTTCATACTGTAGTTTTCTTCATCCGGCAGAAAAGGCAGGAAGCATTCGTCCACGCAGAGCCATGTCCCTGTAGCTTCGCACTTTGCCGCAATGCGGAACAACAGGGACTGTTCCGTCATCTGCCCTGTGGGATTATTGGGGTTGCAGATAAAGACAATGTCCGTGTCCTCCTCAATGGCCGCCAGAATGGAATCCGGCGTGCGGAAACAGTCCCTCTCCCTCAGGTTCACAAATTCGGTCTGTCCCCCCACGGCCTGCACCGCCCTGGCATACTCCTGGAAAGTGGGCGCCAAAGTAAGGCATTTCTTAGGCTTTACGGCAAAGCAGAGGGCATAGATCAGTTCCGCGGACCCATTGCCCAGAAGCACATTCGAACTGTTTACCTTTTCCCATGCCGCCAACTCCCGACAGAGCTCCTCCCCCCGGTAATCGGGATACTGCCCCGACAGCTTGACTCCCCTGACTGCCTCTCCTATACTCCTTCTGGGCATGCCGAGAGGATTGCTGTTTACGGAAAAGTCAAGCTCCACCGAATTGTGATATACATCTCCGCCATGTACATATTCCGCTTTCTCTTTCATACCGTTTCCCTCCTGCCCTTTTTCTTCAGAACTGTTATAGAACCAGTATTTAAAATGCCAAAGCCTGCGCAGATTCAGCCGCAGAATGTTTCAAAGTCCAACAAAACGGACTATAGGAAGCGCCTTTTTTCGCGTGATATATCTCTGTTACTTCTATCATACACCATCTGCGGCCTGAAAGCAATTTAGGAATGCTTTTTCAAAAATCTTTTCACTGCCGCAGCCGCAAGGCTTACCGGCCTCCTTACCGGCCGCATAAGAAGCCATATGGAACAGGGGATCCGGTAAAACGGCGACCTCACATCAATCACCTTCCCTTTTCGGACCAGGGCCACCATCCTGCCCCTGATCTGGTCCGGCCTCAGAGGCCCTTCCACCTCCGTCTGGTTATCGCCTACCATATAAAACCCGGCGCCGTCCTTCCTGCAGATCCTGTGGATCACCAGGATACCGCCGTCGCGGCGGTACAGCGCCACGTCTCCCCTCTTCAGCTTTTCCGGGTCTTCCTTCCGCAGGATCACTTCGTCCCTTCCCGGCAGGATCACAGGATACATGCTGTAACCCTGGGGGCTTATCTGCACCGTTTTCCCGGAGTCCAGTATCTCTTCTATATTCTGATTCCGTACATGCATTCCCTTTTCCATCCCGACTCCCGTCCCATTGCCATGCCGGCGGCCGATCGCGCCCCTAAATACGCGCCCTTCCTAACTGCCAAAAAAGCAGGACGGTACATCCTGCTTTTATTATATCTGTTCCCGGTTTCCGTATATTTCTCCCGGACAATCCTGTGCGGCAGCGCCGCCATCAGGAAAGCCTCCGCGCACATTCACAAGTCGATATCAAAAATGTATTTTTCATATGCATTGACAATCTGGGTCTCGTTATAGCTGGACAGGCGCGGGAATTTCCTTCCGTAATTCATGTGCACATGGCCATGCAGGAAATAGGCCGGCTTGTACTTATCCATCAGTGCCCGGAATGCGTCGAAGCCTCTGTGGGGCAAATCCTCGCCGTCGTTTACCTGATAAGCGGGGGCATGGGTTACAAGGATATCAAATCCCTTGTGGCGCCACAGCTTCCACCAGAGCTTCCGTATACGGCGGTACATCTCCCGCTGGGTGTACTGATGTATGCCGGGTTTGTAACGCACGGAGCCACCAAGCCCCAAGATCCTCACCCCGTCATGCACATAAATGTCGTCCTCAATACTGATACAGCCGTCCGGCGGAACCTTCTCATACCGGTCGTCATGATTCCCATGCACATATAAAACCGGGGCATGGGTAAAAGTCGCCAGGAAGGATAGATACTGGGGTTTCAAATCCCCGCAGGAAATAATCAGATCAATCCCCTCCAGGTAGCTCCTGTCAAAATAGTCCCACAATAATTCAGACTCATGGTCAGCAATAGCCATTATTCTCATCAAACGTTCCTACTTTTCTTATGATTTCTCTAGAGCGTGTACCATTTATTTTCAGCCAAATGACGCAGAATGAATTTTCAGCCTGCAAGGCAGATTTCCGACGGCGTAGCGGTGGCTACGTCCAGGATATCTAACGCTGCAGATGGGACGGCTCCTGGGTTTTGTCCAGTCCCTGCATCCGTGCCACCGCCTGGGCATTCTCGTTGAGGTCGGAAAGCTTGGGGATATTGCCCACCACATTGTCCAACAGCCAATCCATGGTGATAATATCCTGGGGCGGAACGGCCAGGCCGGATGTGTTCATAGCCGTCCCGTCCTGGGCAATCAGCTCACCGGAAAACGGCATCAGGGTATCTGAGCAGATATCATTGCGCAGCAAATCTACCAGCCGTTTGGTCTGCGGGGGCAGGTCCTGGGAGCAGATCAGGTCAACCACTCCGGCGGATATCCCCCACCAATAGCTTGTTGCCCGGCTTCCCGCAGCCGCATCTTCTTTCCATGTACCGTTCAGCACGATACGGATAATCTTTTCATACAGCTTTCCCCAGTGCCAGGTAGTCATCGCCAGATTATCCGGCGTCCCCCCTCCGACACAGTACAGGCCGAAATGCCGGGAAGCTTTATCCGGCGACGTCATATCCTGACCCATTATGTAATTGATCTCAGGGTCGTCCGTAACTTTCACCTCACGGTCTTTCAGAGTACTCCAATCCAGATAGACCTTCGCATGGGGATTCACCATCCTGGCCCCCAGCGCAAAGGCATTGATGTTCGCGGCCATACCGTAAATCGGGTAATCCGCAATATAACCGATTTTGTTTGTGGCGGTCAGGGACCCTGCGATAATACCCGCCAGGAACTTCGCCTCATACATCCTGGCATAATATGTGCGCAGCGTGGGATGGGAGGTATTCAGCGAACAGTTCAAAATCTTCACATCCGGGTAGTTTGCCGCGATCTTCAAGCTGGCGGGCATCATCACCGGAGATGTAGTAAAGAGCATATTGTAACCGTCCTGGATAACCTTCTCCATACACTCCTGGTCATTTTCACCGGCCACAATGTTCTCAAACGCAGCAGTCTCTATCTGCCCCGGGAAAACATTTTCCAGGTACAGACGCCCAAGCTCATGGCTGTAGGTCCAGCCGGATGTCCTGTGGGTCTTTTCGTATAAAAATGCAATCTTGACCTTATTCGCATTGTCCGGAAGGATCAGGTTCAACAGATTTTTATAAAGGGTGGGGGAAGCGTCTTCCTTCGGCGGATCCATTCGCAGCTCTATGGACTGCTCTTCCGTCAGCACCACAAATTCATCCCATACTTTGGCCAGGTCACGCTTCATCTCCTGGGCGGATTTCTGTTTGGTCTCCTCATAGCCGAACACGGTGAGGAAAGCCAACAGCGCATCTCCCACTGTAATAGGGAGCTTGCCGCCGCCCTTTGACTCAAAAGCCTTCCGGAAACGGGTGTAGACCGCTTCAAATTCCTGGCGGTCATCGGAAGTCCACTTTTCTCCCTTGGGCGTGCCCACCTGCTCCAAAAACTGCGCAAACCGGCCTTTTTCACTGAAATAGATAGAATAAATCCCGGCCACCTCGTAAAAATCCATAAACTCGAAATAAATGGCGTTTTCTTTCGTTTCACTCCGCTTGGGCACCACACGGATCACATTGCAGGGGACGCTGTAAGCATCCAGCGACTTCAGGACGCTGACGCGCTTGTTTCCTTCCAACACGTAAAACCGGCCCATGAATTCATATGTTTTCACGGGGTCACGCAGGCCTTCCTCCAAAAGGTTGGTATGCAGGTTCATCCACTTGGACGCAAACTCCGTCCCAGTATCTAAAAGGGGCATAAAATTAGCGGCGAAAGAGTTGGTCCGCCCTTTCGTCTTAGTCCCTACGATCAGCTCCAGGGGGATCTCACACAGGCCGATCTTCACCTCATACTCCACCTTGGTATAGGACAGGATCTCATCCAGGACAGGCAAGTACGGGTAATATCCTTTGGTGAGCCGGGCCCGGTATTCTTTCTGCCCGGATTTTAATGCATTTGTATATTGTTCATATGACATACGGAACTCTCCTTTCTGTCACAATCTAGCCGTTTTAAAATGATATGCGTCACTGTTATTTTTGCCGCTAAAATCATATCATATTTTCACAAAATTTACCACCCAAATCTTTATTCCGCCTGTCAAATTCCTTTTCCCGCTGCTGTTTACCTGCTGCCATCAGATGTTTTCACACTGTTTCTGCGTGACAAACCCGGGACAACATACGTGAAATGGCTGTTTTTGCGATTTCTGTGCATCTGCTGCTGTGAACGGAGTGAACAATAACCTTTTCGCATATGGAAAAAAGCACTACAGAAAACGACCGTGACGCCTTAATCGCATCACGGTCGCAGGGACATCAAATCGTCCAAGTTATCCTTTTTATCTTTCGGAAACACCGATTATAACTCTGCCTGCAAAACGCCCTAACGGGTCAGGTACAGTTCAAAGGCAGCGTCATCACCATGCAGCCAGGGAAGCAGGATACCCCCTTCCATAAGGGCCGCCCCTGTGTATACTTCTCCGCTGTCCGATACCTTATATTTTGCCTGCTTATCTAATCCGGACAGCTTAAGCCTCCTTCTCAGGGAGTTTGGAACCGCCCGGAACACGACGCCGTGTACCAGCACCCGGCTTCTGTCCTCCGATACCCATGACCAGGCCGACATCCCGTCCTCAAAGGGATTGCTCAGACGGTAATATTTACCGTCATAAATCAGCTCCTGATATTCCTTGTATTCCCGGACCTGCCGGGAAACTTCCTCTTTCTCCCCGTCCGTCAGGCAGTTCAGGTCCAGCTCGTACCCAAAGCTTCCGGCCATGGCCACGATCCCCCTGGTTTTCAGGGATGCGCTCCGGCCTGTCTGGTGGTTGGGCACTGCCGATACATGGGAACCCACCGCGGAGACCGGGTAGAAGAAGCTGGTCCCATACTGGATAAAAGTCCTCTCGTGGGCGTCCGTATCGTCACTGCACCATATCTGAGGGCAATAATATAGCATTCCGGCATCAAATCTCCCCCCGCCGCCGCTGCATCCCTCAAACAATATCTCCGGAAAATCCCGGGTCAGCCTCTCCAGCAGCCCATACAGCCCAAGGATATACCTGTGAGGCGCCTCTCCCTGCCGCTCCCTCGGCAGCACTGCCGAATACCAGTCGCAGAAGCTTCTGTTCATGTCCCATTTCACGTACTCTATATGATTCTCCCCCAAAATTTTGCTCAGCACATGATACAGATAATCCACGACCTCAGGGTTTGAAAGGTCAAGGAGTAATTGGTACCGTCCCCTCACAGGTTTCCTGCCGGGAATCCGGATCGCCCATTCCGGGTGCTCCCGGTACAGGCGGCTTTCTTCGGATACCGCCTCGGGTTCGAACCAGAGCCCGAACTTCATTCCCATGCCATTGACCTGTGCGATCAGGTTCTGCAGGCCGCCCTGCAATTTATTTTCATTTACAAACCAATCTCCCAGTCCCGAGCAGTCGGTGTCCCTCTCACCGAACCAGCCGTCGTCCAGCACCATCATGTCAATGCCCAGCTCAGATGCCTGTCTTGCAATGTCCAGGATCTTCTGCTGGTCAAAGTGGAAATAGGTTGCTTCCCAGTTGTTGATCAGGACCGGCCTTGGCCCCAGCTTGTACTTTCCTCTGCACACATGGTTCCGGATCACATGGTGGAACCTTTGTGACAATACGGCCATCCCTTCCCCTGAACAGGATAAAACAGCTTCCGGGGTATAAAAACTCTCCCCCGGGGCCAGTGTCCATGAAAAGCTCCCCGGATGGATCCCCATCACAAAACGCACCTGGTCCAGCTGGTCCTTCTCCGCCTGGGCCTGGAACCCGCCGCTGTACATCAGTACCGCCCCCATACAGAATCCGGTGTTCTCCCCACAGGACTTCTCACATAAGAGTACCCCGGGGTTCTGCTGATGGCTGGAAGTCCCTCTGCCGCTGCCGCTCTCCTGTATGCCATGAATCAGGGGCATGCGCTCCGCCTGGCGCTCCATATTATGCCTGCCGTGGAAATGCACCCATTCCCAGTCCCCGCCGGGGATATCCATGCAGAGGCTGTGGACTCTGTTGAGGACCACGGCGTCACTCCCCTTATTGGTCACAACCGCGCTCCTGGTGATCACGTCCGCCTCTTCCAGGATACCGTATTTCAAAATCACCTCTACATCGGATGCCTTGTCCTTTAAGACGATCTCCAAAGTCTCCGCCTCATCCTCACCGGCATATACTGCAGGCAGTCCGGGGATGGAGTACTTCCCTTTTGTCAGTCGGTATTCCCGGAACCTCAGGTCAAGGGCGGTGCTTCCGTCCCCGTGGGTGACGGATATGGCGGGGATCCTGAAATCCCCCGCCCCGCTGCCCGCATATTCCAACGGCAGTGTATCCAAAGAATAGTTTCTCCGGTTCCCCGCATCATAAGGGTTCCCGGAGAACCCCACATCCGGGTAGTCCAACAGATAGTCCATGCTGCAGCCTGTCTTCGCCCCATACCAGAGATGATACAGCACCCCAAATTCATCCGCTTTCATCTGATATAAGGTATTCCGTGTCTCTAACGAAAAAATATTGTCTTTCACACTAACTGCCATGGCCTGTTTCCTTTCCTTTTTCCTATATATGAGTCATATACTCCCCATTTCTGCGCCGCTCTGTTGCGCAAAGCCGGGCATTCTCTCCTATCTTACCAACTTCTCCCCCAAAAATCAATCTCAAAATCAATGGAAGCAGGCACCGGGAACCCCCTGCCGGCCCGACGCCGTCCTCCCGTTCGCCTTATCCTTTCACCGCACCGTTTGCCACGCCGCTCAATATCTGCTTCTGGCAAACGATATAGAAGATCAGGATGGGTATCAATGACAAAATATACGATGCAAATGCAAGGTTATAATTGGTGCCGAACTGCGTCTGGAAATTCAACTGTGCCAGAGGCAGCGTATTTTCGCCTGTCCCGGCCATGATCACAAGAGGCGTCATCACGTCGTTCCAGGTGCCCAGGGCAGTGAGCACCGCCACAGTGGCATGCATGGGCCCCATCATGGGGAAAATGATCTTCCAATAGGTTCTCCATGTATTTGCCCCGTCAATGCCGGCAGCTTCCTCCAGCACCACCGGTATATTTTTAAGATATCCCGTGTAAAGCAGGATATTCATAGGCATATAGAACACTAGGTACAGAAGGATCACTCCCAGCCTGTTGCCCAGCCCCATCTGGGAAGTCTGCTTCACAAGGGGCATCATCAGAATGGAAAACGGCACAAACATACCGCTCACGATATACAGGTAAATGATCCGAAAACTCTTTTTCTTCGCCATATTCCTGCCGATGGCATACCCTGCCACGGAATGGATCAGTATGGCAAGGCCGATGGTAGCCAACGTGATCAGAAGGCTGTTGCCCAGGGAATGCCAGAAATCCGTCACCTCCATTGCCAGCGTGAAATTTCCCAGGCTCCACTTTGACGGGAAAGCAAGCGCCCCGGTCACATCGTTAGTCATCTCGCTGGGCTGCTTAAAAGCGATGATAAACGCCATATACAGCGGGAAGAATACGGTAATCGTGCCTATGATCAATAAAATCGTCAAAACCCAGTTTATTCTCGTATCCTTTTTCATTATAACTGCTCCTCCTTTTTACCCAGAACGGTCATTTGGAAAATAGATATTGCCACGATCACCAGGAAGAAAATAACGGCATTGGCGCTCTGGAAGCCAAACTGCCCGCCATCCATACCGTTTTTGTAGATCAGGTAGGAGATGGATTCTGTGCTCTGGGCCGGGCCTCCCTTTGTCAGGGACATGATCTGGTCAAATACCATCAGAAGGTTCTTGGTACTCAACACCAGGTTAATGGTTATAAAAGGGACCACCAGGGGCAAAGTTACCTTAAAGAACTCCGTCCACTTGTTTGCGCCGTCCAGCATACAAGCTTCGTATACGTCTTCCGGCACGGTCTGCAGGCCCGAAATATAAATGATGGTATTCATTGCAACCGCCTGCCAGACACCCACGATCAGGACGCCAACCCATGCAGCCTTTTCGCTTGCAAGGATGCTGTTCTGCAGCCAGCCGATGTGGAGGGCCGTCCCGGCGGCGGGGAGGATATAAGTGAAAATAAAGCTGAAAATGTAACCGATTACCAGGCCTCCCAATACATTAGGGATAAAATAGATCCCGCGGAGCGCACTCTTGAAACGGATGCGGCTGTTTAACCCCAATGCCATGATCAGGCTGAGTACATTCACCAATACGGTTCCTGCAAGCGCATATTTGAAAGTGAACAGATAACTCTTGCCCACCCTGGCGTCGGAGAACAGATCTATGTAGTTACGGAACCCCACGTATTCGTAAGTGCCATACCCCCGGTAGTTCGTAAAGCTGTAAAAAAAGCCTTTCAGCATGGGCAGGGTATTGAATGTGAAAAAGAGGATCAATACCGGAATGATTATTGCCCAGTAGGTCTTGTCGCGATTCGTCATTTTGTTTCTCTTATTCATCTTGCTTCCCCCATTTCCTTCTGATATTCCTGTACTTTCCTGATCAGGTCCCTGTTATACCTCTTCCAGTCCGTGTCAAAACGCTGCAGGAAGGTGTCCAGCGCATTGTCACTCTGATCCAGCAGGAAGGTCTGGATCATGGCATCCACACTCATCTCACTGGGATAATGGTGGTCCTGATAGTCGGCCATTCTACCGCTCTGGATATAAGGCCCCATGTCCTCCAGCTCTTTGGCCAGCTCGAACTCCCCTTCCTTGCAGGCCACTCCGCCCTGGTCACTGAGATAAAGATTTATGGTATCGTCCTCGTACAGGAATCGCAGCACCTCATAGACAGCCTCTTTGTTTTCGCTCTCCTTCATCACGCAAAACTGCAGGTCAATTCCGGAGTTCAACAGGTTATCGGCCTCATTCTCATTTGCGGGAAATACAAAGGAACCGATATTCAAGTCCGGGTTCACCGACTTAATCTGGGGGATTGCATAGCTTCCGATGGGATACATTGCCGCCTCCCCCCTTGCAAATGCCGTACAGGCATCATTGTAGCTGTAAGCGTAGGGATTAGGCTCCGCATACTGGAGCAGCATCCTGGTCTTCTCCGCTGTTTCCCGGTAGGCCGCTTCAAAAGTAGTTTCGCCTCTGTTCACCTGGTTACAGGTATCGGAATCGGCCAGTCCCACCGCCAGGGCATTCCACGGCGCCAGGCAGGTCCATGTATCCTTATATCCCAGGTACAAAGGCTGGATCCCGCTGCTCTGTATCTCCTCACAAAGGGCAAGGAAACCGTCCCAGGTCTGGGGCACTTCCCAGCCATGCTCCGTAAAGAGATCCCTGTTATAGAGGATCCCTGCTGCATTAGCCATATAAGGCAGCGCATAGGTCCCTTCCATGGGAATGTACTCCAATTCCTTAAGTATATCCATGTAAGCAGGCTTCACCTCTGCTATGCCCTGGAAATCCGAGATATCCATGAACAGATCCGCATCCAGGAAATTGGAATAATTATTGTCCCCTCCGATACCCACAATATCA
Organism: uncultured Lachnospiraceae bacterium; assembly: GCA_947643615.1. Classification (GTDB taxonomy): domain Bacteria; phylum Bacillota; class Clostridia; order Lachnospirales; family Lachnospiraceae; genus Acetatifactor. The sequence goes on from CANRWO010000012.1 coordinate 39,650, forward strand.
GGATAATCTTCCCTGACAAATCGGGTTTTCAAAATAATCATTGCCTCATTGGGTGAATTGACCGTCAAATGAATGTCGTCATGGGTCGCATTAAAGCGCTGGGCGATCTGCTCAAACGCCGCAACCGCTTCCGGCTTGTACGATACCAGCTCCACCTCCGTCTTGCCGTCCGCCCTCTCCTGCCCACAGCCACACAGGCCGATCGCGCTGAGTGCTGCCATGGCCGTAAGTAAAAATTTCGAGATCTTCTTTTTCGCCATTTTCTGCCTCCTTCTATTCCGGTTCCTACCCCGCATTTCAGCGCTGCAGGGCACATCCAACCTGGGGATGTTTTCACGCTTTTTAAATTATATTTAGTATAACATACCAATATGCTACTACAAATATCAGCATTTTTGAATTTTTATACCATTATGCTTGATTTTATGCTATAATGCATTTGTAGGACGCATTTTGGTATATAAGGCCCTTTCCCACAGCAAAATAATTCCTTACGCTGCCCAAAGGACGGCGAGGAAATGGGCATTATTTAATTAGGAAACAGACGTTAGCTTGAAGAATCATATTGATACAATGGTTTTTCAAAGGGCAATTTGAGCCGCCATAAGGCGGCAGGGGGAATTCGTGTGAAAAGCCACACTGATGTGCTGATTTTCACAAACAGATTTGTGCCGGAGCGTCACAAATTTGTTTGATGGCAGACGCAAATTTGATATTTGCGTCGCCCCGTCGCGTAAACGCTCCGGAATGGAGATTAGATTGAAAAATAAGTCTGATGACTTTATTTTTCAATCGGCAATTTGAGTCAGAGCCTCAAATATGCCCTGATCGCAGATGAGAAATCGCCTGCGCGAATTTCTCATCGCGTGTCATCGCAGTAAACTGCTCTGACATGGAGGATTAGTATGAGCGATTGGCTGTTTTCAATCTTTCCGAATGAGAACTTTATTGACTTGGGTTTATATCAGTATGGCTGGGAACAGTGCAGCCCGTCCCATTCCTTTGGGCCCGCTTCCAGGAACCATTACCTGTTTCACTATGTGTTTTCCGGTACCGGCATTCTCCATGCGGACAATGCCGCAGGTGAGACACAGGACTATTCCATCAAAAGCGGACAGGGATTCCTGATATTTCCCGGGCAGATCACTACATATATCGCAGACAAGGAACTCCCCTGGGAATATGCCTGGGTTGAGTTTGACGGGTTGAGGGTGAAGGAAGCGCTTGACAGGACGGACCTGTCCAAAAACCAGCCGGTGTACCGCTCCCATTCCAAGGAAGCCAGGGAAAAAATGGCGGATGAGATGATGTATATCGTACGGCACTCCGACGAATCCCCATTTCACCTGATCGGGCATCTGTACCTTTTTTTTGATTACCTGATTCAGTCAACCAAGTCTGCCTCCCCGGTTGGCAGCAGTAAAATGAGTGATTTTTACATCAAAGAAGCAATCAGCTTCATTGAACAGAATTTTCAGAATAACATAACTATAGAAGACATTGCATCCGTATGCGGGATCAACCGCAGCTATTTCGGGAAGATTTTCCATAAATCGGTTGGAAAATCCCCCCAGGAATTCCTCATTAATTACCGTATGGTAAAAGCCACGGAATTATTAAAGCTGACTTCCCTGTCCATCGCAGACATCAGTTCTGCCGTAGGATACGAAAATCAGCTCCATTTTTCACGTGCATTTAAAACGGTATATGGCATTTCACCCCGGACGTGGCGCGACCGGCATAAGTGATGTGATGCGGTTCACGCCTCTTAAGCTTTTTTGTTATCTGTTCCTCGGCTATCCGCTTGAATACCGTTTCCATTTTTTCAGTGCCTACATAGTGCCTTTCCACACAAGGATAAAACTATCTTCATAAAACTCATCGCTAAATAATCCGTTCTGAACCGTCTTAAAAGTGATTTTTACATTTCATGTTTCTTTCCTTTCTAACAGCCTTTTCTTAAACAAGAATAGTTTTGTCATTGTACCAGTCGCATATGCAATACTTAATATCATTGCACAAAATGCAGCCGCAAACGTAGCTCCCTGTAAAAAACCTGTCAAGAAAGTATCTGGCATTTGAATACAGTTAATAATAAAATTTACAATAAGTGCCAAAACACCAATTGTAGAATATACAATAACAATTATAGAACTTCGTTTTTTTCCTTCATTTTCATACTCAGCTACTTTTAATAGCGTATCCTCCATTTCTTTTTCCATTTTGTCTGTTCTCCTTTCTCCATCAAGAATTTCAAGAAGTTCAACAGAATAGAAATCAGATAATTCCATCAACATATCCAAATCTGGTATATTATTTCCAGTCTCCCATCTAGAAACTGTCCTTCTGGATACATTCAGCCTCTCTGCTAACTGCTCCTGGGACAATTCTTTTTCTTTGCGAAGCATTGCCATAAATTTGCCAATTTTTACCTGATTCATTTTCTATTAACCTCCTCTGTGTACCCTATCAGCATAAATGATTCTATAACCGAAGAACAGGACACAAAATGAGCAAACCGCTTATTTTTACTTGAGACACATCATGTCCCACACTTTTTATAATAAAGATTTATTGATTTTGCCCGGCAAATCCCGATTGTGATTTGATGATTTTTAAGGAAAATATCAACTGTTATATTTTGTTATTAGAATTCCTGCTAACCTTTGAAAACACTAAGTTTATCGCAGGGAAACTTTCCCTTAAAGTTTCCCTTGTGTTATATCTTTCCACAGGGCATTACGAACCCTGATAAGGGTTAAAATAAGGGAAACTAATCAACAATTACTTGCTGAAAATTTTTTGTCCAATCAATAATTACGTGTTTATCGTATTTACTAATATTATCAGGTAGATTAGTTTTATCAAAAAATCTGTGTTCCAGTGCTTCTTCATCAGCAACTCTTATTACCAAAATCTATATCATATCTTGTTCCATGTGAGAATAAAACACCGTCCGTCAATTCAATGCGAAGAATACAAGTATTTTCATCATCAAAATTATTGTGTCCATTGTCAATCCACTCCTTAAAAGCCTCTCTTAGTTTCTTGGCAATGTTTCTATTTTTGTCTGCGCAAAACCAACCTAAGTTTACTCCTTTTCCATGTGCAGTAAACCAGTCGCCACTAATTGCCACGCATGGACTTTTTTCTATTTGTTTCATTTTATTGGAAAATGCGTATGTAATCACATAGAATGAACTATCTTCATAAAATCCATTCACATTACGGACATATGGCATTCCGTCTTGTACCGTTGCCAGAGCAATTATGTTGTCCTTGTTAAATCGCTCGTTCAGTATTTTCTCTGTTTCCAAAGTAAGTTTTTCCATCTTAATCCTCCATGTTTAATAAATACTAATTTCCTCAATAATCAATTTGAAAATGGCAAGAAACATTTCTGTTTCGTCAAAAAATTTTTGTTTTAGCAAAGGGTATTTATTCATCATTTCGTCCCTGATCATAATGGAATTTTCAACTTCTGCTTTTCCATTAACTCTTATCCATTTGCGTGTGTTCACATTATAGCTTGCTATTTCAATCTGTGGATTTCCGACTAAATCAGAAAAAACATTTTTCCGCTTATCCGTAGCAAAATATAATGCCTTTTTATTTGAATAAATCATGCCAAAAGGTCTTAATTTTGGCTGGTTATTAAATGATGTTGCCGAAAAGAAATATCCGCACTCGCGTATAAACTTATAGCAATTATCAATAGATACATCAATACTGTTTTCTGCATTTTCTTGAATATCTTCATTTAACAGAAAATCAGTACTGCATTCAAATAATTTGCTTAATTTAATAAGTTTGTCCGTTTCAGGAAAACTTATACCAGTTTCCCATCTTGAAACAGACTGACGGGATACATTTAATATTTCAGACAGTTTTTCTTGTGTAATACCATTTTTCTCACGTAGCAACGCTAATTTTTCGCCTGTTGTCATTTTCTCACCTATTATATCTTTTTATTAACAATATGTATAGCAAGTTAAGATTGCTGAATGTAAACTTTTGAGTGCTTTTCAATATCTTTGCCAAACTACCCAATGTGGATATTTTACCACAACAACACACACAATTCCATTAAATCTTGCTTAATCGCCCTTTGACTTATTATTGGCAATCATCATCTGCCTTGCCCGTTCCCTCTGCTCGTTATTGACCGCCCTCGGCTTTCGGTAGCTGACGTATGGATGAAGCAGAAGCAAATCAATCACGAATAATTGTATACGGTCAAACGAATAGCTGCAAGGAGACCAGCTCCCGGACGGGCGCAAGGTCCATATGGAGGATATAGCCGTTTAAGGCCATCTTCCGCATATAGGCCCCGGCGTTGGAGATGCCGGCCTCGGCCATGCGCCCGTGTATCTGGGCCAGCTCGTCCGCCGTCACCATCACGTTCAGGTGCCTGTCCCGTTTCCTCCCTGTCGTCAGCGTTCCTCCCGTTCCCGGCTCCGGTTCCGGCTCCATGACCGGCTCTGTAACCTCCGGCTCCGGGTCTTTCTCCGCAAGGGCCAGCAGATCCTTCTCCGTGACCGCGTTCAGGAAGTAGACGTTCTGCCCGTCCCGGCATGGCTTTTTATCTTGTGATGATAAAGGGCGGCAGCATTTTTTTCTGTTGCCCCTTGTCTACTCAACTGCGAAAACAGACGGGGTTGTCAACGGCGGGCGAAGCCCGTTCATCTTGACCGTTGACTGGCTTGGCTGGTTTTGCTATTCATACTTTTTTAATAACTGTTTAAATATTACGATACCTATTACAATTTGAAAAGTTAGATAGCCGCCCAGATATAGCACTATTAAGCGTGAATTATCAATGACTTCAAGTTTTCCCAATATGGAGAAGATGATTATTGAAATACTAACTGTCATAAGCCCGATAGCATACGCATAGCGCCCGGATTTATCTCTTAATTTTGATTTTAATTCATCGTGAAGTTCGATTTTTTCATTTTCTATTTTTTCTTGATACCGTTCTTTGTTTTTAGATGTATTCCAATAAAAGTATTTACAAGTCATAATAGTACCAGAACAAATGGCTCCGGCAGCAAAACCAATAAGCAAACTGTCCAGCGCACTATCAGTTAGCAGTGCTACACTCAAAAGAATAATACCTCCCAAAATAAACAAAATACCCTCTAATAAATTACCTTTTTTCATCTTTGCAACTCCTTTCATGGATAAAAATATCTTCAATTTGCTTACCGAAAAAATCTGATATTGTAAAAGCTAATTCTAAAGAGGGATTATATTTCCCCGTTTCTATTGAACTGACGGTTTGCCTTGAAACTTTAAGTGCTTTTGCAAAATCTTCTTGATTCATGCCTAATCTTTTCCTTAATTCTTCAACCCTGTTTTCCAAATAATGTCACCTCCGTTTTGACAAGGTTCCTTTACAATTTCATTATAGTAGGATAAGGCGGTTTTGTCAAGGTTCCTTTACAAAAGTTTTTCTTATAAGTTGCACGGAATAGTGGGTGGCTGCCTATCAAAATCTTTGTGTTACTTTATCGCACATGAGCATTGCTGGCCGGGTTGTCCGCCCCGTAGCCTTCCAGCAGGTTCACGATACCCCACGCGCCCAGGCCGCAGCCGATAGCCATGACCAGTACCTTCAAAGTGTCGATTGCGCTTGCGAAAAATGCCATATGGTTTTCCTCCGTTTTGATGAATGATTGTGGGTTTTGGGTAACAAAAAGCCGCCCTTTCAGGCGGCAGCGGGCCTCGGGCCAAGTTGGCCCGAAGCCGTCTATCAGTCAGACGGAACCGTCCTCGCTGTCCAGGTCCTCATAGTTGAGGATGTCAGCGTCCTCGTCGGAGGCGTCCGCCTCGTACACCGTGTATTCCTCCTGCGGCTTCAGTCTCAATCGCCGGGAGGTCAGGCGTTCCAGGTGGAAGGCGTTCCGTTTGCTGTCATGTTCCGCTGTATAGCGGTAGTTGGGGTGCTGCTTCAAGTCATACTTTGGCGAGAAGAACGGGGGCAGCCCCCTAAGCTGTAGCAGGCACCTGTCCCCGGGCATGGTGGTGATCTCGCTCGTGGTAAGGAGCTCCCGGCCCAGCCTCTGGGTGTTGAGCCCGTAGCTTTCCGACTGGCCCCTTGTGCGGCTGTCCGTCTGCATGGAGATGGTCGCCTTCCCCAGCCAGTTCTCGGAAATGTCTTTCAGTGTGGAGGCCTCCCGGCCCCCGAGGAACACAATGGAATCCATGTTCCCCATGATGGTCTCGGCGTTGTCCTTATAAAGCGCCTTGCACTGGCTCATGGCCTGGTAGAACAAAGTCAGGCTCACTTTCCCTTGACCGGATGACGGCCACCTGCTTTTCCAGCCCGGGCACCTGCTTTTCCAGCCCGGGCACCTGCCCAGTGTTGGCCGCCTCGTCCCAGAGCACCCGTACATGGTGAGGCATGCGGCCCCCGTACCTGCTGTCTGCCCGCTCGCACAGAAGGTTGAACATCTGCGAGAAGGCAAGGGCCACGATAAAGTTGTGGGTGGTGTCGGTGTCGCTGATCAGGAAGAAAAGGGCCGTCCTTTCCAGTTATTTGCCACACCACTATCGTCTAACTTAAATCTTACTTTAACTGACTATATTCATCCCCATACCATCTGACTGATATTTCACTCGGAAACCAGTCCAGTCTTTTGCTGTCTGTGCGCTGTTTTCAGCCCATCCCTGGGCTGACCAGAGCAGATAAATATCATCCCTCAACTGTTCATACTTCCCATTGCTTTCCTGGGAATTCAGCAGCTCACATAACTTATCAGGAAGACCGGCAATCCTAGTATTTCCTGATTTATCCGTCTCCCGGTAAATATCTTCCCATTGATATTGGCCGTCCGTTGCTTTTTGAAGAAAACTGCTGATTTCACGGTAGGCACTTATCTGCCGGTATTGGTTTGAGTCCATACCTGATGCCTGCATATAAGCATCCCACAGCTGATCTTCAAATTCTTCTTCCAATATTTTTTCTGTCTGTCTTTTTTCTTCCTCTGACAGGTCTCCAGAAACAGTCACTTTCCCATAAGCATCTATCTCAAATTCCCAGTCTTTCCCCTCCAGCCCTATTCCGGCCGCTTTCAGTCTGTCTGCGATTTCAGGGAACAGTTTATTCTGAATTCTTCCTGCCGCCTCCGCCCTCTCATAATCATGGAGGTTTGCGTAGATTTTCAGATACTCCAGCTCCTGCCTGCTAAGCCTCTCCCCAAAAGCCATACGCTTCAGCATTTCTTCTACACTCTCATCACCCTGATAGCGGTCTTCCTCCGGCAAGGCACGGTACTGTTCCTCATGCAGTCTTTCCACTTCCTTTTCATAGCCTGCCTTGTCCTCCTTGAATGTCCGGTCAAAAATCTGCGGCTGTCCCTGCTGCTTATTCTGTGTCCTTTCCTCCGTGATCCGGATGCGGTAGGTTCCCCCCGCATCTGCTGCTTCTCCATTACGGTTTTCCACACGGATCACATAATCTCTGTTATGATCCCATTCCGGCAGCGTAAGTTCTCTGCTGCCATCGCTGTTCTTTCCAGCTATCCCGATCTGGTTTCCATCCTTATCATAGACCAGCAGATCGTAATCACTTCCTTCCGATAAATTATCCAGATGTATTGTGATTTTTGAAGAAATACCCATCCTGTCATAAAGAGCCCGCTGTATATAGGAAAATGCATAGCAGTCTACATCGTCCGCAGAATTCAGTTTCCCTTCCAGATAACTGTCCTGATTACCCAGCAATGAACTTAAGTTGTCGGTGCTGAAATAACAGTCCATCTGGTCATCGTATTTTGTTCTCTGCCGGTAGCTGTCATTTTTATTTTCCTTGCTGTTCTCAACCAGAACAGTCTGCTCCCGCATATCCTTAAGGGGAGAGTAAAACTGCCCTTTCCCATACCGTTTGCCCTCCCACAGGGGACTGCTGATATATTGGTGATATGTATTTACCATTTTCTTTCCCTCCGCTCTCCTTGCCATAAAAATGGCGTTAGTTTCTAATTATAATAATCTCTATCCATAGAAACAAACGCCATCCTTAGCTAACTATTCAATTCTGCTTTATATATCGGAACAGATCAAAAAATATAAAGATGCAAACAATCATTTTAAAAAATTTGATGGTTTTGTACATTTTAGAAGAATAATTACTGCATGAAAAAAGGCTATAACTGTGGGTTTACTATAGCCTCTTCCCCTAAATTTTTTACATAGCTGCCTATTTCCTATCGGACGAAGCCACGTTTGCCTTCAGTATGTCCGGCACTCCTGCATGGAAATATATGCCTTTCTCCCTGTCCTCGGCTCTTATCTGCTCCTTTTGCTCTGATATGGGCGTGGGGATTGCCGCCTGTGTCGTGCAGGCATATATCGGCGCACATTCCCGCCGCCACAAAATGCCGTTTCACATACTCGCGGACAAGGGAAATGCTTTGCTCCCTCGTCAGTTCGCGGGGCAGGGCAATTTCAATCTCCCTTGCAAGCTGGGCGTTCTTCGCTTTCTCGATTTTCTCAACCTCGTTCCACAAAACCGCCCTGTCAGAGAAAGCGGCGGGGGCATGGTCGGGGAGTAAAATCTCGGTGTGGACAACGCCGCCCTTGCGGGTGTAGTCGTGGGTTTCCCCGTCATACTGGTTTGTGATTTTCTCCCCCGCCCGATAAGCGGCGGCAACAGCGGACTTGCCCTTGCCGCGGGATATGACTTTGATAGTGCAATGATAGATTGCTATGGTCTGTCCTCCTTTCTGCGGGTAACTCCCGCCATTTTTTTGTGCCGACAGGCACAAAACGCCCTCGGCAGACCTATCCTTGCTTTTAGAGCAAGGGTAGGGGCAACGCCCGTTACCCTTGCAGACTGCTCCCGCCGGCGTTCCTGTCCTCGCTGTCCTCGCGGCTCTCCTGCGGCGTGTGGGCGGCTTCTGTGGCGGCGGGGACAGCGTTCCGGGCGGTCAATCCGTCCAGTATGCGGCGGCTATGGTCGGTGACTATGGTCTGTTCAAGGAAGATTTGGAATTGCCCGTCCGTGAGGGGGATTGTATCGGGCAGCATACTTTCAAAAAACCCCATACGGCGACAAAGGCGTTTCGTCCTGTCCTTGCGCTCCTGTGCTTTCTGCTCTTGGATTAGCTGTCTGCGCTTGTTTTCAAGCTGCCGGATTTCTTGTTTTTGCCATTGATGAAGGCCTGTGCCCTTTCTTTCTGCGTGGCCGTTCGCAACGCCATCCTCAGAATATTCCATGAATTGAATATAAGCAGAAACTTTGTCCCTGGTTTCATCTGTGTCCTGCATACTTTTTGCAGACCTCTGGAATAGAATCCACATATCCATTGCCTTTTTACCGAAGGAGGCTTCTCCGATGACGGTTTCTGGAGGGTTGTTAAGCACTTTAACTGCACCTATCCCCGCAAAGCTTTCCAGGCTGCTCTTTTAAATGAATTGGAAAAACGTATTGGTTCTTCCTTCAAGGAAACAAAACCAAACCTCAGTGATACCGATACGGTTGTAAAATATATCATCATGGTGCCGTCTTTTCGTGTAAACACGAGAGCCGCCACTATGGCTCGACTTTCCTCGCTACTCGCGCAAAAAAGCTGCTAATGCTTTTACACATCAGCAGCTCTCGCTTTTAGTTCTGTGTTCTATTTTCAGTTCTGCTTCTTCTTTGTGTCCTTAATACGGTAGTAATCTTCCAGATCCGCATCGATCCTTACCTTCGTATCCGGTTTTCGGTTGCTCAAGAGGCACACAGCCTCGATGCAGTCCGTAAAAGGGAACATGTCTACAGGCACGGACTTCTCCACAACATATCCATGCTTCGTCAGGTACTTCAGGTCACGGACAAGAGTTTCCGGCTCGCAGGAAATGTACACGATCCGGTCTGGCCTTATCCGGCAGGCCGCCTCCAAAAAGGCCTCGTCGCTTCCGCTTCTGGGCGGATCCATGAGAAGCACGTCCAGCCTGTGCCCCTGTTCTGCCATATCCGACATAAATCTGCCTGCGTCATTCTGGTAAAACTCTATATTGTGGATGTGATTGCCCCTGGCGTTGTTCCGGGCATCACGCACCGCATCCTTATTTAACTCCACCCCCAGCACTTTTCCCGCATGAACGCTGGCGATCATGCCTATGGTCCCGGTGCCGCAGTATGCGTCCAGAACGGTCTCCTTCCCTGTCAGCCGGGCATATTCCATGGCCTTTCCATACAATTTCTCCGTTTGGACAGGGTTTACCTGGTAAAAGGATTTTGGTGAAATACGGAATCTCATACCGCAGAGCTCGTCTTCAATATAACCCTTTCCGTAGAGCACCTGCTCCTTCTCCCCCAGAATCATACTGGTTTGTTTGCCATTGACATTGACAACAACAGTGGTTATTTCCGGATGCAGTTGTAAAAGGGCCTTCACAAAATTATTCTTGGACGGCATGACAGGAGACCCCAAAACCAGAACCACCATAATCTGTCCTGTCACATGCCCCGTACGGACCAGCACATGCCGCAGCAGACCGTATCCGGTGTCTTCATTATATGGGCGGATCTTGAAGGATCTTAAAAGTTTCCGAATAGAAACAATGATCTGGTCCGCCTTTTGGTTCTCAATCAGGCAGCTGTCTATCGGCACGATCCGATGGCTCTTTTCTTCATAGGTGCCGGAAATAATGTTATGCCTTCCGTCTTCCCCGAACACCGCGTGTACCTTATTACGGTAGTGGGTGGGATCCTCCATTGCAATTATCTGTTCCGGCCTGCAATAGGGTTCCATGAGTTTGCGAAACCGTGTGGCTTTTGCCGCCAACTGCTCCTGGTAACCCCTGCCAATCCACTGGCAGCCGCCGCATTTCTGCGCCACAGGGCAGAGCCTGCCGGTATTGGGTTTGGGGGAACCGGATTTGGGAATACCGGGGTTGGGGGTTCCACTTGGATTGTTATCGGGTTTTTGTTTCTCAGTTTTTTGCTTGTCAGCTTTTGAAACAGTCGCTTTCGGGTATTTGGTTTTTTGAGCGCCTACCTTGGGGTGTTCCATTTTTTGAGCGCCTGCTTTGGAGTGTTCCATTTTTTGAGTGCCTGCCTTGGAGTGTTCCGTTTTTTGAGTGCCTGCTTTGGGGTTTTTAAATTTTTCGTTGCCAGCCTTTGGTTTGTTAGTTTTTGGATTACCGGCCTTTGGGCGGTGCTTTTGGGATCCCTGAACCATAACTTCCTCCTATTGGTATGTGCTACAATTGCTGCCTGAATTCTTCCCTGATTTCCATCGCTTTCGCATAGATAAGGTTCCACTGGTAATCCGGCAATACATACGCCCGTCCGTTTGCGATATTCAAAATTTTGACAGACGTGTCGATACGTTTATAGAAATCATCTCTGCTGCCGTTCATATCTTCAGCACCAATACGGCACACCTGCATCCTTGAATCGCCATTAACCAGGTATAGATTATGGCAATTTCCAGCGCTTTCGTCAACACAGGCGACTCCCTCCGAATTTTCTGTGCCAAAAGCAATATTCCATTCTTTTAACACATCTTCCCGTTCTTTCAGCAGTCTGTCTATCTCCTCATTTAATCCCCGCAGCCTTGCTTCTGATTCTTGTAAATTCATGTAATCTATTCCTTTCCATGTCTTTCCCTTCATTGCGTCCATATGGTTCCATACATCATTTAAATTCATCATACCACTACACGGCATGAACCGCAATGTTTCGTTTTATCCCTGTTCCTCTGTCCGTAAAATCCAACATATCCCGAATTGATCTATCAAACTCCCCTCAAAAATATGTTCATTAGTATATCGTGGCTGAATATTATTTTTCCCGCCTTCAGACAACTTTGTATAAATATTTAGCAACTCCTCTTTTGTTGAAAAGCCTATGTTAATCGTAATGTTATCCTTACAGCTTCCAAGCAAGCCACCATTAAACAATATGGAAGGAGAATCTCCCATCATAAGCAGAAACTTTCCTTTTTCACAGGGTAAAAACAGCTTTGCCTGGTAAATCAAATGTTCCTTTCCCTGTACAAAATTGCCAAAGTTTAACTGCTCGGCGACATCGCCAAATGTAAGGATCACTTTTTCCTTTATCGCAAAGGTTTTTTCATAAAACTCGACTGCCTCCCCACACATCCCATACATAGTTATATTGCATGCTACATACTCCATTTCCTGTACCCTCCTGTAAGTTAAAGATTATTATAATAAGCTCTCCATTTTTGAACTTCCATTGTATAGTCCTGCCTGTGTCTCCCACATTTTTCGATATATCCCCCCTAGGGACAACAACATATCGTGACTGCCTGTTTCTACAATTTTTCCTTCTTCCAAGACAATTATTTTATCACACAATTTGCAGGAAGCCATTCTATGCGATATGAGAAGGAGTATATCACTGTCATACAAAGAAGATGCCTTCTCATAAAAATCATATTCGGCCAACGGATCCAGTGCAGCCGTTGGTTCATCCATAATAACAATCGGCGCATTCTTGTACAACGCTCTTCCTAATGCCAGTTTTTGGCCTTCACCTCCCGAAACTTCAATCCCCTCATTATGGAAGTTCCTGGTCAAAGGAGTTTCCATGTACATGCTTAATTTTAAAATCTTCTCATATAAGCCAATGTTCTTTAATACTTCAATTACTTTTCCTTCGTTATATTCATTTTTTCCACAGATATATTCTTTGACCGTACAATCCCATATCTTGTAATCCTGGAATACCACACTCAGAAGATCCATATATTCACTGTCACTAATCAAGTTTATGTTTTTTCCATTTACAAGAATTTCACCCTCTGTGGGTACACATAGGCGGCACAGCAATTTCACTATAGTTGATTTACCGGAGCCGTTTGCCCCAATCAGCATCACTTTTTCTTTCTTATTAATTGTAAAAGAAAGGTTTCTTATCGCATATTGCTCTTTGCCCGGATAGCAATAAGAAACATTTTTGAATTCAACCAGGTTAATATCTCTTCTGGCCAAGTCAATATTGTTATTGGTCTTTTCTGTATTTGGCGTCTTCCTGTCCTTCTCCGTAATTAATTCCACATACGTCTCCAAATACTCCGTTACCTGGCGGGCCTCAATCAAAGAATTAAATAATTTGGAGATTGTATTGGCAAAATGAATGGCAGTGCCTACATACAATGTAAAATCACCCACCGAAAGAGACTGCTTACGCATGATATATATCATATATAAATAAATGGCAAAGGTCTGCAGCTGTATATTAGCCGCAATGCTCCCCTGGCATAATCCAATCTTAGTGAATAACTTTTTGAATCCACGATAACTCTCATCATCATATTCCTTTATCTTATTGATTATGTATTCGCTCATTTCATATATTCGAACATCTTTTCCCATCTGATAATTCTGAGAAAGCTCTTTATAATATCCAAACTTTCTGTTAATCGGCGTAATTACTTTGTAAAAATTGAACTGCGCCTTTTGTGCCTTTTGGTGCAGAAAAGAATTTATGCTCACAATAACCAATATCAAAAATATAAATTCGATCCTCAAATCTACAATCACTATCCCGCCGAAAAGAATGATCAGTAATTCTGCAACAATATCCTTTAAATTATTGACAAACCTTGGCAGAACATTCTGCTTATTGATGGGTTCAAGTGCCAATTCTATCTTCTCCAGCATTTCGGCACTTTCCTGCAACTCATATGGCAGCCCAGCCATTTTCTTGCCCAGCTCTTCCTCAAAACAAGACACCAACACTATATTGATTGCTTCCATTTTCTGCTCTAAAAGCTGTTCACATCCCCAAAAAGCAGCACTTCCCAACACTAACAATAAGCTGTTTGACACAATATTATCTATGTCTCCCCCCAACAGCCCGTTAATCACATTTTTCATATAATATATTGGCCAATAAATTTTCAGGACACTCAATACTGCCGAAAGAAGCATATAGACAAAATAACTTTTTTTACATTTATATATAAGTTTTGTACACACTCGGCATATTTCAAGTTTTTGGAAAAATGTTCCTTTCTTTTTCACCACATAAAACCTCTCTCGCAATTAATCCACAAAATACCTTGACTGCAGTTCAAAGAAGTACTTGTACTCCCCCTTTTTCTGCATAAGCTCGTCATGCGTCCCCTGCTCTACAATCTTTCCATTCTTTAAAAAGATAATCCTATCGCAAAACTGCGCAAAGGATATTCTATGGGAAATAAAAATTGACAGTATCCCCTGCGAAATAGCTGCATATTCCTTATAAATATTATACTCTGCCATTGGGTCCAACGCTGCTGTCGGTTCATCCAGAACCACAATCTGGCCGTTTTTATAATAAGCTCTTGCCAATGCCATCCGTTGTTTTTCACCGCCAGACAGTTCAATCCCCTCCGAATCAAGGGTTCGTGTTAGAGGCGTATGTATTCCCTTTGGCAAATCCTCAAACTTGCGAAGCAACCCTACCCGGTTCAGGCTATCCCTTACCCGGTCAATATCCGGCTCCTTATCAGACAGTATAATATTTTCCGCCGCCGAAAAAGCAAAAATATAAATATCCTGAAAAACGGCAGAAAAAAGCTTAAAATAATTTGTATCACGTATTTCGGATATATCTGTCCCATTCACCAGTATTCTCCCTTTTTCCGGTGTCAACAAACCACAGACCAATTTAATTAACGTCGTCTTACCTGAACCATTATATCCGATCAGCGCTATTTTCTCATTTTTATGTAATGATAAAGAAAAATCCTGAAACACATATTCCGTCTTTCCCGGATACCTATACCAGATGTTTTGTATTTCTATTGACTGAAATTCTTTGATTTCCTGTGATCCATCAACCCGCTCATCTGCAAATTGCAGAAATTTTGTCAAATCCCCAATCACATAGCTTTGCGCATCAAGTATAGAAATATTTTTCCATAAAACATCAAGTATGTTGAATAGTTGTCTGGAAGATGTGTAAAGCAATGAAAATAAGCCGATTGTGATCTCACCACGTATATAACTTTGAGCACAGAATAATAAGATAATTCCCTCCGTCACTATCTTGTATGCAGCCGACGCACCCAAGATCCGCCTACAGGCAGCATGGAATTTTTTTGTTAAGCATACTTGTGTGTGTTTTGCCTCGCGGAATTTATCGCGGATGATTCTGCCCAGGCCAAATATTCGAATATCTTTTCCATAGTTATAATCGCACAGCAGCTTAAAATAGTATTTGCTTTTTCTTTCCCAAAGAGTGCATTTCTTGTTTTTGTCATATTTTAATGTATTCATCTTCTTTGAGATGAGAAATTGCAAAAAGGAGGCGGCAAAAACAAATACCAGCAAATACCACCTTTGCACTCCAACGCAGAACAAATACATGGCGATAGAGGCAATACAACCCCATACGCCAAACATTGCGTGTATCACTCCCTGAAATCCTTCATTTATCATATTCAACGATTTATCCGCTATTTCTCTTGCATCTAGAAATTGAGGATCTTCAATATTTTTATATGCTGTACTTAGTGTTATTTGGGATATTTTCTGCTTAATACGGATCGTGACTTTTATAATCTCCGGAGTCTTAATGTTCAGCAATAATTTCACAACAAAGTTCAGGAACATAATCATGCCAAAGGTCAAGACAGAAGTTATCACCAATTCATTCAATAGGATATCTTTTGCAAGCATGTCAAGAAGATATTTTGTATACAAATTAAAAATGTACGGCAGCACAGCATTGATTGTTTCATATGCTAAATAGACAAACAGAATACTTCTCCCGTTTCGTATTATTTCCGTAATGACAAATTGAATACTATCCCTGACCCGTCTGACCATTTCTGATAACTTCCTTTTCAACAATCTTGTGCTTGATTGGGCAGTTATTTATTTCTCCTCTGTCTCACCCGCCATCATGGAATCATCTGACCGTTCTGTTTTTCCCATAAGCGTAACATATGACTACAGTATACATGCCCCAATGTACTTTATCTGAATTATACACCATAAAAATTGAGAAAGCTATGAATGATTGGATTATCTGAGAAGTATGTTGTATAACAACGCCGACAATTGTATAGACAAAATATGTATTTCTCCGTATTTTGTGCAAATTTGTAGAAATTAAAAAAAGTACTTGCATTTATTCCTGCGGCATAGTATAATTCTAAATGTTCACGGGGTGTGGCTCAGCTTGGTTAGAGCGCCGTCTTAGGGAGGCGGAGGTCGCGAGTTCGAATCCCGCCACTCCGATACATCAGGAAACACCAAAACATTAATCAATGTTTTGGTGTTTTTTGTTGAAAACAACAGAACTCCCGCCAAATAAGACTCACAAAGCATGGATTATTGCTTAAGAAATCAGTTCACAAGATTCTTGCCGCCATCTCCTGCTACCGTATCTTTTCCAACGCTTCCTTGGAAAGGATCTTCCTGATATTTACTACAAAGAGCACCGTGGCAATAGTTGCGGAAAGGACATCAGAAATGGGTTCCGCATAATAGACTCCCATCACCCCCATAAACCGCGGCAGGATAATGGCCAAAGGTATCAGCAGAATTATTTTTCTGAGCACTGCAATGAAAAGCGATATCTTCGCCTGCCCCAATGCAAGGAAAGTAGGCTGGATGCCGTTTTGCAGTCCAAATACCAGCATACCCGCCATAAAGACCGGCATGACACGCCCCGTCAGCATTACCAGTTCCGCCTCCTCCGTAAAGAATCCCGCATAAAACCGGGGAAAAACCATGCTTGTCGCGGTGGTCAACAAGCGGAACCCAAAACACATTCCGATCATCCAGCGGTACAGTTTTTTCACCCTGGTGAAGTTCTGTGCCCCATAATTGTAACTCACAATGGGCGTCATTCCCTGGGTAAAACCGTTGATAGGCGCGGAAAAAAGCTGCATGATGCTCTGCATGATGGTCAGGGAACCCACATGCATATCGCCGCCGTAAGCCTGCAGGCCATGGTTCAATACGATGCTGATAAAGCTCTCCGTAGCATGCATAATAAAGGGGGATATCCCTAACGAAAACACACTTTTTAAGATCCCGCCCTCCAGGCGCATACAGTTTCTGCGTATTTTCAGAGATGATTTTCTGCCCAACAGGAATGCGAGAACCCATGCCGCACTGAGTCCCTGGGAAATCACCGTGGCAACCGCTGCGCCTTTGACTCCCATATGAAACCCGAAGATAAATATGGGGTCCAAAATAATATTGGCAACGGCTCCGATCAGCACGGAAAGCATAGCGGTCCTCGGCTGGCTCTGACAGATGATAAAGGCGTTCAGCCCCAGGGCCAGTTCCACAAAAAGCGTCCCCACAAGGTAAATGGACAGATAATCCATGGCATAGCCAATGGTGGCGTCACTGGCGCCGAACATATACAGCAGCGGTTTCTGGAATGCATAGAAAAACGCCATCAGCGCCACCGCGCAGATGAACAGGAAGCTGACGCTGTTCCCCAGTATTTTCTCCGCCCGCTCCCGGTCTCCCTTCCCCAGCCAGATTGCAGCCAAAGGTGCCGCGCCGTTGCTGATAAAAGCGGAAAACGCCGATATGAATACCGTAATGCAGAAAGTGACCCCCACGCCCGTCAGCGCGTTGGCTCCTACCCCGTCCATATGCCCGATGTAGACCCGGTCAATAATGCTGTATAAAATATTTATGATCTGTGCAAGAATAGCGGGCAGAGTCATACTGGCCATGAGTTTCCCGATAGATTCCGTAGCCATCCGCTCTTCCCTTGTCATAGTTGCTGCCGCCATATCTCTTTTCCATCCTCCATGTCAATCTGCCAGTCACCGGAAGCCACCGAATCGTATGGCTATAAATTCCCACACACCGCCCGGCTGTCCAAAGCTTCCCATTTGCAGTAAAAATCCTGAATCCCGCCTGCGGAAACCGGGAGGCGTTTCGTGCTTCCTTGCATGAAATCCCGAGCCTGCAGGTCGCCAAAATGGGCTATATTTGACCATTTTGTGTGCATTTGCTAAACTCCCAGACTTTGATGTATGGTAATACAGCTGATTGTATGGGAGTTTAGCATAAACATTTTGCTCCACATAGCCAGGCAGATTTCTTTGTCCAATGCCCGGCGACGCTACTTCTTCTGCTGCCCCTTATTGGTTCGGGATTTTTTCTGGGAATCCGTCTGTTTCCTGCCCCTTTGCCCCAAACGAACCGGATCCGCCTGCCTGCCCCCTTCCGCAGTCCCTGCCGGACGCGCCAGCGGAAAATATTTTCCTTTCTCCGCGTTGCGCCTGTTGACCCCTTCCCGGATCAATGCATAGACCGTGGAAAGCAGGGGGATAAAAAACAGCATCCCCGACACGCCGAAAAGGCTGCCTCCAAGGCTAACCGCCATCAACACCCAAATAGAAGGCAGGCCCACCGAATTGCCCACCACCTTGGGATAAATCAGGTTTCCCTCAATCTGCTGGATGATCAGGAACATAATCACAAACCACATGGCCAGCAGAGGGTTATCGATGAGGATCAGAAACGCTCCCACAATACAGCCAATGAAGGCTCCCACAATGGGGATCAGTGCCGTGAAAGCAATGAGCACGCCGATCATCAGCGCATAGGGCATCCGGAAGATCGTCATAAAAATGACAAACAAAGTCCCAAGGATAACGGCTTCCAGGCATTGCCCGGTGATAAAATTGCTGAAATTCTTGTGGAGCATGGAGCAGACTTGTAATATTTTATCCCCCACCTTCTCCGGCAGATAAGCGGAAATGATCCTGACGGACTGGTTGCCCAGCTTTTCCTTCTGGGACAAAATATAAAGGGCAAAAATAAACGCGATGACACTGTTGACAACCCCACCGATAATACCGCTGGCCACGCTGACTGTAGAAGTAAGCATATCCCCTGCGCCGTTTTTCAGGAAATCAATCACCGAGTCCACCAGGGAATCCCAGTTGATCTCTATGTCTTCCAGTTCCTCTACCTTTTCCGCCAGTTCCGGATAATTTGCCGCCAGATTCTCCAATTCCACCGTTACCCTGTCCACAAAAGCCGGGATCTTCTTGCCCACTTCCGCCGCAGTGGTTGTCACCTGGGGGACTACTGTGCCGATGACAACAGTGATTACCAGAAACAGCGCCACAATAGACAATACCATACAGAGTGGGCGCTTCAGCTTTGCCGCCGCTTTCCCGTTCCAGTGCTTCAGCATTTTGTTCTCAAAGGCCTTCATAGGCAGGTTCAGCACAAACGCAATAACGCCGCCATAGAGAAAAGGCCTGGCGATCTGGAAAGCAAAACCCAACCCGTCAAGAACCCGGTCACTGTAAATAATCCCAAGGACCAGCGCAGCCGCCAAAACCATAAGCCACCTGATCTGTTTCATTTTTTCCTGATTAAACCCCATATTTCATTCCTCTTTTTCTCATAATGATACTGTATTTCATGATACGCTCCTGCCGGTAAAGCCGTTATTGATCCGGGATCAGACAATTCACAAAGCTTCTATGGCATGTACCAGAGCCTCCACATTTCCCTCTTTGGTGGCCCAGCTGGTACAAAACCTCACCAGGCTGTGGGTGTCATCCACTCTTCTGTCATAAGAATACACAAATCTTTCCCCCAGTACTTCCAGATCCCGGTCCGGCATCTCCACAAATATCTGGTTCGTATGGTTTGACGCCAGGAAAATATACCCCTTTTTCCTCATGGCCTCCCGGATTTCCTCCGCATAACGGTTGGCCCGGGCCGCAATTTCAAAATAAAGCCCGTCGGTGAAAAGGGTGTCGAACTGGATTCCCAGAAGCCGCCCTTTTGCCAGCAGTCCGCCCTTCTGTTTCATAATATATCTGAAATCCTTCTTCAAAGTCTCGCTGCTGATGACCACGGCCTCTCCAAATAATGCCCCCACTTTGGTGCCGCCGATGTAAAATACATCCGTATACTTTGCCAAAAGGGGAAGGGTAAGGTCATTGTCCGAAGCGGCCAGTCCATATCCCAGCCTGGCCCCGTCCAAAAACAGGTATAGTCCGTACTCCCTGCACGCCTCATGCAAGTCTTTCAGCTCCGCCGCAGAATAGATGGTTCCCAGCTCCGTCGGACTGGACAGATAGACCATGCCCGGCTGTACCATATGATCCCTGCCCAGGGCATTATGCTCCCGGCAGACTCTGCGTACCTGTTCTGCGGTAAGCTTTCCCTCCTCACCGCAGGGAAGCGCCAGTACCTTATGTCCGCAGGACTCAACGGCTCCGGTCTCATGGACATTGATATGCCCTGTCTCGGCACAGATCACACCCTGATGGGCCCGGAGGGCGGCGTCTATAATCGTCAGGTTTGCCTGGGTCCCTCCCACCATAAAGTGAACCGCCAGGGTCTCGTCTTCACAGGCCCTGCGTATCTTTTCCGCCGCCTGTTCACAGTAAATATCTTCCCCATACCCCAGAGTCTGTTCCAGATTAGTGTGGGCCAGGCGCTCCAGTATCTCCGGGCAGGCACCCTCTGCGTAATCACATTGAAAATATATTTTTTGCATTTTTACCTCATTTCCGCGCTGTTTTGTTTTGCAAAGCCACAAATGCCCAGCAAGCAGGATCTTTCCACCTTCTTTTCAGTTTCCTGCATCGCCCTTCTCTGGAAGCTCTGTCTTCCGGCACAGATTATCAGCCAAGTCTCAGAACCTTTCATTCCTTATCTTCCAACAATGCCACCAGATATTCCCAGACCCGCCTGGTGGATGAGATACTCAGGGTTTCCTCCGTAGTATGGATCGCCGTCATCTGGGGTCCTATAGAGACACAATCCAGATCTTCGATCTTACTGCCCAGGATACCGCACTCCAGTCCCGCATGGATGGCTTCCACCTTGGGCGCCTCACCATACATCCTCTCATACAGCGCCACCATCTTATCCCGCAGGGGTGAATCCTTCCGGTACGCCCATCCCGGATAATCCCCGGTGACTTCGTTGCTTCCCCCTGCAAGTCCCGTAACCGCAGCCAGCTTGTCGATCAGGGCATGCTTTGCACTTTCCACACTGCTTCGCACGGAAAACTCAGCAAGCAGCACCGCCTCCCCTGTTTCAGCTCTGCCCGCCCGGCCACAGCATTCCATGGCATCAAGCTCCAGTATCCCCATATTCAGCGACGTCTCCACCAGGCCGGGAATATCCGCGCTCATGGCCTGTACGCCGTTGGGCAATGCCGTGAGAAAATCGGCCGCTTTCCTGGTATCCGAAGCGCTAAGACACTGATATACCATTTCCCCTGCACCGGTTCCGTTCCGGCCAGCCTCTTCCGCTGCGGCTACACGTCCGGTTGAGCTGTCCGCTGTTCCCGCCGCTTCTATCCGGATGTAGAAACCGGGATCCTTTGTGGCAAGCTCCGCCCTAATCTCCTTTTCCAGTCCGGCCAGAATTTCCCGGAAGACGCCTTCGTCCTTTTCCTCCACCACCAGCAGGCCGGAAGTTTCCCGGGGAATGGCATTGTCCGCCAGACCACCCTTTACCGCACAGAGACGGGCCGGAATCTGACGGGATACTCTTTGCAGCAGCCTTCCGAACAGGCAGTTGGAGTTTCCTCTTTCCTTGTGTATCTCTCCGCCGGAATGGCCTCCCAGAAGGCCTCCCACCGTTACCTGAAACCCGGCTCCCCGGCAGGGTTCCAAGGCTAACGGCAGCCTGCATTTCACTCTGGCGCCGCCTGCGCAGCTGGTGAGGAAGATTCCCTCCTCCTCAGAATCCAGATTTATCATCCTGTTTCCGGTCAGCATGGAAAGGTCAATGGCCCTGGCTCCGTCCATGCCCACCTCCTCGTCCACAGTGATGATCACTTCCAGTTTAGGATGTTTGATGGTGTGGGAGTCCAGCAGCGCAAGGGAATAGGCCACTGCTATGCCGTCGTCACCGCCCAGGCTTGTGCCCTCCGCATAAATCACGTCTCCGTCCACCGCAGCCCGCAACCCCTCTGTCCTCATATCAATCTCACAGTCCGGCTTCTTCACCGCCACCATGTCCATATGCCCCTGAAGGATAACGGCAGGCTCCTTCTCGTACCCGGGAGTCGCGTCCTTGACAATGATCACGTTTTTCCATTCGTCCTGAATACAGAAAAGATTTCTCTCCTTTGCGAAATTTACCAGATAATCGCTGATCTGCCCTACATTCCCCGAACCGTGGGGAATCTTTGTTATCTCCTCGAAAAAATAAAATACGCTTTTCGGTTCCAAATCGGATAATACACCCATAATGTCCTCCTGAATCACTCTATATTTCTCTCCGATGTCCGGCACTGCTTCTTATTCTACTCTTTTTCCTTCCTGCTGTATATAAAATACTTATAAAATTTTCCATATTCAGGAACTTCCTTCCGCTTTGCTGTAAACCCATATTTCCGGTTTCAGTGATTCCGCCATATACTGTTCACGAGTCTCCCCACGGCAAAGCCGCCATACCCAAAATCTGATCCCGAAGGGTTTCAAATTCTGTCATAGTGATCTGTTCATCCCGGTAAGTAAATTCACTGTTTTCGTCGTATCTGTCGTCGGGGGAATCCCAATATTCCGCACTCAGTTTAAACTCGTCCACAATCTTCCCGCTGCCGTCATATTTTTCCATCCAATACACCTGTCGGCCCATATGTGTAACATCACAGTGTCCGATCCAGACCGCACTGTCAAAATGTGTATAAAACAGAACCCCGGCCGTTCCTTCTCCCACAGCCAGTATGCAGACTTTACCGTCTCTGGCATCAAGGTATATCCCGCCGTAAGGGCCCTTCAGGATCTGTTCGTCCACACCGTCATTATCCAGGTCAATCCTTTCTCCCACGGAATAACTGAAATAATCTTCCTCGTCAAATGTCAGGTCGGATACCATAAGCATTCCCGTCCCCTCAACATATAATGCAGGTACCTCACCGGCAAGAAACCCATCCAGCAGCTCCGGCGGTTCCAAGTTTTCGCCTGAAGATACATGGCCGCCGCTTTCATCCCTGGAGTCTGCACCTTCCGGTTCAGGCTCCGGGCCTGGGGATTCCACTCCATATCCCCCGGAAGCCTCATTTCCGTCTTCTCTTTGGCACCCGGCTGACATAAGGACGAGACTGAGCATTAACGCTTTTGCAAACATACTGTTTTTCATTTCCATATCCCATACTTTCTGTTTCTGCAATCATAGCTGCGTTTTCTTAATTTTAAATGTATTATCCAGAGCATGCTGCTTGTCAAGGACGTATTCGGTAATTTCATCTTTTTCCGTCTTGCTCTATTCAAAACCATTCAGGGAAATATACAGGATTTATCTATTATGCCATTGAATTCTGCCGGCAAATCATATAAATAGGATTTGAAGGTGGCGGGCAAATACCGTATAATCAAATATATAACAATAAGTCTGTTTTGGGTGTTCAGCTTAGTCGTGTTGGGAATAGGTACAGTTATTCTTGCGGAAGCGAATTTCTGGAGCATTGAAAGGGTTATTTATGTTAAGAAAAGCATTTTATTGCATTCTTTTGATTCTGTGCACCATAATGTTCTGTGTGCCTGTCCGTGGGGAAGCCGCAGAAAGTGAAAGCATTATCGTTGCCACAGGGAATGACGTTCCGTTAGACGATCACCTGCCGGAGGAATATCGTTTCCCGGCAAAATACAGGGAGAATGCCGTACAGTTCCGTACTCAGGACGGTGTCCTGATATGCGGTTATGTTTTGGGAGAGGGAAGTAAGGGTATTACGCTGGGCCATGCAAACGGTTGGAAGGTCAACAGCTGGCTTCCTTATGCCGAGCGGCTTGTGGATGCCGGGTATATGGTGATTTTGTGGAGCTTTCGGGACAACCTTCCCTCCGAGTCAGCCCCGGTACGCCGCTGGGACTTGGATGTACTTGCCGCTGCGCAGGTGTTAAGGGAACGCGGAGTAACAGAAATCATAGGAATCGGTGCATCCGATGGCGGAAATGCCACAGCGGTTGCCGCACCGTATATTCCGGAGCTTGTGGGGATAGGTATACTGTCCTCGCCCGCCGACTCGATAGGTGACGGGCCGGCAGCGCTTTCCCAGATCACTGTCCCGGCCTTTTTTGCCGTGTCGGAGCATGATCCCGGAGGAAATTTTCTGCCGGAGGTACAGGCACTTTATGATGCCTGCGCTTCTGAACAGAAAGAGTTTCACATATTGACCAGCTATGAGCATGGGTCAGACCTGCTGTCAGAGGAAGATATGTATTCTTCCGGGGCATACGGAGGCTCAACCGAGGAGCAAAAACAGGAGCGCAGACAGCTTGCGGAAGACCTGATGTGCTTTGTGAATGATATCTTTGGGGCAGACGACGGTAAAACAGGAGTGTCCTCGTCTTCGCAGAAGCCGGAAAACAGCGAAACAGGTGCATCTGCATCTTCTGCAGCGTCAGAAAACAGCGAGACAGGTGCATCCCCATCTTCTGCGGCGTCAGAAAACAATGAAACAGGCACATCCGCATCCTCTGCAGCGTCAGAAAACAATGAAACAGGCACATCCGCATCCTCTGCGGCGTCAGAGAACACCGAAACAGGTGCATCCGTATCTTTTCCGGTGTCAGAAAACAATGAGACAGGTGCACCCACATCTTTTCCGGTGTCAGACCATGACGAAACAACCCCCCCGGCTGCGGAAGGAGATAATCCTTCGGAGAACCCAGGCAGCCGTAACGCAGTATGGCGCCGGGTGGCGGCCGGAATTGCATTATCCGGCATTCTGGCCGGCATTTTTGCATATGGTAAACGCAAAAAGAATTAGAGTGTGTTTGAAGTTTCAGTCACATTCCAGCAGCGACTGCCGGCATTGCCACAGTGCCGTATAATATTCCTCACTCTTGCCCGGCAGCAGATAAGCGGCGCAGACATAAGGGTATTGGAAAAAGCAGTAATTCGTCCGTGAAATACGCTGCTGTATGATATTCAGAAGCTCCTCCGCCCACCGGGCATGTGAAGCATCCTGTGAGGCAAGCCATGCGGCCAGCGTAAAGGCAGGGATGATGGGCCAGTCCAGCTGCCCCTTGCAGATCCGGTCAATTTCATGGAGGGAGGTCCGTGCCAGGATGCATACCGCTGCAATCTGTACCCGAAACAGCCAGTCTTCGGCAAAGATCCCGTTATCCGCCTGCTTCGGAGGGAACACCATGACGCCGTACAGTTCTTCGCGCTGTGCCACGGAAATCCCCAGGGCATATTCTGCCGCTGCTTCATACCATGCTTTCAGAGAGAAATCCATGGCCGCCAATTCCCCCACAAGGCGGCTGACTTCTTCGGAAGGCTTTGGGACTGCAGGCCGGGGCGCGTTGATATCGGAATAGTTCCACAGGACAATCCCCTCGTCATCCCAAACCATATCAAGGGGCGGATCCTGGGCCTTACTGGAGGATAATTCGAAAGAGGAAGACTCTCCGCATATCTGCCTGATTGCCAGATTTACGGCGTTGATGCTGCTTGCGGATTCCTGACAGGATGCCGCACAGCGGACGACACCGGAGGTAGTGCCTCTTTCCCTCATACTGCGCATAGCATTGATAATGCTTTCCGTGCTGTAACCCAGGTAATCCACATTGGGCGTCATAGACTCCCATACAGCCATCCGGCAGAGCTCCTGGGCACGCTGATTGTGCAGATCCATGGCGGCGCACAACATGAGCCGTTCCTTCTCATATGGATTGGCATCTGCCATGAAGCAGCAGAAGATCCAGGAAGGCTCCGCCCAGCTGCAGTCGTTGTAGTCACCGGCCTCCAGTACCTTATAGTAACATTCGCCGGCTTTCTGCCAGCGTCTTTTTTTGAAATAGTAGTCGCCCAGATCATTGTAGGCGGCAGCGTTTTGAGGGTCTGACTGTAACCCAAGGGCAATATACTTTTCGGCTTCTTCCTCCTGTTCCAGGTCAAGGTACGTCAACCCTGCAAAGGTATACCTGGAGGTAGTGCCGCCCTGGCTGAGTCCTTTTTGGATAATATCCAATGCTTTATCCGGCTCTTTCTTATGACGGTAGAGATTACACTCCACAACGTATCTGTCCGTGGTATCCTGCCTGCCTTGGCATGGGGGCATACAGTCAAAAACACTGTGGCATAAATCCCACAGCTGCTCCCGCAAGGGTTCATGGCAGCGGTCTATGGTAAAAAGGATCGATGCGATGAAGGCACAGACTGCCTGTTCGCCTGCTTTGGCCGTAAGGTCTTTATCCCCAAGCCATTGGGACAGAAGTTCCGTGTCATCCTCCTCACCGCACCAGAGGCAGGCAGCGTAATATTGGAGTGCTTCCTGCACATTGCCGGAATGGTATAAATAGTCTGCTTTCTGAATGATTTCTGATCTCATTATTGATAGCTCCTTTATTTTTGCCCAAATTTACAAAACCTGTACGCACATAACATTGCAATAAACCGGGAGTGGTCACTTGATTTTTCGTCCCGGTTCTGATCTGTTATGAAAAAGCGTGCATATTTACAGTAACGCAATATATCCGGTCCGTTAAATGAACGCATCATTCCGCAAAGGAAAGAACTTCAGGCCTGGTGAAGGCTGTTATGAAATTGGATTGCCCAGGACAGGTCATATAGATGGAACAGTCCGTCGTCCTCCGCCAGTGCATTATCTTCCAGGATATTCATACAGATCCGGTAGGCGGTATCATTGATTCCATGAGGAACGATATCACCGTTTGTCAGATATATGTGGAACTGATAGACATCTTCGGCGTAAACGTCTTCCGCATTTTCCTGCGTGGAGAAGTATACGGTGTCGTCCATCTGTTCCGGCTTTTCGGGATGGGTTACCCCCATAAAGAAGCCGTTCCATACCTCAAAACCCCGGGATTGCAGGCCGCCAATGATAAAAGGTTTCAAGAGCTGGACTGCCCTGTCGTTGAGCCGGTGTTGACGGATACGCATCTGTTCTGCCATGGCGTAGAAGCTGCCCACCGCTCTGTGCTCCATCCGGCTCAGTGCCAGTCGGTCCATAGAGTAGTTCATTTGTGACAAAAGCTGGCCCACATCCTGGTTTTCGATTCCCGGCACCAGCACGGCGGCGATTCCCAGCTCCCGGTCAAGATAACGGCTGGGATAACCGAGGTCTGCCGGGGCATGGCACTGAGGACATACGGGTTGGAAAAAGTCTCCTCTGTCCAAAACCTGCCTGCCCTCCGGCCACAACAGTGTGTCAAAACAGTTGATCCTCTGGGCGGTGAAAACATTGTTGCAATGTTGGCACTGGACGGCCATGCCGCTGGATGCCCATGGATTTTTCATGGTGTGAAGCTGATTCAATGGGTGCACCTCCTCATATTTGATAAAAATTTTATTTTGGAAAAAAGGGAAATACCTCTGTATAAAAACATTATAATATGAATGGATGATGCCGTCAAACCCGGGTTGGACGGATGGCCGCCATGGATGCACTATCCCGGAACGGCTTGTGAATTGCAGACAGGTTCCTGACGTCAATAAGGCAGCCGCAGCGTATCACTGCGGCTGTTTTGTCCCCATCATTTTCCCAAGCTGCTCCACGATCCCGGCGCTTCCGCTTACGGAGATCTCTCCCACCTTTTGGCAGATCTTCTCCAGATACTCAAGCTCTTTCAGCCTGTAGAGCGTCTGGTTCTCGTCCATGAGCTTCGCCGTGTTGAGAAGTGACCTGGTGGAAGCCACCTCTTCCCTTCTGGCAATCACGTTGGCCTGGGCCGCCTTCTCCGCCACAAGGACGGAATTCATGATTTCCCTGATCTCGCCGGGCAGAATGATATCCTTGATTCCGGCGGTCAGAAAATGCACGCAGAACATCTCCTCTCTTTCCTGCAGCGCCTCATAGATTTCCCTGGAAATCCGCTCCTTTGCCTCCAGTATCTCATCCAGCTTGTAGTTGCCGACAATCTCCCGGATGGCAAGCTGCACCGCGGGATAAAGCTGCCCTTTCAAATCGGAAATCCTGGAGGCAAATTCCACCGCATCCTGTACTTTGTACATGCAGGCAACATTCATCCGGATGCCGATCTTATCCCTGGTCAGGATCTCCTGCCCCACAATATCCAGCTCTTTCTGCTTCCTGTCGATGACGCAGAAGGAAACGGTATGTCCATAATTCCAGAATCGGTATATTCCCCTGGAAAGAGGCTCCTGCAGCACATTGTCATAGTATACCAGTCCGGTCTCTCCCTCTCCCACCGACACTTCCACATAGAGATGCTTTGGAACCAGAGTCAGCATCTGCTTTGTGATCTCCTCACCCATCACCGTCTCTTCCATGGAAATAACCTTCATTTCATATTTGTCAAACACATTCCAGAAAACATACTCTTTCCGGCCGGCAAAAGATGTCAGTTTTCCGTTCATATAAAGGAAACCCACGGAGCCGTCCGGTATTTCCATATGTACTGTGGCTTCCCGGAATGCAGGATCCCTGGAAAGCACCTGGTAAGGTACCTCCAGATAATCCATCTCACCCAGCATCTCCTGCACTGCCACCGTATAACCTGCCATTTTAGAAAAATGATAGGTCCCCGCCGTGACCATTTTCTGAAAAATTCCGTTTTTCAACACCAATCCTGCCTGATTGTCCTTGATAATATATTTCATAATAATCTCCATTCCGGAGCGTTTACGCGACGGGGCGACGCAAATATCAAATTTGCGTCTGCCATCAAACAAATTTGTGACGCTCCGGCACAAATTTGCGTGTGGAAAATCAGCACATCAGTGTGATTTTTAGCACTAACCTCCATGTCAGAGCAGTTTACTGCGATGACACGCGATGAGAATTTCGCGCAGGCGATTTCTCATCTGCGATCAAGGCATATTTGAGGCTCTGACCCAAATTTCTTCCTGCATTTCCCTCCTTCGCCCGCCCAATGCGGAAGGCCTGTTCAGCAGGCTGTGGGGAGGAAGGACAAACTGCCGTCAGCATCGCCGCCGTTTTCACACCGCAGCCTGCACTGCAAATCCGCCGGACGGAGCCTTTCAAGCTCTGGCGCCCTACTCAGCCGGACGGACGGAATCTGCTGCCGCAGATACGGTTTATGAATGAGACGCGGACGATCTCCTGCAGTCTGTTGTTCCTCCTTTTCGCCTGCGATATCCCAGAGCGTGTTTGAAAAATGCTTTCCCCGGGGTGTGCGTCACACTTTGTGGGATGCAAGACTCAATTCGGGAGACGTAGTGTGGCTACGGTGACCAAATTGGGACGCTGCAGGCCGCCAAGTGGGGCGTGCAGACTGGGGGGGTGATTTTACAAACACGCCATAAGCCTCCGGCAAAAGGCGGACTGGCATTTTGCTTCCGCTCATGCCTGAAATCGGGATAAAAGCATTTGTTTAGAGCGGATTCGAACCGCAGACTATAAGTCTTACCATAATCATGTGCACTCTATCCACTGAGCTACCGTTTACACGGAAGGGATTCGAACCCTTGCATCACATTCTCTTAACCCCATGTTAAGCTTGGTGAAATATTTATGGGATACCAAACAGCACGCTGCCGGCACCGCCGGGAAGGGAGTGACTCCCAATACCCGAGCTCAATAAATTATTTCCGTAATTGATAAAAATCCATATGTGAAAGCCAAAAGATCTCCGTTCAGCCTTTCACCACACCTACCGTTTTCAGCTTCCTCACCGGTGTGACCATATCCAGCTGCTGTGCCATAACCTGTTCGATATCCTTATAGGCAAACCGGCACTCCTCCGCCACATCCTTTTTCTTGCGTTTGCCCAGCACAACATCCTGTTCCTGTAAATCCAGTATGACTTGTTCCACACTGAACGCTTTCATTGCCCCTGACCTGGAATAATTCCTGCCTGCGCCGTGTGACGAAGTGCAGAAGGACTCCGGATTTCCCTTTCCTTCCACCACATAGCTGTAGGATCCCATTGCGCCCGGTATCACGGCCATCTCGCCCTCTCTCACTCTGGTGGCGCCTTTTCTGTGGACCCATACATTTTCGCCATAATGGTTTTCCAAAGACGCATAATTGTGATGGCAGTTGATCTCCTCACCGAATTCAACGGAATGTCCCGTATGCTTCTCGATCTGTTCCTTCACGATTTCACAAGTCTTATCCAACATACGGGCGCGGTTTTCGAAGGCGTAATCCATGGACAGGTTCATCCAGTTGATATACTGCTGCCCTTCCTTTGACTGAACCGGCAGGAAGGATAAATGATGCTCCTCCTTCACCTCACTGTACCACAGATTGTTCAGCTCCCTGGCTTTTTTATGGAAATAATCGCAGACTGCCTTTCCCAGATGACGGCTCCCGGAATGGATCATAATACAGAGATAACCCTCCTGATCCTCCTGAAGCTCTATGAAATGATTGCCTCCTCCCAGGCTTCCCACCTGAAAATATCCGTCCCTGATCAGAGGCACCAACTCTTTGTTTTCCTCATATTTTTCCATCTCCTCTTTGGCACGGTCAAGAACCTCGCACTTCTGTGGAAGCTTATACCTTTCCGTGTTCAACGGAATGGCCCTCATAATGCTGCCGATGACTGCCTGAATGATAGTTCCGTTTCCGGTCTGAATCCCTCTGATGTCTTCCATTCGGATATTGGTGGGAATGAAATCCATGCCGCATCCAATGTCAACCCCCACCGCATTGGGAATGATCACATCCTTTGTTGCAATCACACCGCCGATTGGCATTCCCTTCCCCGCATGAGTGTCCGGCATCAGGCATACCCATTTATGTATAAAAGGAAGCTGCGACAGGTGATACGCCTGCTCCAGACAATTTTCTTCCAGCTGACTTTCATCCTCCAGCCATACCTTTACCGGAAATCTCGTTTTTTCATTATACAGTACAAACATATCCTCGCCATCCTTTCCTGTTGATGTATGGTTTCCATTATCTGCTTTCTGTCGTCCACCTGCCGACGCCCCAGTCCGTTTACCGCTTAGCTGATGGGGCATCCGGTTGAACTGATATCATTATATGAAACATTTTCCAACTAATCATTTCAAAAAAGTTGCGAGGTGATTCCAGGCTTTCTTTACAGGTTTTCATTCCAAGCTATTTTCCAGGCTTTCATTCCAGGCTCGCATTCCAGGCTATTTTCCAGGCTCGCATTCCAGGCTATTTTCCAGGCTTTCATTCCAGATTCCTTTGCGGGCAATAGCGGAACCGTGAGAAAAGAATTTAGCAAGTCCTTCCGTCATGGCGGCGTCATGGCAGAAACAGCTCGTTTTTCTTACGGTCACTGCAGGCCTTTTTCAATTTCATGCTGCCGGCTGCGAGAAGCACACTGCTGACACTCCTGGCCTTCTGAGGACAGACCGCCAGGCAGCGCATACAGGAAATACAGCTCTTGGTATCGGTTTTTGACGGGTCATCAGCAGGGATTGCTTTGACCGGACACTCTTTCGCACAAAGGCCGCACCCGGTACAGGCCTTTCCGGTCTGGGGTTTCATGGGAACGCCGCCGTATTCCCGATAAGGGCGGTTTCCCGGAAGGTTCAGACAGGCAGATAAGGAACCCGATTCCATCCTGGAACGGACTGTCCGGGCAAAATCCGCCAGCTCTTTTTCGTCCTGCGCATCCGGGCGCCCTGCGGCGAACTGACGCATAATGGAATGTTCGGCAACGGCTGCCACCGCGGCAATGCAGGAAAATCCGGAAGCTGTAACCGTATCCTGTAATTCAGCAAAAGTATCGTCATACGCCCGGTTTCCATAGACCACTATAAGGATTGCGGAAGCTCCGTTTCCTTTCATTTTGCACAGCCTTGACAATGCAAAGGCGGGAACCCGCCCGCCGTAGGACGGAACGGATATGATGCAGATATCCTTTTCATCAAATGATATAGCAGAGAAATCCGTGTCGTAATCCGTGAGATCCACACAGGTATGCTCCGGGCAATATGCCCCCGTGAACAAGTCTGCAGCCTTCCGTGTTCCCCCTGTGGGGCTGAATACAATGTTATAAACTGACATAGCTGTCCTCCTCTTTCACCCGCGTATGGGACATTTTTTATATGTTTATGGTTGAAATCTTCTGTTCCGGCACAGGTTCCGCAGTGCTTTCCTGCCGGTTAAAGTGATCCCGCTTTTCTTATCATATCATACCTATTCCGTTTATGCATCCGCAAGGTGGCTGTCTTTGCATCCCTTCAGGCACCTTCGGTATCTCTCTTGTGCGTTACTGTTTACTCCGTTTACAGTGCACGAGTGTGCTGACTGCACATCGCTGCACATACTGCTTCCAAAGAATTCTTTCCCAAACACAACCTTATATGGTACAATAAGCATTGGAAATGATTCTGTTTACATGCATAGCCAGCAGTGAACGGAAATCAAAAACCACAGATTTACAATAGGAAAAAACAGGTTGGCTGCTGCAGAGCTACGCATCCCCGAACGTGTTTGATCAATCTTCCTGCCACCCATACGCCCCGCTATGTGTGATATTTGCGCCAAATCGAGGTTACATAGTCTGCTAGTACATCGTCTGTAAGATGATTTCATCTTACAGAAATGGCGTCGCATATCCGGCAGAAAGCATTTTTCAAACACACTTTGGAGTGGGAGGGAATATGTCCG
This sequence comes from uncultured Lachnospiraceae bacterium, assembly GCA_947643615.1. GTDB lineage: Bacteria > Bacillota > Clostridia > Lachnospirales > Lachnospiraceae > Acetatifactor. The sequence goes on from CANRWO010000012.1 coordinate 72,117, forward strand.
ATTTTCAGGAGCTTGTAAAAAGCTTTCCCAAAACAAGAGAATATGTCCGTGATTTCTTCGTCTACGGCTTTAAGACCAGGGATGAATTCAGGGACAAGAGCCCCCGCACCTACGACAATGAACGGCGGCGGCTGGAAAGCTGGCTGGGGGAATATGTGCGGAAGGACCATGTGTCCAACGGCGCCAACATCTCCCTTGCCATTGACAGCAACCTCCTGGACACCAATCCCCTGTTTAAGGTGTGGAAGACGAAAAGCTTTACCGACAACGATATCGTACTGCATTTCCTGATACTGGATCTGCTGCAGGAGGGCATGGAGCTGACCGCGGAAGAAATCACGGAATGCCTGCTTACGGAGTATGAGACGCTGTTTGACGTCCAGACCGTCCGCCGGAAATGCAATGCTTATGAAAAAGAAGGATTGCTGCAGAAAAAGAAATCCGGCAAGGCCGTAATCTATTTTTTAGATAATGCACTGGCCCACTGGATCGGCTCCAATGAAAATATGCTGGACGCACTGGCCTTTTACCAGATGGCAGGCTGCCTCGGCATTGTGGGAAATCATCTGACGGAGCAATTGGATTTTTACAACCAAAGCTTTCGTGTGAAACACAGCTTCTGTGTACATACCCTGGAAGAAGAAATCCTTCTGGCCCTGCTGAATGCCATGAACCAAAAGGCAAATGTCCGTCTGGAAATCAAAAGTTCCAAAAACGGAACCATAAATACCGCTGACTGCACGCCCCTGCAGATTTTTACCAGCACCAGAAGCGGCCGGCGTTTCCTGTGCGGTTACGTATCCAGGGGCAAACGTTTCACCTGCTACCGCCTGGATACGGTCAAGGCCGTCGCTCCTCTGGGGCCGTCGGAGGAATATGAGGAACTGCTGGCCAGGCTTGACCGGAATCGGGATCGGCTCTGGGGCGTATCTTTTCAGGGAAAAGACCGACACCATCTGGATCGGCTGACCATGACGGTACAGGCTCTGGAACCCACTGAAAATTATATCGTGGAACGCTTAAAGCGGGAAGGCAGAGGCGGCACGGTCACCAGAATCGGCCCAAACCTCTACCGGTATGAGACAGAAGCTTTCGACTGCAATGAAATGCTACCCTGGCTGCGCACTTTTATCGGCCGGATCCTGTCCCTGGAATGTACCGCCAAATCAGTGGAGCGGCGCTTTTACCAAGATCTGCAGACCATGTACCGGATGTACAATGTACCAAATGCGTACATTGTGGAAGGAGAACCAAATCCCCCGCAGGAAGAAAAGTCCTCCCCTCCATCCGACTGTACCGCCAGTAAAAAAAGTCCGGATGCATACCGCAATGGTGAAGGACTTTTACCATAAATAAAAAAATCTTCCACAAGGAGAAGGAAACGGAATGGGAAAAATAAACCGCGAAGATATGCTGGAGCTTACCAGGCGCATGACTCTGAAAAGGAACTGCTTTGACCGGATTGCAGGGGCATATATGGATGAAGAAGGGTTTGTGGACGGAACCTTCAACAGGCATTTCCAGAAACTCACTGCCAAAGAACGCCAGGACAATCTGGGCATAGCCAAAGCAATTCCCTTTTCGGATACCAATGTGCAGCTGAGAGAATATACGATACCGGAAGCGGATCGACAGCAGGGAAGCCTGTGGCAGCTCCTCATGGCTTTGAAAGAATGTGAGCTGAAAAACGATGCGATGCTGGACGTCTTTTATGAGGAATTCGGAAGCAGATACAGGGCAACCGGCAGCTATGCCCTTATCTTTTTCCATGGCAGCTATGACGTGCCCCTGAAGGCAAGCGACAAGGAAAGCCTGTGGGAGTCGGAAGAGGTCTTCCGGTTCCTGATCTGCGCAATCTGCCCGGTAAGCGGGGATTACGAGCCGGGAAAACCTGAATGCGGTTTCCTGTTTCCGGCATTCAGGGACCGAAGCGGCGATATACACCGGATTGATATTTTCCGGGAGGACGGCAGGTTTGCGGCTGTAGAAAGGTGGGAAGATCTTCTCTTTCACTGAGTGATCTTCTCCGGCAAAACCTTCTATCAGCCGCACCAGGCTTCTTTACTCCAATTCCAAATCTTGTCAATCCAATGTATCGCCTGCCAGTTCCGCCCAGAGTGTCTCATAGGGCCGCGGCTTCACCGGGTTCTCGCCGGCATATTCCGCTATTCTGCCTGTAACAGGGGCCGGATTATCCAGATGCACCAGAAGCAGTTCCAACGCATTCCGCAAAAGTGTCACGCCGTCGTGGATCAGATAAGCCGGAATGATCCGTCCCTGAAAAGTATCTTTGGGATACCTCTTCCCCTCCACATCCATATATGTTCCTGTATCTGCCACATGATATTCCACGGTCTGCTTCTCCTCCTGCAGCCAGGCCAGCAGAAAACGCCCGCCCTCCTGGAGCAGGACAATATGCCGCCTGCGGCCCGCTTCCCTTCCCCAGGTCAGGCGCAGCTTTCGGAAACCGCCCTTTAAAAACCTGACCAGCATTTCCTGCAGCCGCCTCCCGTCCGCGGGCCCGACTTCCAGCTTCTCCACACGCCCCTCCTGATCCACACAGGCGGCAGAGACCGGATACATGAAAAAGTAAAAGGGGGCATCCGGGCGGTTGTGGGCACGTTCCACGGGAAAGTCCGCCAAAAGCTGCTTGTCCAGATTATATCTGGAACGCCCATAGGATACATTGACGGCATAGTCCCAGATGCCTCCCTCCATGAACTGCACATTGTCAGGCCGGCTGACCTGCCGGAAAATCACATCCAGTTTCCGCCGGATGCTGGCAAAGTTTCTGTGAATCACCTGGTCAAACAGCCTGCCCCGGCGGAAGGGGACGAACGCAATATGCTCTTTACCCTTCCCATACATCTCCGGTTTTTCCAGAAGGGCATAAGATTTTGCCCGGAAATCATCGAAATACAGGCAGGCATATCCGCCGCCACCTTTCAGGAACACCAAGGAACGCCGGGTATCGTAATCCAGTTCCTCCCCCATGGGCGCTTGGATATTCCATGACAACTCCAGCCGTTCCAGGCTGCCATCGGCAAACCGGGCCAGAAGCTCTTCCAGCTTTTCTACTGTAACAGCCTTATCCGGCAAAGTGCTCCGGCCTTCTCCGATGGCCGGCTCTTTTAATAGGCTCTCCCTTTTCTCCCCAGTGGCCAACTCTGCTGGCAGGCTCTCCCTTCCCTTTCCGGTGGCCAGCTCTGCTGACAGACTCTCCCTTCCCTTTCCGGTGGACGGCTCTGCTGGCAGGCTCTCCCTATCTTCTCCGGCAGCCGACTCTGCTGGCAGGCTCTCCCTATCTTCTCCGGCAGCCAACTCTGCTGGCAGGCTCTCCCTTTCCTCTCCGATGGCCGACTCTGCTGACAAACGAGTTTTTCCCTCACCGGAAACACCTTCTTTTCCGGACAGCTCAATGGGTTTGCTCCAGAAAGGCGGTGTATCAGGATTCCTGCAGACCACACTGTAATCCGGCATGGCATAGACCGCATCCGGCAGATTCACCAGCAGCTCCACGGGAAACCGGGGCGGCATCAGCGTTTCTTCCAGCATCTGCCGGGCCAGAGTAACCGCACATTGGGCATCCTCCACTCCGTCACACTGCCCGTCTCTGAGAACTTGCCGTCCCACGGGCAACTGTTCGAACAGGATCAGCACCTGGGTCCGTTCTATCCATTCACACCCATAAAGGTGTTCCCCGTCCTCCGCAAACAATTCAAAGGGCAGCACGCTCTCCGGCGGCAGCGAACGGATCTGCAGCGGCTCTTCCTCATCCTGCTCCCATCCCTGTCCCACTTCTCCCGGCAGAGGCAGTCTGCACACATGCCCCGCAAGACATGCGGCAATGACAGGCCAGCCGTCCTCCGGCGCTGCAGTGTCCGGCAAACGTTCCATAATCTCTTCTTTTACCTTCTCATATCGGTCATAAACAGCGGCGGTAACCGGCAGGCAGAAGAAAAAAATATCCGCGTCCGTCAATCCCGCCACACGCTCCCACTTCAGGCAGGGCCGGTATACAGGCTCTCCATTCAGCAGAAACTCCATGTAGCGCAAATGAAAGCGGATTTCCAATTCATCCTCTCCAATGGTATCAGTCACAGACTTAGGAAAAATACCATCCTCCGTCACCCCCAGAAACTCCCTGCTCCACTCAGGCAGATATGGCAGCTCCTGATTCAGGTACTCCCGAAGCCACCGCCCGGATTCCGGATCCCTGGCCTGATAAAAACCAGTATTCAACCAATGGCGGAAGAAGGCGCTGCTCTTCAGGCTCACCGCGACCTCCGCTCCCTCCGTTTCCCGGTCCCTTTGCATTCTTTGGACAAGTTTTTGTTGTTTCAGCATCTCCTGTGCCCGGTCTATGACTCTCTGTGCACAGGGAGCAGTCTCGTGTTCCGTATAAAACCGAATAACTCTCCTCAGATAGTAATCACACCGATCCTCGTTCACCCATGTGTGAAGCATCTCGTCCTCCACAAAACGACGATCCAGCAAGGCCCTTCGAAAATCTTCGCGCTGAAATAAGTCATCCGTTCTTCGGATATCTTCTTTCGTGGCACAGGCATTCTCACCGTGAATCTTACAGGTACTGACTGCATAGGTGTGGAACTCCTTCCGCAGATCAGAAAATTTCTCCCTTTGCTGGCCTGCCAGTTCCGGCAATCTTTCCAAAACCAGTTCACGCAGAGAGCCATAAAGAATCTTCGCCCGCCCCATAACAGCTGTTTCCAGGTTCAGCTTCTGCCAGGTAATACGATACAGTTCCTCCGGCAGTCCTTCCCTGCGGAAGAAATGGGTCACCAGCCGCAGTCCGGCCGGATGTCGCTCATAGTCCATATCGCCCCGCTGCTGACATTTGTCGGTAATATAACCTGCTGCATAGCGGCCGATGATCTGGCTGTATTCCCCAATCTCACGCTCGCTCCAGACATCTTTCTCCGCCATGGCAACCAGCCGGCGGTACTCTGTGAAGCTTTGCAATACTGCCCGCTCATTTCCTTTGGGACTTTTAGGCACAGGCCCCCTGGCGGCAATGTCAAAAACAGATTCCTGACCGTCAAACTGTGCATCCGGAAGGATTAAGAAGCGAACCTCCAAACGCTCGCTCCCGTCGGGATTCCGGTAGACTGCCCGCTGAACCGTAAACTGATAGGCGATACACAGCCAGATCAAAAATTCCCGGTTTACCGGATATTCTCCTTCCAACCGGATCACCTCATCCGACAGCAGTGCGGTAAAATGCCAATCCCAGGCCGCGTCCAGAAAAGCATCGGAAGTAAAATACTCCAGCCACCGCTTTTGATCCGTCCTCTGTCTGCCGGTGTAAAGGCTGCGGAAACTCCGGATGGCCTCGTGGTCCACATATGGGTTAAGGCCTGCTTTGTACGCCGGTTTCTCAGCAAGCGTCCATCCCTGGTCCTCTGCTTCTCCAGGGTGCACCTCGCCGGAATCCGAAATGTCTTCCGAAGGTGCTTCTGCTTCTTTGTCGTCCGTTTTATCCGCTTTTCCGGCTCCCGGCCTGACCGCCGCTGTCTCGTTCCCGACTGGTTCATCTGCACTTGATTCCACGGTCCCTGCTTCGGACGCCTCCGGCCTTTTCCTGGCTGTTCCGACTGCACTTGATTCCACGGTTCCTGCTTCGGATGCCTCTGTTTTTCCGGCTTTCATCCCGGCAGCCGGTTCCATGAAACCTTCCCCCTCTCTTTTCGCATATGCCAGCGCCGCCTGATAGGCTTTTCGCAGCTCCAAAAACCCCTCCGGGTTCACCTCAGGATGGCAGTCCCTGGTTTTTCGTGCATAAGCCCGCTTAATGGCCGACATATCCTGTGTTGGTTCCAGATCCAGAACCGTCCAAATATCATTCATTGCCTTTCCTCCCCTGTCACACTCTGCACAATCCGGTACATCAATGCCAATTAACCGTTACATCACCCCACTGATCATTCCTCACTCAAACACTTTTTGAGCAGACAAAGCAAACAGCCTCGCCAACGTGTCAGGAATCGATTATTGTATCCCCTTTCGGGAAAGTCTCTATGTACATGGTTCCTGCAAGCGGTATTCCCAAAAGAAAGCTATTTCAAGAACTCATCCTCCACCAGTACTTCCCTGACCCGGGAGTAGGTACAATCCATCAAGACAAACTCCCCGGATCTGTCTGTGACCAATTCGGCATTGGCCACATCCTCCAGTATCAGATCCAGACAGTTACGGATACGGCTCAAATCCCGTTGAACCGGATCCGGCATATGCGCCTGCCCTGGCAGCGGGCCAGGATCAGTCAAAGTATACAGACTCGCCTGCTCCCTGTCGTCCCGAAGCCAGGCCACCGCATACCGGCCCTGAAGACAAGCATCAGGCATCTGTGCCGGCAAAGTATTTTCCCCCATTTCCCGTGATAACAGAATAAGATGCCTCCAGTCCTTTCCGCCAAACTTCCAGCTCAGCCGGAGTTTCGCCAGCTTTTGCTGAAAAAACTGCGCCAGTGCAGCGGAAGCCAGATTATAACTCCCCGGCTTTAGTTCCGCCAAAGCCTTCTCGCCCGACAGGGACACACTCTCCATCCGGGCCGGATACTGGCTGAACACAAACTTCGACAGAACAGAACCGCCGGCACGGCTTTCCGGAATCTTTGCCAGCTTCTGCATAGCCATGCGCTTTTTGAACGAACCGTTCTGCCTGTCGGTACTGCTGGACCAAAGCCAGCAATCCCCCACTCTGGTCTGTATACGTCCCCGGCCTATCTGCATAAAGACAAGATTCAGATTGCCCAGAATGGAATGGGGATTCCCGTGTATATTATAGTCTGCAAGCCTACCCATACCAAAGGGCAGATATTCTACCTCGTCAGAATCCACAGTTCGATACACCTCTGGCTGCGAAAGCATGGTATACCAAGTATCATAATCCGTTTCAAAACAAAAACAGGCATATCTGTCCTTGTCACGAACCAACACCAGAGTAGTCCGGTCAAATTCCAGCTCCAGCCGTGTCAGCTCTCCTTCTGCAAACCGGCCAAACAGCGCATCCAATTCCGCCTTTGCCGGCAGCCTTCCCTCCTGCCTGTTTTCATCCTCCCTCAGCTTCTCCCATACCTTATCTCTATCCACACCTTTCCAATCTTTTTGCTCAGCTTCCACTCTGGAGCGTCCATCCGACTCGTACCCATCCTCGGAACTTGTCAGGGTTTGCTTGCGGGTCAAATCGAAATCCGATAGGAATTGAGCATGAAACTGCTCTGGTTTTGCTTTGGACTCAACGTAATCCTCTTCCGGACCTGCCTTGGACTGAACGTAATTCCTCTCCGGACCTGCTTTGGACTGAACGTAAACCTGCTCCGGACCTGTTGGGAACTGGAGGTAAATCCGCTTCGGCATTTTCAACAGCAGGGACAGATTCAACTCCTCGGGAACGGCCTTCTCCGCCGCATCTTTCCTTTCCTTCTCCCTGTCGCGGTCTTCCAGCTCCTGTTCCGCCCTTTCCACCACCCGGTTCCAACCGGGGATATCACGGTTTTTCCTGTAGAACTCCATCAGCCGTTGAATGACACCCTTCGGAGTCATTCTGTTGAGCCAATCGGAACCGGATAAAAGCTGTTCCTCCACAAAACGGCCGCTGTGCAAAGCCACCCTGACATTCTCCTGAGCAAAAAGAGAGTCCAGCTCCACTTCCTCCTGGTCAGGATCCTTCCGAATGCTGGCAAAGCAGGCGGCCCGCTGACGATTCAGCTGAAAGAAATTTTCCTGCTCAGTTTCCGCAATACCGGGAACTCTTTCCACAACCAGCTCCCGCAAAGAGCCATAGAAAATTTTTGCCTGGCCCCTGACAGCATCTTTCAGATTCAGTTTCTGCCATACCGTCCGATAAATCTCTTGAGGCAAGTCATTCCTCTGAAAAAAGTGGATAAACACTTTCAGTCCGGCAGGATGGCGCTGATAGTCCGGTGAAACTTTCGGGTCACAGTGTTCTTTGATATAAGCCTGCGTGTACCGCCCCACTATCCACTTGAACTCTTTCAAAGCCTGTTCGTTCCAGCTGCCGCCCAGCGCAATCCTGACCAGATGGCGGTAATCCTTAAAACTCTCTGAAACAGCCAGCTCATCACCTCCGGGCCGTTTGGGAAAAGGACCTTTCACAGCAATGCTGTAAATAGACTCCATTCCCTCAAAGTACCCTTCCGGCCGCATCACGATCCGCCTCTTCCGTTCCCCTGGCTGAAGCGGTTCTCCTTCATCCCAAATCTCTTCCTGCACGGAAAATTGATAAACAATACCCAGCCACATCATAAATTCCCTGCCGGGTGGGAAATCCTGTTCCGCCTCCTCTACCTTTCCCCGCAGCAAAGCAGTAAAATCCCTGTCCCAGCCTGCGTCAAGAAATGGGGCCGAAGTGAAATACTCCATCCAGAGCTTTGAATTATTACGCTGTTTCCCGGTGTAAAGATCAGTAAAGCTTTGAATGGCCTCCCCGTCACAAAAAGGATTTTCACTCTCCTCCAGCTTCTCTTTCCGAAAGAACCAGCGCTTCAATTTGAATAACTTTTTCAGCAGGTTTTCTATCCAATCTGATATGGACAACTTCCCTGTCAGGCTGTTCTTCCGACTTGATTTTAAAGACATCTCTTCCGGTTCGTTCTTCACATTTGATGTGTTCCGCTTTCTCTTCTTTTCCTTTTTCATCAGAAAACAGGCTGCTTTCTCATCAGGCTCTTTTCCCTGCTGAAACTTTCCAGTATCTCCGGTACCTTTCTCTTGGACAGGATTTTCCCCTGAATCCCTCTGTTCCCTGGATGATACCGACCCGGATTCTCTCCCTTGCTGCGCATAATCCATCGCTGCCTGGTAAGCTTTCCTTAACTCCAGAAATCCTTCCGGATTTTCTTCAGGATGGCAGTTTCTGGTCTTTTGGGCATAAGCATGCCTGATGGCAGTGGTATCACTGGTTGGCTCCAGTTCCAATACTTTCCAAAATTCATTCACAGGTCAGTCCTCACATTTTCATCCATATTTTTCCTTCTACCTCCACTCATATACTGCCAGATATGCTTCCGGTTCTTTCTTTATGGCGGCGTTCCGACGTTTGCTCCCGTCCTCGGTCTGCCCGGTCAACAGCTTCGTAAACCGGGTTTCGTGCCTGGCGGCGTGGCTGGTGACTTTCCGTAGGTTCTCGGTCACTGCCTCGTCCAAGAGGTCGGTGCGGATAAAGTGCGCCGTACAGTCTGCTGTGCGCTCCTTATAGCTGCCGCAGATATAACAGTCCTGCTGCCGTTTGTCTGTCTGATACCTCTGCTGGTACATGACACTGCCGCAGTCCGCACAAAACAGTATGCCGGAAAACAAACCCACTTCATCATAGCGGTTTGGGCGTTTGCACTGCTTGCGTAGCTCCTGCACGCGCTCCCATGTGTCCTTGCCGATTTTCTGTTCGTGGTGGTTCTCAAAGATTGCCTGTTTGTCCTCGCTTGTATAGATAATTGAGCCAACCCCACTATTCCGTAGGGTTATTATACCTTAGGGCGGGGTTGGCTGAACAGTCCCTATCAGAGGAAACCAAAATAGTTATTATGGCTAATAAAAAGCAAACCAAAGTAGCAATTTAAATACAATTAAAACAATTCAAATATAAACAACCTTTTGCCCCCAATATCATCTCATATTTATCTTTTAATGCTGGTGCTATACTATACAATACAAAAACAGAAGTCTTCTGCGTATAGTAACAATTGTCAATACTACTTTAGCCGCGAAAGGCCGTCTATTCCAAAACGATTGCCAGGGTCAATATTGCAAAGTTCCTGATATAATTGCTTGGCTTCTGGCAGTCTATCCATACTTTCATATAACTTTGCCAGCACTGATCGAGAATGTAAATTATTAGGATCGATCTTTATAACTTCCCTCAAAAATTTCTCCGCTTCCGCTTCTCGTCCTTTTTGCCTTGAGAGCAGACGCCCTAATTCCGTACGCGATTGAATATTCTTGGAATCAATTGCTATTATTTCCCTCAAAAATTTCTCCGCTTCCGCTTCTCGTCCTTTTTGCCTTGAGAGCAGA
>CANRWO010000013.1 GCA_947643615.1 uncultured Lachnospiraceae bacterium
TTCCAGAAAAAGCATACGCTATCCTTCCTTTATGATTTGCCCCCCCCCCCAATTTATTTTTGTCAATATAATAAGATCGTATTTCACGTTAGCGCCCTCCCCGCCTTATTTCACTACTTGATAATTGCCATTGATATGTCATCTCCAATGGGCATCTTATATAATCTACATCCGGCTTCTCTTTCAAAATCATCTACGCACTTTTCTATATTTGGATATGCATCCGAAAAATAGTCATGGACTAAAATTGCCCCTCCCTCTTTCATCCTTGGATAAAAATACCGAAGGCCCTCTAATGTCGGCTGATACAAGTCCATATCCAGATTTACAAATAAGAACTCTTCCTCCAATCCATTTATCGTTTCAGGAAAATAACCCTTTCTTATTTCTACATTTTTCTTTATAGGCATCTTTTCCAACACTATTTCCTCAGAAGTTGCCTTAAAATGATCAACCCCCTCAATCATTGATGTCTTTTCTTCGTATTTAAAATCCCGCTCATCAAAACCTGCAAATGTATCAAACAAATAGAGTTTACTTTGTGGAAAATATCTGTTGATTTCCTTTGCAAATTCGCCTCTGAATACTCCGGCTTCTGCCACGGCTCCCGTCACACCGCCTTTTAAAAGCCGTTCCGAAAGACGTTTTATGAAATTGATCCTTGCATTAACCGATACCTCTACATAAGTCTTTTCCAATTTTACTAACGGAACCCCGGCAGAAACTAATTGTTCGTAAATCTCCCGCAGTCCCATTAAGGTTCCCATCTGAACTACATCATAAGAATCCTGGTCGCTAAGCACTTCCGGCGACTTTATTTCTATCCCGTCGATATACCCCCCCCATTTTAAAGAATCGTTGTCCACGAAACAGACCGTATCCATCTCATGTTTTATGCTGTTGTAAACTCTCTGCCCGGTTCCCCCTGCCCCAAAAATAATCACTCTTTTCTTCATGGCTGATCCTGCCCTCCTGTCACATAGATTGTCTATGATCTCAAGTTATATTTTCTACAGTACTCCTGTAATTCTTCCCATGTTTCCGGTATGAAGAATTTGCTCTTATCCCTATATAAATTACCTACTCCTTCCACAAATCCTATCATCCCCTTTCCGAAGAACGAATAGTCAATGCCCATCAGCTTGTACAGAAAAATGATTCTTGGCTCTTCGTCGTACATAAGCTTCGGATTAACACATGATGAGGAAAAGATACTAATCAGGGTTTTATCATTCATATCTTGATTAAATGTCAGCACCTCCCACGGAATGGTGTATCTCTCATACATGTCAAATCCCAGCTCCTTCAACCCGCTCTCTCTTTGCCTGGGATGTGACTTTACAATTGCATCTTCCTTTTTGATAAATTGGCTGACGCGCTTCCATATTCCCAGCATATCAATGGGTTCACGCCGTGGTCCCTGCTCCATTATGATAATTCTTTTATTTTCAAATGAATCCAATTTGGAATCATATCCAAAAATCTGGTTGATCCTGTTCCTTAATATCAAGTCTGTGCGGTCAAGCTTATTTATCCTGTTCATCTTTCCGCTTTGAGGTACACTTATTAATGAAGGCTCAAACAAATATCTTTCATCTATATATTTTCCATCCATGCATGTCATTACATTGCAATTAATAAAAAGCCTTAAATACCATTCTTTTGTGTCATATGACGTGATGTATGGATTAATCCCGTTTTCTACAAACACATTTTTTGCCTTTTTATAAAGCAATGAAGAATAAATTATGGAATTCAATAACCATCCATCCGTATTGTAATATACCGTATCGTATTTTTTATTTTTCAGTTTCTTCCTTGCCCCAAACCGATTCCATGAAATTTTTAAACACTGTTTTATTGTTATGGGATATTCTATATTTATATTGGGAAGCATTGTAACCGATCGAAATACACCGGCATGTTTCACCGCCTCCAACAGTTCCGTTGCATTGTTGCTCGTAGGGACATAATAGAGATCACAATCTTCAATCCTGTTTTGTTTTATCATTTGCATTGCTATCAAAAGATGCATCGGTACGCTTGCAATATACGCATCCATATTACATTATCCTCAACCTTCATATACATTTATAGTAAAATATTTTTCGTCCTTGTCCTCAATGACACTGATCAATTGAAATCCTGCATCCGTTATCGCCCGCTGCCGCTCCTCCTGATGTGGGTTAAGATAATAAATCCAACACTTACTCCCCTTATGCGCATCCAATATTTTCTTCGCTACTACAGATAATATTGTCTCATCAAACGGATTACAGAAGTAAAAGATATCATAATTCCCGTATCCTTCAAACTCTTTTGCATCACAATTATAAATTTCAATTTGGTCTTTTTTCAATATCTCCATGTTCTTACGGCAGATATCGCATAATTCTTTTGTATATTCCAAACCTCCCACATGTTCAAAAGCATATTCTGATGCGCATGCCATTACATACCCTTTTCCGCATCCCATATCCATCAAACTATGTGGAACACTAAAATCAATTCCGTTAAAAATCCGTTTCAATACTTTCTTCGGAGACTTGGAATAATTGTTATTATGTTCGTTGCTGTCACATTGATACACCATTGTAAAATCCAGTCCGCGGATTTTCTCATATACAAGGGATAACGCTTCCCCTGCATATCTCTTTAACGCCATCCGGCTTTGCCTGGAAAAAGGGTCCTTGGCAATCCTTTTCAGGTAGAAACCTGCTTTCTTTAAATCCTTGATTCGCATCGTCAATCCCTCTCCAAATCTCTTATCATCGCTCTTCCCTTCAGCAAATACATCATGATAAATACTGTTCCGAACATCAAATATCTAAAGACCCAATCATCTCTTATCAAATAAAATGAAATGCCAAACAGTATAACTCCTGCCACATTTGTCCACATCGCTTTTGTAGCAAAATATTCTTTCCCCTTTTTCCTGACCGCTGCCAAATGCAGAAAATATAGGACCATATATGATAATACTGTGGCCATCACGGCTCCTTTCGATTGATAACGGGGAATTAAAATTATATTCATCCCAAGATTAAGCACTGCAGCTATAACTGTATTTACGGCTATCCGCGCTGTACGTTTGGCATATAGCAGATACGAGGAAAAAAATGTATACAGGAATATTACATAAGAAGCTACAACGATCGGCGCAACATAGTCGATTCCCCGCCAATAATTACTGGGCGCCATAACCTTAATCAGTTCCGGCGAAATAGTCATCATGCCACAGGAAAATGCAGTAAAAATCACCATATAATATCTCTGATACTTCTTTGTCCTTTCTACATCGCCCTCTTTCACTCTGCCGAAAAACCACGGCAGCCACGCCCCATTTATGGCCTGATATATTGCGATAATAATAGAGCTGACATTGTAAACCACAGAATATTCCGCCGTTTCCTCTGCACCAACCATAGCCGTTAACATCAAACGGTCACACTGCATTAATATCAGATCTGATAAAGTATTAAAAATAGATGGTACGGAAATCCGAAAAGCATACTTCCAATATTTCAAAGTCACTTTCGGCGCGGCATTTCGGAAAAGCATTACCGCGCATAACACACCGAAAGCTAACATCCCCAACGCATTTCCGGCTATTTTTGCCATGTAAAGATTTTGTGTATAAACAAGCATCAAAACAATGGATAGCAAAATATGCGTCCAATTTGGGACAATCATCATAAATACCCGCCGCTTATATTCATTCTTCATAGACTGGATGGCCAGCATATAATTTACGACGTTTAATGCTACAGATTGCACACAGGCTAACGCCACTTCCCATGTGCCGAAATCCATTCCTGTTAAACGGACTGCACAGACAATGGCAATTGTCATTGCCCCACCGCACAAAATGGTCAGCAATAGTACAGATGAATTATATCTGTCGTAATCTTCCCTGAAATCTATATATGACGTTCTTACCGATATAAAAAGGTTCAGGCATATAAACGTATTGAGCACTAGCACCCAAGTAGAATACGTATTAACTAATCCGTAGTCTTCCTTGCTCATCATTCTTGTGAAAACAGCGGAACTGAGCAGCACGATCCCCTGCCCTATGATATTCGCCGCTACATAATAGATGCTTGCTTTTGTATATTCCTGCTTTATGGCTAATTTTACAACTCTTTGTATTTTTTCAAACATACCGTATCAAATGTATCCCATTTTCTCCTGTCAATGCAGTCGAACCAGATATCCTCCTGCTCCTCGATGGCTTCCAGCTTCTTATAAAAGTCCTCAGTAAGTTGGTCTTTGGGAATCAATACCACTCCCGAGTCGTCGCAGACCATCACCGCGCCGTCCACATCCCGTTTACGGCTGAAGATAATCCCGTCATCAAACGGATTTTCATTTTTGGTATTAAAACATCCTACCGGGGAAAATCCGGTACACCAGACGGGATACTTTTCCTTGATCAGCTTATGCGCATCGCGCACTCTCGCATTCATAACGATGGCCCCAGCCCTTCTGTACAGGAGAATATACTTTGAAACCAGTTCCCCTATAATGGAACGGTCATTGCAGTCAAACGCTTCAATATATACAATGTCTCCCTTCTGTACATCCCTTATCTGCTCATGGACATCCCAGTTGCTCTCATTATAGGCATATACCCATTTCACCCTGCCTGCCTGGAATTGTCCGCGGTTCACCGGATAAATGTCCGGCAATACTCCCGTCTTGCCGAGGCAATCCGCAACTTCTGTTGTTGAAACTTTGTTGGTTTGTATATATTCAATGATTTTCTCTGTAATACTCATTCTCCGTCACCACTCTTACCGTTTCTTTCAAACGCCTTTCTCTGTAATTTAATTCCTCCAGGGAGTCTGCGTAAACAATGTAGTATCCGCATCTTGACCTGTCATCCTGCGCCTGCTCAAGCAGATCCCCAACCTTTACTTCAAGTTTCATCTCATGTACTCCGGGTAGATTACCAGCTTCATCAATCCCGGATATTTCCCTGATAATTCCCGGCTTAAAGTCAAAAAAGCCAAGTACGGCACATTCATGATGCGCAGCTTTGATTATTTTGTCTGATCCCCCTGTCAGAATATTCAGGTACAGTTCATTACAGTTTATTCCGGACACCAACGTTGTAATATCGGAGGATATTTTCGTCCCGCCTCCTCTTGCCGCTGTCTCAATTAAATAGAACTTGCCATCCTTATACTTGTATTCCGTATGCGTCAACCCAAAGGGAAGTCCCATTGACGCTATCATGCTTTCGTTCTCTTTGCGCAATCTGTCATAATCATATTTGTCACTGTGATTTGTAAACAAGAGCCTGCTTGCCACACTTGGATTGTGCTTATAATGTTCTTTCTCCGAAATAGCAGTAACATAATACCCGCTTGACGTCTTCACTCCGTCCACGGTAAACTCCGTGCCATCAATAAATTCTTCTATCAATATTGCTTTTTCCGCATTGGAATACTGGATACAATCATCATAATTCTTAGAAATATCTTCTCTTGACCTGACGATATGTATCCCGCGGCTGGACTGGCTGTCCAAAGGTTTTATTATGCTGACAGGCGCTTCCTTTAAAAAATCCGCAGCCTCATCTACCGTACGGCAGAGTCTGTACATAGGCGTTACAATGCCTGCATCCCTCATAAATTCACGCATCTTGTATTTATTAGTAAAACGTTTGGCAGTCTCTACACCTATTCCTTTCAAACCCAGTTGTTCCGCAACATATGCAACAGTTGGCACCGCAATGTCCGACTGTTCTGTCAAAACAGCATCTGGCTTATATTTTACTGCTATTTCAAGGTTTTTTTGTTTGTCAAGGACATTTGCCACTAACCCCACATCCGCAAACTGAAATGCAGGCGAATCTTCATATAAATTGGTGCATATTACATAATGCCCCATTTTCTTCGCCGCCTTAACAATAGGGCATTGCCACATGCCTCCTGCGATTACCATTATTCTTGCCATCCGGTCTTTCCTCCTAGTTATTATCTCCCTGTAATTCTTCAGGGTTCATTCTCTCCGATTCCTCTTTACGCTCTTCCAGATTGTAGCAGGCCCTGACAATGTATTGCGGCTCCCTGTTTATATGCATATATGTTCGGCCTACATATTCACCTACCATGCCTATAAAAAACAACTCTACGCCTAAAGAGAAAAATATAGCAACTATGATGGAAGTCCAACCAGGATCTATCGAAGTGTGAACCAGCTTTCTAATAAAAGTAATGATCGCAAAGACGATTGCCCCTGCGGAAATTATCATTCCCCCCCCCATTGCAATTCTTAATGGCTTTACCGTGAATCCAATGATGTTGCTCCATAGCCTGAGCAGCGCTTTGAAAGTATATCCCGACGAGCCGTTTTCTCTCTCAAAATGCTCTACCTCTACCTGCGTGATATTTGATGTAGACCTTAATATCAATCCAAGCAGATAGGTATGTGCGCCATCATAGGAAACGATGCTGTCCCTTACATATTTCCTGATAATCCAGAAACTGGATGTCCTGAGATTTTTCGGCCTGCCCAAAAACACAACCGCACATGTTTTGTTGACCCATGAGCCAAACCGTCTGAACAGGCTCTCCTTTTTCTCAGGATACGCCCCATATACCACATCAAACCCACCATCAAAAGCCTCAAACATCTTATGGAGCTCCGACGGCCTGGTCTGCATATCATCATCCATGCTGACGAAAACATCGCCGGACGCCGCTCTGAGTCCTGCCATCATTGCGTTATGCTGCCCTGAATTCTTGGCCAAGTCAATTACCTTCACATATTCTTTCTCTGATGCAAGCTCCTTCAATTTCCGTATCGTTGCGCCCTGGTCCGGCGAACAGTCATTCACCAGTACAAATTCATAATCTCCGCGCCCTATTCTGTCCATCTCTGCAGCAGTCTCACTGACAACTGTCCCTATTGTTTCTGCTGATTTATAGCAGGGAATTACAATCGAATACATCTGTATCTCACCTTTCAATTTATAAGTTCATAGTAAGTGTCTATCCAGTATTGATAATCCCCATCGAATGTACCGTTATACTGATAGACCATAATACGACGGTATGTCCCGTTCAAATTAACATCCTCAACCAAATCATAATACGCATTCACCCAATCATTATACCTGAACTCAGGGTCTTCAATTGAAAGATTTGGATCCCTTCCAAAATCCACATAAATAATCTTGTCCGGAATCATATCCCTCCTGCGGTAGTAATCATACATAACTGCCGGCGCATTCCTCCCATATGCGTATTGCATGTAATCCCATGTGGAAATCTCACAAGCCTTACCGCCGTGCACCATCAAGTATGCGCTTGGTACATTGTCCCTGAACGCATAACTCTCTCCTTCTCCAATAACGCCGTTAAGGTACTCCTCCAATTCCGGAAGATCATGCGCACGGTCTGCAGTGGTATAAATCCCTTTATAAACGCCGCTTTCTACTCTATAGTCCAGATTCTGTATGATATCATCCCGATAGACGTAGTGGAAATTCGCATAGATAGTTGCCAAAATAAGTATCGCCGCTGTCAATGCAGCAATCACATGGGTCCATTTTGATTTTTGTTTCAGCAGCACGTATATAAGTGGGATCACAATCGTAAAACTATGGGCAAATCTGCTAATATTTGCCGAAGCATCTATCAGAATTATTTCGGCCACAGAAAAAAGTGCGGGGACTACCCCAAGGTACCAAATGATTTTTTCCTCTTTAAAGGCTCCCATTATCATAAAAACCACAATGTAAATCAAAGCCGTAAACGCAATAATATTGGACTGGTCACTTCCCCTACCCTTATATACTGCCAGAGATACATTGGCCAAAAAAGCCAGGGGCAATAACTGCATCCAATATTGCTTAACATTAGGCTTCCCCCTGTATTTAAAAATATACCCTACTGATAAGGCAAACACAGCAATTAAAACTACTGAAAAAATATTCAGATTTAATGTGATTGTATCCAAGAAACTCATCAAAGTATCATGCCAGTTTTTATGCGGTGCAAGGGACTCCATAGGAAAACTATGTATGAATAATCGATACAACCCATAGCAAAGTTCCCCAACACTTGTCTGCATGATAATTGGAATAGCTACAATCAAAACTTCTGCAAATACAGAGCCATAAAAAAGAAAAATCGCCCTGATGCGGTTGTTCTTCCCCGGAATTCTGACAATCATAAGGATCAGAAAAACAACCAGCGCCAATCCCCATCCCGGATTGGCAAAGCACCCTATTGCAACTATAAAGCCGGCCAGTATCAATTCCAAATCCTTATTCCAGGGAGTCTGTTCAAGCACATCAAACAAAAATGTCCCTGACAGAAGAGTTGTCCAAATCGGTATGGTATTATAACTAAAATTCTGTATGGAAAGATAACTTATGGGAAGCAATATTCCCACAAGTAACAACGCGTCCGCTTTTCGTAAGCTCTTTTTGAGAATGAAATATATAATAATGGAAATAATGATTTTAAACGTGACAAAACAAAGCCGCGTAAACAAAAATACACCTTCAAGGCTTGGCACAAACAAACTGTATATAAACTCAACGCAAACAAGCAAAAAGGTATAACCCAGCGCCTTCGACGAATTATTAATCGCAAAAGGGATGTTACCATTGAGCATTTCTTTTGCTTCCGACACGTAATATGCTTCATCCGTCAATTCTGTCCCATAAAAACATCTAATGTACATCAATATTGCAGTGACCACAAAAACACCAAATGCAAATATGGTATATATTGATTCCCTTTTTCTCAATTTCAAGGTAAACACCTTTTCCATCTTTCTCTCAATAATTAACTTCTGCTTCCTGTATTATGCTGAAGGCCCGAAATACATGGTCTACTTTTCAAAACTCTTCAGAAAATACCAATATACATCCGCAATTTGCCAATAACCATACTCATTTGGATGTACGCTGCCGTTTGCGGGAATCACCTCAACCATTTGGGGATTTCTTGCATTAACCTGTACTTGCTCCATGCCCATGTTATATTTTGTATCAAGGTTAACATGAATAGGCACCAGATATATGTCATTTTCTTCTTGATCCTTAAATTCATTTATTAGGCTCTTACACCATAAATAATTATGTCGTTTATACCGCCATCTGACATAATCCGTTCCATGATTAAGTCCGAATGCATCCTGGCTGTACGCAGGAGGTATTGTAATAGCCAATCCAATCTTTATATTATCATCAAATGCTTTTATGCTCTTTATCATTTGACCGTACTGCGACAACATGTTATCTACAGTATTTCGAAGATCTGTTTCATCACTTACACTAAATACATCATTAATCCCCAAGTTGAAAATAACATAATCTAAATCCGAATATCCTTGCTTAATCATATAGTACCCGAAATCAAACACTTGGGTATCCGGATTAAAAAAGGCATTTGCTGTCCCATCAAACTCTTCCATAGAATAATACATATCAATTGTCCATCCGGAAATGCCCTCATGCAAATTGGGGGCAGCTCCTTTTGTTCCCAGCAAAGTGATATCCATTACATCCGTGTCAAAATTTGATATCAATTTGCTCATACATATTCCGTTCGCAGTTGTGCTGTCACCAATTACCAGCAGGCTCCTACTTATATTGTTCCCTGCATTGGGATCTGAGACTATCAATGTAGACTCGGCAGACCCGATCTTTTCTCCATGTCGATATATATTGATTGTTATTTCATACCACCCGGCTTCAGCAGGGAAAATTCTGTAACAATTCTCCAAGTGCTGCCCATCAGCATAAGAAATAACTTCAAAGTCATATTCGCTATCCCTGTTATCCACAATATTATCAAAATAGATATTTAATTCTTGTCCCACCAGACCATATAGTCTAGGCGGCAAAATAATCTTTGGGTCATCAGTGTGAGACGCGAATTTTACACCCCCCCCCGCAGGCAATGGCAACGGCTACCGCAATATATATAATAACGTATCTTGCTGCATTCATCTTTCTCTACCCTTACTTCCTTGTTCCTTAGAGTGTTTGAAAAAAGCTTTCTGTCAGATGTACAACACAATTTATGAGAAATTTGTACCAGTTGAAGGGTTCATCTTACAGAAATGATTTACACAGTTTGCTACACTCTCAATCTCATTTTCTTCCAGATAAGGATGCATAGGCAATGCCAACACTGTTTTGCACAATCTCTCGGTAATGCAGCAATCTCCTAAAACTGTACCCGTACCGCTAAATGCTGCCTGCAAGTGCATTGGCTTGGGATAGTATATCATTGTAGGTATTCCCTGTTGCCGTAAATATTCCTGCAACTCATCTCTTTCGCGTTCTGATTTCAGCTGAATACAATACTGAGCCCATGAAGACACATACTTAGCATCAAAATTCGGCGTTACGACAATATCTTTTAAAAGTTCTGTATATCTGGCCGCTATCCGGTTTACCGCATCACGCTCATATTCAATGAATGCCTGCAGTTTTGGCAATAATACTGCAGCCTGAATGGTATCCAACCGGGAATTCCAGCCAATCCTCAAATTGTCATACTTGTGTGTTCCCTTTCCATGTACGCGAATAGACCGTAAATATGCATCCACTTCATCATCATCCGTGAAAACAGCACCTCCATCCCCATAGCAGCCTAATGGTTTCGCAGGGAAAAAGGACGTAGTGGATATATCTCCAAAAGAACATGCCTTTCGTCCATTTAGCTCTCCCCCAAATCCCTGTGCCCCGTCTTCCAATATCTTTAATCCGTATTTATCTGCAACAAGACGTATGGCGTCATAATCCGCTGGCAAGCCAAACAGGTCTACGGCTATGATTACCCTGGGAATCAGCTTGCCTTCCGCAAGAACTTTCCGAACAGCCTCATCCAGCTTTTTAGGGTCCATATTATATGTATTTTCATCCACATCTACAAAGATTGGCGTCGCTCCCTCAAAAGCCACAACCTCGCCGGATGCAAAAAATGTAAAATCAGGCACAAAAACACATTCTCCTTCTTTTATATTCCAGGCCATTAATGCCATTGAAAGTGCATCCGTGCCGTTGGCGCATGTCACACAATGTTTCACGCCCACATACTCGGCCAACTTCTTCTCCAGCTCTTCTACCTGTTTTCCACTGATAAATGCTGCCGAATCAATGACCTCCTGGATTCCCTCGTCAATCTGCGTTTTTAATTCTTTATACTGCCTGTTTAAATCTCTGAATTGCATCCTCTTCCCAGCTCTCCTTTTCATTAATTTTGGTATGCTTGTAATTTAATACATAATTTTTGCCTAAGAGGATATTCTCCGATCCCTGCCATTATTTGTCAAATTCTCCCCTCATCTCACAACATGAGAAATCAGCTAACGGTAATTGAACTGCTTCTCCTGTTTTTTGGCTTTTATAAATTGCTAAAACCATCTCCAATGCATTACGCCCTGCATAGGCATCTACATAAGGCTGCCTGTCATTTTCTATTGCGTCTATCATGTCCGCGAAAAGGCTTGTGTGCCCGTTTCCGTATACATTACTGGTCGCTTCCTGGAGTCCCTTGTTGTCCTGATCATTCTCTGTTTCGTCTGCAAAGTCCCAGACATCAATATTATTTGTTGACTTTCCCCCTATTTTAACCGTTCCTTTTTCACCGAATACATACAATGTCTCTTCCAGGTTCTGGGGGTATACATTTGTAGTGCCTTCAATCGTTGCAATTGCACCATTTTTAAACTTCACTACAGCCATCCCTATATCTTCCGCCTCGAGATAATGATGGAATTGCTGCCTCGTCTGGCCATATACTTCTACTACCTCATCGCCAAAGGTCCAGCGCAATAAGTCTATGCCGTGAATGCACTGATTCATCAACGCACCGCCATCCTGTGCCCACGTTCCCCGCCAGGGCGCCTGGGTGTAATAGTCCTGGTTACGGTTCCACCGTACATGAATGGAACCATGGGACAGCTTCCCAAACCTTCCGGCTTCTAAAGCTTTACGCATTTCCTGCACGGCAACATTAAAACGGTTCTGATGGCATGCACATACTTTGACCTGTTTTTGCTCAGAAAGGCTGATGATCTTATCAGCGTCCTGAAGTGACATCGCCATAGGTTTCTCTATAATCACATGGATACCTTTTTCAACACAGTATAGCGCAATTTCAGCATGTAAGCCGCTTTCGGTAGCAATACTGACCAATTCAATTTTATTTTCCTGGATCATCTGCTTATAATCCGTATACCTTTTTATATCTACATTTTTCTCCAGTCCATGCTTTGCAAGCAGGTTCTCCATATGATCCGCCACAATATCGCACACCGCCACAATATCCAAATGGTTGTTCACGGCTGCCTTTATATGATTTGTAGAAATTCTTCCACACCCTATCAGTGCATATTTCATTTTATTGCCCTCTGTATTCTCCCAATATTTTTACCAATTCCCATATAATAAATCCTACAGGACTTCTATGTTTTCTTTATTGCATAAATTTTTCGTCACATTCTTTGTATCAAAAATAGCTTTTGCGCTCTTCTGTACCATGTCGTAATCCACATTTGTGTGGGCCGTCGTAATCATAACCAAATCATAACAAGCTACAATCTCAGGCGAAATCTCCTTTAATCCTTTAAATATCTGCCCGTTTTCCCTGTACTGGGAAATCCAGGGATCATAAAAATCTACTTCCGCTCCCACTTTATGCAATTCTTCTATCACATGAATAGCGGGACTTTCCCTATAGTCATCAATATCCTGCTTATATGCCACACCCAGCACCAGCACTTTCGCTCCGTTAATCGCCTTCTTATGCCTGTTTAAGATATGCATTGCCCGATCCACACAATAGGCAGGTTGGCCGTCGTTAATCACCATGCTATTCTCTATTAAAGTGGTATGGAACCCGTACTCCCGCGCCTTCCAAGTCAAGTAATAAGGATCTAAAGGAATACAGTGCCCACCCAACCCCGGCCCGGGGTAGAACGCCTGAAAACCATACGGTTTTGTCTTAGCCGCATCAATCACTTCCCAGATAGAGATTCCCATCTCATGGCATAGCCTTCCCAATTCATTAATAAGGCCTATATTAATATTCCGATAAGTGTTTTCCAAAATCTTTTCCATCTCAGCAATCGCCGGACTGGAAACTGTATAAATCTCCCCCTCCAAAACTGCCGAGTACATAGCGGAAATAACTTCTGCCGCATCTTGGCCAATACCGCCCACTACTTTGGGAGTATTTTTGGTCTTGTAAATCAAATTGCCCGGATCTACACGTTCCGGGGAAAATCCCAGATAGAAATCTTCCCCGCATTTTAATCCGGAACCCTCTTCCAAAATAGGCTTTACCAGTTCTTCCGTAGTTCCCGGGTAGGTAGTGCTTTCCAGTACTACCATGGTATTAGGAGACAGATGCTTGGAGATAGCTTCAACAGAAGATTTGACATAGCTTACATCCGGCTCTTGATGTTTGTCCAGAGGCGTAGGAACACAAATCGCAATAAAATCAACGTTCTTTATAAAGGAAAACTCTGTAGTGGCAGATAATATTCCACGTTGGACAAGATCAGCCAAATCCTTATCCACAACATCTCCGATATAGTTATGTCCCCGATTTACCAATTCCACCTTTTCTCGCTGAACATCGAAACCAATGGTTTTAAATCCCGCTTTCGCTTTTTCCACTGCCAGCGGAAGTCCTACATAACCAAGTCCTACTACCCCACATACAATTTCCCTTTTAGCTATTTTATCCAACAATTGTTGTTTCATCGCAGATCTCCTTATCATTCATATTTTTCAACAATATTGCCCTGTTCATCCACCCTGCCTGCCACTTTGGCAGGAACTCCCAAAACCAATGCGTAATCAGGGACGTCATGTGTAACAACTGCTCCTGCGGCTATCATAGCGTATCGACCGATTGTATGTCCGCACACGATTGTTGCATTTGCTCCTATAGACGCACCCTCTTTTACCAGCGTTTTTTTATAGTTGCTGTTCCCTTTCGGGAATTTCGCCCGTGGAGTTAAATCATTCGTAAATACACATGACGGTCCGCAAAATACTCCGTCCTCTAACTCCACTCCCTCGTATATCGATACATTATTTTGAATCTTTACATAATCACCAATAGTCACATGATTCGCTATATTTACATTCTGCCCCAAAACACAGTGGCTGCCTATCTTAGCCTCCTTCTGTACATGGCAAAAATGCCATATCTTCGTGTCTTCACCGATTACTGCACCTTCATCTACATAGCTGCTTTCATGTACAAAACTTTGTTGCATCATGCTACCATCACCTCTTTTCACATATTAATTCTCTTATTTACACTCATTTTTATCTTTCTTTATTAAGAATCAAAATCTTATTTCTCTATTTTTGATGCTAATACATTGTAATCCAGTACACTCTCTGCCAATTGCACAGAAGCATCTCCCAGTTTCCTTAATAAATGAGGCTTCTCTAGCAATTCGGATATTGCCTTATATATATCTGCCTCATCTTTAACCCACATAACATTTTCCCTGCATAACGCCACATAGCTTTTGTGTGGATAAAGCATAACAGGAAGTCCACAACACATTGCATTCTGCGCAGTAGCTGACTGGCCTCCGGGCTGAATGTATATATCGCTGGCACATAAATAGTGCCTCAACTCTTCTGCGTTTAACCAGCCTAACCATTTCGTCTTTTTACTTCCATTGATAATTTGTTTCAGTCTTGCATTTTCCGGCGGAACCGTACCTGCAATCAACAACAAGACTTTATCCGATTGAACCTTGTTTAGGCCCTCTATAATAACATCTGTCCTCTTTAAAACATCCAATTTTCCAGAATGCATCAATACGATAGTAGCATCATCTATTCCAAGTTCCTTTCGAATTTTACGTCTCCATTCCAGCCTTTCATCCGCAAGGATAATCTCTCCCCCCAGAGGGTAGAATTCCATCATATTCTCTGGTATCCTGTATTCTTTGCTTATAAATTCTTTCGTTTCAGCTGTAATATAAAATATCTTATTAATATATGGCAAACATCTTTTTATCACTTTTCGATAAAACAACTCATGTAGCAGAAATTTTGAGACAAAGTTCGTAGCACTGTTATTAAAATCCTCATGACTGTCTACATACAATTTTACATTTGGATGCTCTTTAATATATTTTACAACGGTTATCAACTCATACGCCGGTATCCCATGAAACATAATAATATCCGGCGAAAAACTGCTAATCAAGGAATACACTCCTTTGTAGGATCGGATTTTTTTCATCACAACCCCCGGAAGTATCTTTCTATATGGTACACGGGTAATTTTTATTCCCTCTGCCGAATTGTATTCTGCCGGGGAAACATATCCCAACTTCCCCTCTCGTGTGAAGGTTTCCGTAGATGCAATAATCGAAACCTCATGTCCATGTTTCATATTAATGATTGGCAGCAGATTCTCTTGATAGCTGTAATTATCAATATAAAAACACGAGAGACAGCAATGCAGTATTTTCATTTATTCTTCCTCTATTCGCTTTAAAAATGCATCTGTATCATTAAAAAATGGTGCATATTTAAATAACATTTCGTCGTCCCAATCCCACCATTTTGCATGCAACAGTTTATCAATCTGGTCGTCCGCAAATCTTTTCCGGATAATCCGAGCCGGAACACCCGCTGCTACTGCATAATCAGGCACGTCCTTTGTGACCACGCTTCCCATTCCTATCACTGCACCGTTCCCAATCTTGACTCCGGATTTGATAAAAACGCCTTCCCCTATCCATACATCATTTCCAATGACAGTCGCCTCACTTGCTTCATAAGAATGTTTCGCATACTTCATTTTTATACTGTCTCTGCGTTCTATAAATGCAGGAGATGTAGAAACCCAATCTATGGGATGACTGGCCAACCCCACTGATACCCGATTGGCTATTGAACAAAAGGATCCAATTTTACAATTAATAATTGTACAGTCATAACCACAGAAAGAATGTCTTCCCATCTGTACACCTACAATACTGCTTCCTGCTTCTATTTTGGATGTTTTGTCTATACTACTGTTGATAATTGCTCTTCCGCGAGCTTTCTTTATAAACTTATTCCAAAGGTATTGTAATGTGTACATTTTATCGCTCCCCAGCCGCTTTAGGTCTTCTGTTAGCTTTAATATACTCACAAACCAATACCGCCAAAACACCTACTAAAATCCCCAGAACGCCGGCAGTTATCATATTCTTTACATAACTAGCCATTTCACTTGGTTCCTGTATAACTGATTTTCCAAAAATAAGCTCATCCTCTACCTCTGGAATCATTTGTGATACAATATTTCCTAATTGTATTTCTATTTGCTGGCCAACAACATCATCCAAATCTGTTTTAATTATGCGCTCTATTTCCAAAATAAAATCACTGAAATTCTTTTCTGACAAAGTATTAGAATTGATCAAAATCGCGTTGCTGTTAGTAATGATTGACAGCGCTCTGTGTGAATTTGCATTCTCCACATTTACCGGGTCATCCCATTGCACATTGCTATTAATCACAGCTAATACTGAAGGATTATTTAATAATTGGTATACTATATTTGTGGCTTCTACATCACTTATTTCAGCATTATTAATGCTTTCGACTTTCATTATGCAAAATGAAGCATTTTGTTCTAGGATTTCCTGCTCTTCCTGCTCATCTATATTCTCCTCCCCGTTGAGGAGCCTATTATAATCTTCAATTGCCTGTTGATATGACTTTCGTGACATCGGTACAGAAATCAAACTAAATACCGCCACAGCCAATACAATTACATACCATTTTCTAATTACAATCTTTAATAAGTCTTTCACTTCATAATCAATCATTTATTTTAACCCCTTTCTGTCTGCCTTATTTACCTCGGTATAAATTGCAAGAAAAATCAAAAATATAAATAACCCTCCTGAGAGAAGAACCGTCTGTAATGCTCCATCATTTAACATGACAACATATAATGCCATTATCGCAGCCAATATTCCAAACGCTATGTTATCACAATAATGATCAATATATTTGACCAACAGTGCCAATACAACTGCACCAATGATAATCCCGATAAAGCCTAACTGCGCGTATCCGTCTCCCAAATAACCTGTACAAGAATTAGACTCCCCATATCGGCCATTCCAGACATATCCAAAAGCCAGTTGCCCCGGCTCATATTTATATATGTTTGTTAGTCCCATACACTTTCCTATCATCCCATCTGAAAAATAAAGCTTTGGATACTGGCTGAATATATCGTAATATAAGAATTTATTAAGCGCAGGCTGAAATAAAAACCTATCACCCAGCAATGACACACATATAATTATCAGCATGCTGACATCGCTCTTCTCCACCAGAAACAAAATTATCATTGCAGTAAGTCCAACGCATACCGCAAGATGCATCAATTTAATGAAGTGACCTGTTTTTGAAAGCGCATATACAACTAAAATCACAGCCAATGACAGGTATATTATTTTTTGAGCTAAAACCATGTACAAAACAATATCATCAAAAACCAAGAATGCGGCTAAAACGTAATGTTTCTTTTCTAAGCAATATACTATATAAAAAGGTATAAAAATATGTATGCACCACATAATCAGATAGGACAACAATGCGGGGTAACTTGCATTTGCCCGGATATTGTTCAATACTTCAGCATTAAATGCTGAAAATCCGCTAAAACCGCCATAATTTATAGTCAAAACAGTTATAAGAGGAATCAAAAACAGCATAAACGTACTTACGAATGCCTTCAAATTTTTTATCCTGACCGGTTTGTATTCCTTTTTTCCCTCCTTCAAAACCAGTATTTCAAGAACAATCGCCATTGATACCTGCAGAATGTATATCGTGCTTCTATTTTCGGTAAATGCATACAATGTGAGCATAGGCAAAACCATGATCAACAACTGTATATGCAGGAAAAATGTCTTAATGGAATTTTCCTTTTTAGGCATTAAAACAACAAGAACTAAATAGATAACCCAAGATAATATGTACTTAATTGCATTCCCGTGCACTTCATAATAATGATATTGATATATTTGACTGGCTACTACAACAAAGAATATATCCATTATTACCTTTAAATAAACGAACACTATATAATACATCCTATCGTTCCATCTGTCTAACATATCCATTAAATATTTGTAATGTACTCCTATCTTCTCTTTCATTCGCCTTCTCTCCTCCATATGCTAAAGTGCCCTATAAACATCAGCAAAACCATTCTGATGAGGTTAACCAACAATGTTGCCATACAAAATCCAAATAATCCGTGAGATATCATAAAGGCATACCCCAAACCCATATAAGCAATCGCATATATCCCCTGTATCACGATCTGCCAGGATATATTTGCAAATTTTAGAACTGATGGTGACAATATATTCGTCAATGCTCCAATAAGCGATGCAATATTGGCTATCAAAAGATACGGATTCGCACTGCCAAATACTGTAGGATACAGTAAAGCTGTAATCCAAGGAGCCGCTATCATTGCCACTCCCCCGGCAGTTCCTCCCACAAGTATTGTAATTCCGTTAATGACCCAATATTTTTTCAACGTCATTTTAAAAGATTTTTGCGCATAATAGCTAAGAAGCACCCCTGCAACTGGCGTGATCAGCAATCCAATGCTCTTTCCCACAAAAGAACTGACCGTATATATCGTAACCTGTTCCCCTCCCAGAATCGGGTACAGAAAAATACGATCTAAATAATTTACAATATTAGCAATTAGATTTGTTCCTATCAATATGAAGTAGGCCTTCATAGTACTTGCAAAAAGGGGAGTAACCTTCAGCTTTTCTTTATATAGGGAAGTTGATTTTAGTAAATAAAATAACCCAAACAATTCGCCCATTACAAAAGCAATCGTCCAATTACCAATTTCCCTAGCTAAAATAATTCCAACAAGATACCCTGCGCTTAGCATAATATTGTAGATGAGATTAGCCTTGTAATTAATTACAATTCGATATGCAACCGCCCAATAATTTTCTATAATGCCTATTAACATATAAAACAGAAGCAGGAAAATAGACATGCCGCGAATCTCAAATTGCACTACTACAATAAACCCAAAAATTAATATACTAATACTTGAAGAAAGAATAAGCAAAGGGTTATAATCCCCTGTTATATCCTGCTCCTCATACAAGTTTTTTTGGATCAACCGGACATTATTTAACCCTCCCCCTAACGATACGGCAAAAATATTGGCAATCCCCATTATCGTAAGCAACTGTCCGTATACATCCGCCGAAAAACTCGCAGCAAGATATGGATACACAATCATTTGGAGTACAATTGTAACCGCCATTGTAGCAATAATATTATACCCAAAATCAGAAATAACCTTTTTCCCTTTTTCTATCTTTACCTTTGAATCACTCTGATCCATGCATACAATTTCCTTCCACTACTGTTTATATATTCCGGCATTTAACAATTCCTCTTCACTGGGAGCCGTTATCAGCACTGCCTTTAATTTGCCGTAATACACAAACATACTTCCGCCTGCTGCCGCATGGGCATGTCCTTCATGCAATACTTTCTTTAAATCGTTAATCCCACCAGCCCCGCCTATGGCAGTTACTGGAATCTTCACGGACTCCACAATGCTTTTTACTAACGTAATGTCGTAACCCTGCATACCCCCATCTCTGTCAACAGAATTAATAATGATCTCGCCAACTCCCATATCCTCAGCTTCTTTTGCCAATTTCACCGGCGTAATTTCTACGGTTTCATTTCCGTCTGCAATAACACATTTGTATTGCCCTTTTACAAACTTTGCGTCTATAGAGGCCACTATGCTTTGACTTCCAAACAACTCCACCGATTTTCTTATTAAACTCGGATTCCGGATCAGCCCCGTATTGATTACTACTTTTTCATATCCGATTGCCAGAAGTTCACGTACCTGATCCACTGTGGTAATGCCTCCGCCACAGCTAAGAGGCATGAAGGCCTCACTGGCAATATCCCTTAAAAGCTCAAAGTCCGGCTCCTTTCCATTCTTCGTCGCTCCAATATCAAGAATGGAAAGTTCATCGATCCCTTTCCGGTTAAAGATTTTAACTGCATTTACCGGATCTCCCAAATATGTTCTGTCTTTAAACTTAACTGTCTTTATCAAATCTCTGTCATCTATGAGAAGAACCGGAATGATCCTCGGTCTTATAAACATTTTCAGCACCCCTTTACAAAATTCTCAAGTAATGCCATTCCAAAATTATGGCTCTTCTCCGGATGAAATTGGACCCCCAGAATATTATCCTTTACAACAGAAGCAGTAAACTCATAACCATAATCACATGTCATCAAGACATTTTCCTCAGAATCGCATTTTGCATGATATGAATGCACAAAGTAGTATCGCTGCGTTCCTTTCAAATTTTTAATCAACCTATTGTCCTGCTTGAAGTCTACAATATCCCACCCCATATGCGGAACTTTCAGGTCAGTGTCATCCAATCTGAATTTAATGTTGTCAAACGGGATCAGGCCTAATCCGGGAAGTTCGCCTTCTTCGCTTTTCCTGCCAAGAAGCTGCATCCCAAGACAGATGCCCAAAATAGGTTTTTTATCAACAAGCGCTTTTTGCTTTACAAATTGTGCCAACCCGTTTTCATTTAATTTTCCCATACCCGCGTCAAATGCGCCTACACCCGGCAATATCAATCTTTCGCACTTGTCCAGCTTATCTGTATCGAATGTAATAACTGATTTTTCCCCGATCACTTTCAGCATATTTTGTATCGATCCTAAATTGCCCAAGCCGTAATCAATGATTCCTACCATAACTAAATCCTCAAGTTTCTGTTTTCCATACCAAGCATCTTGCTGACGGCAACACCCAATTTTATCATCCACATTGAGTTCTTATAATCAGCCGGAACATGATTGGGGCCTTCAATAATTGCATCAAACTCTTCTGTCGTTATTCCGAGTTTCTTAGCGACATATTCCTTATCCTGCAGCATCTGATCCGGATCATAAGGAGGTTGCTCCAGCCTCTTTAAGGCATCTTCCCTGGAGAGTGTCCCGGCTAATATCTGGTTAGAGGCTACATTTTTTCTCGTGTCAAATCCGAATTTATGAGGGAGATAGTATCCCTCAAAAAAACGTGTAAACACATTTTCATAATGTTTATTCTCATATCTGGTCCAGCCATATCTCTCGTGAAGTAAATCTTCCGCTTCCGTCTTATTATAAACAACATAATCAAGGGGATATGCCCTGCGCATTCCCTTAAAATACCTGTAATATATCTTATACGTCAGCATCCCGCACATGGGAAAGGTTTTTAATTCCCGCTTACCAAATTTTCTATGGATATCTTTGGCCATTTTAAGGTCATTCATGTACAGCCATTCCACCGGCGGCCTAATGAACTCCGTTGCGCTGTTGGAACCGGTAAGCACATATTTTATCTTGTGTTTTACTGCGTAATTATAAAGGGCCGCAAAAATAGCATGATCCTGCGGAAAGTCCTGGCTTGAGATTCCTGCTTTAAAAAAGGAGAGCTGTAAATCCGCCATTTCCTTCCAGTTAATGACTTCCGTATACATATCAAGGTCAAGGCCCTTAACAATCTTTTCGATGTTCTCAACAGCCACATTGAGATTCCATCCTGTATCAACCACAAACGCAAGTATTCTAAGATGCATGATTTCCTTGGCTATATACGCAAGATAAGAACTGTCCGCACCACCTGACAGGCCAAGTATGCAGTCATATTCGCTGTTTTTCCCCGCTTCACGTATTTTAGCAGACAGTTTCTCCAGTTCGTCGTATCTGTTTTCATTGGGTTTCCAATACGGCGCTATATTTTTATCAAAATTTCTGCAATGGTCACATACCCCGTTTTCATCAAAAGTAATCTTAGAGTCTGTTGTATCCATTACACACCTTGTACATCTTTGGAATTCTCTCATATACTCTCTCCAAGCAAAAACTATCTGAAATACTTTTCCATCTGTTCCATCAATACCTGCTTGTCAAAATTTTTTTCAAAGTAAGATCTGCTATTTTCACCTAATTTAGCCAGATCCGCATTCATAAATTCTTTTGCAGCATCCGATAATGCCTTGGCGTCTCCAATGGGCACACATACGCCGCACTCAGCTTCTTCAATCACCCTCTTCGTCTCGCCTTGGGCGGAAGCAAGGATCGGCATTCCACATGCCATATAGCTCTGAAGCTTCGCAGGTATTGTCATTTTCCACAGCTCCGCATCCTGGAAGGAAAGGAAAGCGGCATCACATGCGGCAAGCAGCTCTGGTATCCTCTCGGCCGGTTGGCGCGGAACCATAACAAACTTCTCTGTAACTCCCATACTTTGGACTTCCCTGTTAAATTCATCCTGGTAACGTCCATCGCCAACCATAACAAACTTAATATTTTCACCTTTCAGCAGCTCTGCCGCCTTAGGTAAAATCTGAAGTCCTTGTGCAACGCCAATGTTTCCGGTAAAAATCACTTTAAAGCTATCATCCTCCGGTATTTCCGGAACCGGCCCTTTCGCCATGGGACGGTAAAATTCTTCTGCATATTGAGGCCAATAATGAACCTTTTCTACCGGCACCTTAACTTTTCGATTACAGATGGCCTTGACAAAGCTCGGACTGGTGGTAAAAATCTCATCCGAATTCTTATAGATATAATCAACCATCCTGTCAATAGGCTTAATCATCGCCGGATTTTTTATACCAGTAACCGTAACCACATTTTCAGGCCAAAGATCCTGTACATACAGGTAATGGGGGACACCCAGCTTCTTGGCAAAGCTGATTCCTGTTAAGACCTGCGTCATGGGGGACACTTCAAAAGAAAACACATAATCTGCTTTTATGTCTTTAAACTTTCCGGCAATCATGCCAGATATCATAAAGGACAGATAATTCGCCGCCATTCCAATTGAACTGGAACCCCTGGGAATCAACGGGATCCTGATAATGTCAATCCCGTTCCACTTTTCATGCCTTTTCTTTCTCAGGCCGTATCCGTCAAAGGTCTTCCCCATGGGATAATTAGGTATACCCGTGACCACTGTCACCTTATATCCGCGTTTTACCCATTCCTGGCACATATCGTTTATGCGAAACTGTTCCGGATAAAAATACTGTGAAACCACCAGGATATGCTTTTTATCCTGCTTGGATTCTTCGCTTGTGTTCTTTTCCGTTCTTGCAATAGACTCAGCCAGAGATACTTTCTGATAATCGATTCCCGGATATATAGAAATATAATGTGCATAGCAGCTATTGCCAAACGCTTTATTTACCAATTCGCCAATTTTCCCGGGCAGCATACTGCCCAGGGCAACAGCCGGCCTCAAAACTTTCAGTCCTGCTATATTTTTACCGCTGGATTTGGCAATCTTCCTTACCATGTCAACGGTTTTTGTCCATTCTGTATTCTGTGGAATAAGCACAGTCGCATTCTGTTTGAACTCTTTTATCAGCATGACCTGACACAGAAATTCACACAGATTATCTATGTGAAGCATAGACCTTTTATTGTCCACATCAGGAAATACGGGGAGCTTCTTGGCAAGCTTTGCAAGCATAGGGTAATTTCCCTTACTTCCCTTACCATAGATCATCGGCGGCCTGAGCACGATTACTTTAAAACCCTCTTCCGCCAATTCTCTCACGGCTACATCTGCCTGCAGTTTACTGTCCCCATAAAAATTAGCAGGCGCAGGCACTGTACGCGCATCCACGATCTTATCTTTTCCGTATGGAGCAGAATCACCATATACGATCATCGACGACATAAATATAAATTCCTGTACGCCGTCAGCCTTCGCTTTTTTTGCGGTTTCCACCGCCAGATCGGTGTTTACTGCATAATATTTCTCCTTTGTTTCTTCCGAAACATGTCCCACATCCGCATGGGCGATTCCGGCCACATGATATACGATATCATACCCTGAGAAATCTTTTTCCTTCCAGGCAGCATCTACCATATCAATGGCATCTATCTCAAAATTATCTGCATAATGTTTTTTCGCATATTCGGTAAATGTCTCTCCGATGTAGGATCCTGCACCGGTAATAAGCACTTTCTTCACAGCATGCCTGTCTACAGCCACAGGTTCCTTAAAACCAATGTTGCCGATTAATTCCATGCCCGTTTTTCCATCCGTAAAGTGCCGTTTCGCCCCCTCTGTTGAACCGGTTCCACCCTCTACTACTCCCTCAGAATTTATCACGGATTTGACCGTCCCAAAGAAGCATTTACAATCCATCTTAAATCCGTCCCAACTGCTTTTCCGCAGTTCGCGGCAGTATACTCCGTCCAGCCTCGCCTTCTCCGGTATCTCAAGCTCGTCCCTTCCATTGATCTGCGCCCATCCTGTAAGGCCCGGCCTGACATTATTGGCACCGTACTTATCACGTTCCGCAATCAGGTCATCCTGGTTCCACAGCGCCGGGCGCGGCCCTACGATAGACATGCGCCCCCGCAGGATGTCCAGGCATTGCGGCAGTTCATCTATGGAAGTCTTCCGAATCACACGGCCAACCTTCAAAATCATGTTGTCCTGCTCTTCCTTACTCAAAAGATGGGTCGGTATATCGCCCGTGTTCTGTTTCATTGAACGAAGTTTATGGATATTGAAATATGATTTATTGATTCCCACTCTTTTCTGCTTGAAAATCACACTGCCCGGATCTTCTTTATATATAAGAGCCGATGATGCCGCTACAACAGGCGCAGTAATCACTACACCAACAAAAGCAGCTGATACATCTATTGCTCTTTTTACATATTTTTCGTAAAAAGTAGCTTCGCTTCCTAAGCTCCTGTGAGTATCAGCAACCGTATATTCCGAATCATTCTCTTCTCTTTTGTTCAATGCCCTGCTGACAAGCGCTGCCGAAGCAATGCCGGCGGCAACACTGAAAGCTATTAATTTCTTTTTACTTTTCATGACAACATCTCCGCCATTCGCATGAGGGAAAGAGCAGCACGCTATCCTCTTTTATCGGACTTATCAGTATCACAAGAAAACTACTCCTACTTCGGTATCATTCTACAGCATAACGATACCAGTGTCAATTAAATTAGAACTTCCGCCATACCATCTTATTTACAATACCCGTATAGCTTTGTATTATTTTAACCACCTTGGTGCTCACATTTTCATCCACATAATTCGGTACATCCGTGCCCAGATCCCCATCCGCATTCATCCGGACTGCCATATCCACTGCTTGCAGGACCTGTTCTGTTGTGATGCTGCCAAGTATGAAGTTCCCCTTATCGATGGCCTCAGGCCGTTCCGTGGAAGTCCTGATACATACTGCCGGGAAAGGATGGCCTTTCGTATTGAAGTAAGCCGCTTCCTCCGGCAAAGTGCCGCTGTCAGACACCACGCAGAAGGCGTTCGTCTGGAGATGGTTATAGTCGGAGAAACCAAATGGCTGCAGGCTCCTCACCAACGGGTGGAACTGAAATCCGCGCTCTTCAATCTTTTTCCGGCTGCGGGGGTGGGTGCTGTATATGATAGGCATCCCATAGGATTCCGCCATACTGTTGACCGCTTCCATCAACGCGAAGAAATTCCGTTCATCATCTATATTCTCTTCCCTGTGGGCGGATAACAGGATATACTTTCCGCTCTCCAATCCCAGGGTTTGCAGCACATTGCTGGCCTGGATCTTACCCATATTAGCTGACAACACTTCCGCCATGGGAGAACCCGTTACATAAGTCCTCTCCTTCGCTGTTCCCTCCGCATTCAGATATCTTCTGGCATGTTCACTGTAGCACAGGTTCACATCCGCAATATGATCCACGATGCGGCGGTTCGTCTCCTCCGGCAGGTTCTCATCAAAGCAGCGGTTGCCAGCCTCCATATGGAAGATGGGAATTTTCAGCCTCTTGGCCGAAATTGCCGCCAGGGCGGAATTCGTGTCCCCCAATACCAGAAAAGCGTCCGGCTTCAGCTCTGTCATCAGCTTATAACTCTTCGCTATGATATTTCCGATGGTTTCCCCCAGGTCATTCCCAACCGCCTCCAGATAATAATCGGGCTGTCTCAGCCCCAAGTCCTCGAAAAAGATCTGGTTCAGGGTGTAATCATAGTTTTGCCCTGTATGCACAAGGATCTGTTCAAAATATTTATCACACTTTTTAATGACCTCCGACAGCCTGATGATCTCCGGCCTGGTACCGATCACAGTCATCAACTTAAGTTTACCCATATCTTATGTTTATTCCTTTCCCGTATCGATGCTTACGCTTTCATATATGGTATCCGGCCTCCCCGGGTTAAAGCATTCATTGCACCACATCAGAGTCACAAGGTCGGTATCCCCTTCGTTTACAATAGAATGTGTATAACCAGTAGGGATATCAACCACTTCCAGTTTGTCCCCGCTGACATGATATTCTATGATATCCTCTGAACCGTGCCTGCGGAAACGGATCAACCCCTTCCCGCTGACCACCACAAATTTCTCGTTTTTCGTATGGTGCCAGTGATTCCCCTTGGTAATGCCGGGTTTTGAAATATTAATAGACACCTGCCCCCTGTCGGGACTTTTCAGGATCTCAGTAAAGCTCCCCCTCTCATCCTCATGCGCTGTCAAAGGGTAAGCAAACTCGTTTTCAGGGAGGTAGCTTATATAAGTGCTGTACAATTTCTTCTCGATGCCGTTATCCGACATATCCGGTATCATCAGATTTCTGCGGCTCTCCTTAAAACTATACAGTAAATTTACAATTTCACCCAAAGTAATCTCATGCTCTGTGGGAACATAACAATAACCGTCCGCATCCACATGGGGATGACGGTCCAATGCCTGCAGCAGCTCTTCCACTACGTCATCAATATACACCAGATGCATCACTGTGCTCCTGTCATTCACCTGAATAGGGAGGCCATGGGCAATGTTGTAGCAAAAAGTGGCCACTGCACTGTTGTAATTCGGCCGGCACCACTTACCGAAAACATTAGGGAAACGATAGATATAGACAGGGGCGCCGGTCTCCTGTCCATAGGAAAACATCATGTCTTCCCCGGCCTTTTTGCTTTTGCCATAAGGATTTTCCAAGGCTGCCTGAATGGAAGAAGAATTCATGACGGGACAAATATTCCCATGTTTTTTCAAAGTTTCCACCAGCGTGGATGCAAACCCGAAATTGCCCTCCATAAATTCTTCCACGTTTTCCGGGCGGTTAACCCCTGCCAGATTATAGACAAAGTCACAGTCCCTGCAATATTCCTCAAGCAATTCCGCAGGTGTTTCCAAATCAAAAGAAAACACTTCCGTATCTTCCCGTTTATATAATTCCGTGATCAGGTTTTTACCGATAAAACCATTTGCACCGGTTACCAATACCTTCATTACCTGTTCTCCCATTTCGACAGTTCATCCCGCATATAAGAGATTGTCAACAGCTTCTCTTTTACCTGCTCCACATCCATAAGCTCCGTGTTGTTGGAATTAAATTCCGAAAGCTTTGCCCGCTCCAGATTACCGTCCGTAAAATATTTGTCGTAGTTCAGGCCACGCTTGTCCGCCGGAACCCTGTAAAAATCCCCCATGTCAATGGCATGGGCGCATTCCTCATTGGTAAGCAGCGTTTCATACATCTTCTCCCCATGGCGTATGCCAATCACCTTAATCTCATTGTCCGCATGGAACAATTCTTTCACAGCCTGGGCCAACACGTCAATTGTACAGGCAGGCGCTTTCTGCACCATGATATCGCCGCTCTCCGCATTTTGGAAAGCGTAGACTACCAACTCCACCGCTTCCTCCAGGCTCATGACAAACCTGGTCATGGAAGGTTCCGTCACAGTAAGCGGTTTACCTTCCTTAATCTGGCTGATAAACAGCGGGATCACGGACCCTCTGGAACAAAGCACGTTTCCGTAACGGGTGCAGCAAATACTGGTCTCTTCCGCAGGCACAGTCCTGGACTTGGCCACAATGACCTTTTCCATCATGGCCTTGGAAGTACCCATGGCATTCACAGGGTAAGCCGCTTTGTCCGTAGACAGGCAGATGACCTTCTTAACTCCGGCATCCACCGCGCATTGCAGTACATTTTCTGTTCCCAGCACATTGGTCTTCACTGCCTCAATCGGAAAAAATTCACATGATGGAACCTGCTTCAACGCAGCCGCGTGGAAAATAAGGTCCACCCCGTGCATTGCTTTGGCGATGCTCTGTGGGTCCCTGACATCGCCAATATAGAACTTTAGCTTATTACTGTATTGGGGATATTCCCTCTGATAATAATGCCGCATATCATCCTGTTTCAATTCATCCCGGGAGAAAATTCGTATCTCGCCGATATCCGTCGCCAGAAACCTGTTGAGTACCGCGTTTCCAAAAGACCCCGTCCCACCGGTAATTAATAACGTTTTTCCTGTGAACATATCTAACCTCCAAAATGATTGTCCTTACGCCGTTCTCCGCTGCGTCCTCTCATCTCACCATACAACTTTTAATACCATGCTCCATAAATTTTAATTTCTGAAAACAAACTACAAATAGTAATGATTTCATTTCCTTAGTTTAACACGCATTGTACCATTTTACAACGAAAAAGTCATTTTAATCTCTATTTCTGTGCGTTTGATGCCCCAGAGGGGAGACAGGGCAAAAGCTGTCTTTATGCCAACAAAAAAGCTGTACAATATGCACAGCTTTTCATAATACAGCATTCTTATTCAGTTTGATTCAGTCATTTTCTTCAAATATTCAGATTCCGTCATTGCACACCACGCATTTTCGAGGAGGGCGCTTCAGAAACTTTTTCCGTCTTCAGCCATAACATTATCCTCTGCCATATATCGGCAAGGCTCTGCCAATCTTTCTAAATGGCACAGTTTAAAAGGCAGCTTCCCTTACCCCTCCGGATGATACGTGGGAACGATCTCCCGAACGGCCTCCCGAATGTCGGCCGTCTCTGACTTAGCATCCTCACCCAACTTTTTCAGCTGCTTCTCGAACAGTTCCGCATCAAACTCGATGGGTTTGCCGATAAAGATCATCTTATTGGCGGTCTTTTTAAGTCCTTCCTCATTCATCAGCAACTCTTCATACATCTTCTCCCCGGGGCGCAGGCCGGTAAATTTGATCTCTATGTCCTCCCCCACCTTATAGCCGGAAAGCTTGATCAGGTTGGTGGCAAGATCCAGGATCTTAACCGGTTCTCCCATGTCTAATACAAAGATCTCCCCGCCCCTGGCGTAAGCCCCTGCCTGAAGCACCAGGGAGACAGCCTCGGATATTGTCATGAAATAGCGTATGATATCAGGGTGTGTGACCGTCACCGGCCCTCCCTCCGCAATCTGCCGTTTAAACAAAGGGATAACACTGCCGTTGCTGCCCAACACATTTCCGAACCTGACCGCAACAAAATTTGTCCCGGACTTCTGGTTCATAAGCTGGATCACCATCTCGCAGATCCGTTTGGAAGCTCCCATGATATTTGTAGGGTTTACTGCTTTATCGGTGGATATGAGCACAAACTTTTCCGCGCCATACTTGTCCGCAGCCTGAGCGGTCTTATATGTCCCCATGACATTATTCTTAATCGCTTCATTGGGACTGGTCTCCATC
Organism: uncultured Lachnospiraceae bacterium; assembly: GCA_947643615.1. GTDB lineage: Bacteria > Bacillota > Clostridia > Lachnospirales > Lachnospiraceae > Acetatifactor. Next base: position 29,605 of record CANRWO010000013.1, read on the forward strand.
AGGGGCACATGCTTATGTGCGGCAGCGTGGTATACAATATTGGGCCTGTAGGTCTCAAAAATATTGTTAATACGGTTCGTATTCCTGACAGAAGCAATCAGCACCTGGAGATCCAGCTCAGGATATTTCCACAGCAGCTCCTGTTGGATATCATAAGCATTATTCTCATAAATGTCCACTATGATCAGCTGTTTTGGGCAATGTGCCGCAATCTGCCTGCACAGCTCGCTTCCGATGGAACCGCCTCCACCGGTGACCATGACCACTTTCCCCCTGACATATCCCAGCACCTCTTCCGTATTAATACGGATCGGCTCCCTGCCCAGAAGATCCTCGATCTCCACTTCCTTCAATTTCGCAACGGACACATCCCCGTTGATCAGCTGGTACATTCCCGGCAAAGCGCGTATTTTACAGCCTGTCTCCTTACAGATATTCAAGAATTCCTGCCTGGTAGTTGCATTGGAAGAAGGGATCGCATAAATAATTTCATCAATCCCATATTCCGTCACGGCCTCCAGGATTTTCTCCCTGCCTCCTATGATCGGCACGCCACGGAGCAGCTTTCCATGGCAGCCTGGCTGGTCATCCACAATGCATTTTGCCCGCAGATTCAGGTATATGCTGCTCTCTATTTCCTTCAGGATCATATTGGCCGCAGCTCCCGCCCCGATCAGCATCACATTGATTCCTTTTTTCCTGCCCGTAAGGTCATTCCTTTTATTGTTCAATATCCTCAGGATCCTGTAACCGAAGCGGATGCAGGTAATAAACACCGTCAGCAGGAACCAATACAGGAGGTAATAGCTTCTGGGCATATCTTGATCCAGCACATAACACATCACTGTCTGGGCAATGGCCGCACAGGTGGTAGCAAAAATAATGTTGATCAGCTCGTTGGCGCTGGCATAACGCCATACGCTCTTGTACAGCTTCCACAGCGCAAAAAACAGTAAAGTAACTACTATATTGATCAAAATGATGTGTTCAAATTTTAAAAGGTATTCCAGAGGGATATTGGAAAAGCTAAACTCAAACCGGATATACAGCGCCGCAAACGCCGCCACAATGACCGCCATAATATCCATCAAGATCAGCGCAATGATCCGGCTCGCCGGAATATCTATAATTCTTCCTTCTTTTCTCATGCCATATCCCTCTTCCATACCTAATTCAAATTACTGCCGCTTAACAAAACATCAGTATTATATCACCAAATTATTGTAAAGTCTACAGGATATCTCCCGACCATTCCACATCCACATCGGCACCGCCGCTGCTTCCGGAATCACCACCACCAGAGTTGTCACCGGAATTATCGCCGCTGCCATCGCCCTGGTTTCCACTGTTATCTTGGTTTCCGCCACTGTTGTCCTGGTTTCCGCCACCATTATCCTGATTTCCACCGCCGTCGTCATTGTCATCATCATCTTCATCCGGCACTGGCGTCGGCTTCGGGGTAGGTTTCGGGGTGGGTTTCGGAGTGGGTACAGGCGTCACTGAAGGCTTGGGTGTAACCGCAGGCTTCGGTGTGGACGTAGGTTTGGGGGTCGGGGTAGGCGCCTGTGTTGTCTCAGGCGTAGGTGTGGCCTGGGGAATCAGTTCTCCCTTATCGTCATATTGCAAAGTAGTCACTTTATACTCCATCCCTTCCCGGTTGTTCCATAAGTCGTATGCACTTCCGGGCGCAGTGCCCTCCCGCACTTCGACGGTGTATTCCCCCACAGGCAACCCGGAAGCATAGGTGCCTTCCTCATGGCGTATGTCTCCCGTCCCGCCGTCAAACTGCCACAGGTGGAACGCCCCTGTATATTCCCCTTCCACCACAGACGCAGTAGTCAGCTGTGTAACGGTTCCGGCCTGCTTCAGCAGTATAACCTCACCCTCCGAACCCTGATAGTATACATTGGATACATTCTTTCCGTCAATATCAAATCCCACCTGGACTGTGAGCAGGACTTCCCCGTCCTCCATAAGGTAATACGTCCGGCTGCCTTCCACAAGCCGGACGGCAAAGGTATCCATCCACGTCTCGCCGCTGACCAAGTGGATCCCCTCGCCCAGGAACTCTTCCAGCTCCAGGTTCTGCCGCATGGCCCGGAGCGTCTCCAGCGCAGCCGCTTCTTCTTCCTCCGTCAATTCTCCGGTATTATAAAGCAGCTGAATGCCCTGGGCCTCATTATCCTGCTCCGGCGCAGCATTTGCAGGCTGTGACGTGGCGGACACAAACTGCTGCTCCTCCGATTCCAAAAAAAATCCTATTTCTTCGCTGCCGTCTCCGCAGCCTGTATACAGCAAGCTCACCGCTGCTACGGAAAGCAGTGCATAAGCCAGTTTCTTTTTCATAATAACTCCCATCTGCCCGCTTTGGCGGGCGCTTATAAACCCAAAGCCAACAAGTGGCTTACATGAAATTTCATCACAACGCGTCGGCGTCGCTCATCAGCTGCTTCAGGAACTTGTAAACCTCCGTCCCCTCTGCATAGCTGCCGCTTTTCAGCAGTTGATCCGCCAGCGAGTAGATACTTTTGGCCACCACGGGCCCATATACGGTTATCCGGCTGCCGCCGCGTTCCAACACCGCATACCCCCTAAAGGCATATTCCGTCTTGTATTGATCCACGGGAAGTCCCACCAGCACGGAAGTATAACGGTATCTGCCGTCCACAGTTTCATAAATCTTGTCATCCAGGGTTCCCGACGGATTTATCCCGTAAGCCATACCGGAAAGCACCTTCTCGCCCCCCAGCACCATGGGATAGCTGCCACGGTTTGCGTTGTTCATGATCAGTGTGCCATATTCCTTCAGTGTATAACCGTTTACGCCGGAGCTTGTAAGCCGTCCCCTGAGGTCGGCGGAAATGCCCGTTTTATACCGGATACCCGACTTCCCTGTGATGCGGATGGAAAATCCGTGGTATGTCAACAGATTTGCCATTTCCGGCTGCGCTGTGGCAGCGTAAGCGTTATTAGTATAATCCAAGGTCCACAGGTACATCCCCACCGGCACACCGGAGCCGTTATACTGATAGACCACGGCTGTCTTTGCCGACGCATCCGGCGCCTGGACAATATAATGGCCGTTGCGCACCACCGCGGTATATGGAATCCCGTCCAGCCATACTGTGGTGTCCGAATACCCGGAAGGAATGGGAAGTACCACATTCGTGGAATAAGTGGGCGCGGCGCAGGGTTCGGCAGGCATATTATGATACACCGGTATTGTAAACACAAAAGTATTGTCCAGTGACCCTGTCCCTGCATACAGAGCCTTCATGCTTTTTGCCTCCGTTGTGGGGGCGGAAATATTCTGCATATACTGATGTCCGTAAGTTTCCTTGGGGGTAACATTAAATTTCTGCAGATACAGTGAGTTCTGGCCTCTTTTTATATAATTGGCTGAAATGACCTGTGCGCCGCCAAGGATAGACGCATAAGCATTGCTCCACCCCTTTTCCTTTGCGTGCTTTAAGCCTCTTTCAATCACTTCTTGGGTCTTGTTCCCGGATGCTTTTATATTGAAATAATTGTAATAGCCTTCATATCCCGGATATACCCCCGAGACCAGGCCGGATTCACCGGAACCCTGCTCCTGGTACACCCTGGAAGCCAGATGGAACGGACTAACCCCTTCATTTACTCCCACCGCCCAGAAAATATGCCCGAAGGTCATGTCGGTCCCCGGCGCATTCTTGCGGTTATTCATAAAGGTCCTGTCCAGGAACCTGTCCACTGCCGCCTCAGTATGATAGGTGGGATTATAAGTCAACATCTCAAACTGGAAAATGGCATCCTCCGTCAGGGCATTCCTGGGATCCATATACTGCTTCAGCACCGCCTCAGAGGCATAATACCAGTTTCCGTCGTCATAAAGCCCTTCCTTTGTATAGGCAGGGAAGGTCCTGTAAACCAGGCTCTTACCGCCAATCAGTTCGTTTGCAATGACTGTATTCCAATCCAAACCTGTATTCATCACTGCAAACGTCCAGTTGGGATACCTCTGCTTCAATGCCGTCAGCGCCGGCCGATAGCTCTCGGGGAACTGCTGAATGTCAGGATATACGACATTCCCCGCGCTGTCAACGGCATATGTGGCGGCCTGGAAATTCAGCCCGTAGTTCTCTTCCCACCCCAAAAAGCGCTCATCGGAAACCGCCAGATAATATCTGGGCACGTATCCCGTATATTCCGTTTCCCCGGATAAGAGCCTTACATAATACCATACCTCCGGGTTCTCCTCCTCGTCCATAGTGACATAGACGTCTTCTATGTTCACCAACTGTCCACTGGGAACATTGACGGCAGCCTGGCTCTCATAATCGGGTTCTTCTCTTACGGGGTAAAAATCGCTCAAGTACACCAGCGCCATGATCTCCCTCTCCCGGGCCATCTCCGCCAGTTCAGCCCCCGCCGACTCAATCCATTCTGCCGTTTCCATGTCGAACCCTTCGGAACAGCGGACAGCCGCATTGCCGGAAACAGTCTGCGCCTGAACCGGAAATCCGGCTACTCCAAGCAGCAGCGCCAATGCCAACGCGCCTGCAAGATGTCTCTTCCCTTTTTTCATCCAACGTATTTTCCTCATGGTAACAATCATGCCTTTCTATATCCGGAATCCTATGTTCCGGGGTTGTTGTCAGTTTTCGCAACGGCAATGCGGATTCCGTTCTGCAGGTTATACGAACCACATTGCGTACTTATAATATCATGAATTTTTCATTTTTCTACCGGCAGTTTCTGCCACTTATTGACGAAGCTTTTTCCACACATATGAATGCTTTAGCTTCCTATGCAGTACTCTGATCCCTTTGGGAGAAACGGCAAACAGCGTGTGGTATATCTTATTTTTACCTGATAAAAAAGGGTTCCCCATTGCCTGAACCCAGTTTTTCCTCAGGTAGCTGACTACCTGCCGGTAAAAAACGTTGTCCCTGCCCATCTGGGAAATGGGGATATGCAGCATATAGTCTATGCGTTGGAAAATGCCGAAGCGGAATGCAACATGCTGCAGCCTGGGGTACTTGTCCTTCACCAGGCCATAGACCATGTCCGCATTGACCACATTGTCGGCAAACACCCTGGAAAAGTTTTCCTTATCCGCTTTTCTGGAATTGCTCCCTATGCGGTAAAAAACATGGTATCCCCTGTCCGGCAGCGACACGATCCTATGGATCCGCTCTCCCAAAAGGCATACCAGCAGGTGGAAGTCCTCGTTTAACTCCCCCTCCGGAAATTCCCGGTTCTCCAACACGTCTTTCCGGATCAGCTTGGTGCAGAAAGAGCAGTCCCCACGGTGCATCAGCAGTTCCTTCAGAAACTTCTCCGCTTCAATGCACTCCGCCTTGTCAGGAGGGATACAGATATCCGGCAGCCTGTTTCCGTCAGGGTCTATCTCGTCCCTGCCCACCTGCGCCACCGGCACGCCATACTTTTCTATGGCGTCATAAAGCTTTTTGTACATATCCGGCTCCACATAGTCATCGCTGTCTACAAATCCCAAATATTCCCCTGCCGCCTCACGGATCCCCAGGTTCCTTGCAGATGAGGAGCCGCCGTTCTTTTTATGGAACACGCGGATACGCGGATCTTCCTCCCCAAACCTGTCGCAGAGATCCCCTGTGTGATCCGTAGACCCGTCGTCCACCAACAGAATCTCTATTCTCGGGTAGGTCTGCTTCTGCAGTGTATCCACACATCTGGGCAGATAATCTTCTATATTATATACCGGTACAATAATACTGATCAAAGGGTATTCCATGCCAACTCTTTTCCGCGCTGTTCCTTGCGCATTATGGAAAGTCCGTCTTCCACTAAAATATCCGCGCATAAGCCGTTCACTATATCACACGATATTACAGCGAAAATGTTTCAAATTTGTTTCACATATATCAATTTCACAGAAAGTTCACAAAATGATTCTCCCGGATTGTTCGAAAATCGTTCTCTCAGATAACCACAAAACCGGGATAGTTGTACAGTCTCGGGATTTCGTGCAAGGAAGCGTAAAACGCCCTGCGGTTTCCCCAGGCGAGATTCCGTACTTTTACAGAAAACTTCTCAGAAGGCACGCTCCATCAGCAGGGGATACATTTTCCTCTCAGAGACCACCGGAGCTTCCGAAACAGGGCCGGTTTCCGGTACCGACCTCCAGTCTATAGCCTCGGATACATCTCCCGTTTCCAGAAACCCCTGCCTCACGCAGAAACCAAGCAGCCTCTCCGCCGCAGTCTCCGCATTCCATTCCCCGGTGATAGTCCCCATGGCATTCCTTCCAAGCCGTGCACAAAGTTCCCCGTCCTCCAACAGCTTGGCTGTCATTTGGAACAGCGATTCCTCTGATCCGTCGTGATATATCATTCCGTTTTCCCCATGCCGTATCAGATATGGAACCGCTCCCATCATACTGCTCCCTACCACGGCACAGCCGCTGTTCATGGCCTCATTGACCACGGCTCCCCATCCCTCCTGCCTGTCACTGGTAGCCAGATAGACGCCGGACTGTTCCATCATGCGGCGGACCTGCACGGGGGTACGGGAACCGTGTAGAGTCACCACATCATGTAACCCCAATTCCTCCACCATGGAAGACACCTGCCTTTCCATCATTCCGTTGCCCACCATATCCAGGTGAAAGGAAAATCCCTTTTCCTTTAAATAAAGGGCTGTCCTTATGGGCAGCTCCGGGTGCTTCCAGTCTAAAAAGCGCGCCGCCCACAATATCCTGCCAGGTTGCTTTCCTGCCATCAGCCTATCTTCGTCGTACTTCTTTGTCTCGGGAAAATAACCCCATTTCTTCATTTTCCCCGGATACGCCCTCACCAGGTGGAAGTCGCTGGGTACATAGGCGCCTGCACAGAACAGGTAAACCGGTTGGTTGCGGTACCGTGTATGGTCATGGTACTTCTTTTTCAGTCCCCTGGGAGAGACAGCCTTCCACTGCCCCGTCTTATACAGGCGCTCGCTGCAGCGGATCACTGTCTTTCCCTCCTGCAGCCTGGCTTCAACATAGCTCTCATCATCGCTTCCGCCAAAGAAAACCACTCTGGCAGACGCAATCATTTCCCTGCAGCACTCCGGTTCCTCATAATACTTTTTTAAATAAGGAATATCCGTCTGCTCTTCCCACCCCATCCTTATGCGTTCCTGTTCCATGGGTTCTGTCTGGACAAAAGCAAAGCTTCCCGACAGGAATCCGTACATGGCATTGCAAAAGGGAATTTGATGGTGATTTAAATAGTTAGATACGAATACAAAATTGATCATATTTTTGCCCTTAAAGTAATTTCTAATATCTCATTAAAATCATATATTAAACCATTATATTTGAATAAATTCCAATCATTTTTTGGTAATTCTGCTGGGGATCATGCGTTTTTGCTGCATGATTTCTTGCATTTTCACAGAATTCGTCCATTTTCTCCAAATCAGACCACATCTCGACAACCGCCTGAAAAAGCCGATTCGATACAGCTTCCAGTCCATTCTCAATGCTTCTGCTTTCATTCCCTGGGTTCCCAGCTTCGCCGTCGGCAACCCTAAAGCCTTGGTAGGATATGCCGTCCTTACCGGCAGAAAAAATACTGGGAACCCCTCCCACATCCGCGCTGATGCAAGGCATGCCCAACAGCATAGCCTCCCCCAAAGAGTTGGGTGAATTTTCCATGGAGGAAGGGCAGACAAATAAACTGCTTTTCAAATACTGGTCGCGCATCTGGCGGGAATCCAGCTTCCCTAAAAATATCACCTGCTTTTCAATCCCATTCTCCTTGATCAGCCTGCGAAGGTATCTCCCGTAACCGGATATTTTCAGCTTCTGCTTCAAGGTATCAAATCTTGTCAGATCCTGTCCCGCCACATATACTTTTACGTCAGGATACATTTCCCGTATTCGGGGCAGGGCGGTGAGCATATAATGCAGTCCTTTTAAAGGATAATCTCCCTGGCTTAAGAAAATAGAGTGCTCCTGACAGTCGTTCCGGCTCCAGCGATACCCGTAGAATTCCGGGCGCAGTGTTTCATTCATGCTATAATAACTCGCGTTATTATTCCATTTTCCCGTGTAGTAGCGGTCCCACTGGGTACGGCCCGTCACATTTCCCGCAAGCTTTACCGCCTCTATTTCCATTGCACCACGGTTTACAAATTTTTTCTGCTGCTCCCGCAGGCTGTCCTTTTTCAGCCAATCTCGCAAAGTTACCGTATTCACTGCCTTTTCCGGCATATCGGCAAAATATGCGCCTGCACAGACTGCACATAACCCCTGGATCCCCAACAGAATTTTGTCCTTTTGTGGAAATACGCGGCACATGGCAAGTGTATGGGGATATTCCGTTCCAAAACAGTGTACAATATCCGGCCGGAATAATCCCACGATCTTCCCCAGGCGGCCCTCCAGCTCCGTCTCATATCTGTCAGGGTTTACCGTATCCTCATAAAAGCCGTAGCATAAGAGCTCACTGCCTTTCACGGTAACCGTGTTCACACAGATATCATCCCCTTCGGAAAGCATCTCCCGGGGCACCGGGAAAGCAACCGCAAGTTCAATATTATTTTCATGCCTCTTCTCCAGCGTCACGCCGGCAAGGCCGCTGATCCATCCCTCTTTGTTCGTAGAGGGCATATCCAGCTGCTCTGCCACCGCCGGGAGCACTACATTACAAAGCCATAGAATTTTCACACCAATCTCCATTCCGCCGACTGCAATCAAGGCAATCCCCGGCGCTGACTCAAATTGCCGAGCGAAAAATCAATTCATCAGCATAATTTTTCAATCTAACTACATTTTACCCGCTTTAGCGGGCGTACAAATCAGGACCGTGCAATCCATATGTGACCCTGGCCGTCAGTTAAAGATCCAGTTGAGATAGGGAAGCAGGCGCACATCCACAGAATACATCCCTCTCAGAAGAAACAGGAAATATAACGTGAATCCCACAATCACACCGATACAGCAAAGTATTCTCAACACCCCGTCCTTCATATCATCCAAAAGCCTGGGGAGCAGGAACACCTGGGATATGATCATATAATACCCCACCCTGGAAACCTCCGGGATAAATGAACCGCAGCAATAGACCACCAGGCCTGCCAGATTCAGAAAAAAATAAAATCTGTTATTCAAATCCTCCCGAAGGCTCCTCTTATAGCATATCCCACACAAGACCAATACACAGACACATTTCGCTATATTTACATAAGAAAGCTGCCCTCTGTCAAATGCGGAATCCCTGTAATACGGATAAAAATAAAATATAATCTCCTGATAAAAAGCTTGCCCTACAATAAGGCTGGCAATTAAAATACCGCCCGCAATATAATGCCACTTTTTCAGCCTTGCCGCCGCCAGGAATCTGGCCAGCAGATAGACAGGAATTACCAACAGTATGGATTTATGAAACAGGGAGCCTGCCAATATCCACAGTACAAATTTGCTGTATTCCCCTCGCAGGACATATTTCATGGCATAGAGGGCAACGGCAAGAGCCAAATAATAACGCACGGTATTCAAACTATTAAAGTAATATCCGCCAGTCATCAGCAGAAACAGGGAAATTGCAAAGCTGCTTCCCTGATCCTCCAACGCTTTTACAAAAAAGAAAACCGTCACCAGGGAAAAAAAACCGAACACTGGCAAATAATTGTCATAGCCGAAAAGAGATTGTATTCCCCTCACCACCAGGTTAAACCCCGGTTCATAGGATACATGCCTACCCTGTGCAATGAGCTTAAAATTGTCCCGGTAAACCCAATAGTCATTCCCCACCGCAATACGGCAGGCGGACACTCCCGCCATAAGGCAGTACACGGCAAATACAGCGATATGGTTCCTGGCCTGCCTGCGTTCCGTATATATACTTGCACCTGCTTTCCGCTTTCCGCTGATATAGGCAGGCACATATTTCCTGTTATCCACACAAAGTCCCAATAAAACTGTCACTGCAGTCAACAGCACATATACAAGCGCACTACGTTCCATTCCTGCCCTCCCGTATTCCCTGCTTCATCCAGGCATAGGCCTGTCCCACGCCTACCTCACCGCAGAAAATCTTCCTGTGTGCCAGCAGAAAACGAAGCCCCATGGCCCATGCCAGTCTTCCATATAAATAATGGTACAGAACTCCTCTGTCCTTAAAAAATTTCTCGCCATACCCCGTAAACCAGGTAGACTGCCTGGGCGTCTCCCTGCCAATGGTGACCGGCGCCGTATAGACCCGATTGCCCTTACTCATAAATTCTTTTAAAAACAGGCTGTCCTCGCCGTTACTGTATTTTGCGCCTCCTCCAAAAAGCAGTGAAAAAGTAACGCCTGACCGCAAAAGGCTGTGCCTCCGCACCGCAAAGCTGACCGCCCCATATCTGCCGCAGTTATACCAATGTACCCTTTTCCTCTCCTGAATATGATAGGTCCTTCTGGATTCATCCACAGTAATATTAAACAAAATCAAATCTGCCCGTGGATTTCTTTCAAACTCCGCGGCAACCGCCTCCGCATAACCCGGCTCATATACGATATCTTCATCCGAAAAAAGGCAGATATCCCCATCCGCCCTCATAATGGCCTCATTACGGCTCCTCCCCACCCCTCTGTCCGGGAAAGAAAAAAAGCGTATCATATGGCCTTTGTGCTCCATTTCCTGAAAATGCAGGCAGTCACACTGGTTGATGACCACAGCGTCGGAGTCCAGCCGCATACGTTCCACAATGCTTTCCATGGTCTCGTCCATAACAGACGCCAATACCTGAACCTTCATATTTCCTCTCATTCTGCCTTTTTGACAACAGCCGACACAATTCCGATTCTGCCAGCCAATCAAAACGCTTGCCGTCAATCGGCCGGACTATTTCCGCCGGCTGCCCTGCTGCCAAAATAGTATGCCTTAATAAGCCGCTCGTCCGCGTTCCACAAAATTACAGCCGTCACATGGCAATCCTGCTGCCCCAGGTATTCCAGGCAATATTCCAGTTGCTTCCCCCCATGTGCCCCGGCCTGTACCGCCAGCAGGATTCCCTCCGCCTCACGCAGTACCCGGCAGCTCTCCGGACAGAGGATCGGGGACGGAACCGCAAACCATTCTTCCAGGCCGTCCCCGCATTTTTCGCGCAGGGACGCCAGTATTCCTGCCGGATCCGTCTCGGACTGCACGCCGCATACCGCTACCCTTTTTTTCCCTTCATAGAGATAACGTAAATTCTCCACCAATCCGGGGCTCTCCAGAGAACCTGCCACCTTCACCCCGTAACGCATCCTGATGGTTGAGGGAAGCCAGATATTATCATCACCCGTTTCCTTCAGCAGCAGGATTATAACCGTAAAAAAGAAGCTGAGAACCGCGCTTAACGCAAATGCCCTTCCAGGACGTACATCCGCGGTCACTTCTTCCGCCGTTTCAGGGGCATCAATGACACGTATGTCACACACTTCTTTTACCCACCCCGGAAACTCCTCCGTCATCGTCTGCTCCACCGCCCTGGCAATAAAAAGGCTCATTGCTTCAAAATCCGTTATGACAGTAGTGGAAGGAACCCTCAGATCCGACGCCAGATACGCCGTCAACGATTCCGAAACCTGCTCCGCCGTAATCTGATCCATCCAGTTACTGTCCATATAGCTGCCGTTTATCTCCATATGCTTCATCACCGCATCCAGGAATTCCTGGGAATGGACATAGGTATTCCAGCTCATCTCATTGATATAGACCACCCCTATATCCTTCTGTTCCTCCACCAGGTATTCCACACGGTAGACAGAGGTCACCCCATACTGCTTTGCAGGCCGCATCAGCACATTTTTCATATAATACCCGCCGCCCAGCAGCAAGGTACCCACCAATGTGAACACCAACACTTTATCCATGCTGGCTAACAGCCGAAGCGCCGTCAGCCTCAGGTCAAATGGTTCCTTCCCGTAACTGCCTTCCCACATTTGTCTTCTCCGTTCTTTGGGCCATCTGCCAAAGTCAATCTTCTCTATCGCTTAATTCCATCTTTTTCTGCTGCCTCTGCCACTCCTTTTCCTCCCTGAGGGCAGTGATCTGCTCTGTCTCCACGCCTTCTGCACTGTCCGGCCAGAAAAGTACTTTCAATGTCAGCAACATCAGTTTTATATCCATCCAAAGGGAATAATTTTCAATGTAAGTCAGATCCAGCTTAAGCTTGTCATAGGGCGAAGTATTATACTTGCCATACACCTGTGCAAAACCCGCAAGCCCTGCTTTCACTTTCATGCGATATGCAAATTCGGGCATTACCTCCATATATTGGTCAATGATCTCCGGCCGCTCCGGCCTGGGCCCGATAAAGGACATATCTCCCCTCAATATATTAAAGAGCTGGGGGAGTTCATCTATTCTGCACTTTCGGATAAATTTCCCGATAGGCGTAATGCGGTTATCATTTTTCTGCGCCAGCCTTGCCACGCCGTCCTTCTCTGCATCCGTGCGCATACTCCGAAATTTCATGATCTTAAACTTTCTGCGGTTCACGGTACAGCGTACCTGCTTGTACAGCACGGGGCCGCCGTCATACAGCTTGATGGCAATGGCTGTCACCAGCATAAAAGGGGACGCAATCACCAGAAAGACCATGGCGCACACCACATCAATCATGCGCTTTATGAAACGCTGCTCCATCGTCAGGCTGTACTCCCTGGTAAGCAGGATGGGGGTGTCAAAAATATGGAGTTCCTCTGCGCCCATCAAAATAACATCTGTAATTTTAGGGAGCAGGTATACCCGTATCCCTTTTCCGTAGCAGAATTTCAGCAACAGGTTCCTGTCCTCTACCGACATATCCCCAATCACTACCGCATTGCATTCTTCATTTTCATATGATTCCGCGATCATCCTGCAGATTCTTTTATATCCCTCTCTGATATGGACGGTCTTTGTAATCACATATTTATCCCTTCTGCTGTCAAATTTATTGCAGATGTCCTCCATGGGCCTGTACCCATGGACAAAAAACAGCTTTCTGGGGGGGAAAATAGACTTATAGATTCGGTTTGCTATATTAATATATATGATCACAATTATAGTCTGCTCTGTCATCATCATTATAAACACTTTGGGCACAAAAGCCTGATGCGCCATGATGGAAAGCTCAAAGTAGATAATGATATTGGCCAGCACCGTTGAAAAGACCTGGGAAAAAATAATCTCTACATTTTTCAGATAACCGAGCCGCATTCCCCCGTACATATTGGAAAGGAACAGGAGCACAATGGCATAAAATCCGATCTCTGCCCAATGCCCCATCCTCCAGAAATCCTGCAGCTGTTCCACAACGCTGTACTGGAAATGAACCAGCCAGTGGTAGGCAAAGTCTGCCACTTCCAGGGTCAGGCAGAGCATTACCAGCATAAGATTTATCAGTCGTTTATAGGTTTCCAGTTTTTTTAACTTTTCTTCGTTGGTAACTGCTTTCAAAATCTATTTCCTCCGATTGCCTCCGGTCTGAATATACATTTGAATAGTATACCACAATTTCCCTCATTCGTACAGAAAAGCTGTAAATTTGTTGCCGTCACGCATGACAGTCCGGCCGCGCCTCTCATAACCTTCTGCTCACCGCCCTGAACGCCCAGAAACAAAAGTGGTACGCGCTTCTGATGACGCCCAGCTTCTCCTCCCTGCGATACAGATACCATATTCTGCGCAGCGCCTCCAGCTTGTTGGAAGACAGCGATTTTCCGGGCCTGCGGTACTTTACCAGGTTTTCGTCCAAGCCATACGCCGCCACGCCGCTACGGAGCACCCTGAACCATAAGGCCGTGTCCTCGCTTTTCACCGCCGGCATCTCCAATTGCTCCTTGGCCAGCTTCTCCAAATCAAACATTACGGTGGTTGTAAAAATAGTAGTGTTGCTGAGCGCCTGCTTATATGTCAGCTTTTCCGGGACATGCACCACCTTGCCCGTCCCCTTGCCGCTTTCGTCCGCAAATTCATACCCGGTAAACGCAAACGCCGCGTCCTTCTCCTTCATAAAGGCAAGCTCTTTCTCCAGCTTTTCGGGCGCCCAGAGGTCGTCCGCATCCAAATACGAAACGTAACGTCCGCTTGCTTCTTTCAATCCCCTGTTCCTGGCCCTTGCCGCTCCCATATTGGAAGGCTGTCTGATAAGGCGGATCCTGGGGTCCTGGGTCTTCTCCATATATTGCCGTATCAAAATAACGCTATTGTCACTGCCACAGTCTTCCACCAGCAAAAGCTCCCAATGGGAATAAGTCTGCGCCAATACACAGTCCATCGTTTCCTCTATATACTTTTCCGCATTGTACACCGGCACAATAATGCTTACCAGATCATCCATAATAATCCTCCATACCGGAGCTTCACCGTTGTTCCTTACTATAGCGAAAAGAAATAATACCCCGAATTCTGCCGGGGTTGTACACCGGTACATTTTATCACTTCATTTAATAATGCTTCATTCGTATTGGCCGGCAGAATCAGAACATCCACTCCTGCCTGCCTTGCGGTGTCCAGGCATTCCCCGGTGGTCAGCTGCTGCTCTGCCATCTTCTCGGCCATTTCGTCCGTCCTGTCATAATCCTCTTCCGTAAGGGTTTCTTCCACAATGCACATCCACTGATACATATTTTCAATCCCTTTGGAATATACATCAAAAGAATATGCCCCCAATGCCTCTTCCCACATATTTCTACCGTAGGGGAGCAGTATGCTGCCATCCAGCCGCCGGGCATACTCCATCACCTTGCGCGGCGCCCAGATACACACATCCGTATTATCTCTCTTCAGGGCCTCCAAGACGTTTTCCGCTTCCGCCCTCCGGGCCCTTTCCGCCTCCCTGCCCACATCCGTTCCGCCCAACCCGCCACATACATATACGATGGCAAGCAATCCCAATGTCACAGGCAAACCCTTCCGCCATGCTTCCCTGCGGAATCCCTGCCAACACCCTGCCAGTACCTTTGTCCCCGCATAAGCCGTCACCACCGTCACCGGTACAATGCTCCAAATCCACTCATAATCGTAAAATCTGGTCTGGTACAACATAAGCGCTACCGCCGTCACCGGCAAAATACAGCACACCGCCGACACAATGCCGTACCGCAGGAGGTTCTTTTGCTTCTCCTGTTTACGTCCAATCCAGAGAAACAGCAGCGCCACAAGAAAAAGCGCCACCAGCTTCCCCCCATCCGCTATTCTTAACCAGCCTGTCCAGGCATTTTCAAGAAGCTCCACCACCACGCCGCCTCCTTTCTGCCAGAAACAAGCCTGCCCCTACCAGCAGACAGGCCCCCAGTCCGTAAAATGTCCACAGGATACACGCTTCCGCCAGAATGCACAAAACTGCCGTCAGCCATCTTTTCCTGAGACAAAGTGATATCAGATAGGGTATGAGGACCAGGTTCCTTATGGCCGCTCCGCGGTAACCACAGTAAAGCAGGTTAAACCCATCCATGCTGTACAAACCGCTCCCTGTCCACATAATAATCACTATGATTATCAAAAAACAGGTTCTATTTTTCCTATTTTCCGGAAACAGGCACTTCCCGATACAGAAAAAGGCTGCATAACTGCTCACAAAAACCCATATCGGAGCCACCATTGTCACTACGCTTTCAGGGGACATCCCCCACAGCCTGCACAAGATTCCGTACAGGGTAGGCAGACAAAGGATCTTCAACCTGGATGGGATACCCGTGGCATATGCATACCCTGTCATGGGATCCACTTGGTAAATGCCGTCCGTCTGCAGGAAGCTGCCCACTGTCTCTACCGTCATATCTCCCTTTGTATACACACCCCCGTTGAACAGAAGCCATGCCATCTGTGCTGCCACAAGGGCCCAAAAAATCACCAGCAAAATCCTGTCAGCAAAATCAGCCCTTTTCACCTTTTTTGTCCCTGTGGCCTTCTCCCTGCATTTACCCTTCCTGTGTGTAAATCCGTAAAAAAGGAACAGCACTGCCGCAAAAAGCAACGCCGCCCCCATGATACTTATGAAAAAAACCGTACAACGGGAAAAAGACTGCCCGGTAAATACGGTTGCCACATGAACCGTTACCGCCAGTCCTATCAAAACCAAATTACCTATAAGCAGCGCATCTGCGCCATATAGCCTGCGTTCCCCGCCCTTCTTTCCTGGAAGCGTTTCCCTAAGTCTCTTTCTGGCGGCATATTTTTCTCCAAAAGAAAAAAGAATCAGCATGCCGCTTCCCAAGAAACCGCAAATGCACAAAATAGCCAGTGCCAGCATTAATACCGGTATAAAATTCATAATTACTCCAATCGCAGTAAAAGAGCGAACTGATACTTTTTATAGTTGGTTTCCGTTACATAGCCTTGAAATCCAGACGAACTTTATCAGCGATACGTGCTATATACTCGCTGTTAGTAGGTCTTGTCCTGCCTGAGCAAACTGAATAACCGAACATTCTCTCAAAAGTATCAGTATTACCTCTTGTCCAAGATACTTCAATGGCATTACGTATTGCACGCTCTACCTTCTGATCCGTAGTACGAAAGCGTCTGGCAATGGTAGGGTAGAGAAGCTTTGTAACTCTGCTTACCACTTCCATGTCTCTTCCGGACAGCATGATTGCATCCCTCAGATATTGATACCCTTTTAAATGTGCAGGTACTCCAATGTCCAACATAATATCGGTAATATATCTCTCTAAATCACAATCTTTAACGGTATTAATCTCCAAATGAATTCCCCTTTCTATGTCGATCACCGCTCTTTACTGCGATTGCATGACTAATTTTACCATATATGTCGAGATCTGGAAAGTTTTCTACCCGCTAAGATTCTGTTAAGATACGATATGTTGTAGTTATATTTTTTCTTTTACTAGATATATGGGGCGACGCTTTACCTCCATATAAGTTTTGGCAAGGTATTGTCCCAAAATCCCAGTGCAAAAAAACTGTACTCCACCGATCAACAGCATAATACATACCTGGGATGCCCAACCGGACACCGGATCCCCAAAGATCAGCTTCCGCACTATCACGAAAATAATCATGGCAAACGCCAGGAAACAGAATAATACGCCCATTACAGAAGCCAGCATCAGCGGCACCGTGGAAAATGCCGTAATACCGTCTACGGAATAGACCAGCAGCTTCCAGAAATTCCACTTGGTCTCCCCTTTTGCCCTCTCCACATTTTCGTACTCCAGCCATTTTGTACGAAAACCTACCCAGCCGAATATCCCTTTGGTAAACCGGTTATATTCATGCATGGCCAGGATTGCATCCACCATCTGCCTGGTCATCAGGCGGTAGTCCCTGGCACCGTCCATGATTTCCGTCCTTGATATCTTTTTCATCAAACGGTAAAACATCCTGGCAAAGAAACTCCTCACCGGCGGTTCACCCTTACGGCTGACCCTTCTGGTAGCGACAGAATCATAACCCTGCTTTATATAGGAAAACATCTCTGGCAACAGGGATGGCGGATCCTGCAGGTCCACATCCATCAGTACCACATAATCCCCCCCTGCATTTTCCAATCCTGCGTACATGGCAGCTTCCTTGCCGAAGTTCCTGGAAAAAGACAACAGATGCACACGTTCGTCCCGTTGGATCAGCTTTTTCACCTCTGCCACGGTACCGTCCCTGGAGCCGTCATCCACAAATAGCAACTCCAGTTCCACGTTTTCCTCTGCAAAAAATGGATCGTTCTTGATAAGCTCCGTGTAAAACAGCTCCACATTTTCCTCTTCATTATAGCAGGGGACAATCACGCTCAATAACCCCATATCTCACTCATCACTTTCTTTTGATTTATTAACAGTATACTATTCTCCCCTTCAATTCGCAAGCTAAAACCAAATTAGACAGAAATTCCTTCTGCAACAGACCATCTATAGAAATGCAAAAACCCAACCACGCCGTTCATTACCGGAATCTCAATTTCACTGGCTGCCGGATCATACCGCCGGCAGTTTCTTTCCATAAGCCGGAACCATATTGCAAAAATACCAATTCCCCATGTCGTTTCGGTTTTGTCACACAAAAACAACGTGAAAGCACCTCGCGGCAACAGCGAGTGAACAGTAACGAATTGTTGTCACAAAATTCTTAATTTTCCTGTCAATTAATGACCTTTTCTCCCACATGTGTTATAATGTTCGAAAAGGGCAGAGCCAGGCCATCGCAAAAGGGGATGCGGAGCTCGCTCCGACAGCCATTTTTGCGATGGTATGGCGAGCGAAGCGACCCCGAAAAACCATTGGTTTTTCGGGGTTCTGCCCGGCAATAGTGCGGAGCAGCCGCAATAATGCGGAGCAATGGCAATAACGCGGGAGCAGCCGCAATAGTGCCGGAGCAATGGCAATAGCGCGGAGCAGCCGCAATAGTGCCGGAGCAGCCGCAATAGTGCGGAGCAGCTGCAACATGCGGAAGCAACGCAATAGCGCGGAGCAGCCGCAATAATGCGGAAGCAACGCAATAGTGCGGAACAGCCGCAATAGTGCGGAGCAATGGCAATAGCGCGGGAGCAATGGCAATAGCGCAGAGCAATGGCAATAGTGCCGGAGCAATGGTAATGGCGCCAGGCCAACGGACAAAGCGCCGGAGCAGCCGCAAAATAGCCGGGTTTCTGCCAAGAGACATAGGAGAATTACCATGAGAAGAACAAAAATATGGCTGGCGGCAGCGGCAGCAGTTATTATGTTGTGCGCCTGCGGCCAGGATTTGGAAAGTCCCGTTATTACGGATGACGACCCGTCGCCTACACCGATCCAGTCCATCCAGCCTACTACCACAGTACCGGAATCCATACCTGCAAACATCGTTACAGAGGATGATTCACAGCCGCCCCGTGCCGGCATGGTACGCAGCCGCCTTACCAATGAATGGGTGGATCAAAGTGTGGCAAATACACGGCCAGTAGCCGTTATGATCCCTAATGAGAACTCTGCCATACCCCACTACAGCCTTTCCGATGCGTCCATCATCTATGAAGCAAACGTGGAAGGGCGTATGTCAAGAATGATGGCCATTTACGAAGACTGGCAGAACTTGAATAAAATTGGCAATATCCGCAGCCTTCGAACTTATTACGCATATTGGGCGTTTGAATGGGATGCGTTTATTGTCCATTACGGCGGTCCCTATTTCATAAACGATTTGATGGCAGAATCCACTACCCAGCACATAGACGGCAATCTGGACAGTGACAGCGCTGCTTTTTACCGGGATCCAAGCCGTGTTATGCCCCATAATGGGTATGCCACCGGCGCCGGCCTGGCGAAAGTCATCCAACAGAAAGGTTATTCCCTTTCTTACAGAGGTTTGACTGACAGCTATCATTACAATTTTACTACAAAATCCAGTCCCAATGCCTTGACCCAATATGGCAGTGAAGCTAAAAATGCAACCTATATTGATATGTCAGGCTGCTATCCCCTGACTCGCTGTTATTTTGAATATAATGAAAATGATGGCCTGTATTACCGCTCCCAGCATCTTTCAGGCAGCACCGACGGCCCCCATATCGACGGCTCGAACAACGAACAGCTCACCTTTAAAAATATTTTGGTGCAATATGTAAAATACGAAGAACTGGCTGGCGGATACCTGGTTTTCCAATGCCATGACACTACCAGGGATGGTTGGTATTTTACTAACGGCCGGGGGATACACATTAACTGGGAAAAAACATCTGATTACGGCGCCACAAGGTATTATGACGATTATGGAAATGAAGTCCTGATGAATACGGGAAAAACCATGATCTGTATTGTGGAAGAGGGAGATTCTTTTACCGCCCGATGAGTGCCGTGCGCCGCCAGGCGCACCCTAAAAAGAAAACGGCATGAAAATTCATGCCGTTTTTTTGTATAAAAATATTTGACAAATGAAAGCCGCCTTATGATTTAACTACGTCCAATCGGTTTACAGCAGAGAAAATAGCTCTCACGGATGCCCTGGTAATATTGGAGCTGACGCCTACACCATAAGTAACCCTTCCGGATTCTCCGTCCAACAGATGGATATAGGCCGCTGCCTGGGAGTTTGCACCGCTTTGCAGCGCATGCTCTTCGTAATCCAGAACTTTGACCATCAACCCCAATTCATGGTTCAACCCCCTCTGCACTGCGTCGATAGGGCCGTTCCCCACTGCCTCAAACTTCTTTGGCACACCGTGATCCGTATACTCAACAATCACCTTTGTATCGAACTGCGTCTTTATCTCTCCGCTGATATCATGGATCTGCAGCTTGCGGAAGTGAACGGGTTCCTTTTTATCAAGATAGGTTTCCCTGAATGCATCCATAATCTGGTCAGGAGACACCTCACCCTGCTTCTCGGATATTTCCTGAATCACATTTGCAAATTCCTTGTGCATGGCCTTAGGCAGCTTAAATCCAAAATACGTATCCATAATAAAGGCAACGCCGCCCTTCCCGGACTGTGAATTAATACGCACAATGGGTTCATACTCACGGCCAATATCAGCCGGGTCTATCGGCAGATAAGGCACCCGCCAGACCTCGCTGTTCCGCTCTCTCATGGCCTGCACACCTTTATTGATAGCATCCTGGTGGGAACCGGAAAAAGCGGTAAACACCAGTTTGCCTGCATAGGGATGCCTGGGATGGACAGGCAGCTTACAGCAGCGTTCGTAAATTTCTATAATATCATTGACCCGATCCAGATTCAGTTCGGGATCAATACCCTGCGAAAACATATTGTACGCAATGTTAATGATATCCACATTGCCGGTGCGCTCCCCGTTGCCAAACAACGTGCCCTCCACGCGGTCCGCCCCGGCAAGCATAGCCATCTCTGCGCTGGCCACACCAGTTCCCCGGTCATTATGGGGGTGCACACTGACAATAATACTTTCCCGGTTATCCAAGTGCTTGATCATCCACTCAATCTGATCCGCATACACATTCGGAGTGTTCATCTCTACCGTGGATGGCAGATTAATGATCATTGGCTCGTGAGGCGTGGGCTGCCATGCCTGGGACACTGCATTGCAAATCTCCAACGCGTAGTCAAGTTCCGTCCCTGTAAAGCTTTCCGGGGAATATTCCAAAATAATCTTCCCCGGAAACTTGGCCGCCCTCTCCTTCACCATCTTTGTCCCTTTAACCGCAATGTCCGTTATATGTTCTTTGTCCATATGGAATACCACATCGCGCTGTAAGGTAGATGTGGAATTATAAATATGGACAATGGCCTGCTTACAGCCTTCAATCGCCTCAAATGTCCTGTCGATCAACTCTTCACGGCACTGCGTCAGCACCTGTACCACTACATCATCCGGTATCAGCTTTCTCTCCACTAATTGACGAAGAAAGTCATATTCGATCTGGCTGGCCGCCGGAAATCCGATCTCAATCTCCTTGAACCCCAGTTCAATCAGGAATTGGAACATTTCAATTTTCTCGTTCACCAGCATAGGGTCGATCAGCGCCTGGTTTCCGTCTCGCAGATCTACGCTACACCATACGGGAGCTTTTGTGATTTCCCTGTTAGGCCACTCTCTCTCCGGATAATCAACGACAGGATTCTTTTGATACTTTTTGTAATTCAACATACCGACCATTATTCTCCTAATCCGCTCTCGACTGCCTGGACAAGAGTCTTGAGCGCCTCTGCTTCGTCCTCCCCCTCACAGACGAATTCGATTTCATCCCCACACTTGACACATGCTCCCAACACACTTAATACGCTTTTTGCATTTGCCGTACTGTCCTTAAACGAAAAGGTGATCAATGACTTGAACTGCATTGCCTCTTTGCAAAGGATCCCCGCTGGTCTCAGATGCAAGCCGGTAGGATTTTTAATCACTACTTTCTGACTTACCATAACCTTCCCTCCAATTTCCATTACTGCTTTTTTAACTATAGCATGATTGCCAGGCAATCACAAGAGATTTTTGCCCAACTCTTTCCCGCTTACCGCTGCCATTTTGCATAATTGTAACACAGCAAAACGCATTTGGGACTGACTTAAAACATCACATCCTGAATCAGGTTGGCCAGCTTCTGCGCTTCCTCCTGTATAGCCTGCTGATCCTTGCCCTCGATCATAACGCGGACCAACGGCTCCGTTCCGGATGGACGGATCAATACCCTGCCTTCTCCTGCAAATTTTGTCTCCAGAACTTTTATGGCATCCGCAACCTCTGGATATTCCATATACTTATCCTTCTTATGGTTTGCCACCTTGGCATTTACCAGCGCCTGGGGTAATACTTCCATGACCTGTGCCAGCTCGGACAGGTTCTTTCCTGTGTCCGACATAACCTGCAGCAAATGCAGCGCACTGAGAAGGCCGTCCCCCGTGGTGTTTTCATCCAGGAAAATGATATGCCCCGACTGCTCTCCTCCTAGGCTTGCCCCCATTTCCTTCATGCGCTCCAGCACATATCGGTCGCCCACTTTCGTCTGTTCCAAGGTGATCCCGTTTTCCTTACACATAAGGAAAAACCCGAGATTGCTCATAACAGTTGTTACAATTGCATCCTTTTTCAGCTTGCCCTGAGACTTCATATGGTTTCCCACAATAGCCATAATCTGATCTCCGTCCACGATTTTACCGTTTTCATCCACCGCCAGCATTCTGTCCGCATCGCCGTCAAATGCAAGGCCAACCCTGGCCTTCTCATAAACGACCCTGGCCTGCAGCTCCTCCATATGAGTGGAGCCACAATTGGCGTTAATGTTTGTGCCATCGGGATTATTATGGATTGCAACCACATTGGCGCCCAACTCTTTCAGCGCTTCTACCGAAGTATAATAAGATGCCCCTTCCGCGCAATCCACTACAATCTTCATCCCGTCCAGATTGACCGGCACGGCATGGACCGCGTTATTTATGTATTCTTCCCTGGCATCCGTACGGTATTTTATTTTTCCTACACCGGGACCGATAGGGAATTTAATGCCCGACATATTGTCCCGAATCAGCATTTCTATCTCGTCTTCCATCTCATCCGGCAGTTTATAACCATTTTCATCGAAAAACTTGATGCCGTTAAATTCCACAGGATTGTGGGACGCCGAAATCACTACCCCAGCATCCACTCTGTACTTCTGTGTCAAGTATGCCACTGCCGGGGTAGGGATGACTCCTACATAAATGCAGTTGGCTCCCACCGAACATGCCCCTGCCATCAGTGCGTTGGCCAGCATATCACCGGAAATACGTGTGTCACATCCCACCATGATTGTGGGTTTGTGTTCTTTCTCCTTCGTCAGTACATAGGCGCCTGCCTGCCCCAGCTGCATTGCCAGCGTGGGGGTCAATTCCTCATTTGCAATCCCTCTCACACCATCTGTTCCAAATAATCTTGCCATGTCTTTTACTCCTCTACTCTGGTAAAAATAACCCTGGCGGTTACTTTACCCTCTATTTTAATATCATTTGATATTTCAAAGTCAATGGGGATCTGGTAAGTTCCCGGAGCCAGAGTTTCCATATCCTCATCCGCCATCCAGGCGCCCACATCCACAGTACCTGAGATTGTGCTTTGATCCACCTGGGACACCACCGCGTTCAGGCCCGATATCTGCATCTCGTAGTACTCGTCTTCCCGGAACAGTTCCGCATTCAATGACTCCGGTATATTAATAACGGATATGTTCCCCACCGGAATCTGTAAAGTGCGCTCCGCTTCCGGCTCTACACGGGCAACCACGGTTACC
Organism: uncultured Lachnospiraceae bacterium; assembly: GCA_947643615.1. Classification (GTDB taxonomy): domain Bacteria; phylum Bacillota; class Clostridia; order Lachnospirales; family Lachnospiraceae; genus Acetatifactor. The sequence continues at coordinate 53,243 of CANRWO010000013.1, forward strand.
CTTCCGTTAAAGTCACGGTTGTCAGCAATCCTGATATTATCGGGCAGGAATTCGCGTATGTTGATCACATTGACCACATCACCTTCCGCCCCGTCCAGATTCATCTGTTCCTCAGGAATTACGATCTTACTGATATTGTTCAAGGCAAGCGTTGAGCCTGCTATGCTCACCGTGGCAGGGTCGCACTCTACAACACCGGTAGCCAGGAAACCTGCCGCAGGCGTACCGGAAACATTGACTTCCACAGGCACAGGTTTGGCGGCCAGCACCTCTACCTCTATATGGACATACTTCTCGTCCATCACAATGTTAGAGGAATCCACAGGCACATCTTCCTCGTCGTAAAAAAGCACCTCTACGTTGGCGGATAAACTGCTGGTAGCTCCCGTCACATCAATTTCAACCCCTGCATGGTCAATCCGGTCTACCGACGACTTAGGCCCGCTGATTTTGATCAAAGTCTGGTCCGCCGAGGCACTGGCAACAATATAGCCTTCCGCCACTTCGCCTGCGGTAGTATACTGTACCTTTACCCACCGGCTGGCATTCTGTTCAATATTCAGCCGGACCATATCATGATCCCCCTTGACAGAACCGGAATCTATGCCTACGTTTAAAACAGAAAATGTGATAGGAATCGTATTGATGTCCGTCAGACGGCTCACATCCGCCTCCGCCACTATATCCGTGGCGCGGAGCTGGCTGATGATGCTGGTAGGCGCCGTGACCGTCACCCGGACAGAATCCGTATTATCAAGAACCTCATAGAACTTATCTTCCTGTTCCAAAAGCTCTGTATTGACCAACGTAACCGGAATATTATAAAAAGACTGGGATCTCTTAGGGTCATCCAGCTGGATGACCAGAAACCACAAAATTGCGGCAAGCAGCAGAGAAGCAAGCTTCAGGCCCCAGTTATGCAATATCTTTTTTCTCATTCTTGCGCCTGCTCCTTCCCATCCATTTCCGCTTACCCCTGTTTTCCCCGTCGTCGTCATTTAAGAGCTGTTTCAGCCTGTTCTTCAAGGCAACCCCGTCCAGGCTGCGTTCCAATCCGCCCTCATAGGCGACGCTGATCTTACCCGTCTCCTCCGATACAATGACAGTCAGGGAATCTGTCACTTCGGAGATACCTACCCCTGCCCTGTGCCTGGTGCCCAACTCCTTGCTCAGGCCCAGGTTATCGGACAGCGGCAGATAGCAGGTGGCGGAAGTCACACGGTTGCCCCTTATAATGGCCGCACCGTCATGAAGGGGGGTATTATGTTCAAAAATATTGATCAAAAGCTGGCTTGTCACCAGTCCGTCCACTTCTATGCCAGTGCGCTCATAATCCTTCAATGTCTCATTTTGCTCTATGACAATAAGGGCGCCGGTCTTCACCTTGCCCATTTCCACACATGCCTTTGTTATTTCGTTGATAGTCTTCTCAGAGAATCTCCCCTGGTCCCTGGAACCGGGAGTAGGCAAAAAAGCCTTCTTCCCCAGTTCTTCCAGCGCATGGCGCAGCTCAGGCTGCATGACAACAATGATAGCCGTTACTGCAAACCCCAGGACATTCCGCGCCATCCACATAATGGTGCTCATATCCAGCAGATATGCCACCACCAGAAAGACGCATATCATAATAAGGCCTCTCAACAACAGCCATGCTCTGGTATTTTTCATCCACACTAAGACATAGTACAACAAGAATGCCACGATCAATATCTCAAGAATATCGCCCAAACTCATTGTCGTACCATAAATCCCAACGCTCTTAAAGTAGCCAACAACTCTTTCTAACCATTCCATGCTGTATAAATGAGTCCCTTCGCTCTACATTCTTTACAATAATTCTTCAAAGTCATCCGCATCAACTCCCTGGCCGTTGCCTGCTCCGTGGCCGCTGATCGTGACGCTCCTGCCTCCCCGGTAATTGCCGTGGTTTCCCGGCACTCTGGAAGCATTGGATGCCCTTACTCCGGTACGTTCCGTGACAACGCTCCTGCCGGAGGCATTGCGTGTCTGCTGGGATGACCGGGTCTGTGAGTTGATTTTCTTCACGGTTTTAGTGGGGACGGACACTGTCATCTTAGGCACGGCTTTCACATAATAATAATATTCATCATCTTCAAACTGCACCTTCTCTGTCCGGCTGTAGTCCACGCAAAACCGGAAAAATTCTATCACCTTCCCCACTGCCAGCGCAAGGAGCGAACCAATCAGCACACTGACGACGGAGATATTGGTATCATACAAAAGGTCGCCAATCAAAAGGATCACAATATTTGTTATCACGCCTGCTACCATGGCAATTGTCCAGGAATGGTCTACAGACATTCTGCGGATCAGGTACACTACCAGCACCGTAATCCCAAAAGCCGCAATCATCACTATCATGGATTTGTTGTCCAGGATCGCGTCAATGACCAGCCTCAGCTTCGCCGTAGTCTCTTCTTCCCCCATCGCATTGATAGTAGGTGCACTGCCGATCACAGTATCCAGCAGATAGTAGACACAGATACCGCAGGCTACGGATACGATGGATGCCGGCCCACAAATCAACCCTACCGCTATGGGAATAACAAAGGGTATCTTCATCACGCAGAGCAAAGGCGTCATTACCACCACAAGTGAATCCTTCGGCGTGAAACGGAAAAACAGAAGGAACATCAAAAGATACATACAAAGGCCTACCAGCGCTGCTTCCATGGACAAAGCATAGACATGCAGCAGGCTGAACAGCGCCGCAAACAGAATAATGCAGCTGTTAGGCAGGAAAGAGCACATCAGCGCTACGATCAGCACGATGGCCATATTGTCGAGCTTTGTCATATATCCCAATTTTCTGTTTAAAGTCAGCAGCGTAACAAAAGCCAGCAGAAATTTCATAAAAGGCATCAGCAGAAATTCTGCCTTACTGTAAAGCTGCTTTATTTTTTCTCTAAATTCAAGTAAACCAGTCATGATGTCCTCCAGCCGGTCCCCCGGTTAATTTCGTTCTGTGGGGATCCCGAAATCCAGGTTCTTCCTCCCACAGACTTCATAATCCTGCGCTATTCACGATACAGGGAATTCAGCTTTTTCAAATTATGATAGTAGCATTTCAGGCTCCTCTTGACCCTGGAATACCGGTAGGTGCAGACAATGTAAGTAACCACTCCATACGCCACTACCGATACCCCATACCGAATCAACACGTCACGGGCAAATGCTATCAAATCCATTTTATACAGATCCTGCATAAAATTTTCAAAATCATAAAAGACATACAAAGCAAACACAAGCGCAAAAGCAATGGATGAACTCACAATAGACTTCAGGACCTGGACAGCGATATAGTCGCTGCGGAAATAATGGTCGATCTTAACATTCCTTTTGCCTTCGTTCACCTCATATGCCGCCAATTGTGTCATTAAAATAATGCGTTCTTCGTTTAACATGAAATTCCTCCGTAAGCCGGAAGTATGCAGCGCATCCTTCTAAACGCACCCGAGATGCACTTTTTATAAAAATCTCATCTTAGGATTTTCCTTATCCGGCTTTTTCTTAAGTGTAGGCTTGGGCGCGTTGGCATTCAGCACACTCTGGAATCCCTGCGTCACATTGTTAGTGCATTTATCGCAGAATCTTCCGCTTCTGATAAATGCGCCGCAGTTTTCACAGGCAAGCTGGATAGGAGAATCCTCTGTCACTTCCAGGCGCTCATCACGCAGCCATTGATGGATCTGCCCCACTTCCACGCCACAAGCGTCCGCAACCTCATTGATTCCGGCTCCCTTATGGTCGCGTATGTACTGTTTAACCTCCTGGAACTTCTCTTCCAGCTTCTCGCGGCAGCTGGGACAGGTATGAGGCCCTGAGATATAGTTAAAAATCCGGCCACAGGTTCTACAATTCCTTACGTTCATAGCATCCTCCTTTTCCTCTAAAGACCCGCTCCACAGGCCAGAGTAATAAAATAGATTTTCTGCACACCGGCAGCCTTTAATGTTCTCGCAGCCTCATCTATGGTGCTCCCGGTAGTATAGATGTCATCAATAATTACAGTTGTATTTAATTTTACATCATTTTCAGCTATATTAAAAGCTTTTTTCAAATTATTTTGCCGTTGAGACGGATTTTGTAGTTTTAACGGAGTGGTATTCTTGATTCTCACCAGCATTTTCTCATTTACCGGCACCCCTGAATATCTCCCCACGGCCCTTGCCAGCAGCGCCGCCTGGTTATAACCCCTTTTCGCCATTCGTTTTCCGTGCAGTGGTATGGGGATCAGCGCGTCTGGATGCACCTCCCGGATGAAATCCCCCAGATACCTGACGATCTCCTCGCCAAAAAAGTCGGCATACTCCTGGCGCTTCCCATATTTAAAACGGTATATGGACGCCGCGGCGCTTCCGTATTCATAGAGTGCCCTTCCCCGCACAAATTCATGCTTCTTATTACTGCAATCCATGCAGAATTCTTCGTCCTCCGCCAGCTTTTTCCCACATTGCATACACCAAGGGGGCGTCAGGAGTTTTAATTTATCCATGCATTCCGTGCAGATTTTCTCTCCTCCGGGATGGACAATCCCGTCACATACCGGGCACCGCAGCGGGAAAAGCAGCTGGATGATCTGTTTGATTGGACGTATCTTCCTGTTATTATCCATTTCTTCAACCTTCCCGCCAGGCCAACGCACCGGCACATGCCGTATCTATCATATGAGTTTACGGAACGGTACTCCTGGCTTCCTACTGGATCATTTCGCGAATCCTGTCCCGCAATGCAGTATAACGGCTGTTATCATTAACATTGTCCACCATCTCGCGGACGGTATTCCCGCTTCCCAAAATCGTGACACAGCTTCTTGCCCTGGTGATCCCCGTGTAAAGCAGATTTCTGTTAAACAACATCCTGGGGCCGGACAGCAGCGGCAGGATTACTGCCGGATATTCGCTCCCCTGGGATTTGTGGATCGTAATGGCATAGGAAAGCTCCAGCTCCTCCAGCAGGGAAAAGGGATAGGTCACCCGCCTCTGTTCGTCATACTCCACCACCAGCGACGATGCATTTTCATTGATTTCCAATATGCGGCCCATGTCGCCGTTGAAAATGCCCACCCCGCTGTCAATAGGGATATTATATCTGCTGACGGTCTCCCATTCAAGCTGATAATTATTTTTAACCTGCATTACCTTGTCGCCTTCCCGGTAGACAGTGTCGCCGCTGATGTGTTCCTTTTTCTTAGGATCCGGCGGATTCAGATACTGCTGTAATATCCCGTTTAAGGTCTCACACCCCAGGCTGCCTTTCCGCATAGGGGTTAGCACCTGAATGTCATAGGGCGATGCGTTCACGTACTTGGGCAGTTTATCACGGATCAGCTGAATCATATGTTTATATATGACATTAACGTCATTTCTTTCCAAAACAAAGAAATCACTGGATTTATTATCCATAGATATCTGCTGTCCATTGTTGATGCGATGGGCATTGACAACAATGTCACTTTTTTCCGCCTGACGAAATATCTTTTTCAATTCCATCATCGGAAATGCATTGCTCCTTATTAAGTCCCTCAACACTTGCCCCGGCCCGACACTGGGCAGCTGGTTTACATCCCCCACCAGTACCAGCCTGGTTCCCGGCGCTATGGCGCGAAGCAGGGATTGAAACAGTTGGATGTCTACCATGGACATCTCATCTATGATGACCACATCAGCCTCCAGAGGGTTTTCTTCATTCCTCTCAAACTTCACCTTCCTGGCATTGTCATCGGAAAGAGCGCTGTTCAGCTCTAACATACGGTGTATGGTCCTGGCTTCGAACCCGGTAGCTTCCGTCATACGCTTTGCGGCACGCCCGGTAGGGGCAGCCAAAAAGATATCCAGGCCCTCCGCCTCAAAATAGCGGATGATCATGTTGATAGTGGTCGTTTTGCCGGTTCCTGGCCCTCCGGACAGAATAAAGAGACCGTTTTGGATACTTTTCAATACCGCCCGTAACTGCAATTCGTCCAGCTCCATCTGCAGCTCCCCTGCCAGTCGCTCCAGCTGCTTTTCTACCGCCGCCTCCTGGGATGGCAGGTTTTCCGCTTCCGCCATGGGGATATCCAACAGCGTCAACATTCTGGCGCAGTTCAGCTCCGCATAGTAATAGGAAGCAGCAAACACGGAATTGCCTTTAATGACCAGTTTCTTATCCATCATCATATTGTCCAGCTGAGGTCGGATGTATTCCTCCGGCACATCCAAAAGTATATGCGCCCTCCCCAGAAGCTTATCCACAGGCAGGTAGCAATGCCCTTCCCCCACAGCTTGCATAAGCGTGTAAAGCACACCGCTGCGGATACGGAAATCCGAATCCGTATGAATGCCGATCCTCGCCGCCAGCTCGTCTGCCAGCTTAAAGCCGATCCCCGATATATCCTCTGCCAGCCGGTAGGGATTTTCCTTCATCACACTGTAAAGCTGCATGCCATATGTGTCATATATCTTCACAGCCAGCGTATTGGAAATCCCAAATTGCTGCAGATAGACCAGCGCTTCACGCAAATCCCTTTTCTCCTCCATCTGCACGGCAATCTCCTGTGCCTTTCTCTGGCTGATTCCCTTGACCTCTGTCAGACGTTCCGGCTCCTCCTCAATAATGCGAAAAGTGTCGTCGCCAAATTTCTTTACGATCCTTGCCGCCAGCGCAGGCCCCACCCCTTTGATCGCCCCGGAAGCGAGATAACGCTCCATGCTGAGGCTGTCCTGGGGAGCCACCACCTGAAAAGCTGACAGTTTAAACTGTTTTCCGTAGACCGGATGTTCAATATAGTCTCCCTGTGCCGCAATATTTTCCCCCTGGGTCAATCCCCGGCACATGCCCACACAGGTGACTTCTTCCTCGCCGGCAACCAGATTCATTACAGTATAACCGTTTTCGCTGTTTTGAAAAATTATATGCTCCACATATCCGTTTATTGTTTCCATAAAGTCTTTTATCCGCCCGATTTCCTGTAGCACAGGACGCTTGGCGCCCTTCCAAAAAGTTCTTCTCACATTTAAATCACCGCGCCATACGGCACAGTTTCTGTTATGAAAAGAAAGGCTGCCTGATACCGGCAGCCCAAAAATCATACTCTTATGTCTACAGCTGCCCTGCAGCTGCCTCTGCATTAATACCGTCCAAACCGTAATTGCGGCGCATCTGTTCATACAACATCTGGGCAAGTCCAAGTCCGCCGTTTTGATTTGAGGTTTCTTCGGCAATGCCCTTTATCATCTCATCTTTATAGTAATCCATCATGGAATCCATAGCGCCGGAACCTGTAGACTCCGAGGGAATGGTCTTCATCATCTCTTTGAACATCTGCTCCACAAAATATGCCTCAAATTGTTTGCAGGCATCCATCAGTTCGTCGTCTGTGGCCTTGGAATAATCTGTTCCGTTCCATTTATTCTGAAGCCTGTCTGCCGCCTGATTGGACGCATTTGCATATGTATCCGTGTACATGGACGCTACATTGCTGAAATCCATAATTATACCCATGCCTTTCCCGCATAAGCCTTTCCCATGGAGGGACAGGCCCAATACGTACCATATATATTTTAATCCTTAAGCTTTGCCTTCCCGTTAACGTCTCAGGTTATTGGCCTGCTGTAACATTTCATCTGATGCAGTTATAGCCTTGGAATTCAGCTCATATGCGCGCTGCGCTACAATCATATTTACCATTTCATCCACAACCTGGACATTGGAGCCTTCCAAATACCCCTGAAGCACACTGCTTCGCTGTAAATTAGCAGTAGTAGCTTCATTCAATGCCTGGCCGCTGGCTGCCGTCTGTGCATAAAGGCTGTCCCCTTCCTTAGAAAGGCCGTTGGGATTGTTGAACTGGAACACTCCAATCGTAATACCGATAGGCTGAGGGTTATTCTTTGCATCAGGATAGCAGAGCTGTCCGTCCTTTGACACCGTAACACTGCTCAAAACATACTGATTGTTCAGTATGATCGGCTGTCCCGTAGCACTCAAAACAGGCCTGCCGTCGGAATCCGCCAGCATATTGCCGTTGCTCCCAAGCACAAATTTCAAATCACCGTTCCTGGTATAGTAAGTATTCCCGTCTGCCGCCCTAACAGCGAAAAAGCCTTTTCCGTCAATTGCAAATGCCGTATCACTTTCGGATGCGTACAGATTGCCTTCTTTAAATATGGATGTGATGGCTGAATTCCGCACACCCAGGCCAACCTGGGCGCCGGTAGGTTTCGGGTTCCCGTTTGCCGAAGTAGTCTCTGTCTGAAGCGTCTGGTACAGGAGGCTCTTGAATTCGTTTACCTGTGTTTTATACCCCTGCGTATTGACATTTGCCAGATTGTTGGCAATAGTGTCAATATTCGTCTGCTGGCCGATCATACCTGTTGCTGCTGTCCATAAACTACGTACCATTATGTATCTCCCTTCCTATGTCTTACCCCTTATACTTTTATATTATTGCAATCTTCCCAACTGTGTTACCGCAATTTCCAGAGAGTCGTCATATGTCTGGATTACTTTCTGGTTGCTCTCATACTGACGGGTCACCGCAATCATATTCACCATTTCAGAGACAATGTTTACATTAGACATCTCCAGGTAACCCGACTTGATCTCCGCATTTGCATTGGTAGGCCTTGCCCCTTCCACGGGACGGTAAAAGTTCTCACCATACTTTTCCAGATAGTTATAGTCGTCAAAATCAGCCACCTGGATCCTGGCCACTGCAGTCTCGTTCTGGTAGATCGTACCGTCACTGGTAATCCTGGATTCCAGCAATGTGTTTAACCGAATCCTTCTGTTCTGGGTGTCCAGCACATAATCGCCGTCCTCCGTCACCAGGTACCCTTCCCTGGTCAGGGTGAACTGTCCATCCCTGGTATACATGGTGCTGCTCTCCCCTGCCCTGTTGAGATACTCAATGGCAAAAAATCCCTCCCCCGCCAAAGCAAGGTCGTACGTATTGTCCGTAATACGGAAGGACCCCTGGGTATAGTCCGTGTAGTTCTCCCCGATCTTAACGCCCGGGTTGTCGTATCCCAAAGGCTGCGCAATACGGGTGCTGCCCATAGAAGCGTCCTTAATCTTAACTGTGAGGATATCCTCAAACGCCTGGCTGGTAGCGCCTTCCTTTTTAAACCCGGTGGTGGTGACATTCGCCAGATTGTTCGTCATTGTGTCCATTCTGTGCTGCTCATTGATCATGCCTGTATAAGCAGTATATAAACCTTTCAGCATGGAAACTTCTCCTTTCTATCTTCCAGATCCTGTTCCTGCTTTTATTCCTCACGGTAACCGGAAAGGAATTCCACATATCTTCCCGTTCCGATGGCAACGGCTGTCATAGGGTCTTCGGCCGTCATGGTATTGATTCCGGTCTTGGCCGAAATCAAGTCCTCCAATCCCCGAAGCAGGCTTCCGCCGCCGGTCAATACGATTCCCCTGTCCGCAATATCCGCAGCCAGTTCGGGTGGAGTCTTCTCCAATACGCTGTGGATGGTCTCCACAATCTGGGAAGTCGTCTCCCGAAGCGCCTCCTCTGTTTCCTCGGAGGAAACTTTTACCGTCTTAGGCAGTCCTGTCACCAGGTTTCGGCCTCTTACATCCATATAATCAACCTCGGGCCTCTTATATGCGGATCCGATCTTAATCTTCAAATCTTCCGCAGTCCTCTCACCGATCAGCAAATTATGCTTTTTCCTCATGTAGCGGACTATGGCCTCGTCGAAATCGTCACCTGCTATTTTGATCGATGCGCTGACTACCGTGCCTCCCAGGGAAATCACGGCAATGTCGGAAGTACCTCCCCCGATATCCACGATCATATTCCCGCAGGGTTTGGAAATATCGATGCCTGCGCCGATGGCCGCAGCAATGGGTTCTTCAATAATGGAAACCTCCCTGGCTCCCGCCTGGTAGGTAGCATCCTCCACCGCTTTCTTTTCGACTTCCGTGACGCCGCTGGGAACACAGACCGCAATCCGGGGTTTCCGGAATGTCCTCTTGCCCAACGCCTTCTGAATGAAATACTTCATCATCTTTTCCGTCACGGTATAGTCGGAAATCACGCCCTGTCTCAACGGACGGACCGCCACGATATTGCCGGGGGTCCTTCCCAGCATCAGCCGCGCATCCTCACCGATTGCTTTAATTTTATTCGTATCCCTGTCAAATGCCACAACAGAGGGTTCTTTCAGCACAACGCCCTTGCCTCTGATGTATACCAAAATGCTGGCTGTACCCAAATCGATACCGATATCCGTACACTGCATGTCTATATACCCCTTTCAATCGTCTCAAATTATCTTTATCTTATCCGATTATTTTCGGTCTGTAAACGCAACCATACAGTATTTATTATAACCGAATTTTTTTCAAATTGATAGAGGTATTATAATTTTTTAAGAGTTTTTTTCAAAACCCCTAAAAAGGAAACTTTTTAATAACAGTATATCGTCCGTTTTCCCCGGTTACTTTATGCTTTTTTCAAATTTCCTGAAATAGGCATATATTACAACATTTTCCTGATATACATGCCTGTATAAGATTTTGCATTGCCTGCCACCTGCTCCGGAGTGCCTTTGGAGATGACGGTTCCGCCGCGGTCGCCTCCCTCAGGCCCGATATCCAGGATATAGTCCGCTGTCTTGATCACATCCAGGTTATGCTCAATCACCACCACCGTATTTCCGCCGTCAGCCAGCCGGTGCAGAATTTCCACCAGTTTATGCACATCGGCAAAATGAAGGCCTGTGGTAGGTTCGTCCAGGATATAGATGGTACGTCCCGTACTCCGCTTCGACAATTCCGTAGCAAGCTTGATCCGCTGCGCTTCTCCGCCGGAAAGGGCGGTGGAAGGATGCCCCAGCTTCAGGTAAGAGAGCCCCACGTCATACAGCGTCTGGATCTTGTTACGGATGGAAGGCAGGTTCTCGAAGAAAGGCAGCGCTTCCTCCACCGTCATATCCAATACGTCAAATATATTTTTGCCCTTGTATTTCACATCCAAGGTCTCACGGTTGTACCTCTTACCCCCGCATACCTCACAGGGAACATACACATCCGGCAGGAAATGCATTTCTATCTTAATAATGCCGTCCCCCCCGCAGGCTTCACACCGGCCGCCCTTTACGTTAAAGCTGAAACGCCCTTTGGTGTAGCCTTTGGCTTTGGCATCCGCGGTGGAGGCAAACAGGTCGCGGATCTGGTCGAATACTCCCGTATACGTGGCCGGGTTGGAACGAGGAGTACGGCCGATAGGTGACTGGTCGATATTAATGACCTTATCCAGCTGCTCCATACCCTCTATCGCTTTATGCCTGCCCGGGATACACCTGGCCCGGTTCAGGTCTCTTGCCAGGCGCTTATATAGGATTTCGTTCACAAGGGAGCTTTTACCGGAACCGGATACGCCGGTGACGCAGGTCAAGACACCCAGCGGGAACTCCACGTTTATATTCTTCAGGTTATTCTCCTGAGCCCCTGCTACCTTCAGCCAACCGGCCGGTTTTCTACGCTTTTCCGGTACGGGGATCTTTAATTCACCGCTCAGGTATTTCCCCGTTATGGATTCCGGGATCCCCATAATTTCTTCCGCCGTGCCGCATGCTACCACCTCACCGCCGTGGGATCCTGCCCCCGGGCCGATATCCACCACGTAATCCGCCGCCCGCATGGTATCTTCGTCATGTTCCACCACGATCAGCGTGTTCCCCAGGTCACGGAGATTCTTCAGCGTGTTAAGCAGCTTGTCATTGTCCCTCTGATGGAGGCCGATGCTGGGTTCGTCCAGAATATAGCAGACTCCCACCAGGCCGGAACCGATCTGGGTTGCCAGACGGATTCTCTGGCTCTCCCCCCCCGATAACGTACCGGTGGCCCTCGACAGGGACAGGTAGTCCAAACCTACATCCACCAAAAAACCTACCCTGGCACGGATCTCTTTCAGAATCTGTCTGCCAATGAGCTGCTGCTGGCTGGTCAATTCCATATTGCCCAGGAAGTCGTAAAGATCCCGTATGGAAGAGGCCGTGACTTCATAAATATTCTTATCGCACACGGTAACCGCCAGGGATTCTCTTTTCAGACGCATTCCCTTACACTGCTTACAGGGGATAATGCGCATAAAGCTCTCATATTCCTGCTTCATGGTTTCGGAAAAGGTCTCCTTGTATTTCCGCTCCACATTTTTAACCAATCCCTCAAATGCTACCGGGTAAACTCCCCGCCCCCGCTGTCCCTGGTAATGAACCTCAACTTCTTTTCCCCCAGTACCGTAGAGAAGGATCTTTTTCACATTTTCCGGATATTCCCCGAAAGGCGTGTCCAAGTCAAAATGATACTCTTTACCCAATGCCTGCAAAATAGCATTGGTAAAACTGGCCTTATCCGTACAGGATTGCCAGCCGGTAACGGCGATGGCGCCCTGACGGATGCTCAGGCCCTTATCCGGGATCATCAGCTCCTCGTCAAATTCCATTTTATACCCCAACCCCACACACTCCGGGCATGCGCCGAAGGGATTGTTAAAGGAAAAGCTCCTGGGTTCTATCTCGCTGATACCGATGCCGCAGTCAGGGCAGGAAAAGCTCTGGCTGAATGTGAGCGCCTCCCCGTCGATCACATCCACCAGCAGCAATCCCTCCGCCAGCGCCAACACATTTTCGATGGAATCAGCAAGGCGGCGTTCAATCCCATCCTTCACTACTAGACGGTCCACCACGATTTCAATATTATGCTTGATATTTTTGTCCAGGGAGATTTCCTCTGTCAGTTCATACAGGCTCCCGTCAATCCGCACTCGGACGTAGCCGCTCTTTTTGGCCCGGTCCAGCACTTTTTCATGCTGTCCTTTTCGCCCCCTGACCACCGGGGCCAACAGCTGTATCCTGGTTCCCTGGCCCAAAGCCATGATCTGGTCCACCATCTGGTCCACCGTCTGCTTTGCGATCTCCCTCCCGCAGTTAGGGCAGTGTGGGGTACCGATGCGGGCGTACAGCAGGCGGAAGTAGTCATAGATTTCCGTTACCGTGCCCACAGTGGACCTGGGATTCCGATTGGTAGATTTCTGGTCGATGGAAATGGCCGGGGATAGTCCGTCAATCCGTTCCACATCGGGTTTTTCCATCTGGCCCAGGAACATTCTGGCATAGGAGGACAGCGACTCCATGTACCGCCGCTGCCCCTCCGCATAGATCGTGTCAAAAGCCAGAGAGGACTTTCCCGAGCCGGACATTCCCGTGAGGACCACAAGTTCATTCCTGGGGATATCCACATCAATATTCTTTAAATTGTTCTCACAAGCTCCACGAACCTTGATATAGCCTCCTGCGCTATGGCTCCGGGGGCGCATCTTCTTTGTTTCATCCATTGTATCGTAACTTCCTTTTCCTGTTATTTTCCTGTTTGCTCTATGATTAATTGATAGACTAATTTATATTATGTTAAATTAAGATTTTAATCCTCATCCAACTTCTGAAGGTTCTTCTTCAGTTCTATCATTTTATCCCGCAGCTCTGCAGCAGCCTCAAAATTGAGATCCGCGGCCGCCCTCTGCATCTTCTTCTGAACCTCCGCTATAAGTTTCTCCAGTTCTTTCCTGTCCATGGACTCGGGATCCTTCTCAAACCGCAGTTCTTCCTTTGCCACTGCTTTGGAGATGCTGATCAGGTCACGGACGGCCTTCTTGATTGTCTGGGGGGTGATCCCGTGATCCTCATTATATTTCTTCTGGATCTCCCGGCGCCGGTTCGTCTCATCCAAAGCGATCCGCATGGAATCGGTTATGGTATCCGCATACATGATCACGCGCCCTTCCGCGTTTCTCGCCGCACGCCCCACGGTCTGGATCAGGGAAGTGCTGCTGCGCAGAAATCCTTCCTTGTCCGCATCCAGGATGGCCACCAGGGCAATCTCAGGGATATCCAAACCCTCCCGCAGCAGATTAATGCCCACCAGCACGTCAAACACATCCAAACGCATATCACGTATGATCTCCGCCCTCTCCAGCGTGTCGATATCGGAGTGCAGATATTTCACACGGATGCCCACCTCATTCATATATCCGGTAAGGTCTTCCGCCATTCGCTTGGTGAGGGTCGTAATCAACACTTTATTGTGCTCTGCTACCGTCTTGTTAATTTCCCCGATGAGATCATCTATCTGGCCTTCTACGGGCCGCACGTCCACCTCCGGGTCAAGAAGGCCTGTAGGGCGGATGATCTGTTCCGTGCGGAGCAGTTCGTGGGCCGCCTCATAGTCGGAGGGCGTAGCCGACACAAACATCATCTGGTCAATATGGGATTCAAACTCCCCGAAATTCAAGGGGCGGTTGTCCAAAGCCGAAGGCAGGCGGAAACCATACTCCACCAATGTATTTTTGCGGGAACGGTCACCTGCATACATTCCCCTGATCTGGGGGATGGTCATATGGGATTCGTCGATAATGATCAAATAGTCGTCCCGAAAGAAATCCATCAACGTCATCGGCGGCTCGCCGGGCAGTGACCCGTTCAAATGCCTGGAATAGTTCTCGATCCCTGAGCAGAAACCCGTCTCCCGCAGCATCTCCACGTCAAAGTTGGTTCTCTCCGCGATGCGCTGGGCTTCGATCAGCTTGTCCTCCCCTTTGAAGTAGCGCACCCGCTCCTCCATCTCTTTCTCAATATTATCACAGGCTATTTTAATCTTATCCTGGGATACAACGTAATGGGAGGCCGGAAAAATAGCAATATGCTTCAGCTCCGCATGTACTTTTCCGGAAAGCGGTTCCACCTCTGTGATACGGTCGATCTCGTCCCCAAAAAATTCTATGCGGATAAAATAGTCTCCCCCCTGCGCAGGATAGACCTCCACCACATCCCCATGAACCCTGAAGCAGCCTCTCTGCATATCCATTTCATTTCTGTTATATTGGATATCCACCAATTCACGCAGAACCTGGTCCCTGTCCTTCACCATTCCCGGACGCAGGGAAACCACCATATCCTGGTATTCGTCAGGACTTCCCAGGCCGTAAATGCAGGACACGCTGGCCACCACAATGACATCCCGCCTCTCTGTCAACGAGACCGTGGCCGAAAGACGCAGCTTGTCGATTTCGTCATTGATAGCAGAATCTTTCGCAATATAGGTATCAGAGGAAGGCACATATGCTTCCGGCTGATAGTAATCATAGTAGGAGACAAAATACTCCACTGCATTATTGGGGAAAAATTCCTTGAACTCGCCGTACAGCTGTCCGGCCAGGGTCTTATTGTGCGCTATTACCAAAGTGGGCTTGTTCAAAGCCTGAATGATATTGGCCATGGTGAAGGTCTTGCCGGAGCCGGTCACGCCTAGTAAAGTCTGGAACTGGTTACCTTTTTGGAAGCCCTCCACCAGTTCTGCGATTGCCTGGGGCTGGTCGCCGGTGGGTTTGTATTCGGAATGAAGCTTGAAAGGTTTTTGTTCAACTTGCACAAATATCACCTCCATAATGCTGCTGAAAACATATCAGAAAAGTTCGCCTATTAGCCAGAAATTCGTCGAGCCGCATCTTCCGTATTCAGAAAAATGGCCTTTCGACGAATTTTGTTCACCAATCCCATTTTTCTGCATTCCATAATAGTAGTAAAACCATAATGGACTCAGTAGCACGAAAGCAACTCTGATTATACCATAGGACATTTTATTTGTATAGATAAAAACTGTAATTTCTAGAACATTTGTTCCGAACATTTATTCTTATAATTATCGTCACATCCATCCATTCCCAAGAGGTACTCCTCACCCTTTATTCCTGCATCCAGCACCTCACCTCCCTGCTTATCTCCGTCTTTTTTCTTCGGCATAACATCATCCATATATGACAGTAGCTCTGGAATTTCTTCTGGGATGATATTCTGATTATCCCCATATACATCCACGGTAATCAGTTCTTTGGCATGGCCCATCAGTTTTGACACCGCTTTGGGACTAAAATCACTCTTCAGCAAAAGAGTACAATAAGTACTTCTCAAGTCATGCCATCTAATGTCGGGCAGTTCCGCATCTCTCAAAAGCTTCTTGTAGTATTTCCAATGAAAATCTTTACTACGTGGCTTTCCGTAATTAGAACAGCAAATATAGTCCGCATCCAGAAATTGTGATTTTCTGCGGCTCCTGTTCCTCTCATATCTCTTTCTCTCTTCCAGAATTGCTTCAAATACATAATCCGGAATAGGCAACACTCTTTTACTGGAGGATGATTTCAACGGAAGCTCCTTCTTCGTCAGTGGCTTATTTTCACCTTCATCCGAATTTCTGTTCAGTTCTTTCCCCAATTGGCGTTCCACTGACAATGTACGGTTTATGTAATCAACATCCGAATACTTTAACCCGTTTATCTCTTGTCTCCGCAATCCCATGAGAACATTGAACAATACCTGCATATGAATAGATGTCCCCTTGCTGGCTTCCAGTAATGTATGTATCTGCTCCATTGTAAGCGTTTTCTGAATATCCACTTTTCTGATATGATAAGGTCTGGCTTCTATGTTCTTTGGCAAATTAATGCCTTCTGCGGGATTCAATGAAATCAATTTATGCTCCACGGCAAAACGAAGGGAGACATTCAACACTGTTTTTACCTGTCGTACAATATGAATGGAATATCCAGCACGGTCTTTGTACAGTTTTTGAACATCTCCCCTGTTCAACTCAGTCAGTCTTTTTCTTCCTAAATATGGGATAATATGATTTTTGACAATCTGCATATAAGAAGAATATGTATTGGCACTCCCTGCACTTTGCCTAACCTCGTTTTCCAGCCAATATTCAAGAAACTCCTTCAATTTTACATTGTTATTCATCACATATGTGCCGTTGCTTAATTCTCCCATAACACGTTTTCTGGCATCTTCTGCTTCTTTTTTAGTACGGAATCCCGATTTCTGCTGTATCTGTTGTGTGCCGTCCTGAAATTTCAGGACGACACGGTAAGCATAATTATTTCTGTCAAGTAACTTAAATACAGGCCTTACTTCCCAATCCACATAATTTTGCCGTTTTAGTTCCAGCATTCTCTTAATCCCTTATCAAAACGCAATGGAACATTTTCCTGCATCAGCCTATCCCCTTCCTGCCGGACTGCCGGTACCTCTCGAGCATGTCAAAGAACGTGGACGGGCAGCCCCTGCCGCGGTATATGTCCCTTGCGCACAACAGGAGCGTATCCGCGGAACCGTTTGCCCAGTCCACTTCCCTGGGCTGGTACCGCTCCAGGTCAAGCGGGATGGTACTGTCCGAGAAGGCAAAAGTGCCATCCTCGCACAGAAATGCCACGCTGATGAGAAGGTCCTGGAAATCCACACCGCTATCTCCGTCCTTTACACGGTCCAAATGCCACTTTAGGCGTTCCAGCCATTCCTCACGTCTCCCTTCCACGATGCCGAACAGTTCCTGGCCGTCCATTCCTTTGCATTTGACGATGTCGCCCCGTTCAAACGGATTCGGGATCTCGATAATAGCCTCCTCGAAACGTTTATTGTCAAAACCGGCCATCTCTCCACTGTTCCAGAAGCAGACTGCTTCCCCATCCCTGTCGAACCGGATTTCTGCAACCGATTCATGGCTGCATGTGCCATCTTCAAGCTCATGTATGCCATCCACCAGATATTTTTCAATCTCAAATGGCTCCTTTTCCTTCTTCCCATATCCAAGAGCCATCTCCCAATCGAAGAAATATCCACGGACAAGATAATCCCTATTCCAGAAACCGCCGTCTTCCCTTACTTTCAGCACATAGATACAGTTCCTGCCACTGTTTTCCCTAAAGTCCTGGAATCCCTTCTCCATTCCTTCCAGGTACTCCGCGGTCTGCCCCTTCAGGACATGGTCAGCCGTCCGGTCTCCCAATGCCTTCAGGTGTGCATGCTCGTCCTTCAGCAGCAGCCCTCTGCGATGCAGCAAAGCCGCTTTCTGGAAGTCTGTGAATGTCCACCCCGTTTCCCTGACATATGCCCTTATCGTTTCGGATGGAATCAGCAGCTCCAGTTCTTCCCTGTCGCTCTCTCCGTTTTTCAATCCAGCTCCCATCTGCCATCCTCCTCTCATAGCTAACTTCATAGCCAAAAGCATTTCCGCAATATTTGTCATAGTAGTAACCGTAATCATTATAGTGTCCGTGTTCACGGAGATATTCATCTATCCGTTCTTCTGTTTCTGTGAACCCAACGCCATTGTCAGCAGTTTTAAGTTTCTTTAAAAAAGCC
The DNA here is from genome assembly GCA_947643615.1 of uncultured Lachnospiraceae bacterium. Classification (GTDB taxonomy): domain Bacteria; phylum Bacillota; class Clostridia; order Lachnospirales; family Lachnospiraceae; genus Acetatifactor. The sequence continues at coordinate 71,464 of CANRWO010000013.1, forward strand.
TCCGCAACCCTCTTGAATCTGGTTTCGCTGAGGTCCAGCTCCTCCAACATATAACGGTTGGCTCCATCATCGACAACCTTTTCTATCTTAGGAATAGCATTATACAGTCAAGCCTCAATCAATATTCCTTCGCTTTCAGCACGCAGAACGATGAATTTCCTGATCCACTCTGGATTATCAGTAATATCATCAACCAATTGCTTTATCGTCCGTTTCCCAATCCTCCTGTCGAGCACGGCCAGCAATTTTAAAATATAATTTCCGCTGTCCAGACATTCTTTGACATTATAGACATTCAGGTACCGGTGGATATACAGCATCATATTATCTACCTCCATAAGACCGTATTCAGACGCATAGCTATCAGCATCCGGCAAAGTCCTGGCATGAGTCTCCCAATATTCATGGTATGGGAGGCCTGTATCCACATTTTTATTAAGATATTCCGTTTGCTTCCAATAGTATTGGGGATTCGTTGCAAACCAAAGTTCATCATCTACATGGATGTAGAAAACTGGTGCTTCACTCCACCAGCGGCATTTATTTGTTGTATAGACTTCAAAATTGTACCTGACACGCTTTTTAAGGCTGTCCGCCATCCTATCCATTAATGCTTTTTTCGTTTTGCTCCACATATCTCTTTTATACCCCTCTTTTATCCTCCATTCTGCCTCCCATCAATCTACAGTCCACCAGTAAGCGGATATCTTCCTGTAGAATCCTCCGCTATGGACATCCCCTTTATATCTCCTGACCTTCCGGTTCGATACCCTGCGCCAGTACCTGAACCGGTTGTTGTGGCTGCCCCTCCAATATCTCCTGTAAAAAGGCTTCTTTCTCGCTCCGCCTGTTTCCCTGTCAACAAGGACTGCCCCGCCGTACATGGCGCTCTTTCCCTGCATCCTCTCACTGATTGATGCCAGCTTCCGGAGATGCCTCTGGTACTTCCTGTTCCGCTCCCTCGCGGTCATCCTTTGCCTTCCAGGATGTCGGCTGCCCTCCGACTCCTCCTGATAAGCATCGCCGCACCCTCCGTCCAGACAGGGCATGCCGCCGATCTTTTCACAGAAATGGATTTCCGGCATCCAATCTCCTGTCCTGTGATGGCTTCCTGTAAGCCCCTGGCCATTGAATGCCGTTCCGCCAGTCTTTGCGCTGACATAAGGGCAGCCGCTGCAGTTTGGGATGCCGCCATCCTTAAGCCCCTGCATCATCAGGCCTTTCCGGCAGCCCTCTCCCGAACCGCTGGAACCGCTCGAATGTCCGGTAGCCGTTGTCCCTGCATGCAGGGCAGGGATTGGCCAGCGTATGCACCAGTCCCAGTTTGTACGGGCATTCCGGACATGGCGGCTTTATCCGATAGATTAGCTCCTTTATCTTCCTCATGGTTTCCTCCTCATTCTTTTCAGACGCACAGTCCCTTCACAGCTCCCAGACATCCGTATCGTTTTGTCTATATCCACCTATGTGATATTTTCCCACCCTGCCATCAGGGGTGAACTTGTACCAATCCTCACTGGTATGCGAATCTCCCATGTAACAGCTGAGCACAAACAGCACTGCCTATCCGTCAGGAACCGTATCGTCCTTTTTTACGGTGCAGATATAGTCTATCCTCTCTGACCAGGATGAGCCTCCACTCAAGGCTGCCATACGGATGTTCTGCCATACTGCTGCCAGGTTCCCTGGAGGCAGCCACGGCTGCAGATTCCACTGGTTCTTTTTTCATAAGCGTCTCCTTTCTATAAGCTTTATCATTATAAGAGAATATATATCTACAGGAGGCCTTTACACGATTCTGGCATGCACTTTCATCGGTTCTGTTTCTTCTATATATAAGATAAAACAAATGCCCGCCATGAGGTTCCCCTCCTAGCAGACATTTCCTGTTTTTGATATATCTGTTGCAGAATTTAAGTCAATCCCATCCGGTTCCGGGAAAGTCATAGCCAGGGACAGAATCCAGGTCAGACAGAATCCAGGTCAACGTAAGGAAGATACTCCGGGGCAGGATCCGGATCAGGGTCGTAGTCTGACAAATCTTTGGTTTTAACAGACGTATCACCACCCAATAAACCGGCTAATACCGCTACCACTCCACAACATATCACCCCAGCCACTATTCCTATTCCCGCAATCCATTTTTTATTTTCTGTATCCTTTTTTTCAATTTTATCAGCAATCTCCTCCATCTTTTCCAAAATGTATTTTTTCTCTTCAAAGGTCAAGCAGTCCTTATCCAGCTCTTTCTGTAGCGAGACCATGATAGAATTATAAGCATCATATACCGCTTTCATGCTCGCATCATTAGACAAAATACCTCTGTCTATAATATCCCTATATTCACATAGTATTTCTTTAGATATTTTCGCAAATTCAGGAAATTGCTCCAATGCCTTTTGGGCTACTTCCGGATCCATCTTATCAAGGATTGATGCAAAGTGCATGCAGTTCTCCCGCTTTAGCTGTCCAAAATCGTTGATGCCTAATTTTTTCAGTACATTCTGTTCTGTCATCAAATTCTTCATAGCCCTTTCTCCTTAACCTTATTACCATAAGAATACCTGCTCCATAATATATGCTGCAAACAACATTAGCCCTCATATCCTTTGGGATATTCAATGTCCAGGAGAGAGCGCTTACCAGGCTTTTGACGCTTTACACACATGATCTCCTTGTGGCACTCTACAAGCTGATCCCTGACCGACTCCAGATATGCCTTGCTCCGGGGAACAATATATTCCTCCAAACCTATGTTTATTTCTATATCCTTTCGGATGCCTTGCCCCATAATGCCTATTCTGAAATTATCTAAAAAATAGATTTCAAAAACTTAATTAACTTCCTGAATTTCACCAGCATGATTACAATCGATAAAGGCAGCAAAATAATACCAATGTCCAGGCAAAAAATAATTATGCCATGTACTTCCATGAATGGACTTATACCTGCATAAAAATTTTCTTTCAAAATCAGCGGTGAAATCAGTTTCAAAATCACACACGCAGCACCTATATAGAAAAATACGCTAATCACACGTTCAATTTTCTTACCAGTAAAATATGTGATCTGATGCAATATAATATATACTATTCCAGTCAATATTACCGCACAGCAGGAAAAATAACTCAATTCTCCCCAGAACTTCCAGTCAACGATATGTAATGCTATTTCAAGGATCAGGAAAACCATGCTGATCTTGCAGAAGAAGCTGAACTTCTTTTGTTCCTGTTGACAGATTATCGCCACAATGTTTTCTCATCTCCATAACATAATCCCTATGCCGATTTGTGACTATGCAGTTTTAATCACTGTCACAAATATTCCTTCGCCACATAAAGTATTGGCTAACAAATTACCCTTCATATCCTTTTGGATATTTAATGTCAATAATCGGTCTGTTGCCTGGCTTTTTCGTTTTTGTTCTCATAATTTCTTTATGGCATTCTACAAGTTGATCCCTGACCGACTTCAGATATTCCTTGCTCTGGGGAACGACATACTTCTTAGAACCTACCTCCAACAATTCTAGATACCAGTTCACCATCTCCAATTTGCTGAGACAGTAGGAGGATATCATCATCTTGTCATTGGATGTTTCAATTGCTTCTGTCTCAATCTGGATATAGGATACTAAATCAACAGGTATTCTTTTCAGTTTTTTTGCCATCGTCCATACATCCTCTTATAAGTTCTTTATTTCACATTTTATCCTCTAATTCTTTCCATACTGCCATCATTCCGTTCTTTGTTCCCCACGCCCGACGCCAATCGTCCGGATCGACAAGTCGGCAATGTCTGGTAAACGTATTTTGCTGTATACGCCATCCATTACATTCCTTAATCGTTTCCCAAACAAACCAATCCGTAACTTTCCATGGAGTGTTCGGAAGCGCAATCTCCTCTTGCAATCCTTCATTGACAGTTTTAACAGCTGTCGCAACCTCCGCTAATAACAACAAAGTCCCAACAAGCGCCATATTTATCCTTTCCTATCTTTCATAATATGAAAAAACTACATACTAAGAAATATTTCTCTTTTTTCTATGCAATGTCGAATGTTTCTTAGTCATTATATCTCCCTGAAATAAAGGATAACCCGTCTGGAATCTGCCTAAATAGGTTATCCTTTACGCTCAATCAACCCTGTTGCCACTTTGGCCCATGTTCCGCATTAGGGTTTCCACTTGGATGTGACTTACACTTTCCAGGGACACTAGGATTACCGCTAGGAAGCCTACCTTCCGGCGCATACGCAGTACCCCCCTGCCTTCCGCACCACTGGCAAACTGATCTCCATCTAATTTGAGTTGCCATCTTTTTTCTCCTTTCTACATCATTCCTTAGACATCATAACTGAAATTTCCTGAGTCATAGCATCTTATTACAATCTTATCACATATACCTCTATTAGTCAATATTAATACCTCTATTAGTACATTCTTTATTTTATCATCTCCCAGTAAAATAAAGAACAAAAAGAGGTAATGACATGGACTATAAAAAATTAGGAAAAAGAATCCGTGAAGAACGCAAGCGTTTAAACCTTACACAAGCTCAGCTTGCAGAAGCCATTGATATATCAGACACCTACATGGGCGCCATCGAACGAGGGGAACGGAGCCTCACGCTTGATACTTTGGTGAGGCTCGTAGGCTGTCTCGGCGTGACTGTTGACTATATGCTGTCTGACTCCGTGCCTGACAGCGATGCCAACATCATGGAACAGTTCAAGCAGATAATCTACAATCAGCCCCTGGAGCGCAAGCAGATGGCAATCAATGTATTACGTACCATCTTCTCCTATCCTGACCAAAGCAGTTGACTACGGGTCATTCGCCATCTATCTTGCCCATCCGCAGGTTCCGCACAAAGTCGATATCACTGAGCAGCCTCTTCACTGCTATATTGACAAGCAGCTCCACAGATACAGAATACTCATTTGACAGAGTATGCAGCCTGTCATAGAGCATGGCTTCTGTAATACGGATAGAAAAATCCTCCTTAAATCTGCCATTATCATCCTTTGTCTCTCTGTCTTCCATTACCAATTTTAAAACCTCCTCCATTGATTCAATATCCTAAAACGGGAGCCTCTCTACCCATCTCCAAACACAGGCGCACAAGCCTGTCTCCCAGCATGCACATTTCCAACTAAGCTCAATGCCGGTCTCTGCTTCTATCATACAGAAACGGCTCCCCATATAGTTCACCTTTCAGCAGACATATGCATTTTTATTTCTTGCCATCCAATCTAAAAACCTCTATAATCATCATATACAGCATTCCAACTAAATGGGGGTACAATATGGCCAATCATAAATCTACTACAAGCACTTCCACCAGTATATCTGCCATGGATTTTCGGGGAACGGCAATCAGCGCCGCTTTGAATGATGACCTAAAAAATACCAAAAGTATCAGTTCCTATCTGGAAAGGAATGAAGCGAACATGATTCCCCGCAGCCTTCCCGAGCATCTGCGGCTGCTGTTGAACCAAAAGGGGATGCGCCGGGCCGATGTCGCCCGCGGTTCCCTCCTTGACCGCAAATATATCTATCAGATTTTCGACGGAACCAAGATTCCCTCCCGGGATAAACTGATTGCCATGGCCTTTGGCCTGCGGCTTTCTGCCGAAGAGGCACAGACGATGCTGAAGCTGTCGGAGAACAGGGAACTCTATGTCAGGGACAGGCGCGATGCCATCATCCTGTTCGCCCTTCAGAGGAACATGTCGATTTTTGAAACCAACGACCTGCTGTATGAATATGGATATGCAGTCCTGGGAGTCCCTGAGGAATAGCAACCCTCAAACGCAACATCCTGATGAACATCCCCCTGATTCACCTAATGTCTTCCATTTCATGGCTGCACATCTGCTATATCCTGCTGCAGATATGCAATCATTTTTCTAAAACAGTCCTCCGTAATGCCCTTTTTGCAGCACATTGCCTACACTTTACACCACAAATGCAACAGGCACCCCACCCGGGAGTGTCTGCCGCATCTCGACTGTCATTAGATTGAGCCGTAATCCATGGATGTCCCTATCCGATATACGCAAGGATTCCTTGCAGGTTCTCCGGAAGTCCGTCACATACCTCAGGCAGTTCTGCCATATTTGACACTGTTACCGGCTGTATGGATGGCGTACCCGTCGCACCGATTCCCGCCAGTAACGCTCCCACCAGTTTCATTCCCTGCGACCGCATCTCCTCCCGGATGGCTGCAAGCATCTGGCTATGGAACTCCTGTCTGTCAGCTATCTTGATGTCCAAGCTGAAATACTCCTCCAGCACCCTCTTCACATAAGCCGTCAGGGAGGCTGCGCTTCCCGATTTCTCCGCCAGTTTCAGGTACAGCTCCCTGTCAGCCCTGTCGTCCATGTTGAAACGGATAGATACTGCTTTCTGGTTCTCTGCCATCATACCACCTGCTTTCCCTCTATCTGCCTGGCAAGGAACTCATACCCCTTTGCGTTTGCACACAGGTCACAGTCGTAAGCCGTATGTGCCCGGTATTTGCCAGCATAGTCACGGGCCAGCAATGCGCCTCCGCCTACATAGATGATGTTTATATAGTCCATACTGTATCCCCTCTCTGCAAGTTCCAGTTCCAGGGACTTCATCTTCTCCCTCAGCATCCCGCGGATAAGCTCCGCATAGGCGCCTGGCAGGTTGCTGCCCTCTTTCAGAGCAATCTTCATGACCTCATGTTCTGGTATGTCCTTTCCTGTCTGCACTTTCATCTCACGCTGGATTTCCTTGATCCATTTCACCACGGCCTTTTCGATGGTAATCGACCTGCTCTCTATGGGCAGGCCATCCTGCACATACACCACATCTGTGGTCTTGCTGCCGATATCCACCACCAGGTAGTCTCCCTTCATATTCCCCAGCCTTGTGGCGATGGCTGAATAGCACTGGGGGGCAGACAATCACCTTCCCTATCTCTAGGAAATAGTCTTCCCCTTCATATGAAAATCCCAGCCTGTTCTGCTGTTTGTAATAGTCAATCAGTTTCGGCTTGTCCCGTCCATAATTTGAAAAGGGCAGGCCCACCGCAAGCACGACCTCCGCCTTATGGATCCCTGCACCCCCAAGTTCCATGGCTGCCGCCGCCATGGTGCGCAGCCTTGCATCGTCATCTGATACCTTATCCTCCGTAATGGCTGCCCGGCCTTCTCCAACCTTGAAGTACTCCCCGTCATAGAACAGGGAGTGTTCTTTCAATGTCGTCTCCGTAGCCCCCAGCCTATGTATGCCGTTATTGAATACAAAGTTCGCTGTCTTACCGAGCTGATAGCCGTCATCAAACCCTATGATATATTTCCCTTCCTCTAACCTGACCATTCCATTTCCTCTCTTTGATCTGTCGGGATTTATGCCCTCATGATATACAGTCCTGTCCTCCTGCATTCCGGTGTCCCGCCTATTCCAATATGACGCAGTTGAACGCATCATTTCCATATGCCATGTCCAGCACCCTCGGGATGCAGTCAGCCGTACATCGGAACAAATCCCTGAACATGCCCTCCAGGAGCACCTGCCCACCGTCCACTACCGGCATCCCGGTGCTGAGCCCATGCTGCTCATAGATGATATAATCCACATATCCTGCTTCCTCGTCCTCCTTGAACAGGTTGTCCCCAGTGCCCTCGCTGATGCGGATGACTTGCCCCATCTCAGGGACGAATAGGAACAGCTCCCCATACCCTTCCGGTTCCTTCCCTGAGCATGTCCCCGCCTGTGGCATCCTTTCCGGCCGCACTGCCACGGCGGCGCTTTCCTTCGGCACCTCCCTGCTTCCCCTCTGTACCGCCTCTTCCCCCTCTCCTCTGCCGTTCTGCCAGGACACCGTCACTTTCTGTGGCATTGTCCCTTACAGAGACTTCCAGGTACTTCTCCAGCAGCTCGTCCTTCCTCTTCAGCGCCTCTTCCATGCTCCTGCAGGGACAGCACCACTCAAGAGGTTTCCCGTTGCCATCGGATGCACGGACGTCCACGCCTGTCCATGTGAAGTCGTCGATATTGGTGCTGATGTAGGCGTATACCTCGATGATGAAGTCAGCAAGCAGCACTGCCATCGTGCGCATGGCTTCCCTGCTATCGTCCAACGTCTTGAACGTGCCGAGCCCGCTTCTGTGCCGTTCCCCATCCTCAGGATATTCCATCCAAAAGTCCAGATAGATCCCTTCGCTGCCCCCAAAGTCCAGGTTGTTCTTCAGGTCGAAGTCATAGTCCCTGATCGGGACAGGCCTGTCTGTAGCGATCCCATAGTCCAGGATGTCCGGGAGCAAGCCTTTTTCTTTCATGATGTCCTGGAGCTTGTCGAACAGCTCTTGCGTCGTCATTGGTCTTTCCATAGTGTCCTCCTCCTTAAAAAAGCAGAATCCCCATGCCACAGCTGGCATAGAGGTTATTATTGTGTCGTAATAAGAATATATATCTGTCCATATGATCTATTCGATGACTGCCCCCTGCCTCTTTGACTCAGGACTGTAAATCTGGTAATATCCCATCTTTGACAGTTAGTAAAAGAGAAAATCGCTGTATCCCTTGCATTTACT